>JBAQLH010000027.1:0-54596 GCA_049301715.1 Anaerolineaceae bacterium
GACATAAGCCCAGACATAATCCCAGACCGTTTCAATCCACGCTCCCGCGCGGGGAGCGACGTGGTTCGCGCCGCGTTGTCCGGAAAAAGTTTGGTTTCAATCCACGCTCCCGCGCGGGGAGCGACTACTGTATCAGGACGCACTGAGCAAAACCGACGAGTTTCAATCCACGCTCCCGCGCGGGGAGCGACTAAGGCGCTGGCAAAGTCCGCATCGTAGACAGGGAGTTTCAATCCACGCTCCCGCGCGGGGAGCGACTTTGCTCGGACGAGAATGGGCTGAAAAGCACAGCGTTTCAATCCACGCTCCCGCGCGGGGAGCGACCTCAAGGACAGGTATACCGGCTCGCGCAATACAAGTTTCAATCCACGCTCCCGCGCGGGGAGCGACTTTGTCGGATAGCGTCAAATCGCCAATTGAAGTAGTTTCAATCCACGCTCGCGCGCGGGGAGCGACCGTTCGAGTCTCTTTTGATAATATGGTCAGCAGTGTTTCAATCCACGCTCCCGCGCGGGGAGCGACCGCTAGATTTAGGCATTATCTTGTTTATTTGCCTAAATATAGGCCTTTCTTTACCAGCCAATTCATTTTACCAATAATAAAACTCCCTTCTTTGCCATTTTTAAGCTCTTTTCCTTGCGAACTTTACCCGATCAATCCTGATCACTTCAGGTTCGCACTCATACAATTAGATCACCATCCAGATCCAAACTGACTTTTGCTCCCACATGTTTGACCCTTTTTTTCCAGTCATCGCCAAGAAAGTAGTAGCGAATGCTGTCTGTCTCTTTGTTCATAATTTTTTCAAGCGAATCCTTTAATACTTCAAACAAAGCAGGATCGAGCAAACATTCAAACACAGAATTTTGGACTCGCTGACCATAATTCTGGCACTTTTTTGCAACTTTTCTAAGCCTGGTTCTTCCAGCAGGAGTTTCCGTATTGACATCATAAGTAATTAAGACCATCATCATTGTCCGCCTCGTCAATTCCAGAAAAATGGGGGATACATTTCCAAATCACCCCGCAAATGACGGGCAAGCAACATTGCCTGAACGTAGGGAAGCAATCCGTAGGATATCTTTTCCTGTAAAAATGGATGAATCAACTCCTCCCGCTTACGTTCCTGCCACAATGAAAGGACTTTTTTGCGGGTTTCATCATCCATTAATACCCCTCCGCTTTCTTTCTGTGTGAAACCGCTCCCATTAATTTGATTCCGATTAATCATCGTGAGAACAAACCGATCCACAATAACAGGGCGAAGTTCTTCCATCAGATCTAAAGCAAGGGAGGGACGCCCCGGCCGGTCTTGATGCAGAAAACCTACATATGGATCCAATCCAACCGTTTCCAAAGCAGACGCGGATTCATGTGCCAGCAAGGTATAGAAAAAAGAAAGCAAAGCATTGACATTATCCCTGGGCGGGCGGCGTGAACGTCCTTCAAAGTGGAAGTCTTCCTGCTGCTGAAGAATCAGTTCATTAAAAACGCCAAAGTATATCTTCGCAGCTTGTCCCTCGAACCCCATCAATGCTTCAACTGTCTGGGTGCTTTTTACCGTTTGCAGCAAGTCCTTCAATGCCCCAGATGTGTCTGCCAAGGCTTTTCCATCAACCAACATAGCATGATCCCTCGCCGCTCGGTCGACAACCTTCCGGCAATTAAACAGTTTTCCCATCAAAAATAATGCGGCAAGCTTTGCACTTTCAGTATCAGATTCGGAGATTTCGTATTGTTTCTTCCTTAAGAGTACATTTCCGCGCTGTTTGCCGGTTACTCTCGCCAGAAATTTGCCCCCCGGTGTCAGAAAACTCAACCCAATATTATGCTCTGCACAGGCGCCCATTAATGCCGGACTTACTCCCTGATAGTTGAAGCAGACAATGTTTTCAAGATTATGCAGTGGCAAACGCATCGCCACTGAATCATCCTTTTTAATCACCACATTTTCTCCGTCCAATGACAGATAGGCCTCAGGGACTGATACATAGAGTGTATTCAAGAGATGTTTCATGGTTCATTCGTCACTTGTATGGAGTTGAATGTATTTCGATACATCAAATTTATCTCCCTGCAATTTTGAGAAGCAAACGTCATTAAGTGAACAGGATCGGCAGGACTTGTTTGGCTTTACTTTAGGAGTATACCCACGATCATAATAGTTGTGCATCTCTCTTGCCATTTCAGAAACCAAAGAACGCAAATTCTCCTCCAACTTGACTTCCACGCGGCGGCGCGTCTCTCCATAATAGAAATAACCTGTTGGAATGCTTACAGAAAGCATTTCTTCCAGGCAGATCGCTTGTGCACACAACTGAACCTCATCACTGTGGTCAGACTTTTCATGCCCTCGCTTGTATTCAACTGGGACGGGTTGGAATCGGCCTTGCTTGCCTCTCAGGATTACCCCTGTTGAGGAAGGAATATACTCAATCACATCACAAATGCCCGATAAGCCCAGTATGCAGGAAGCGACCGGTACAGCCCTGGCAATCACAATGTTCCCTCGCACCTCTGTGAGAAATGGATCATCGGTCCGCTCATGGAGGATATGCCCTTGGGCAGTGAGCACATTTTCTTCCCACATATTTTCAATGTGGATAAGTGCCCACTGCCTTCGGCAAAAACAAAAGTGTTGAATGCCCGAGAGCGGCAAATAATCTTCGGGCTGGTATTCCAACGTCATACTCGCTCAATCAATGTGACCCCTTCCGGAAGCCTATCTTTGCTAATCGTTACCTCATAATCAGCAAAGCTTCTGGGGGGATTGTCGCCATTGACCCGTTCTACTTGCACCAGGTCAAACAATTGGTGTGCCGGAGCGTTACCCAATTCACTTTCATGCTTGAAGATCACCAACTTGCGGGTCGCCATTGCCCCGTGCGAGGCTGAATGGTCATGTTCGAACATGTTTGCCAGGGCATCCCATAGCAGTTCCAGGTCTTCTTCCGAAAAACCGGTCCCTTTGCCTGCTTGATTGGCGAGTTTGGCGGAAACATAGCCTTCCATACGGTAAAGCCCGTAAGGAACGATGTGCTTGCGCCCCATTTCAGTTTTCTTCTCCGCTTCTTCCTGCGTCACCGTCACCCTCGTAATGGTGACCTCCTGCTGAACGATGGGGTCAAGACTTTTAGAGAAGTTCAATTGGACCGGTCCGCGCACCTGCCCACAGTTGACCCCCGTGGTCATAACAGCGCCAAAAGTTCGAACGTCATAGAAATTGGCACACATCCAGGCTCGGACAGTATTGATGGTTTCATTGCTGACATTTTTGGCTTTGTCCTTATCGGGCACATCAATACCATTAGCAAGATAAGCCTGTTTGTGCTGGGTATTCAGCGGAATTCCCTCCTTAACATAAATCTTGTATCCTGAGGAATCCTGTTTGACCAATTCCACATAATTGCGAATTTTCCGTTTCAGGCACACGTCGGTGACAATACCATAGCCTGTTTCCGGGTCTATCCGCGGCATGTTTCCGGCATCCGGGTCCCCATTGGGATTCCCATTTTCCACATCATACAGCAGTACAAACTCATAACGATTATTGATTGGTGTATTCATTTTTTCTCTCTTTCTTATTCTTCATTTGCAATTTCTTCTTCGATGGAAGTACTATCTTTGCGGATGTAAAAAGCTTCCCGCTGGTGGTAATAGCCAAGGATGAAGGTCCCTTGCTGATCCAACGAAAGATGGCGCGGGAATGGATTGTTTTCAATGTCCATGGATGCCATGATTTTGGCAATCCGGTCATCAATAGCATAGCCATACTTGGCTTTGGAAATATGATGTTGTGAAAGCCGCAGTAAGACCGGAAACGTTGTGGCAGGGGTGGCACAAGCTGAAGTGAAATAACGGTCTTTGATGGTGGCGTTCAGTTTGGCTGGGAATGCAGCTTCTTGCTGCGCTTTTTCAAGCACAGCGAAGAGCCTGCCCAGCAGGTAAGCCTGGTTGGTGGATTGCTCATTGAGCGACATACACAATACCTCCTTGATATCTGGTCGTTCCAAATAGCGATACTTGCGGATCAGGCAAGCCTTGATAATGCCTGCTCTGGTGGAATTGATCTTGGTAACCCGGCCTTGTTCATCATCGGTATCAACGCGCACACGCGTGATGATGGCGTTATATAAGCCGACTGGATAAGCTGCGCCCATCAGGATGGAGCGCATCACGGCGCCCGCCAATAGCGGCGCGGGTTCTTTGATGGTTGCCTTTTGCGAAACAGTTTCATTCAACAGCCGCCAAAGGGATACCGGGTATTTCTGACCAATATTCATATCTTCATAATGCTGCATAATCCTTTGAACGAACTTAATGAATGGGTCAGTCAAGAAGAAACGAACAGAAACCCTGGCGGCATTTGGTGATAAACCCAGTACATAGAAACGGGTGTTGGGATCTATCCCAAGGTTCAGACTGTTGAGGTCTGGCGGCTGTCCTTTTTGGACCTTATCAGCAATTTCTGCCAATAACCGTTCAGACCGCGCATCCCTGGTGGTTTCCTGATCCTTATCCTCTTGAAATATCCAATCGGGGTCAATCATTCCCTGAAAAGTTGAAGTGTAGACAGGGTCGCTGCTTTCGGCCCAATAGACAACGGTTGCGTCGCCCAGGCTGAGCTTTCTGTTTTTATTATCCGGTGAAAGCAGGTAATTTAGCGCCGTGGTGTAAGCAAAAGCAGCTTTTTCACTTACCGGTGAATTCAAGCCCTGATCATTGGTCCAGTTAAAGGATTCATAGGCTCGGTTATTGAAGCTCACCAGCGAAGCACCTGTCGGGTTTGCGCCTTTAATTCCTTTCAGGCTAGAGTGCAGGATCGCAACAGGACCAACCTCCCCGGTCACAAGGCACTGCCCAATGGGTTTGTCTATTTTTGCTGCATTATGCGCTTCCCAGACATCCCGGATTTCCCCGGCTTCGTGGATATATCCTAACGTTCCCTCCAGTTTGAAGACCAAGTTGCCTCCTTTGAGCAGCGCATCCAGATATCTTGCAACCGCGGGGTGCTCCCGAGCGGTCTTGATATCCCAATGCTCCAGGAAGCCAAGCAGGGCATGTGCCCCCGGGCAATCCACCCCTTTCAGCAGGTCCTGGTTGAACTCACAAAATTCCTGATGCCTTGTTTCAGCATAATCAGGTTGGTCTGCATCTTTATCAGAAATTCCCAGAACGTAAGTGCAGTTATCCCAGAAAGCATTGGGGCTTATGCCTGAGGAACGTTTGACTGCCTCCGGAACGATCATCCGGGTGGGAACTTCCCTCATCTTTTTGCCTCTCTGCTCCGGATGTGACAATGGAATAACTTCCAGTAATTCCCCATCCGCCGAGAGATTTAGAGCAAAACTGATCGTGACCGAGCAATATCCTGGCGGTGCCACACCACTATCTGAGTCGGTCAATAAAATATCGTAATAACGGTTAAGCGCTTGTAAAACCATAGCTCACCTCACCAGTTGCAGGTCAGTAAGGTCAATCACCCCGTCCTGCATGGTTGCCTTAAAGAAAATGGGTTTAATATCATCAGGGTCTGAAAAATCCAGATCATACAGCATCCAACCCAGGTCCTGTTTCCCGGTCAATTTGCTTTTAGGAATGGGCTCATTTTCCAATAGCCTGAGATTTGCAGCAAATTCCCGAGTGCCCAGGCAGGGCTGACTGTAGTTTTGCCCCTTGCGGAGCCGGCGGAGAGCGATGTTGTAATGTTTTTCCACCGTGTCATCCGGTCCTGTCTTTTCAGGGATCAGGTCAAAATGCGCCTGGATAAGGTAATCGACATTCTTCAGCACCATGGCAGCGCGCTGCTGCCTGTTTTCGGTGGCAGCAAGGAACAATAGCACCGAATCGTTCTTCATGGCTTGGCGTGCCCGACTTTCAGAAGCTTTTTCGCTGACTTCATTGCGCCTGATATTGGTGAATTCAATTTCGTTCAAAACATGGATCTTATCAATCACCCACCTGATGGCCGGTTTCCAATAGATCGCTTCAATAATGCCGCGAGCGGCGGAAGGAGTGATCACGTCATAACTAACCCTTTCAACCTTCATTTCAGGGCGGGTAAACAAAGCGTAATCTCCCCATACTCTGACCACAATTCCATATCCCATTGTCTATACACCTCCTTTATCCATCAAAGAAAATAGCTTCAGCTGGAATGGTCTGACCTATAACCAAACCCGTTTGACAGTCATACAGCTTCATATTATTTAGAACGTGAAAAACCTCATCGTATGTGGTTATCACACCTTGCTTGAGAAGCTCTGTAAATTCATTTTGATAAATATTCACCGTAAAAGGTTGTAACCTTCGTTTCAATTGACCATTTTTTCCTCCTTTGCCCAATTGACTCACCAACTCATTGGCAGTTTCGTTAAAAGAAATCACGACCGGAATAGTGGCATCTTCAATGATTTTGAAGCGGCTGCCGGCAGTCGCAAAATCGAAAACCGCATCGTTAGCTCCGGGTTTTTCAAAACAATCCATAATTTCCCTGCGGTCAAAAGCATTCTTGTCCAGTAAGCCATAGAGACTTTCGTAGTAGTCTTGAATTGCCTCCAGGCTTACGGGGTCTTTTTCCTGATAGGTGCGAAGAACACCTCTGGCAATCTCCGCCCCCTGGGCAATGTATGCCGGGGTGCGCCCCACAAATTTAGAATCAGGCTCAAAGACAAACAGATCGCCTATGCCGTGTTTGTTTTCCCGGTTGACCCGCCCTGCTGCCTGGATGATTGAATCAAGCCCAGAGAAGGCGCGGTAACCCACGGGGAAATCCACATCAATGCCCGCCTCCATAATCTGGGTGGAAACTACCCGGCACACTTTATCAGCTGCCAGACTTTTACGAATTTCATCAATAACGGCTTTTCGGTGAGCGGCGCACATCAATGTTGAAAGATGGAAACGGCCCGGATCCTCCAGCCCCTGAAATAATCCCTTGGCGTGTTTACGGGTATTGACGATACAAAGTACCTGCGATTGGGCGTTCAACTTTTGGATCAAGTCTTCATCTGACACCTTGCCAATATTTCTGACCTGCACCCTCTTATAAAAATCATACAAGGCTTTCGGCTCGGGGGCTAATTCCTGACAGGTTGCATAAGAAGGCAGGAATCTTTGAACGACCGGCTGAGTGGCTGTACAAAAAACAGCTGTGGACCCATAATTTTGCACCAATTCATGTACTGCCATGAGCGCTGGTTTCATGAAATCACGCGGAAACATTTGGGTCTCGTCAAAAATCATTACGCTTTTGGCAAGATTGTGTATTTTGCGGCACTTTGAAGATCTATTGGAAAACAAAGATTCAAAAAATTGCACGTTGGTGGTAACAACCACCGGGATGTCCCAATTCTCCGAAGCCAATTTCAGCTTGCCGGTAATGGTGTTTGTCTGTTCGTCAGCAGAAACAGAGTCATCTGCGTCGGTTCCTGCCTCCCAATCGAAATTGGAGTGGTGTTCAAGGACATTTTCCAGACCCAATGCTTCTTTGAATTTCCCTGCATTTTGTTCGATGATGCTAGTATACGGGATCACATAGATGATTCGTTTTAAGTCATGAATTCTCGCATGGTTCAGCGCAAAAGCCAAGGAGGAAAAGGTTTTTCCACCCCCGGTAGGGACGGTCAGCGTAAAAAGTCCTGGTTTATGGGAGGCTTGTTCGATACAAGCTTTAAGGGTCTTTGTTCTTTGTTGATTAATTGGCTCTTCCAAACCTTCGTACTTTTTCAGGTAAGTATTTAAACGGTCAGTCAAGCACGGAATGCTGTCGTATTCCCCACGTGGCTTTCTGCCGCCATTGATAAAAGTCTCAGTTTCAAGAAAATCCGCATCGACCAAGATGGAGTAGATCATTCGCGTAAAAAAAGCAAAGGAAAATCCGCCCGTTTTAGTCGAAGGACGAACTTTTGGATTAGCTGGAAATGAAGGGTGTATTAAGTCAATTTCAGATGCATAAAGGCTGTAATCTTCCAAGGATCGTTTTAACCTTCCCTGCAAAGTCCCTTCATACTCACCATCAATTACACTTCCGTAATCGGGCAAGCCTCCGTGGTGACCTGCGATGCAGTAAGCCAGGATGGTTCCCAGAATGGGTTGGTTCTTATCCGCAAAGATCCTTTTGATTTCCTGAGCGCCAGCAGTTGAGTGATCAACTCTTATGGTTGAGCCAGATAGTCTTTGTTGAAATCTGGCAGAGTATTTACCGATATCATGAAACAACGCTGCTGTTTTGGCATAAGCGGATAAACCGGTATCTTTCCCAAGTTCATCTGCAAGATTGGCGGCGTTTACTAAATGGTCAATCAGATATTGCCAGTCTTCTTTGTTCTGACCATTCGAATGAGCATAAAATTTTTGGCTATTGTTCATTATCCCTCTTTCTGAACGTAATAAAAACATATGCTTTTACAAGGGTATATTATATCTGTAACTTTGAGCAGTTAAGTTAATGATATTCTCCCAAGTTAACTCCCCCAAACAACAATAAAATAGAATCGAAGCAATCCGATTAAAACCTGATACCCAGCTTCCCTTCGCCTGGATATACCGGGAAGGAGCGGTGTCAGGCTGCCATATCCCTCATTTCATTGGTCGCGCAGCTTATCTTTGATGCCATGGGAAGTCTTGGCACTGCCCACTTACCCATGTCCCGCTTTATCCGTCCGCATTGTATTGGGCAATCTCTTTGCTGCCGTTGTTATCACCCCCGGATGGCAGCAAATACGAGCTTTTTTGTTTAGCTAATGGGTCATCGACTACTACCCGACAGTTCTAAATTTTATTAAAGTTCAGAAAGATCGTCCTCATCCTCCGCATACCCATTCCAGTTGATTTTTGCTGGCTTTCCAAATGGTATTTTCAGGGCTTTTCCACTTGCTTTCCCCGTATTTTCCAAGCCCTGAAACCAATCTTAAAGAATCTATTTGACAGGCGAAAAGTCTGTGCTATACTCATTAATAGGTATTTAACGCGCGTTAATAAATCTTTCATACAAAGGTGAGTGGATGGAGAAGAGGGTTACAAGTCACGACGTTGCAGACTTAGCGGGGGTATCACGAACGACGGTCTCTTTTGTGCTCAACGATGAAAAGCAGTTTGTCATCAGCCCAAAAACCCGTCAAAAGGTCAAAGATGCTGCCAAACAATTGGGCTATTATCCCAACGCCTCCGCCCGGGCGCTGGCTTCCAACCAAGCCAAAGCCATCGGCGTAATCATGACGCGCGAACCGCACTACATCTCCTCCGATCCCTTCCTACCCCAGATCATCGGCGGTTTGCTGGATGTGGTCAAGCAGCACCATCTTAGCCTGCTGATCGAATGGGTGGAACCCGGTCAGCAGATTCAAACCTATCTGGAATTGACTCGTGCCAAGCACATTGACGGCATGATCCTGCTGACCCCCCGTTTTGACGATGCCGGCCTGAAGGCGCTTGAACAGCTCAATACGCCTACTGTTCTGATGGGGCAGATCCCCGATTCAAACCTTTACTCTGTCGATCTGGATAACTGTGCGGCAGCTCAGGCAGCGGTTACCCACCTGATTAAATTGGGCCATACCAAGATCGCCTGCATCACCAACGCCCCTGCCAGTTACAGTTCATCCGCGCAGCGTCTATGGGGCTACCGCCAGGCGCTGCGTGCTGCCGGCCTGGAGACAGATGATGCCCTGGTTCGGCTGGCGGATTTTGATTCCGCCAGCGGCTATACCCAGATGCAGTCGCTGCTGGCGGGTAAGGTCGAGTTTTCAGCCGTATTTGTAGCCAGTGATAACGTAGCTTTAGGCGCAATGGCGGCCATCCACGACGCTGGTCTGTCCATCCCGGACGATATCTCGGTGATAGGTTTTGATGACATCCCCGAAGCAGCCTATTTTACCCCGAGATTGACGTCTGTCCATGTGCCAGCGGAGGAGATTGCACATAAAAGTTGCTACCTACTCATGCGGTTAATGAAAGGGGAAAGCCCTGAAAGCCGTTCAATCATCGTACCAACCCAGTTGATTCCTCGCGATTCCACACGAGAAATAGGAAGGAGCAGAACGGAAAGAAACGAAGAGAATTTCGTCCAATTTACGTAGTTGTAAATAGTAACTAATTGCAAAGGAGAAACAATGAGTTCAAAAAAACACTTTATTTGGGCAAGCGTCGCAATTCTGCTTGTCCTGAGCGTAGTGCTTAGCGCCTGCGGCGGAACCGCCACTGAAGCACCCGCCACCGAAGAGCCGGGGACTGAAACTGTGGCTGCTCTGCCTCAGGGTCAGGAACTGGCAAATGCTTATGCTGGCATGTACAAAGGTACTGTCGTAAGCATGGCAGGTCCTTTCACCGACCAGGATGAAGTCGTCTTCAATGATTCCATCAAGGCTTTTGAAGAGAAAACCGGCATCGATATTCAATATGAAGGTTCAAAGGAATTTGAAGCCAACATTAACATCCGTTTGGATGGCGGCGATGCCCCCGATATTGTTGACTACCCACAACCTGGCTTATTAAAGTATGCCGTGGAAAAAGGCTATGCCATTGATATGAATACCCTGATCAATCCTGACTGGATCAAAACAAACTACAGCCAGGCTTGGCAGGATCTTGCAATGATGACCGGCCCTGACGGTGAAATCGTTGCTGGTATCTGGGCTCGTGCCAATGGTAAGTCTTTCGTCTTCTATCCCAAGAAGGCTTTTGACGCTGCAGGTTACACCGTTCCCACAACATGGGATGAAATGATGGCTCTGACCGCACAGATCGCTGCCGATGGGGATACCCCCTGGTGTATCGGTATGGAATCCGGCGCTGGCACTGGTTGGACCATGACTGACTGGATCGAAGATGTAATGCTGCGTGTCACCTCCCCTGAGAATTATGATAAGTGGGTGGCTGGCGAATTAAAATTCGATTCCCCTGAAGTCAATGAAGCCCTCGATTACATTGAAGCGATTTGGTTCAATGACGCCTACGTCTATGGCGGCCGGGCTGCCATCTCAACCATTAACTTTGGAGATGCCCCCAAACCCATGTTCGAAGATCCGCCCAAGTGCTGGTTCAACCGCCAGGGTAACTTTGTGACCACTTTCTTCCCTGAAGAAGCCGTGGCTGGTGTAGATTACAGTTTCTTCTACCTGCCCGGTATCAAGGAGGAATATGGCAGTCCCGTGCTCGGCGCTGGCGATATCTATGCCGTCTTCCACGATCGACCCGAAGTACGTGCAGTCATTCAATACTTCTCAACCGGCGAATCCCTGAAGGTTTGGGTTGAGAGCGGCGGTGCCATCCTGACCCACAACGATGCCTCCCTGGATTGGTATGTTGATCCAGTGACCCGTGGCGTGGCCGAGACCATCCGCAATGCCACCACCTTCCGCTTTGACGGTTCTGACATGATGCCAGGTGCCGTTGGCGCTGGTACCTTCTGGAAATACATGACGGACTATGTCAGCGGTTCGATTACCCGTTCTGAAGCCTTGCAACAAATTGATGCTTCCTGGCCAACGGAGTAGTCGCGCTGACGCCAGGTTGAAATAACCTAAAAAAGGAGAGCAGGCAGATTCAGACCTGCTCTCCGACCTCTTATCAAGTACAGCTAAGGAGGTGTCTCAATGAGTGTAGCCCAAGCAAAGGATCCTTCACCAGTCAAGGGCGGGTTCATTGGCAAAATCATCAGGTGGTTTAGTACTACCTTGGGTCAAATTTTCGTATCGATTTTCGTTCCTGCTGTAACTTTCCTGGTTTTATGGCAGGGCTACTTGTTTTTACAGCGTGCCAATGCTCCCCAAATTGTTCAAGTTATTGTTGCCATTGTGTGGGGCGTCGGCGGGGTGGCATTGTTATATGTGGTCACCAACTGGTTGGTCATGAAACTGCCAGCAAAGACATCAAAAAAACTGCAGCCCTTTGTTTTTATCGGTCCGGCAGTCGCAATTATGGCTTGGTACCTGGCAATCCCGGTAGTGCGTACTCTCGTGGCCAGTTTCAAAAATAACCTTGGAACCGAATGGGTAGGTTTGGCAAATTACAAGTATGCCTTCACCGATCCCCGCATGTTAGAAACTTTCCGAAACAACCTGCTCTGGTTGATTTTTGGAACTGCCTTCAGTGTGGGTCTTGGGTTGCTGATTGCCACACTGGCAGACCGTACCAAAGCTGAAGTAATCTACAAAACAATTATTTTCATCCCTATGGCAATCTCGTTCGTCGGTGCCGGAGTGATCTGGAAATTTATCTATACCTACAAGGGCGTCGGTGTTGGAATCGAGGAAATTGGCTTGCTTAACGCCATTGTGACCAGCCTTGGAGGAACGCCACAACCATGGCTCAACCTTCCACCGTGGAATAATTATTTTCTGATCGTTATCATGATCTGGCTGCAGACTGGTTACGCTATGGTAATCCTGTCTTCTGCCATTAAAGGTGTGCCAGCTGAACTGCTGGAAGCTGCCCGCATGGACGGAGCCTCTGAAATCAAAGCTTTCTTCAGTATCACAGTGCCTTATATACAAGGCACCTTGCTGACAGTCACAACCACTATTGTAATCTTTAGCCTGAAAACGTTTGATATCGTCCGGGTGATGACCGGCGGAAATAACGGCACTAATGTGATTGCTAACGAGTTCTACCTTCAGAGCTTCTCTTACAATGATGCCGGGCGCGCCTCCGCCATTGCCATTGTCTTACTGATGCTGGTGACCCCCATCATCATCAACAATGTTCGTCAATTCAACCAATCAAGAAGGGGGTTCTAATGGCTAAGAGTCAGAAATCCCGTAAGAAATCCTCAAGTTTCTGGATCAATTTCATCCTGACCGTGATTTGTATCATCTGGATGGTCCCAATCGTCGGTATTCTGATCACCTCCTTCCGCCCAAGTGAAGATATCTTTCAGAGCGGCTGGTGGAAAGTTTTCCCGCACAAAGAAAATGTCGAAGTATCCCGTGAAGTGCTGCCTGAATCCGTTGATGTGGATGGCCCGATCACATTTGAGGGTGAGACTGCAACCTTTCAGGAATGGCAGCAGGGTGTCACTCTGGATGATGGGCGAATTGTCCAATGGTACGGCAACAAGCGTACCCGCACCCTGGTCATTTACGAAAATGAATGGGTAGGGTTTGCAACCAACCTGACTCTCAAAAACTACAAAGATGTAATTGGTGGCAAAACAATTACCTATAAAGATGCACAGGGCAACACGATCACCCGCACAGGTAACAACCTGGGGCAGGCTTTCCTGAATTCCCTGGCGGTCTCTATCCCGAGCACGATCATTCCAATTCTGATAGCGGCTTTTGCCGCCTTTGGATTTGCCTGGTTGGACTTCCCGGGTCGTAAGGTTCTCTTCACGATCATTGTGGGTCTGCTGGTGGTGCCTTTGCAGCTTGCTTTGGTACCCATCCTGCAGGACTACGTGAAAATGGGATTGAATGGTACCTACCTGGGTATATGGCTGGCGCATACCGGTTTTGGGCTGCCGCTGGCTACTTACCTGCTGTTCAACTACATCAGCACCATTCCCCGTGAGCTGTTGGAATCAGCCTATATCGACGGCGCTTCTAATTTCACCATCTTCACGAAGTTAATCCTGCCTCTTTCCGTCCCAGCATTGGCATCCTTCGCGATTTTCCAGTTCCTGTGGGTCTGGAATGACTACCTGGTTTCCATGGTTTTTCTGGGCGACAAGAACCAGACGGTTACCATGGCGGTGGCACAACTGGTAGGAGAAAAAGGACAGGACTGGCACCTGATGACCTCAGCCGCCTTCGTCAGCATGATCCTGCCACTGATTGTGTTCCTCGCATTGCAAAAATACTTCGTGCGCGGCATGATGGCAGGTTCTGTGAAGGGCTAAGAAAGACTCTAAACTCCCTTTCGGGAATTCATACTAAAAATAAATTAAAATTAGTTTTGTGGTATGAATTCCCGAAAGGAGATAACAATAAACAGAAAATGCACTCGTACTTTGGGCTTGTTTATCCGGGTGTTCAAAGCCAGTATTAAGTGAAAACAACATTTCTTCATCCATCAATAACCCTACTGGGCAAACACCCAGTGTGTGTGAGCAATCGAAGTGTTTCTGTTTATCTACCCTGGAGAAGTGGTTTACTTTTACTAGCGCTTCGCTCTTGAGTGCTTTTTTCCCCGATTTACGCCAAAATGACTTTGGAGCAGCTTTTGATGATTGATGACGGAGGATTCAGTACCAGATATGAAAGCGGATCAACCTGCCCTCTTTTCTTTGTGTTGACATTTACAAAGAAAATAACTGGAAGATTGACACCATTTCAACGGTTTGCGTTTGCGCCTATTTATATTTGGAAATTCAAGTGTATATGACATGAATCTACTTTGGTACAAAACCGCTGTATTTTACGAACTTAACGTGCGCGCCTTTAAGGATAGCAACGGCGATGGCTGGGGTGACCTGAAAGGCGTCATGGAAAAACTAGACTACCTGAAAGACCTGGGGGTGGATGCGATCTGGCTTCTGCCTATCACCCCTTCCCCTCTGCGCGACGATGGATACGACGTCAGTGACTACTGCGGCATTCATCCCATGTATGGCGAAATGGACGATTTCCGCGAACTGGTGGTTCAGGCGCATCAGCGCACGCTCAAAATTGTGGTAGAGCTGGTGCCCAACCATACTTCCGACCAGCATTACTGGTTCCAAGCCTCCCACGACCCGAACCACCCTGAGCATGAAAAATACAAAGATTACTATGTCTGGTCCGATACCGATCAGCCCTACGGGAAAGCCCGCATCATCTTTTTGGATAGCGAGAAGTCCAACTGGACTTACGACCCGCTGCGTAAGCAGTATTATTGGCACCGCTTCTTCTACCACCAACCCGACCTGAATTACGACAACCCGGAAGTCCAGCGCGCCATGCTTCATACAATCCAGTTTTGGATTGACCAGGGCGTAGACGGCATCCGCGTGGACGCCCCGCCCTATTTATTCGAACGCGAAGGCACCAACTGCGAAAACCTGCCAGAGACCCACGCTTTCCTTAAGCGTCTGCGAGCTTTTGTGGATGCCTATGCCCCCGGTACCATGCTGCTTTCGGAAGCCAATCAATGGCCGGAGGATGTCATTCATTACTTCGGCAATGGCGATGAAATGCAGATGAACTTCCACTTCCCGCTCATGCCGCGGTTGTTCATGGCATTGGCAAAAGCCGACCGGACTCCTATTGTAGAGATTTTAGAACGGACTCCAGAGCTCCCCGAAGCCTGCCAGTGGGGTACCTTCCTGCGCTGCCATGACGAATTGACCCTTGAGATGGTCACCCCAGCCGAACGTCAATGGATGTGGGATTTTTACGCCCCGGAAACACGCATGCGCCTGAACCTGGGCATCCGCCGGCGCCTGGCACCTCTGCTGGGTAATGACAAACGTAAGATCCTGCTGATGCATTCGCTATTGTTCACCTTGACAGGCTCTCCATTCCTTTATTATGGGGATGAAATTGGGATGGGCGATAACATCTGGCTGGAAGACCGTAACGGGGTCCGCACCCCAATGCAGTGGGACGCCAGCCTCAACGCCGGTTTCTCGGACGCGCCCAAAGAAAATCTGTTTACCCCTGTGATTGACGATTCTGTTTATGGCTACGCGCAAGTCAATGTGGCAGCCCAAAAGGCTGATTCCAACTCGCTCTTGAACCACGTCCGGCACATGATCGCCGTGCGTAAAAATTACTCCGCGGTTGGCTGGGGTGAGTTTGCCTGGCAGGAACTGGGCAGCAACGCTGTGGCTGCCTATTCACGCAGGTACCAGGACGAGTCTATGTTGGTGATTAACAATCTGAGTGACCAAGCAGTGGAAGTGTCGCTGCCCGCCAGTCCGCAGGGATATCTGAACGTGCTAGATAGGAAGACCGTCAGCGCTGCCCATCTCAGCCTGGCGCCATACCAGTATTTGTGGCTGCTGGGGCAATAGGGACTCCCAATTGCCCGATCCGAGCGCTTCGCTCTGAAAAGGTACGCTAAAATATCAGATTAAGTGAAGGGCATGCAGTAATTACCCAAGGAACAGACTTCCGCCATCGACGAACCCGGCAGGACGGATGGTATAAAGGTTAAAACGAAAGGATTGATCTATGACTGAGCGTTTATATGGCGGAATTGAAGGCGGCGGAACCAAGTTTGTCTGCGCGGTGGGTGATTCTAAAGACAAAATCCTGGCGGAAATACGCTTCCCCACCACCTCCCCGACTGAAACTCTCTCCCGCTCAATCGCTTTCTTTCAGGAGCAAAACGCCCTGCGTGGACCCATCGCATCCTTAGGGGTGGCTTGTTTTGGTCCGTTGGATCCTCACCCTGGCTCCTCCACCTATGGGCAGATTCTACCAACACCCAAAGCAGGCTGGGCTAATACGAATGTGGTTGAAACGCTCCAGAAGTCCCTGCAGGTGCCGATTGGCTTCGATACAGATGTTAATGGCGCAGCCCTGGGGGAATGGCGCTGGGGAGCCGCCCAGGGTCTCTCGACTTTCATCTACTTCACCATCGGGACGGGTATCGGCGGGGGTGCCATGGTGGAGGGGAAACTCCTGCACGGATTGGTCCATCCTGAAATGGGTCACATCCCACTTCCACACGACTACGCGCAAGACCCTTTCGAGGGCATTTGTCCCTTTCACCAGGACTGCTTTGAGGGGCTGTGCAGCGGACCTGCCATGGAAAAGCGCTGGGGGCAGCGCGCTGAAACCCTGCCCCCCGATCACCCTGCCTGGGACCTAGAAGCACATTATATTGCTTTGGCAATGCAAAACTTCATCTGCAGCTTGTCACCCGAACGAATCATCTTGGGGGGTGGGGTGCCCCAGCAGCCTCAGCTGCTGTCGCTGATTCGTCAGAAGACCCTGAGGCTGCTCAATGGTTACGTTCAATCAGATGCCATTTTGAAGCATATGGATAGCTATATCGTCCCGCCGGGCTTGGGAGCGCGGGCTGGCGTGCTGGGTGCTATCGCACTGGCACAGCAAGCTTATCAGCAGGTGCCTGCCAATGAAACACGCTGAATTTAACGATGATCGCGAAGCCCGGCACGCGCTTCAGCGTCTTCTGCCACGCTTAGGAGGCTCGCTCGCCCAGGAAATTGGCGCTGACCCTGCCGGCTGGCAGACTTTTCTCACCCGTCTGGATGGGCACTTCCCAGCCTTGTTCAAGCTGTACCATCAGCTTTACAGCGGAAGATATGATTTCTTCTTCCATTTGGAAAACTTGCTCACTCTCCTGGCAAAGGCATTTTTTGACAGACCGACGGACTTGCGCGCCCTGGACGGGGAACGAGAAGCCAATCCACTCTGGTTTCAATCCAACCAGATGGTAGGAGGTGTCTGCTATGTAGACCTTTTTGCCGGCGATTTGAGTGGAATGTTCGCCAAAATCCCCTACTTTAAAGAACTGGGATTGACCTACCTGCACCTGATGCCGCTTTTCAAGATGCCAGAGGGTGAAAATGACGGCGGGTATGCTGTCAGCAATTACCGGGAGGTGCACCCGCCCCTTGGCAGCATGCAGCAACTGGCAGAACTTTCTCGTGCTCTGCGGGCTGAGGGTATCAGCTTGGTGCTCGATCTGATCATCAACCACACCGCTAACGAGCACGACTGGGCGAAAAAAGCCAAAGCCGGCGATCCGGAATACCGTGATATGTACGGCATTTATCCCGACCGCACCATTCCGGACGCTTACGAAAAGAACCTGCGCGAGATATTTCCGGACGAACACCCCGGCGCTTTTACCTGGTTTGAAGAGAATCATTCCTGGGTTTGGACTACCTTTCACTCCTATCAGTGGGACCTGGATTACGAAAATCCAGCCGTCTTCAACCACATGGCGGAAGAAATGCTTTTCCTTGCCAATCAGGGTGTCGAAATCTTCCGTCTGGACGCAGCGGCGTTCATTTGGAAGCAACTTGGCACAAGCTGTGAGAACCTGCCCGAAGCCCATCAGGTCTTGCAGGGGTTTAACGCCCTCACCCGAATCGTGGCGCCCTCCGTTTTATTCAAATCTGAAGCAATTGTGCACCCGGATGAGGTAGTTAAATACATCTCGCCGGCCGAGTGTCAGCTTTCCTACAACCCTTTACTCATGGCGCTGTTATGGAATACTATGGCTACGCGCAACGTAGATTTGCTCTCCCAAGCGCTGGCGGAACGCTTCAAGATACACCCAGAGACCGCCTGGGTCAACTATGTGCGCTGCCATGATGACATAGGCTGGACTTTCTCAGATGAGGATGCCGCCCGGTTGGGCGTGAACGGTTCGGACCATCGGCACTTTTTGAACGAGTTTTACCGCGGGCGCTTCCCCGGTAGTTTTGCTCGCGGGCTGCCCTTTCAGGAGAACCCAAAAACAGGCGGCTGTCGCATTTCCGGCACCTGTGCCTCACTGGCAGGTTTGGAAAAAGCTCTTCAAGAGGAAGGACCTCGGGAGGTAGGCCTGGCAATTCGGCGCATAGCCCTGCTGTATGACATTGTCATGACCATCGGCGGAATTCCTCTGATCTACCTGGGAGACGAAATCGCCACGCTAAACGATTATAGCTACCTGGATCACCCCGATCACAAGGATGACAGCCGCTGGGTGCACCGCCCGGTGGCAAACCCCCAGAAATATGCCAAGAGGAACGATCTTGATACAGTCGAAGGGCAGATGTACCAGCGCATGAAGCAAATCATCAGCTTCCGCAAGCAGCAGCCAGCCCTGGCAGATGATACTCTTGAAGTGATCCAAACCGGGCTTCCTCCGGTGCTAGCTTATGCCCATTCAGACGGCGCCCAACAGCAGTTAGTGATCTTTGCCAATTTCAGCGAAGAGCCACAGGTGGTACCGGAATCGGTGATTGTCCAGAACAATGTTTTGGGGAAGCAGCGTCTGTTTGGAGAGAGTTGCATCCGCCCCGCAGGAGATTTGCCACTTCAGCCTTTGGAATTTGTGGTTTTTGGGTAATTCCTAAAAGGGCGCCCTTCGTAACCAACCAAATTGGTCTCTGTAATCTTTTGGATTAGAGAGTTTCTTCTTCAGGTTCCTTCACTCTGGAGCGGCGCGGCACATCCCGTACCTTGTTCATCAATCCAGCACCGATAAGCGACAGCACCACCGAGACAGCGAACATAACCTTATACCCATAAGCTTCCACCAGCCAACCTGCCAAAACCGGAGCCATCAGAACAAACACAGCGGTCAGGCTGCGTGCCATGCCGAGGTAGGTCGGGCGTAGTTCCTCCTGCCCCAGTTCCATCACCAGAATTGAATCCCCCATGTTCATACCGGCAGTATACAACCCATACAACAGGAATACAATGTAATAAACCCAGATAACGGGTGAGAAGATCGCCACTATCAAACCCAGGGACCAGGTAAGCACTGAGAGAACCACAATGCGCTTAGGTCCAACTTTATCCCCCAACGCGCCACCCACGCTATATCCCAGAATTCCACTAAGAAAGAGTAAACCAGTAAAAATAGCCGCCTGAGCATCTGTCAGATTGAAATGTTGGATGCCATAGATCGCTAAAAATCCGCTGGCCATGTTCCCTATGAAAATGGTTGATCGGCCGGCCAAATAATACCGCAGATTAGTATCCCTCTTGAGGATGCTGCCAACCAGGTTGAAATCAATTATTCTTTTGGATGGTTCCTCCCGCTGGATCACATCAGGTTCTGGTTCAGGCTCTGGTTCAGGTTCTTTGTTGCGCGAATAAAAAGCAAACGATATCCACTGCGCCACCACGGCAATAGCAAAGCCAAGGGCATAATTATACGGATAAGGCAGCTTGGAAAGTACCAGCGTAGCGACCAGCGAACCTAACACGCCCACAATTTGCGCCATGACCCGCGAAACCCCAAAGAAGCGGGCACGGTGGCTAAGCGGAATGACGCTTGCCAATACTTCCTGCCAGGGCAAAGCCACCATGCCGCTGGCTAATCCACGAAGGGTCATCACAATGAATAGCATTATCAGGGCTGTGTTCTTGCTTACATGCGGCACCAAGAGTGCCATTAGCGGCATCAGGAGGTAGGGAATTCTTTCGATAACAGCCATTTTACGGGCAAAAGGCAATTTTCGTTTCAGCCGCGAGACATGCCCAGACAGGAATAATTGTGGCAGGAACCAGCCGAAGTTGACAATCGCAGGAATTAGACCGATCAACAGCGGGGAATCAGTCAGGTTGGCAGCAAATACCGGCATGATAGTATTGATTGAGACAAAGCAATCTCCAAAGGTGAAGAACATCAAGTCGAAGGTATTAACATAGACATTGTGCTTGAAGTTATTGGCAACCTGCACGGGTACATGATCCTCCGGTTGGATATGTAAAAAATTATTGAAGGCTGCTTTGATACTCATGGCAATTTCCACTCTATGATCAAGTCGATATTATAAGGGATAGACCTGAATCAGTGTATAAATGGCGCCATGCCGGGTCTTCCTGAGACATTACTGGCTTTTCCCCTTTTTTGTGTCATCCTCCCTGTTTTAACACCCTGCCCATTTGTTCCACTTGATTTACTTTTCAACGTCAGGCTGACCCTCCTGTGTGGGGCTATGGATTGGACGGGCGCTTGCAATTCAGCCGGCCGGGGTACAGGTTGATTATGAAATTGAAAGTACGGCGATGCTGACTGGCTCCAAGCGCAGCATCCCATGAAAGCCCTGCACTTGCTCCCCCGTGAGCAAGTCTGTTAGCCTGCCCGATTCGGGAAGTAAGAGCTCCTGCGGGGATTCCGACAGGTTGACAGCCAAGTAAAGTGGTTGATCCAGGGCTATCATCCACAAGGCGATTTTTTTGGTATCATCCAGCGCCAATACCTGCCACCTTGCACGGGTTAAATCAGGATGTTTCTGCCGTAGAGCAGAAAGTTTTGCCAGCAGGGGGATCAGGTCACTGGTTTCCACCCTGTCCCAATTCATCGCCAGGCGGGATTCGTCAAAACCGATGGCTTGAGGATCGTGGATAGAGCGCGGCTGCGAAAGAGCGGTCTCGCTGCCAAAATAGACAATGGGCGCACCGGGCAGCAAGTAAAGCAGGGTCAATCCGATTTTGAGCTTGTGCAAATTGTTCCCGGCACTGAAGAGGAAGCGGTCCATGTCATGGTTATCCAAAAATGCCGGCCGACTGAAGCTCGCGGGGAAGTATGCCAAGCTACTCTGCAGGTAACCCGCCAGCTTAGAAAGTGGCCAAGTCCCCAGGGCAATCGTTTCGCGCAGCGCCTGGCAGGTCAGGAAGTCCAATGTGCCATCCATGCCCCCTGAAAAGCCAAGTTGGGCATCGGCCGGCAGAGTTACCTCGCCGAAGATCCAGCAATCCGGGTTGACTTCACGGCAAGCCCGGCGAAAATCGATCCAGAAATCCTGCTCAGGTCCGCTGGCGTAATCCAGACGGTAACCATCCACACCCAGCCGCAGCCACTTTTGGGCGCAATCCAGCAGGTATTGGCGGGCTGGCTTGCCCCAGCCAAGGTTGAGGGTCGGCATGTTTGGGACATCATAGAAACAACGATAGCGCGGCCAGTATGGCTCCCAGTAAAACCAATCATGGTAAGGGCTGTCCTCTTCCCGCAGGGCTGCCTGCAAAGCCGGGTGCTGGTCGGAGATGTGATTGGCAACAAAGTCCAAGAGGACACGGATGCCAAGACGATGGGCTTTTTCGATCAGCTCCTTCAGGTCGGCTTCTGTGCCCATCCGCGGGTTGATCCGGGTATAGTCAATAACGTCGTAGCCGTGGTGGGAAGGGCTGGTGAAGACAGGCGTGAGCCACAAGCAGTTAAAGCCCATGCCCTGGATATATTCCAGTTTTTCTATCACACCGTGCAAGGTTCCTCCAAAAGGTTGGGTCAAATCCGCGGTCTGAAGCCAAGTGTGCCCTTCCCCTGGATTGAAACGGTCTACAAAGATCTGATAGATTCGGGCGTCCTGAGCCCAGCCCGGAGTGGAATCCGTACCATACCAGATGGCGTAGTTACTGGCGTTTCGGGCATCTTCGGACTGGGAATCAGCATAAAGAAGTTTGGGAGATGCTGATTGAGCGGGGTTGTCGGGCAAAGCCGCGTAAACCTGGTAACGCAGCATAGTACCAGCAGGTTGCGGGGGTAGTTCGGCTTGCCAGCCCTGCAGCCAGCTCCAGGCAAGTGTATCCCAGACCAGCTTGGTTTTAGCAAAAGGGACCTCAGATGTAGTGTGAAATTCATTGATGGTGTAGCGCAAAGTCACAGCCTGGAACGGCAGGTCGCTTGAGGTAGTAGCAAAGAGCGTGACTGCTTCGTCTGGTTTGGGCAGGATGGGAACCTTGCAAGCCTGGTGATGTACGCCGCGGGTCTTTTCGAGCAGGTACTTTGCGCCGTTAGAGGAAGTATCCAGGTCGCCAAAGATATGGTCGGATAGGGGAATGTAAGGTGCCATTGGCATGGGATGATATCCTTTAGGGCTATTCTTGGAATAATTGTACGCTATTTTGCAATGCAAAAAATACCTTTTCACTCAACCTTTCCACCGCATCCGATGAAGTTGCCAATGGCTGGTACCGTGTTTGCCAATAAATTGGTTGCCCCGATTGACCGCTTCCAGAAGCACCATTCCATTGCAGGCAAAAACTTTTATGCCATTCATCACTTCTGTACGTAGGGTTTGGCTTACGATATTGAGGTCATGCGAGATAGAGCCGAAATGGAACCAGGCAAATATCTGGCCCAACTGATAGATTTTACCACCAGGCGGAATCCACACCAAAACTCTGCATCAAGCTTGTATGAAACAGTCAGGCGCCAGCCATTCATGCCCACCCCATCCAACCAATACCGCGCAACAGAATAGATAAAATTCCGTACGGCAGATAGGCATGCTTAAATTTAGGCAGATAAGCGCAGCCTCCGCAAGCCAATAATTGATCGGTTCCTTTTAGAGCGGGTAAGACAGCGCGGTAAACCAATTCGCACACTTCGAACTATTCCCCTTTTGCATCACATCGAGGAAAGGTGGAAGGTTGTCGCCACAGTGGTTGAAGATCCCATCAGGGATAATGTGCATTTCGTCGTGGTACAACTCATCCACCAACTGACGCAAGACCTGGGTGTCTCCAAGGAAAGGATCGACCTGGTAATAATCGATCGTGCCATAGCGGTGATTGGTGCCCGCCTGGAAAATTGGATTCAAATAAAGTGCATTCACCCCCCAGGTCCTGCTGGTAGTCCAGTTTTTCATAAATTCCTTGCAGGTTGCCCCCGAAAAGATTCTCGCTGCTGTACCTCCCTCCCCAGGGAGCCAGGCTTGCAAAAGCCCCAGCATGCTTACTTCTAAAAAATCAGTCGGGAATATCCGGGAAAAAACAGTATCAGGAACTCAAACGGGCCTTTGCTGCCCGGAATCATCATCTACAAAGTCTGTTTTCCTTCAAATCAAACCCGATTTTGTGCAAAGGCAATAGCACAATGTTAGCAAAGTATTGACATTTCGTTAAAATCCCGTATACTATAACATAGTTTATTCAATGAATAAAGTAATAAACCGAGCAGAACAAATGGCACCTATACCACAAGGCAATCGGGACTTAATCAGGAACATCAATCGTTCCATCATCTTGAATGCAATCAAATCCAAGGGTCTTATCTCTCGTGCTGAACTCGCCCATGAAACCAATTTAAGCCCTGCTACCGTCACTTCAATCATCGCGGACCTGATTACCCAAGGCCTGGTTTTTGAAAAAGAGGCCGGGGAATCGAATGGGGGCAGGCGGCCAATTCTGCTTTCTCTCAACCCCCTCGGCGGTCTGGTTATTGGGGTCAAATTGATGGAGAATCGTGCCGTTGCTGTACTGACAGATTTAAACTCCAATGTGCTTTTCAAGGATCAGATTGATATCACGGACAGCCATGTGGATGGGGTTGTGGATTCCCTGGCTGCCCTGGTGCAGGACATCCTTAACCAATCTTCCCTCAACAAAGAGAAGTTGCTTGGGGTGGGTGTGGGTCTGGCTGGTGTTGTAGACTCGAAAAAAGGCATCCTGCGACAAAGCCCATTCTTTGGATGGAAAGATACCCCGCTGCGCGATCTTTTACAGGCAAAATTATCGGTACCCGTTTATATCGATAATGACGTGAACACGCTCGCCCTCGGTGAAAAATGGTTGGGTCAGGGCCTGCCAGAGGATAATTTTATAGTCATTACCGTTGGACGTGGCATTGGGATGGGCATGGTCATTAACGGCCAGATTTACCGCGGTAAGAGCGGAGGCGCGGGTGAATTTGGGCATACTTGTGTGGACCCGAACGGCCCAATGTGCAGTTGTGGCAAACTTGGTTGCCTGGAGAGTTACCTGGGGGACAGGGCATTGCTCGCAACTGCCCGAAAACAGGTTGGAGAAGAGATCCTGAGTTTTGAAGATTTCTTGCAAAAAGCCTATAACGGCAATGCCGCGGCGGCTGCCGTTCTGGCGAATGCAGGCAACTTGCTTGGCGTTGAAATTGCCAACCTGGTTAACATTTTGGATCCGAAGCTGATCCTTATCAGTGGTGAAGGCGTTCATATGGGAGACCTGTTTTTCTCGGCGCTGCGAGACAGCTTCCATCAAAACGTGATGCCCGGACTGGCGAACGATACTGAAATCCGTGTCATGCCCCTGGGTGATGATACATGGGCAAGTGCCGCGGCTAGTGTGGTGATTGGAGAGTTGTTTAATTCTCCGACCCGGCCAGAGGGAGGACTTGGGAAGAAATAGAAAAAAAAGCTCTTGAACCTAGGATCGTTCAAAGTCAGATTTCACCTTCCATCAATCTAAAGGAGAAAAAATGAAGGCAAAAACATCGTATGTACTCATAACAGTATTATTAGCGCTGGGACTCGTGCTGTCAGCATGCTCGTCTCCCGCCGCGGTGACAACCCAAGCCCCTACCGGTGCGGAAACCCAAGCTGCAACAGAGGCTCTAACCCAGGCTCCAGCTACTACTGAAGCCCCTACTACTGAGGATCCCGCTGCCGAACCTGTCACGATCACCTTCTGGCATGGGTATAACGCGGATTCTGAGACCCCTTTCCTGGATAGCACCATCATCCCCGCCTTTGAAGCGGCCAACCCCGGGATCAAAGTGGAAGCAGTCAATATCCCTTACGATCAGTTCCATCAAAAGCTGGTTACCGCCGTGGCTGGCGAGACTGCGCCAGACGTTGCCCGCCTGGACATTATTTGGGTGCCCGAGTTTGCCGATATGGGTGCGTTAGCCAAATTGGACACAACGATGCCTGATTTCAACACGCTCAAGGATGCGGTCTTCGCCGGGCCTCTGTCCACCAACTACCTGAAGGATGGCTACTATGGTTTGCCATTGGACACGAACACCCGCGTTTTGGTCTATAACCAGGCCTTGTTTGACGAAGCTGGAATCACGGCAGTTCCCACCACAATTGATGAGTTTACAGCCGCCTGTGAAAAGATAAAAGCCCTCGGCCCGGATAAATACTGCTTTGCGGATGGTGGCACCTACGCCTGGGCGGTCGATCCCTGGATCTGGAGCTTTGGCGGCGATATGACCAATGCCGATTACACTGCCTCCACAGGTTACTTCAACGGACCCGATACCGCGGCTGCGTACCAGTATCTGAAGGACGGGGTAGAGAATGGCTACATCCATCCCGGAATTTTAGGTGGTGGTGTGGATAGCTGGGGCGGTTTCGGTCAGGGTAATATTGCCATGATTTTGGAAGGCCCCTGGTTCCCGCCCTCATTCGGCGGCCAGTTCCCGGATGTGAAATACGGCATGACCCTGGTGCCTGCCGGCAAAGGTGGCTCGATCTCAGTAGTTGGCGGTGAAGACATCGTTATGTTCCAGCAGTCTAAAAACAAAGACGCTGCTGCCAAGTTCATCAGCTACATGCTCTCCCTGGATACCCAGATGCAGATGGCGACTGTTGGACAGATGCCTGTTCTAAAAGCCGCCAGCGAAGGCGACAATCTCGCCAAACTGCCCGATTACTTCGGCATCTTCCTGACGCAATTGGAGACCGCCAAAGCCCGCACTCCTGTTGCCAACTGGACCAGGATTGAACAAATCATTACGGATGCTGGCACGGGCATCCTGAATGGCACGACGACCGTTCAGGATGGTCTGGATGCTGCCGTAGCGCAGATTGATCCGCTCTTGCAGTAAGCGCGCTGCTTGAAAGCCAGGTAAATCAATAAAAAAGGCACGGCAGAAACAGAGAACGCAGCTTTACTGGATTCGCCGTGCCATACTTTCAGTCGCAAAAGACGGAATAAGCTAAATCTCACTCAGCTTACCCGGAGAAGACCTTATGAAGATGTCAATGAAAAGACAAAAACAAATTATTCCCTATTTATTCATCCTGCCCGCGCTGATCCTTTTTGTCGTCTTCATGGTCTATCCGTTGCTCAAAGGCTTCCAAATCAGCTTTTTCGATTGGTCCATAATGCCGAATAAACCCAGCACGTTTATCGGCTTGGACAACTACACGCGGATTTTTAGCGACAAGATCACCGGGGTGGCATTTAAGAACACAATTCTTTATGTGGCGATAACCGTGCCCGCGCAGATGATTCTCGCGATGCTTGTCGCAGTGCTCATCAATAGCCTTACCAAAGGCAAAACGTTCTTCCGCGCGGTTTACTACATTCCTGTTATTACCTCCTGGGTGATCGTTTCCTTGCTGTTCCGTTACCTCTTTCAAAGTCCACAAGGGGTCATTAACTATTTTTTGGTCGATGTTTTCCACATCGTGAGTAAGCCCGTGCCATTTTTGCAGCAAGCCAATACAGCCATGATCCCTATTATGAGCCTGGGGATTTGGAAAGGGATTGGCTGGTCAATGATTATCTACCTGGCTGCGCTCAGCACCATCCCGAAAGAGTTAACAGAGGTCGCTGAAATGGACGGCGCCAACGGGTGGCAGCGTTTTTGGTCAATCACCCTGCCATTAATCAGCCCTACGGTCGTCTACACGCTGGTGATGCTGATTATTGGCGGTTTTAACGTGTTCACTTCAGTGTATCTGATTACCAACGGAGGGCCCATGCAGCAAACTGAGGTGTGGCTGAGCTACGTGTACCATCAGACCTTTGGCTACCTGGACTTTGGGTACGGTGCAGCGCTCTCGTACGTGCTGGCCTTCCTTGTTGTCACGCTAAGCGGATTGCAGTTGAAATTCCTGCGGCGCCCGCAAGAATTGATGTGATGAGGCAATGATGAAAAATTTCTTCTCCCACTTTAAGAAAACGCCCGTTACCATCCTCCTGCTGATTGGTGGAGTGGTGATGGTGATCCCATTCCTTTACATGATCTCCGCTGCGTTGACCCCCAACCTTTATGTAATCCAGTACCCGCCGGAATTGATCCCCACGAATGCTTCGCTGGATAATTTTGTCAAAGCCTGGCAGGCGAATAACTTCCAGCAATACTTTTTGAACAGTGCCTTTGTATCCATCACCGCAACGATCATAACGGTCCTGTTTGCCGCGATGGCTGCCTATGCCTTTGCCCGTTTCGATTTCAAAGGAAAAGAAGTCATTTTTTTCGCTTTCCTGGCAGTAATGATGGTTCCCTCGACCGTCCTGATCGTCCCGCAATTCCTGCTGATGAAAAACCTGAGCTTGCTCAATAGCCTGGGAGGCCTGATTCTGATCTATTCTGCGACCAGTATTCCATCCGGGATCTTTCTGCTACGCGGCTTCTTCGAGCAGCTCCCCAAAGAGCTGGAAGAGGCAGCCCTCCTGGAAGGTGCAAATTACTTCACCACATTCACAAAAATCATGCTGCCGCTTTCAGCACCTGGCCTGGCAACGGTCTCGATTTTCTCTTTTATGGGTTTTTGGGATGAATTCATCATGGCCCTGACCTTTATTGATGAACCCACCAAGCGAACCCTGCCGATTGCCATCGCGCTGTTCCAGGGGCAGCATGGAACCCAGTGGGGATTGGTGTTCGCCGCTTCGCTGATCGCTCTCATTCCCGTAATTATTGTATTCTTCAGCCTGCAAAAATACTTTGCCGGAGGGATTACCGCTGGGGCAATTAAAGGATAGCCTTTGCTGATGCTGAAGACACTTTCCTTCCTGACGGCGCTGGTTCTCTTCTTGTCTGGCTGCGCAAGCGCGCCCGTAACAACTCCAATTCCTACAGAGGAACCCATGAATGTAACTGTGAAAATTACCGACTTATCGATGGACCTGTCCTACTATCAACCCGGTCAACCGGTTAAGCTGAGCGCCGCTTTTCAAAGCTCCGCTGCATACGAAGGGCATATGCGCATTGTTCTGTCCATTCTTTCACTGACGAAAGAAATTCATAGTGAGACACGCACGATCAGTCTGAGCGGCCAAGCTCAGGTGGAGAAGTTTGTTTACCAGCCCCCAATCGAAACACCGCGCGGTTACGGCGTGGAAGTTAAGCTGCTCGGCCCTGATGACAGGGTTCTAACAACTGATTCCACAGCTTTTGATGTGCTGGAAAACTGGACCCAGAATCCACGCTATGGCTTCCTGACAGATTTCTATCCTGGCCGCACCGACGCGAGAGAAACCATGGCACTGCTGAACCATTACCATATTAATGGCTTACAGTTCTACGATTGGATGTATCGGCATGAGCAATTTCTCACTACCGAAGACCCATACTATGATCAGTGGTCTCCCAAGCCCAAATCCATCGTGACCGTGAAGGCTTTGATTGAGGCGGCGCATCAATACGGCATGGCAGCCATGCCCTACACGGCCATATATGGTTCCTCACGAGCTTATGCTTTGCAACACCCCGAAATGGCGCTTTATGACAACAAGGGGGAAATGTACGCATTTGGCGGGGACAAGATGATGATTATGGACCCTCGTCCGGGCTCTCCCTGGACGGCCCATATATTGGAGCAATACAAGCAGGTTTTGGATTCTACCGGCTTTGACGGAATTCATATTGATCAATATGGTGATCCGAAAGTTGGGTTTGACCAGCAAGGGAACCGCTATGACCTGGCACCAGCTTTGGCCGAATTTGTGAACCAGACCAAGGCATTGACGGACCAATATTCTCCAAAGGACGCGGTGGTATTCAATCTGGTCACGAACTGGCCCGTGGAGCAGATTGCCCCCTCACGCGAAGATTTTGTCTATATTGAAGTCTGGGAGCCATACACCTGGTTCGCCAATCTGCATCAATTGATCGTCATTGGGCAGAAGTTGGGGGGCGGAAAACCGGTGGTCCTGGCATGCTACATTGACCCCAGCTTTGAAAATAATGCGATTCTGAATGAAGCGGCGATTTTCGCCAGCGGAGGGGGCCATATTGAGTTGGGAGAGAACAATGGCATGCTTTCTGAAGCTTATTTTCCTGGGTATAAGAGCATTTCGGACGGCCTTTCTGCAACTCTGAGGGATTACTATGACTTTAGCGTCCGGTACCAAAACGTCACCGGGCCTGGCACAACCGATGTTAGCGCCGAGTTTCAGCCCCGGATTAAGATTCCAGGCGTTTCCTCTTCGCTCTCGCAATTAAAGAATACCATCTGGCCCATCGTACGGGAATCCGGGGGAAGAACAGCCATTAATCTGATAAACTTTTTGGGGATTGAGCAAACAGAGTGGAATAAGCGTGTTCCGGATAAGCCAAAGGCGTTGCAAAACTTTCAGATGAACGTGGATGATGCTTCCCGACGTGTTATGGGGGTGTGGTACGCCACACCTGATCAGCCGGAAATCCATTATGCATTGGAGTTCAAGCAGGAGGCGGGCAAAATTACGTTTACTGTGCCGTCCCTGGAGTATTGGAGCATGATCGTGATTGAATGGGCAGATTGATTTGGGCTCTGGCCAAAAAAACTGTTATAGACTTTGGACGGTTGGTATGGATTGCAAAACTGTGATTGACTTAGATAAAAAAGCATTGAACTCATGCGGACAAATCAGCATCCGAGTGGCGCGTATATTGCCTCCCCCGCGTTTGCAAATTATCAATTCAGCTGGCTGCAGGACGGGATATTTGTCAAACACATCGCCCCAGCGGAGAATGGCAAGTCTGCCCGGCCACTCTTCGAGGCGGATGTGGTCAGGCGGTTGCTGCGGACGGTTTGTAGCTGAAAGCCGACGGGAGAGCAAGCCTCCGCGCAAACGGTTTGCATTCAGACACAGGGAGAGAAATATGCTTCAAAAATCGAGCACACTTATTTGGCTCGGCGGAGCCACAAGCCAGTCAATAGAGCCGCGAAACCAACTGCCATCCCAGTGATTTGAGCCCAATTGAAACCCGGGTAGTAATTTGGATTGATCAAATCCGCAATCAGAGAAAAGATAAATAGAATAACACCAGCAACGATCAGGATCATACTAAGAGTTTTTTTGGACATATTATGCTCCTCTTCTACACCAACTACGAAATTGATTACCCTTTTCTAAAGGAAATGCAAGGAAAACTACTGGTTTTGAACTTCTTCATTTTACATCACATCGAAGAACTACAAGACCAAAAATTCCATTGAACCTCCTTCTCTGTCAATATGTCAATCCCATTCAATTTTTCGCAAATTATCCCCTTCTTATCCGCCATTTTTCTTATCCTTTCCCTGCTTGCAGCCGCTTGGCTTTCCTGCTCTTTTACACATATGAATGCTTCATTGAGTTCAGCATGACAAAAGAGATGCCAGTAACACTCAATCAACGAGTATACGTGCTCTAGCTTAACTGGTAAGTCAGGGACTCACCCTACCAACTTCATTAATTTCACTAAGCAAAAGCGGGCGGGGTTTTCACCGCCCGCTCTTCCATAAGCATACAGCATTATGTTTCAATTTCTTCGTTTTAGCTATGCGCACTCTACGCAGAGATCATAAAAGATCCTCCCATTTCGGGCAGCAACGTTCCTTTTAACCCTTGACCGCGCCCTGCGTCAGACCACCCACAATCTGGTCCTGCAAGACCAGATAGATGATCATGATCGGCAATGCTGCGATCAGAGCACCGGCGGCAAACACACCCCAATTTTTAGTGTATTGCCCTGCGGTATAAATCTGCAGACCGACCATGGCAGTTTGCAGCTCAGTTTTGGTCAGCAGCGTTCTGGCAATTACAAATTCTCCATAGGTACCAATAAAACTCAAAATCCCGATGACAACCAGAATCGGTCGCAGCAGCGGCAGGATCAGCTTGGTGAATACCTGCCAGTCGGTGGCGCCATCCACATGTGCGCTTTCATCAATATCGCGCGGGATGGTATCCATGTAGCCCTTCATCAGCCAGATATTCATGCCCATTGCTCCGCCAGAATAGACCAGGATCAAGCCTGCATGCGTATTCAGACCAAGGGCCGGAATGACATCGCCAATCTGCTTGACAATGGAGAATAAAGCAACGATCGCCAGCAGATTCGGGAAGCTCTGGATCAGCAAGATGGCTTTAAGCAAGGTCTGCCTGCCTTTAAAACGGAACCTTGAAAAGGCAAATGCTGCCATGGTCGTCAGTGAGAGTGTCAGCAAGGTGGAGATAGTCGAGATCTTCAACGAGTTGCCCAACCAGGTAAAGAACGGGAAAACCGGGTTGTTCACCAACGCTTTGAAGTTGTCAAACCCAGGGTTGTCCGGGATGAGCTTTTGGGTTGCCAGGTCATTTAAAGGATTTACCGAAGCGGAGATGATCCACAAAACCGGGAAGATGCTGAAAGTGATCAAGAAAACAGCCAAAACCCAGCGCCAGATCAGCCCAGTTCTACGACTCTTGGAAATTGACTGCTGTTTTTTAGGTTTGGGTTGCTTAGACATTTTCTCCTACCTCCTCCCACATGTTTGTGAGTCTGAACTGCGCCAGGGACATGATTGCGATCAATACGAACAAAATCAAAGAAATCGCCGAAGCATAGCCGTATTGAACACCACGACCGCTGGCAAAAGCCAGGTTGTAGACATAACTGATAATAATATCCGTGTAGCCAGCCTGAGTCATTGCAGTTGGAATGGGCGGTCCGCCGTTGATAAAAGCGTAGATCAAGTTAAAATTATTGAAATTGAAAATGAAAGAGGAAATCATCAGTGGTCCAACCGAAACCAACAGCAGCGGCAGAGTAATGTTCCAGAAACGCTGCCAGCCGGTGGCGCCATCCACCTCCGCGGCTTCGTAAATATCGCTTGGGATGGATTGCAGAGCGCCGCTGGTCACCAACATCCAGTAGGGGTATCCCAACCAGGTGTTGACGATCAAAACGGCCGTCCTTGCTAAAGCAGGTACAGTAGTCCATTCGGGTGAAATGCCAAACAGGCTTTCCAAAACCCGGTTGACGATACCCAGTTCCGGGTTCAGCATCCCCCGCCAGATCAAAATGGTAATCAGACTGGGGATGGTGTAAGGAATTAACAGAAGGGAGCGCAAAATCTTCTTGCCTTTGAAGTTTGGATCGCCATAAATAATCGAAATAAACAGCCCCAAAGAGAAAGTCAGCAGCAAACTCATGAAGGCGAAGACAAAGTTCCAGATAACAATGGTCACCAATGGACCGCGCAAACCCGGGCTCGTGGCAAATTGTACAAAGTTATCAAACCCTATCGTAGCGCTATACCCAGGAACAATTATTGTTCCATCCCGGGCAGTCCAGGTGCCCTTTTCGTCATAATACTGGACACCCGTTTTTAAATTGGTAAAGACGTTGGTAGTAGAATCATATTCGTACAGCGGCACCAATTGCGCGGCTTCGGATGGGGAACGCACCTGGATCGTATTCTCCGGGTCGCCAAATTTGATCTGGGTCAGAGTCTTGTCAGTGGATGCGGTCAGTTTGTTGAGCCGGGTATAGCCATCAATTGTTTTGGGGGCGCCGTTTTCATCCAGTTCACCAATGCCATTCTGACCGGGCATAACCTCGAGGGTGTGGTCACCCGCCTTGGCTTCCACCATACGAACAATGCTGGTGTTGCCATCCGTATCCTTCAGCCACAGCAGGTAATCATTCGCTTCTGAACGGTATGCCACCCATTGGTAGGATTTTCCGGATTCAGGCAGATACGTTTGAGCGCTTATCTGTTCGACTGCCTGAGCTTGAGAGATCAAATGCCCATCCCCATAATTTGTGAAGGCGTTATATATGGTATAGATGATTGGAAAAATGGAGAAGAGCAGCCAGGCTGCCAAACCTACCGCCATCCAACGAAAATGTTTCATTTTCGGGACGAGGAAACTGATTGATATGATAGCAATGATGCAGGCGAAAACGACGGCAAGTGGGATGTACCCGAGCTTTACCAGTCTAAACGCAAAATATCCCAGCAGGATATCTACGACAACAACGATAATAGTAGTGATTATGGAGGAAACGCTGGTGATAGTCTTTTTGGCAAAAGCCGCCGTGGAAATACTTGGCTTGTTCATTCCCTGCTTCTCCTTTCTATTAACTTGTAGAGAGGAGACCAGAATTATCTGGTCTCCTCGATATTACTTAACTAAATTACGGAAGTTGAATGTCCAACAGGTGGGTTTCAGGGTCGTAGGTGAAGGCAACTTCGCCCTCAGCCGCAACGGTAAAAGTGATATTATCGCCACCAGCAACGCCTTCGGCACCATAGTTAGTGTCCCAACCGCCGTCCATGGCAACTTTGATTTGATACTCGCCAGCAGGGATGGTAAATTTGGCGGTATACAAACCATCATCGCCAAGAGTCATTGCAGAACCGTCACATTTAGGATCCCAATCACCCTCGCAAACCCCAGCAGCCACCTGCCAGTCACCAGGCAGATTAACCATTCCAGTGTAATCAGCCGCAATGGCAGCTACAATGGCTTCCTGTGCGAAGGTATAGGCTTCTTCAGGGGTTTTCTCGCCATTCAAAATAAAGGTGAGAGCATTACCCCAGTCAGTCCAAACTTTGCCCATTTCAGGGATGGCAGGCATAAGTTGGGCATCTGCGCCGGCAGCCGCGATGGAGGGTAGATCCGGATCGGTTTGCTTTTCAAAAGCAGGCAGGTAAGCGGAATTGCGAGGATCGGCTTCCACAAACTTGAGCATGGTTTCTTCGGTGGCAACGAATTCGGTCAAAAAGGTCTGAGCCAATAGGATGTTCTCGCTGAAGGAATTCACAAGAAAACCCTGGACGCCCTTGAAAGGTACTCCGCCATCCGGGAAAGACGCCACGGCAAATGGAGTGCCAGCCTTGCGCAGGTTATTGAGTTCCCATGGACCATTCATCAGGAAAGCGATTTGGCCATTGACAAACATCGATTTTACAGTGTTACCATCAGTCTCTTTGAAGAGGACGCCATCATCCAGCCACTTTTTTGCCATATTGCCAAATGCAATCATACCTTCGCCGCCAACACCGACATCATCGGGGTTGTAGTTACCCTCGGCATCTACACCAAAGATGTAACCTCCCTGGGAGGTCATCCAGGGATAGGCATCGTAGGAAGTACCAGCCAAAGCGATACCATATTCCACCTTGCCATCGGCGATCAACTGTTTGCTTATGTCATAAACTTCCTGCCAGGTGGTAGGGGCAGTCTCGACCAGATCAGTGTTGTAGAAAAAGCCCAGGTTCTCAGTTGCGTAGGGCATACCATACAAAACACCGTCTACAGTGAAAGCTTTGATAGCGTCAGCGTCAAAGTCAGCAGCTTTTTCACCTAGATCCATCGGGGCGATCAAGCCACTGGCGACCAAGGCTGGAGCCTGGTCATGTGCAACAATAATGATATCCGGACCTTCGCCAGCAGGAGCTGCCACAAGGAAATTATCTCGGATACCAGAAACCGTCTCTACGACCAAGTCGACGTTATACTCAGCCTTCAGTTGATCTGCCAGGGCAGCCAGGACGGGGGCCCGCTGTTCATCTGCCCAAATACGCAGGGTGGCAACAGCCTCTTCTTCGGTTGGGACTTCGGTCGGAGCTTGGGTCGGAGCTTCGGTCGTAACTTCGGTCGGAGCTTCGGTCGGAACTTCGGTAGGGACTTCTGTTGCCTGGCCGCATGCACCAAGCAGCAAAGATGCAATCAAAATGACTGCAAAAAACAAATAACTTTTCTTCATTGGTTTCTCCTTTGAAACAGTAGATTGTGGTGGGCAAACGTTGCCACCTGTTTTAATCGTCATCTTGGCTCCAACTTGGTGGTTACTTGGGTTGGCGTACTCATTCCTGATGTCAGATCAACTAAACTAGAGCTATTGCCAGTACCTGTATTAGGTGCCAAGGTGCTTTCAATGTGTTGGCTAACCATGGTGTAATGTTCCAACTCGGTGTCAGTAAACTGCGACATCAATTGATCCACCTGGTTAAGATACGCCGGGTAAACCCGCTCAAACAAGGCTTTACCGGTTTCAGTTAGATAAAGCTGGAAACTCCTGCCATCCGCAGGGTCAGATTTACGAATGACCAGATTATCTTTTTGAATACCTTGAACAACGCGAGTAGTATTGCTTTTAGTGCAAAGCATTAGATTGCTCAGGTCAATGTAATTGATACCCGGATGGTTGTAAATATGTAAAATGACATAGAATCGTGGTAAAGACAGACCATATTGACTCAAGAAAGCCTTCTCATGATTATCAATATGAAGAAAGATAGCTTTTAGAGATTCGTAAAGAACCATTCTCCTGGAGCCCATTGTCTGCCCGCTTTGTAGCAAATAGTACACATATCAACTATTTTATGGGTTTTGTTATTTTTTGTCAAGAGGTTAAGAATAGGTAAAATATTCATTAACAATATAAGTATAACACCGGGTGGCTTAAATTCATAGGCACTGTAAGCCGGTAATGGTCGAATTGCCCAAAAACAAAATTTGGCATCACCCGGGGGTATGACGAAACCGATGAAATAACCAATATTTGAGTCAAAGCAGTAATAAGAATTACATGAAACTCTACAAACATGAAACATAAGTTGTTCCACTATGAGCGGTCAAAGGGGCAGGGAGTATCTTGCCACAGGAATGGAGCTTCCCATGTGTCAATCAAGAGAAATTCCGATCAGAATAACTCGGCTTAGTTGCTACGGGCAGTGGAGCGAATGAAAGGATGCCGGCTTCTAAGCCGGCATCCCCCTTATGAACAATGCTTTTGGCAGAAGTATTACAAGAGCAAGCAACTTCATATCGGTTTAGCATGAATCCCCTGGACTGACCAAAAGACTTGCCAAGCCGCAGTTCTTCTTTGCAAGCAATGGCTTCTAACATGAACGGTCAATCATCTTCGCAGCTACATCACCATTCAGATCCTATTCTCAACCAAACAGAAAATGGACGAGGCGCGGAAAGGTTTACCATTCAACTCCGTGCGTCCTCTCTACAAATCGGTCAGCCAAAGCTTGATCCGCTCCTATAAAGCATTTCTACACCTTGCTCTGTACAAGAGTGGCAATTCGCTCAGTTATACAGATTAATCAAGTAAACTTGCCTCAACCCTGCAAAAAGGTGCAAAATAGATATGGAAACAGGCCTACCAAATTTACCGACCCCAACCCAAAAAAAGCGCTTGGTTTGGCTGGATTTATTGCGAATTCTTGCATCCTTAATGATCATAACCCTCAATCTTATTACCCCTCAATTGGATAAAATTTCGGTTGGCACTACTTCCTGGCAGATCATTAACGCTAATGTAAGTGCCGTGCGAGCAGCAACACCGCTCTTCGTCATGGTTAGCGGTGTCTTATTCCTGGATATTCGTAAAGAAATGCCCTTAAAAAAGCTGTTTGGTGTGCCCATCAGGAAAATTGTGGTCATATATCTGGTCTGGTCCTGCATTTATGCAATCTTTACCATTCTGACCTCGGATTCGCCTGCCTCGACTGATCTGTTTCGAGATTTGGTAACGTTGATCATCGCCAGTCATTATCACTTGTGGTTTCTGCCAATCTTAATCAGCCTCTACATCCTGTCACCCTTTCTTCGCATTTTGATAAGGAGCGGGGGAAAACCGGTTCTGACTTACGCAGTTACGTTGTTTTTCCTGGGAATTGTTGTTCAGACACTGCTCAGCAGTGGCAATCTTCTGCCTAATTACCAGTGGCTAAATCTGCTCGCAGGCAAATTTCCTTTTGGAACAATTTTTCTATTTACCGGATATTTCTTACTTGGCTATTCCTTGGTGTCTGTTTTTGAACTCAGCCGCAATAAAACCCGTATTCTCTATGCCTTGGGAATTGCGGGGGTTTTCGCAGCAGCCTTGCTAACCAGCAGAGTTTCTTCCAGAGCCGGCATATCGGATCAAAGGTTTTCAGACAGACTCTCGCTCATGACGTTGTTTGAAGCAGTTGCCTTGTTTTTGTTTTTTAAGAACATTGTCGGTAAAGTGCATTTCTCACGGGCTGCTGAAGACAAGATTGCCGGCGTCTCAAGATTGACCTTGGGAGTTTTTCTAATTCATCCAATAGTCATTTACTTCCTCGAAGAAGTGCTGGGCTTGTCAGTATTCAGCATTACCCCGCTTCTTTCCATTCCAAGCCTGACGCTTTTGATTTTTATCATCAGCGCCGTGCTAATTTACCTCCTTAAGAAAATCCCGTTCCTGTGTTGGATTTCATAAGAATTGATCTGGTATGGTCTTACGAGTCAAACGGAAAAGTTAAGTCTTCGGATCCAGAACCAATTCTTTTCGTAGCTTCAAGACACCGTAGAGTACGGGATGAGCTGGGATGAGCAAAGTGACCAAATCACATTCCCCTTCCAGAGAGCCGGCAAACTCTTACAATGCAGACTGATGGTCGTCTGAACAAGCTGAGATTCTGCTCTTTGATCTTTTCTCATAAATGAAATGGAGAAATATTTCACAGGATCGGTTCCCAACCCATCAAACCAAACAGCTTCCGAATGAGGAAATTTCTGCCCAGTTCGGATTTTTCGTTTCACCCGGAATCTCTCGGGGCTGCCATAGAAAATCACCCGGATAAAAGGGGGAATTTCCACTCATGATCATTCAATTGCTCTTTGCGCAAATAATATTTCCAAAATAGGGGTGTTGAAAAACGTCATTACGAGCCTTCGAAGAAGCAATTTCAGGGTCCTGGAAAATGAGATCGCCATCTTTTGTATCCTATGGGCACTGTGTAATTACGGGTTGAGTCCCTCGTCCACTTGGTGTGCTCCGCTCCGGTCTGCCTGCCTCCGGCTATGTGTTCCTTGAAATGGGAATGACGCGCAAGGTTTTTCGACACTCACAAAACATTCTCAAAAAAGTTGACACAAGTTTCAAACTAAATTAAAATGTTTTTCATACCATTTGGTAGAAAAATTTATATTTATTTTTATAGGAGAAAACATCATGAAACTATCCGCACCAAAATCCACCACTTTTATTATTGCCCTCGTTCTTGTTTTAGTTGGCGTTTTGGGCAAACTTGACATCATCGGCGCTGTCGCCCAGTATGATTTCTGGCTGGTTCTGGCCGGCTTTGTCCTCTTAGCCCTGGCAAACCTTCTGAACGATCTTTAGACCATCCTTTCATATAGCGAAAGGCTGCTCTTCTACGCGAGCAGCCTTTTCTTATTTAATCTTCGCTTCTTGCCAAAGAGCTGTGGGCTATATTTTTTGCATGTATTGGGAAGAACCCGAACACCATTCTTGTTCGCCCAATTTGATCCGGAACCAACTGTCCTTCTCCTCGTACACATTCACCACGTCGTCCTTTTGCAAGTATCCAATAGTTGAATAGCTCGATCCGGGTCCGCTGCGGATATAAAGCGCACTGACGATGCACTTCGCCTGGAATAAAACCGGTTCATCGCCTGGTGGATTGTCGGAATCTACCCGCTGCATGTACTTGGACTGACCCGAACACCACACCTGGCTGACCGCATCAATGCGATACCAGTTGTCCTTCATTTCGTAAACGCTCACCACTTCCCCCAGGTTGAGCGAACCAACCACCTGGTAAGTTGAGCCTGGTCCGCTGCGTTTATACAGCGCTGAGACCATGCACTTGGCTTTAAATAGCACCGTTACCGGTTCAACAGGGGTACTCACAGGATTGCCAAAATACCGCAGCACGTCCGCCTTCGTACCATTCCAACGATCGTAATCCATATAATGACTGACTGTCCCGATGCCTTTGCAGTGGTCGCCTGTTTGATGCATCAGGTAAGTTGTTACCCCGTTGGGGAGGTCGGGTGGGCCGGGGTGTTCCGCCGTATAGAGCGGCCAAAGCAGGGAGCTTTTGTATTGGGCGAACCACCAATCCAGGGTCGGAAGCTGACTGAGGTTGAGATAAGATGTGACCCAATTTGCCCGTGAATAAACTGCTGGGTACCTGCCGGTGCGCGCCTTGCAGATATCCAGGCATTTGAGCGTGGTAGCAGTAATGCGCTCACGTGGGTTGATATCAGCCACTTCCAGGTCCAACACCAGCCGGTCATAGTTCCAGTTGGCCTTGCCTTCCAGAATCTTGAACAAGGCGTCCATCTGGGATAAGGCACTTTCACCAAAGTAAGGCACAAAGTAAGCCATTCGGCAGACCTTAATGCGCGCCATTTCTGACCAATAATAATCAAACATCGGATCCTTGTAACTCCACGAGACGCCAGCCCGCGCAGCGATAAAGACTACCTCTTCAGAATGGGCTTGTACTGCATTGAAATCCATTCGCGTGGTTCCATCCGAACTGCTTTGATATTTACTGATGTCCAAACCAAATGCTCTTGTCATCACTTCCTCCAACGCCGCCATGCAGACCTGATGGGAATGCGCTCGTGGCAGTAGCAACTACCTCTGCGTGTATTTCGCAGAGATTACTAATGGAATGGTTGCAATATTAGTGCCAGAGTGGAAAACAACACATTACCCGCAAAAATAAGTTAGGCAAAGAGAGTGCACCACAAATAGTGCCCTCCCTATCGCCGGCGATACCTGATAGCAAGAAAACACTTAAAAAGATCTCTGAACAAGGCAGGGTTCTTTGCTCCGCTTAAAATAACTATCAATTGCAGAATGAATCTACCACGGGCGGTAGGTACATGTGTCATCCTGAATGCTATGCTATAACCTTGTCAAGAGCGGAGCGAAGGATCTTTACAATGTACAAGACAAGATTCTTCATTTTGGTCAGAATGACCATCCAGCCAGTAATAAGCAATTCTCCTCTGACCTGCACTTTACACGAAATGTCCCCTTTTGCCATTTTGAGGAACGGTAGCGATGAAGAATCTTTTGGTCAGATGTGCGAGGAAATCATAATCATTGCCTGATTTTTTACTTCATTCCAACCCAAGCCGCCAGTTCCTCTTCATCCCTGTCAATTAAATTATAAAAGATTCACTGCTTTATATGCCAAGAATAAAATCAATAGTTAAAAAACCAGAATCAAGATGGCATTCAAATTGCGGTTAAGTATCTTGCTAAAAATATGCTCCTCGTGGAATGCTTGGACAGTATTGCTCCTGTTTATCATAACTCTCCATTCTCTCCGCCTGCTTTAGCTAATCTTCCCATCCCCCTAATCTGCCGTTGAGAGCTCCATCTGCGTGGCAATTTCACTTTTTTGTTGTGCAAATCCGTTTTAAAGCAGAACGCGGTACAGCAATTTGGAATGGATGATTTATATATAAATGCGATTCCCGCATCAACCTGTCCAAAGATTTTGTCATTTTGAGACTAAAGAGATAATTAACATTACTATACGCATTAAGATTTAGCCGGTACACTTTTTTCAAATGACTGGAAAACGCGGCAGTATCACACCTGGCATGAAACAAGAAAACATCAAGCTGAAGATGGATTAGGTTGAAGACTTTCCTTGATTTACAATAAAAAAGGACAGTTTTACAAACCGTCCAAAATTCATCTTATTCATAAGGTTACTTCAAATTATCCACCCGGAGCCTGAGCGCCTGGACCAGCTCTTCCATCCGGCTGAGCAATTTGTGAGCTTCATCACGGTCCACTTCGCCGACAATCGCATCAGCAAGAGAGCCGACTTTGTCTTTCTGAGGCAGTTCGTCCAGGTTCAAGAGCACACGCTTGAGCGAACGGGCGGACTTGGTGGCCGGGTCAGTTGGCAGGCGGACCGACCGGGTCTTCTCACGGCCGACAGCGCGCTCCAGAAAGGCGTGCACATCTAGGTAGGTGCGGCCATCGTGTTCAGCAAAATAAGCTACCGCACCAGGCCAATATTGTTGATCATATTGCATGATCTCGCGCAGGACTCGCTCAGGCATTTCGGAGCGGTCACAGACCTCCAACAGATCCTCAGGCAGCTCGAAGAACTTCATCAGCCGACCGTAATAGGTGCGTTCAAGCTGGAGCGTCTTTTGGAGAAGGTCTCTGGTCTCATCGCTCAGGCGGACGTCTGCCACCTGACGGAAGTAGGCAAATTCATCTTGCTGGTCATCGGGCTTGAGCCCATTGGCTTCCAAAACCATTCTGGCGGCTGCCCGGGCTTTGCCCAATGGGGTGAGCGCCTTGTAAGCCATATTCTCAGCGATCTGCTTTTCCAGAGAGGGCTGGTTGTCGATTAACGCCAGGACGTAAGGTTCATCGGTGCGCCCCTCGCGCACAGCCTGGATGGCCGTTGCCCAGAAGCGCCGTTCACCGGTGAGCATCTGAAAGACATCCCGCCCATTTTGGTTAAGCACCTGCCCGGTGACTGGTTTGATCTGCCCGGTGTCATGCAAGGAATCGCCCAACGCCACCAGCTCATCCAGCTCGCGCTTAATCAGGCGGTCGTGTTCCGCCAGGAACATCCAGCGGCGGACTGCTTCCGACCAGCCGATCTCGCCCTGATAAAATCCATTTCGAAGTTCGAATGGCAACATAAAGCGCGCCTGAAATCGGTCCGGGCGGACCATCGAAAGCGGGACCCTGTAAACGCTCTGACGGTTGTTGACCATTTTAGGGGCGCCGGTTTCGTAGGTTTGTTCAGCTTCCGCCGTGCTGGCGTTGAAAGCATCGCTGGTCAGGTTGATTAGGTTCTCAAAACTCTTATTTTTGGGTTCTGGCATATTAGTTACTCCTCAATCTTTCATTTCTTGCCATAGATCCTGTGCCCATGGGCACAATAAAGTCGGACAGGCAGTCCTGCAATCATTCATTCTTGTAATCCTCATCAGCCCGCTGTCAGGTTTTGGTCAAGGATCATTGATCAAAGAAATCATCAGGCAATCATCCCAATTTGCCCAAAACCGCGTCTACCAGATTGGAAAGGCAGCGGTAGGCTTGGGATTTTTCCGGGCAGTAGGACTGAATGTCATAGCCAGCAGTAGTCGCAGCCGAGATCTCTGCCAGGTCTTTGATGTAGGGCAGCAGCAGGTGACCATACATTTTTTCCATGTCCTCAATCACGTCGCGGGACTGACGCCTGATCATGCGAAAGCGGGAAGGGATGATCCCGAGGATATTCAAGTCGGGGTTGGAGGTTTTCCGGACTCCCTCAATCATGCGCAGGATGTCAGCCAGGCCAATCAGACTGAGACCGTCCGGTTCAATCGGAATGAGCACATGCGAGCTGGCAACCAGTGAGTTCATTGGGACGATCCCGGCTGAAGGGGGGTTATCGATGATGATGTACGAATAGTCATCTTTGATTGGTTCCAAAAAATAGGTTAGCTGGTAAGAGGGATCTTCACGGACTTTCAAAGACGCTTCCAACCCTTCCATGCGCGCCTTATTGGTCTTGAAGAGTTTGACCTTTTCGCTGCGTTTGCGTGGCAGGAGGGAATCCTGGATCAGCGATTCTGAGGCACCATACCCATTCGCCAGCGCTGCCGGGAAGTTATTTTCAGCGGTGATCACAGGCACAAACTGGTCATCCAGCCCGCCCCCCATGGCGGTGATAGTGGCACTCAACTGATCATCCATGTCAATCAGTAAAACCGGCTTGCTGTCAGGCTTTCTGGATTCATACGTCGCCAGTCCGGCTGCCAGGTTGATGCTGATGGTGGATTTTCCCACCCCGCCTTTTCGATTGATCAGGGATATAATTGCCATAGACAGACCTCGCTGTTTTTTATCAGAATTAAATCTTGCTTTCTTCATTTTACTTTATTTTTCCAATATTACAAGTTAGTCTGCCTTATTAATTCAAATCTACTCTCCACTTTCTTAAAGTAAGCCGATAATATTAAGCACTTGACTTAATTGCGCGCACATGCTAACCTATTATTACCTTAACTTGAGAAGGTGTGAAAATGATATCCACTACAGACCTGCTTGAAGCCCGATTTTTAGAACATCCTTTTTTGCATTATTCCGATACCCGCTTTTTCTCCCCTCACCTCAGTGAGCAGCGCAAGGTGCTGGAGGTGGCGCACAGCTTTATCAGTGAGCAGAAAGACCCTTCCAAGAACCTGGGCGTAATCGCCGGAGCGGTTGGCAGTGGAAAGAGTATGCTCGCCATGAAATTAGCTGAGACGCGCTACCTGACCGGCAGCCGAAGCTCTGTGCTTGGGTTGTACATGAACACCAACACCGTGACGGAACCGCGCCACTTCTTGATGGCGGTGATCGAAACCCTCGACCTGCCCTCTTCCCGTTCCAATGCCAACCGCATCGAGAGCATTTTTGAGCGCCTGTCCGAGTCCGATGACCAGCTTCTGCTTGTATTGGATGGTCCACCGGTTGACCAGGAATATCTGACCCAACTGCTGGACTGGTCGGTCGAGAATAACAAAAAAATAAAGACTCTAATCTTTCTGCAGGATCTTAACAATACGGTCAGTAATATTGGCAGTCTCAACCAGTTCCTGGGGTTGTATGTACCTTTCCGCTCCCCCAGCACTCAAGAGATAGCCAACCTGTTGTACTCACGCTGCAAGATGGCCGGTCATCCCGACCCGCTCAAACTGCTTTCTGAGCAGACTATCTTTGAGATTGCTGAAAAGTCTCGCGGTTCCCTGAGCGAAGCGCTCAGCATGGCTGCGGCTTACCTGGAGGACCTTCTGGAGGAAAACAAATCGAAATTAACTATCCTGGACATCCGATAACGGAAATATTTAAGTAAATTTTTCCGCTTTTGCAGTCTATGAATTTGGATTTGAAAGTTGTATGATGAAGAACGGTGTCTGCATAAGACAATGGGTGATTTTGAGTCATGTTATGCAATCCTTATCTTACAGATAAGTAAAGGATTTATCTAATGACGCCTACCGCCTTAATAACTGATCAAAACAACTGGAGTGCCATCCAGAACGCTTTGGCTTCAAGCCAGGATGAGACCCTGCAATCGTTGCTTGCCCGGGCTCGCCTGGGGTTTGACGGAAATTACATCATCACCGCTGAACCGCAAATCTACACCGAATTATGCCCGTATTTTCCCCTGATTGAAACCGTTGTCCAGGATGTTTCAGGTAGGCATCTCCGGCTTTCACTGGACGCAAGTGTGCCCATGGGCACAGATGAACAGCGCCTGCTGGTGGAAATGGGTGCCGCTAATGTAACCGAGGCAATTATTTCCCCCGAAGCGATTGCCGCGGTTCCATCCTATCTGCTGCGCTTCGTCCCCTATGTCGGTGCGGGTGCTGTATTAATTGCTACTGCCTTGCGCCAAGCCTTCTATAGGGCTTCCCGCGAGCACGGTGCTGATCAGCTTTATCCCAAGGCAGGTGATGCCGTCATGATTGATGTGGAATCGCTGCTCTCTTCGCTCGGTCATGTCATCAGCCGGGCAACTTTTTTCCGGATCTTCAAGGAAGGTAGCTTGGACTGGTTCGTTCGCAGAGCCGATCCTGTTCACCGCTTCGCTGATGGTCACATCTCCCGCCAAGCTAACACATACACTTACCGGGGAATGATTCTTGTGCCTGGGGATGCTCAGGACCTGTATTCCTGGCTGGTCCGCAACAACGTCGCTGCTGATCCGGTTGAAGTTCTTTCGCGCGCCCTGCAAACCCCGCGGGATCAACTAATGCAATTCCCCTACCGTATTCCTGATCCACCCGGCGAGTCTCTTTTCAATGAACCCGCTTCGGTTCATGACGTCCTTTTGGCAATCTTAGGTGTACAGAAGCTCAACCCCACCCTATCCGGTTTGTGCGACCGTCTGTCAGCTCATCTGATCCGTCCCGAGAGTTTTTTGGCAGTTCCCTGGTACTGGTTCCGGAAGGTTTTGCCTGAATTAGGTGACGATCTGGGCGTGCTCTACCTGATGTGCAAGAACTGCTGTTATATTGACTGGTCCCGTGGCCGGGATCGCAACTCTTTTTGGGTTCCTGGCGGATTGACAACCCTCCAAAAATGGATCCGTTCTGAGACGCTGCCAAAGCGCATTCCACAGCTCAAGCCCAGCCTGCGCGGCCGCCCCCGCCAGGCTGAGGTCAAAGCTGATTCAGAGTACACCCGCTCTTGGCGGGAGAGCAACCGCCATCTTGCCAGCCAGTGCTTATGTCGCACTGCCACCCGCACCACCCTCACAGGGCAGGATTGGCAACTCAGGGTGGATGAGGTGCAGCTAACCACTTCAGATGAAGTCCTCAAAGAGGCTATTTATGCCTTTTTGTACCACCCCCCGGCTGGGATAACCCCGGAACTTCTACAGATTCTCTCGCAGAATCGAACAATTTCTACCCTCTTGCTGCAATCTGCCCGTCAGGATAGTAATGGATTATGTCATTTTGAGACACTGGTAAGCCGTGGAATATGTCAGTTTGAGACGCTATCCCCATTAGAAATTTGTCAGTTTGATACATGGGTGGATGGATTAAATTGTTATTTTGAGACTCTGGTCTCGTCTGGAATTTGTAATTTTGAAACGATTATTAAAATACTTTTAAGACTCAAAAATACACATTTTTTTGATCAAAATAACCAACCAACAGATACTGCCCATTTCGAAGAGAATGAATTAACTGTGCAAACCAGGGTGGTTGGTTTTTTTCAGCAAGAAAGCTGGCAGTTTGATCAGATTTTAGGGAGAGTTAACCCGCTTTTGCGGGAGAAGATTCTTCAGCAGGGAGGAGGGGTCAGATTCCTTTCCTGGCTAATCTGGGGAAATCTCAACAGTGCCATTCACAGCCCGCTAAGTTATGCTGTCAGCCGCGCTCTTGAGACAGATTTGGATGCAGGAGGACCGGCAGCCAGGCTGGCCAATCTGCCTGCTGACCGACTGGTCAACCTGCTTTGGGGCACGAAGAAGCACCTGAGCTCGGGTTACCTTGGCCGGCAATTTACTCGAGACACAGCTTCCCAAGATCTGACTGCCCTGTTTTCCGCTGAAGCAGACAGTTCCCGGCAAATGTATCTGCTCCAGCGCCTGTGTGATGACCTGGGCATACAAGAAGTCTCTTGAATATTGTTATTCATTCCAGACAGGGACCTAAAATTGTTCCCCTTTGCAAAACCCAAAGCAGCCATAATTACCCCAAAAAAACATATTAATGCCGAACCTATCCTTGGGCATGCGATTGGCAGGTTGGATTTGAGCGTTTCAGGAAGGCACGGCAGCCCAAGATTGGCACCAACAAAGCCCCTCCTATTCTAGTCTGTCAGTCCGAACGAAGTGAAAAATCCTGCTCTGGCACTATCGTGGAATATAGCAGATAGGGTGACTGCCCAGCTGAACTTGGCAAAAGGGGCTTGCGATGGTAAATGGCATGGCTATGATGGGCTTCGCTGACGGCTATACATTTTGTACAGAGGCAATCTGGGCTCAACCCATCCTATTGTGGACTGTCATGCTGAACGCAGTGTAGACCTTCGCATACCTCCTTATTTTATAAATCATCATTATAGATGATCGACACAAGCAAAATGATTCACAACCCCAACGATATGCGCATAGATATACCCATTAAAGATTATATCATGTAGCATCCCTTCTGTTAATTTTTTCTCAGTTTTTTTACGGAGATTGCTAATAAAAAGTCTGGAAAAGGTTTCAGGAATATTTTGCTACATAGCGGTAACCATGCTGATCCTTTCCACTGGTAGGATGTTCAAATACTATGTATAATCTTTGGATAGGGCAGAGAAGGTAGCTGCTCAAATTAACTGGCGCAACTGCGAGGAGGTATTATGGATTACGCATTGATTATGGCCGGAGGAGCCGGCAGCAGGCTATGGCCGCTTAGCCGGGAACGTCTGCCTAAGCCAGCTCTGCGCCTTTATAGACAAGAGAGCATGTTTCAGATCGCTGTTGAGCGCCTTGCGCCTCTCTTTACCCCCGAGCAGATTCTGGTCATTTCTGGCGCCGGGCATGCCGGAGTTCTTTCTACTCAGGTTCCTGCCATTCCGCCGGAAAACTTCATTCTGGAACCGGAAGGACGCGGAACAGCCCCGGCCATTGCTCTTGCTGCCATTCACCTGTATAAACGCGATCCGGAAGCCCGCATGGTCATCCTTACAGCCGATCATCACATCGGCAATTCGATGGAATTTCAGCGCGCCCTTGCGGCTGCTCTGGAAGTTGCCAATAATGGTTATCTGGTAACTTTAGGGATAACCCCCAACCGCCCTTCCACTGAATATGGGTACATCCAACAATCCGACCAACTGGGTACGCAGGATGGTTTTGCAGTCTATAAGACTGCCCGATTTGTGGAGAAGCCCAGTCTGGCAAAGGCGGAGAATATGCTGGCAGAAGGGGGCTACTCGTGGAACAGTGGTATGTTCGTTTGGAAGGTCAATATCATTCTGGAGCAGTTCCGGGTCTGTATGCCCGGTTTGTATGAAACGACAATGCGCATAGGTGATAATATTGGTACGCCTGGATACGCACAAGTGCTTGCTTCGGTCTGGCCGGGAGTCCAGAAAGAGACCATCGATTACGGTGTAATGGAAACGGCCGAAAAGGTCGCTGTCATTCCGGTGGACATGGAATGGTTGGATGTGGGCAACTGGAGCAGTTTAAAATCGCTCCTGCCCTGTGATGAAGATGATAACAGCACTTTGGGCGAGGCCATACTTCTAGACTGCCACGACACGCTTGTCATGGGCGGCGACCGTCTGGTTGCTGCGATCGGTTTGGATGACCTGATCATCGTAGATACCCCTGATGCCCTTTTGGTCTGCCATAAAGACCGCGTTCAGGACGTTCGTAGAATAGTGGCACATCTGAAGAAGCAGGGGCGCGAAAATCTGGTGTAGAGGAACTATGCTGCCTGCCTCTTTGCCATTAAATTATAAAAATATCAATAATATACCCTTTAACCTTGTCAACATCTCCCTAATGCCGTTATAATTATTTCATTGTAAATTAGCAAAGGAGCTAAAATGAAAGGCAACGAAAAAGTACTTGCAGCATTGAACGACCTGCTATCCGATGAATTAACAGCAATCAATCAATACATAGTTCATTCCGAAATGTGCAAAAACTGGGGTTACCCTGTTCTGCACGAGACCATTGAAAAACGCGCCATTGTCGAAATGAAGCACGCTGAGACACATATCGCGCGTATTCTTTTCCTTGATGGCAGTCCAATCGTGAGTGAACTCAAAGCCATTCACATTGGGATTGATGTTCCTAAGATCTTTGACAACGACCATGCTGCCGAAGAAGAAGCCATCCAGAAATATAATGATGCCATCAAGCTCTGTGTTCAAGTGGGTGATAATGGCACCAAAGAGATACTCGATGGCATTCTCCAGGATGAAGAAGATCACATTGACTACATTGAAACCGAACAGAGCAAGATCGAACAAATGGGTCTGGCATTCTACCTGTCTACCCTGACCGAAGCGTAATTTCCACTATTTTCATAGAGAATCCCTCTGCCAGTAGGCTGGGGGATTCTTGATTGCTGTTAATCTATCCGGGGTGTTTTTCAGTGAATTAAGTGGACTCTTTAGGCAGAACTTGGCTTTGGTGTGCTCTTATGGCGGGAACTGATTCACTTTTGTTGCCGGTGTTCATTTCGACCACCAGAAAGATGATCTGACCAGCGTTGATTGGTTATTTGGATCGCCAGGAGTCAAAGTTTTCCAATAAGAGGGTTCCCCCTGACAGGCTTCCATTCTAGAAATCTGTCTTGAATAGAACCGCACGCAGAATAATGAAGACAAAATACATCCCCATCAGATAAATACTATCCACTTTGCCAAGCTTGCCTTTCTTGACCCAAAGGATGACCCAGAGGAGAATGCCGGTAAGGGCCTCCCAAGGCAGATCCCATTGGATGAGTGGTTTGGGAACGGCATAGGTTGAGATGAGTGCTCCCCCGCCGATTCCGACCAGCGGATTGGTAATGTTGCTCCCCACCAGAGTGCCGAGGGAAATGCCATTTTCCTTTTGGCGAATGCCAGCCAGTGCTGTGGTCAGTTCGGGAAGGGCTGAAGCCAACCCAAGGGTTAGTACGCCAATCAGTGAGCCGCTGATGTTGGTGCGGTTGACAACAATTTCGGTAATGGTGAGTACCTGGGAGGCTGCCAGCACAGTGACTGCCAGCAGAAGCGCCGAAATGGCAATGTCAATCCATAATTGTTTCTTATTCTTGGGGATGCTGTTGGACACTTCTTCGGACATGGGGGCATTATCTTCCGCCTGGTAAAATTTACGTTCATCCAGATAAAGGTATAAACTGTAAAGGATGAATGTTCCAAACAGAATGGCACCATCAAGCCGGGAATAAAGCCCATCCAAGCCCAAAACGATGCACATGATCGTCGAACCAATCATGGGGACCATGCTTTTCCACATGAAATAGCGGCGGAAATACAACGTTCCGCTCAGGAGCACGACCAGACCAAGAATGAAGGTCTGCTGGACGACATCCGAGCCAATGTTGGAACCGAGCACGATGGCAGATCCGATTTGAAAGTCAAGCTTACCAGTCAGGATGTTAGCCGAGGCAGTTAAGTGGGAGGTAATTTCGGGTATGGAGGTCGCCAATGAGACAACTGTCATTCCCATGAAGGTACTGGACAAGTTGAAATATGCCGCAATGCCGATCAACTTTTTGACAGACAGATTGGCAGCCAGAACCAGTACCACAATAGATACAAGTCCGGCTAAAATAACAGAGAACAATGACCAGTTTTCCACAAATAACTCCTTGATGCATCAAATAAAAAAATTTGCTCTGTAACGAAACAAACGTACTGTATTATAGATGAAAGCAGTCCACGATAAACGATTAATTCTGGATTTAATCCGGTGTTAATCTGGAATTAACAATTGGTAAACAAGACTTATGTAAGTCTTGTTTACACAGCTTCTTATGAACTGAACCGGATCAGTTAGGGGACTGAATATGCTGCAAGGCCGTGATGATCAGATCGGCTGCGTCTTGTGGTGAGAGCTTATTGGTATTGACCAGCAGGTCATACAGCTCGGGATCGCGAATATCCGTATCGAAAAAGTTCTTTAAAAAAGCGATATGAGCACTATCGCGTTCTTTAACCTTTTTGCTGGCATCTTTATAAGCCAAACCCTCGCGGGCTTGCCAATTTCTTATTCGTTTTTCTAACGGAGCCACTACCCGGACATGTAAGACATTTGGCATGTTGGCAAGTACAATTTGGCTGCCGCGTCCGATAATAACCATGTTGCCATAATTATAGGCAGCCAGAATCAACTCTTGCACCTGTTTCACTGTCAATGGTTTGCCAGTTTCAATTGAAATGGTTTGTTGAGATTCGTGACCGGATTCCAAAACGGATTGAAGGGATTCCCAGACCCGGTCAAAGAGAGATTTTTTGATGGGCAGGTTTTCCGCGGTATCCGCAACCTTGGGGGTGTCTGGCCCAAGCTCCTTTGCCAGTTGCAACATCATGCCTTTGTCAAATTGACGGTATCCCAACCTCTGACAGAGGATCTGGGCGATCTCGTTTCCTTCACTTCCGGATTCTCGTGATATGGTGATGACAGACAAGATATCCTCCTTTTAGTGTTCCACTGTACCAACTTGTATGCATAAGGCTAAGACAATCTAATTTTACAATATTCTTACAACAGATACAGAGTTTTTTCAAATTGCCTACCTCTGAAAGCCAGCGAAAGGAAATAGCAGCTTAAACCCGTCCAATGTAAACTCCGGAAAACCAACCTGAGAATAAATCTATCGGGTGTATCTCTGTGATGAAAGCAACCGCAAGCATGCTGGAGCGGGAAACCACCTGTTGCACGTTACGGTCATATAATCAGACAGCCGGATGGTCAATCTGAACGCATTGAAGTATCTTTGTTTACTAATGGATTTGCCAAGATAATATCTACGATCAGATTCCGCGCACGGCACTTGCAGTGGGCTTGCACTGTGAACGCCAACGCAAACAGAGCCAGATAAACTTCCCAGCCGGAGGATCAAAAAGCTGCCGAATTTTCGACAAGCCAGTGCCTGCTTGGGGCGGCGGCTCAGGCGTTTCTATCAAATCCAACGCATCAGTAAACCACCCGATTGTGCCAATGGCGATCTATTAATAAGGCGTATCGATCCAAACGTAATCAAATTCAACCAGGATCGGCAGAGTGGTGAAGGAAGAAACTGAGATACCAACCTGGCCCTCGCGCAAGTTGTACTTAGTATCCGTTATTTCCCGTTCCAAAACGCCATTGATATATAGCTGCAGTTCATTATCCCAGCAGACAGCGGAATAAACGTTAGTCGCCTTGCCGCTGTTGATATTGACAGAACCGCCATCTGCCAGACCGTAGTATTCTTGATCAAGCTCTGAATAAACCAAGATCTGGTACATACCTCCGTTGGTAATATTGAACTCATACCAGCCTTCATCTTCGGTGTACCGGCAAATCAGGCTGACGTTGTTATTATTCTTGCCGCGGTTATCAGCCATTGCCTCCAGGTAGACATCCTTATAGACATAGTCGTCGTACAGCAGGTAGACCCACTGGTTTTCACCCTCCAGGTCAAAGACTAAATAGCCATCTTCTGTGTAGACATCCATGTCCTTTTCCTCACCGTTCATCATGAACCAGGTCCAGTTCTTCGGAGCGGTGTCAAACTCTTCGATGTAGTAGGGCAGCGATTCAGGTTCGGTCGGCTGGGGAATAGCAGTCGGGACCACGGTGGGGGGGACGGGGGTGTTGGTTGGCAGGATCACCTTGGTGGCTGTGGGAGGAATTTCGGTGGCTGTTGGTGGAATTTCGGTAGCTGTGGCAGTTGGTTCAAGGGTGGTTGTAGCAGTAGGTGTATGGATTGCCAGGGTCGGTTCGATCGGTGGAACGCTGGTGGCGGTCGGGTCCGGACTCTTGGCAGAACCGCATGCCGTCGTCAGGACCAGGATCAAAAGAATCGAAAGGGAAAATAAAAGGTACCGGATGGATTTCATGAGCCTCTCCTAATAAAAATAAACAATAAATTGTAATAAGAAGTGCATCTAAATTATATCCTATCCTAATCAGATGGTGGCTGGAAAGCTTTAACCGATATTGCCAGGGCTTGAATTGGGGTCTCAGCCTTGCCTAGGTCCGGCGGCGTCAGGGTCAAGTGATGAGATGATGTTCTTGGCTTTTGTTTTACACAAAACCGCCTCGAGCAAATACGGGAAATGCTGATTAAGCTGGGCGCCCGATTTCCCGTTATTTCTTGCCGATTAATCGGGGCAGGCGCTCCATCTGATTTGCAGATATTTCGCTGGTTTGTTATCCAATCCTGTCCTGGCAAGGTGTCTGAGCCCCTGCTATTTACTGCGCAAATATTCCAGTACCTGGCTGGGTTGGACCGGCAGGCGGTCAACCCGCAGCCCGATGGCGTTGTAGAGGGCATTGGTAATGGCTGGTGGTGTGGGAATGCTGACGATTTCCCCAACTCCCTTGGCGCCAAACGGTCCGTCCTTGGTGGGGTGCTCCACTACCAGCGAGATCACCCGCGGGCTGTCCTGGGCAGTCGGAATCTTGTAACGTGCGATTCGGTCGGTTTGGATTACCCCCTCCACTACCTTGAATTCTTCCATAAGCCCGTGACCGATGCCCATGACCACGCCGCCTTCCACCTGCCCCTGAAAGCCGAGCGGGTTGATGATTTTTCCGGAATCGTTGGCAGAGATTACCTGCAAAACCCGTACATTTCCATCCGCGAAAGCCACCTCGATTTGGACTGCCTGGGTGCTGAAGGAATAGGCAAAGTGGATCTTGCTGCCGGAGCCGAGTGCGTAAGTATCCGGGGCATGGTAAATCACCCGGACGCTGCGCCCGCTCGGGCTGCCTTCCAGAAGGTGCGCCAATTCCTGCCAATTGAGCGACCCGGAGGGGCAATGCGCACCGCTGGAGTCCAATTCGATTGCTCCCTCCCGGATGTTCCAGCTAAATGCCAGGGTATTGATGATGTGCTGCCTGACGTGCTTGGCGGCCAGCAGGGCGGCGTTGCCGGTGACATAGGTCTGGCGTGAAGCGGTGGTGGGACCGCCGTCGGGAGCCAGGTCGGTATCCATCAAAAGCACTTCAACATCCTGCGGGTCGCGAGCCAGCACTTCAGCCACGATCAACTGGAGTGTGGTGATCAGCCCCTGCCCGATCTCGGCGGAAGCGCTGCGTACCTGGATACGCCCATCCGGCAGGAGTTCCACGTCAGCACCTGCAGCATCGTCCGCTCCGCTGCCCAGACCAGTGTTCTTGAAAGCGGCTGCGATACCCCAACAGGTCAGGTAGATTTTACCCTCCCGTTCAACGGTTATGGGCGTGAATGGGTCTGGTCCCGCCAAAGCATGCAGTTTGGCTTCGACCTGCTCCAGGCAGTCCAACAGCCCAACGCTTTCTTCCAGGAGCTGGTTGGTGTTGGTCAGGCTGCCTGCCACCAAAGCGTTCATTTTACGCAAGCTCAAAGGGTCAAGTGCCAGTTCATGCGCCAGCATATCCATCATGCTTTCCACCGCGAAAGCCGACTGCATCACGCCAAATCCGCGGAAGGCGCCGGCCGGAGGATTGTTGGTATACATGGCATAACAATCTGCTTTGACGTTCGGAATGACATAGGGACCGGTGGAGTGGGTGGTGGCGCGGGTCATCACCTTTTCGCCTAATGAAGCATAGGCTCCGGTATCGCCATAGAGTTCTGTTTCCGCTGCGACCAGGTAGCCATTCTTTTTGGCGCCCAGTTTGACGCGGATCTGAGTGGCATGGCGTTTGGGGTGCACCAGCAGGCTCTCGCGCCGGGAAAAGAGCAGTTTGACCGGTTTACCGGTAGCTTGCGCCAGCAAAGCGCTGTGAATCTGCCCGGCAATGTCTTCCTTGCCACCAAAACCGCCGCCGGTAAGCTGCCCGCGAATGCGCACCTGGGATTCAGGAAAGCCCAATGCGGCTGCTACCTGGGTGCGGTCAGCATAAGGGATCTGCGAACCAACATAAACCTCCATGCGCCCGTCTGGCAGGGGAACAGCGATGCTGCATTCAGGCTCCATGAAGAGATGATCGGTAAAAGGGGTTTGGAAGGTGTGTTCCAGGATGATATCGGATTCAGCAAAACCCTGTTCGACCTTGCCTTTACGCACCTTGATGTGTTTGAGCAGGTTGCCTTCCGGATGAAGTCTTGGAGCATCGGGGGCAAGGGACTGGATGGGGCCAGAGACAACCGGCAGAGGTTCGTACTGACATTGGATCAATTTAACGGCCTGGTCGGCGATTTTTTGCGTATCGGCTGCTACCAACGCAATCGCATCACCCATGTAGAGCACCTGCTCGCCCAGACCGACCAAGATGGGCCAGTCAGTGGTGAAAAGCCCGTGCAGTCTGGCGGCCGGCAGGTCAGCAGCGGTCAGAATGCACTGAACGCCGGAGAGTGCCAAGGCGGCGCTGGTATCAATGGCGCGCAGGATGGCAT
>JBAQLH010000028.1:0-66163 GCA_049301715.1 Anaerolineaceae bacterium
GCTGCCGACATGCTTCACTCACATTCCCCAGTGCTTCAGCCAGTTGCAATACGCTGAGTTTCTGTTGCGCTACCTTTGCTTCTGCTTTCATTGTGATCTCCTTGTATAATATTACTGTTTTTCACAACGTTAGGCAAGTAACTTTAGAGTACACAATAAGTATCGAAGGAGAGGTTTTTATGATCGAAGATGTTGTTAATAGAGCAAAAGCCTTACAAGATTATGAATCTCAGGAGTTAGCTTCCTTTCTTCCAGACATATCAAAATTTCATCATGACCTTGTTAAAAATTTAAAGACATTCGTGGATCTAGCAAAAGTGAATAAAGTTTCGGGTGTTAATTATAAGGAATTTAAAGATCTTGGAGAAGGACTTAGAGAGTTTCATTTTACAGTTCGTGATATAAATTTGATTTTAATATTAAGGGATGAAATAAATTCAACGGACTTTACTGGAAAATCGAGAGGAAATCCTGCTTATATATTTTTCGATGGAGATCCTTCAAATACACCAATTATCGAAATATTAATTTACAAGGATTCAACGAATTCAAAACTCTATTCAGTTTCCTGGTTTTCAACAAAAGGCAAGAAGCCTATAACTGGAATTAGAAATTTAGACGAAGACGCAGGCGCAGATGTTGCAGAAGAGGTATTAAATTATTTTTATAGACAATCAATGACTTGGAGAGAACAACCATCAAGAGATGAATTCTGTTCGTCTAGTTCAAAGAAAGGAAAATTCGGTTTTTTATCTGAGCAATCATAAGCAATACCCAAATTTTTGATCATGGTCTAATTTACTTGGTTTCGATAACCGACCTTATAATAAGCAAGATGACATTTTGAGTTGATATTATTGTTCTTGCCATTTATGTACAATAAACGAGTAATCAATTTATTAGGAGGATAATTATGGGATTTGACGATAAGGCGCAAATTGTAAGAGGAGAGGAATTATGTGGTTAAATGCAGCAGTAGGTGCTTTTATTGGGGCAGTACTTTCATTATTTGTTAGTATTCTGATTGAGAATCAAAGGAAACCTAAAGTAACTATGGAAATAGAAGATTATTATTTTGATAATAATCTTCAAGGAAAGCCTGCGAAGATAATAAAAGTACTACGAGTAAAACTACTAAATAGAAAAGTGAAGGACGCTTTTTCGTGGTGGTTAAACCGTGAAGCACTTATTCATTGCAATGCCACTATTCAAATTCTTCACACAGAAGATCGTTCCCCATTATTTACAAATCCAATTCACGCGAGATGGACTAGATCGGATGAACCCTATACTCTCCATAGAGATTCAGAAACAAAACAATATATTCCAGCGTTTGATATTGCGAAATATAACGCAGTAATGTCTAGAACTTGTTATCCCGGAACAGAAGAAATTATTGATGTAGTAACTCGATATGACAATGAAGAAGATTGTTATATTTGGAACAATGATATCTATTATAAGGGCTGGAGAAATACAGATGTTCGAATACCGAAGGGCAGATATTATGTAATAGTGACTGTTTCTTCATCTGGAGAAAATAATATAGGATATTTTAAACTTGAAAATACTCTTAGTATTAATGATTTTAGATTACTAAATGTAAGCAATGAAGAACTGAAGATTCTAAAAAAAGTATGACAATTATTGAAACATTAAAGTAATTCGGGTACCGGAGAGACCACTATTCTTACGTCCTTGTTATTCTTGGTTCTTTCGCCAAAGAATTTATTGATCTTATTTATATCCTTATAGGAATTGGGTTAAAATCCGCTTGGTTGAAGGTTCGAATCCTTCCGGGCCCATTTCTCTCACAAAAAATTAAGGAGTCAGGATTATGCCATACCCATTATATATCGGTTGTGACCTCGGTGGAACCAATATCAAAGCAGGTTTGGTGGATGTACAAGATGGTACGGTTTTGGTGGCAAAAAATACCTTAACGCGCTCTCACGATGGTCCTGAAGCGGTTATCCAGCGCATTGCTTCTCTGATTAAGGAGATGGTTTTTGAAGCTGGATATGATTGGGCACAGATTGGCGGTGTTGGGGTGAGCGCACCCGGACGTCTGGATCTGGAAAAAGGGGAAACAGTCTTTTTACCGAATATGCCCAGCCATTGGATCAATGTTCCCTTGAAAGCAATGTTGGAAACACACTTGAATCTGCCGGTGTACATTCTTAATGATGTCAGGGCAATTACCTATGGGGAATGGGCTTTTGGAGCCGGAAAGGGTGTCGATTGCATGCTGTGCTTTGCCATTGGCACGGGTATTGGAGGGGGCGTCGTGATCAACAACAAATTGGTGCTCAATCAGGGGGGTAGCGCTGGGGAATTGGGACACATCACGATAGACATTCACGGTCCCATTTGCGGCTGTGGCAATTATGGCTGTGTGGAAACTCTGGCATCTGGTCCAGCTATTGCTGCCATGGGCCTCAAATCGGTTGTCCAAGGGCAGACCACCATCATCGGTAAAATGGTTGGATATGACCTCAACAAGATCACCCCGTACACCATAGCCAAAGCCGCTGAAGCTGGGGATGAAGTGGCACTTTCCATCTGGGATGAGGTTGGGACTTATGTGGGCGTGGCGATTATTAATGCCGCCCTGGTGGTAGGGCCTAAACGGGTGGTTGTTACCGGCGGGGTGGCTGCAGCGGGTGAATTGCTGCTCCGACCGATTCGCAAAACCATTCGAGAACGAATGATTGTGATGCCAGCGGATCAGATTGAAATCGTCCAGGGGTCTCTTGGCGATGAGGCAGGAATCATCGGTACGGCAGTATGGGCAACCCATGGGGGTCAGTTAACCAAGTGAATCCTCTGATATCCTATTGAGGTTGTTCTGATGGTGTTGAACAATATCATTGCGAGCCTTCGGCGAAACAAATCTCAGGTTTTTGGAAAGTGAGATCGCCATCCTTCGTATCCTATGGGAACCGAGTTTCTGCGTGCCTCCGGCTATGTGTTCCTTGAAATGGGAATTACATGAAAAGTTTTTCAACACTCTCTGTTCTCTCAGCGTCCAGCCTTTTTGCTTGCGAGTCAATCTTTTTCGGTTTAAGATACGGCAATTACCTTGTTTGGGGGGCAGAGCCAGTAATAAGATTTTGCGGGACAAGGATTGTTAACAAGATTACACGTTGACGAGTGTTTCATAAAAATCAAGATTTAGCATGTTATATTATTTATAATATTTTGAGGAAATGATGCAGAAGCTATTCAAAACAGACAGCCAGTGGCGGGAGTTGCTTTCAGAAGAACAATACCTGGTAACCAGGAAAAAAGGAACTAAAGCTTCTTTTTGTGAAATTTTCTACGCTCACAATCAAGCTGGAATCTACCACTGCACTTGCGGTGACCTGCCATCGTTTTCTTCAGAGGAGAAATTTAACTCTGGAACTGGTTGGCTTTCATTCCTTAAGCCTCCCATCTAGGCAAACCTGGAAGAATAGATTGTGGATGACAGCTATAGCATGCAGAGGTGGAGATCTTATGCACCTGCTGCGGCGCCCAACTTGGATATGTTTTTAAGGATGGTTCTGCCCCGACTGGGCTTAGGCATCGTCTGAATTCAGTGGCTTTGCGTTTCGAGCCTGGAAATCGTAATAAAGGTGATATGACAATTATGGAAAAGCAAGCACTTTTTGCAGGGGGATGTTTTTGGGGCATGGAAGCAAAATTTTCAGCTCTGCCGGGAGTCCTGCAGACCGAGGTCGGCTATGCCGGGGGCAGCAAAGAAGATCCTTGCTACTGTGAGGTCTGCCAAGATACCACCGGGCATGCTGAATCAGTTCTGATCACCTATGATCCCGAGCAGATAGGCTACCAACAATTGCTGGAAGCTTTTTTTCAATTTCACGATCCGACCACCTGTGATTTACAAGGCGCGGATTTTGGATCGCAGTACCGTTCGATTGTGTTTTACAACTGTGAAGAAGAAAAAGGGATAACTGAACAGGTCATTGCGTTTTTGGATGTATCCGGACTGTATGATCGTGCCATTGTTACAGAGGTAGTGCCTATAGGGCCCTTTTACCCGGCTGAGGAATATCACCAGCACTACTATGAAAAGCATGGCTTAAATTGTTCATGCTGAGTGTGACAGACATTCCACGAATTTTCAAAATTGGGGGTTAACAGGTATAATTTGGTTATGACATCTGAAAATATGAATAATGGAAATAAAGAAAAGCGCATCGCGATTCTAATAGATGGCGATAATGCTCAATCTGCACTGATCGAGCATATCGTGGTTGAAGCTGGACGGTTTGGGAATGCCACCGTACGAAGGGTTTATGGGGATTGGACTACCTCGAATATGAAATCCTGGAAAGATATCCTGAATTCTTATGCTTTCCAGCCGATCCAGCAATTTCGTTACACAATCGGAAAAAACGCCACTGACTCTGCCATGATTATTGATGCAATGGATATTTTGCATAAGGAGCAGGTTGATGGCTTCTGTCTGGTTTCCAGTGACAGCGACTATACCCGCCTGGCGACTCGCATCCGTGAGAGCGGAAAAATGGTAATTGGGATTGGGCGGCAATTGACCCCACGGGCCTTTGTCTCTGCTTGTGACGTCTTCATTTATACTGAAAATTTGGAAGAGCGCGAAAAACAAAAACAAGAGGCGGCTAGGAAGCAACAAAAAAAAGAGCAGTTGAACCCGACAGAAATCGATCTGATAGAGAACATTAACCAAGCCATTGACATGGTTGGGACGGATGACGATGGTTGGACCAGTCTGTCTGAGGTGGGGACGGCTTTACGAAGGATTGACCCGGGCTTTGATCCGCGCACTTATGGCTCCAAGCAGTTAGCACAATTGGTTCGCACCAAGAAGAGTGCCTTTGAGCTCAAAAAGCCAGTCGGAAAATCGGTAATCCTGATCCGCTCTAAAGAAGAGGATTAGTCAGCCATCGGAATTTTCTCAATTGCTGGATTTGTCCACACATTTTGCAAGACAAAAATAGAATTATGCAGACAGGCAGCGGGGTGTAGCTTTTTGCATTCCGGTTTTTGCGGCGAAAAATGCGTAGTTTTTTCTCTTTTTGCCCTGGTGTTATCAGGGTTGAGACCTTTCTCTTAGACCGGCGAGATTACTGAAAAAAAGTGCCTCCTGTCCCTTGACAAGAGGCGCTTATTTAACACATGCTAATATAGATTCAATTCCTTCTGCTTTGTTCTTTGCTTATCAGTCCCTAAAACGACATTAGCTTATTTGGTGGCTGAGTCTTTTTATACTTCCAGTTTTATACTGGCAGTCAGGCGGATATCTCGGGAAGAACTGCCAACTTTGATTTCGAAATAACCAGTCTCCGCTACCCATTGATTTTGTGCGGGGTCATAGAATGAAAAGGCACGTTCGTCCAGGCTGATATGAACCCAGGACTGCTCCCCTGGTGCCAGTTGGACGCGCTGAAAGCCTTTCAATTCATTCAGCGGGCGCTGCAAGCCGGCTTCGACATCCTGCACATAGACTTGGGCAACTTCACTGGCTGCAAAGCTGCCAACATTCTTGATTGAAAAACTGATTTCTACCAATTGACCATATGTAAATACTTCTGGCACTTTCAGGTCCCCATATTCAAATTGTGTATACGAAAGACCGTGACCAAAAGGGAAGAGCGGTTCGATGCCGCAGGTGTCATAAAAGCGGTAGCCTACAAAAATACCTTCGCCGTAATTGACGCTCTTTCCACCTGGATAGTTGATAAATCCTGGGTTGTCTTTCAGACGTACGGGCAGCGTTAAGGGCAACTTTCCTGAAGAGCTTACCTGGCCGGTCAGAATTTCAGCCAAAGCATTGCCGCCTTCCTGCCCCGGGTAGTATGCCCACAGGATGGCTGGAACTTGCCCAACCCAAGGCATATCCACTGGTGAACCGGAGTTGATCACCACGACAGTGTTCGGATTGGCTTGAACTACTTCGGAAATCAGTTCGTTTTGGTTTCCGGGTAAAGCCATGTTAGGGCGGTCCAAACCTTCCCTTTCGTAATCCTGAGGATTGCCGGCAAAAACAATTGCCAGGTCTGCGTTTTTTGCGGCTTCCACAGCCCTGGCGTGACCATCAACGGGCACGTAAGGGGGGATGTGCCCTACCTGGAGGATCGAAAAGCCATCCACAGTTTGATAGCTCATTTCAACCCGTAAACGATAAGTCTGACCCGCCATCAATTCGGCTGAACCGCTTGCCAGAACGGAACTCAGGTTGCCATATTCGGGTTCGATGTCACCGCTGTTGTTTTCAATGATCAGGGTATCATCCAGGTAGAGTTTGGCATGCCCATTATTGAACAGGAAGAACGGGGTCACTCCACTTGCCGCCGCCTGATAAAGCCCTTCCCAAATTCCGCTAAAAGCGCACGGATCGATTGAGCCGGCTGCGGGGCCTGCACCTCCCCACCAAGCATTCAGGGTTGGAATTTGCTGGAGGACTGGTTCGCCCGTGAAATCCAGGCTGTTGTAGACCCGTCCAACCAAACCCTGGCTGCCGTCAGACTGCCAAAGCAGCTCAGCTTCAATTGGAACAGGCATTACGCGGTTATCATCGCCAGGTTCGTAAACAATTTTTATCTTGCCCACCAAGGCATTCTGCAGACCTTGCAGTGGGGTGACCCAGTAATGGCCGAGCACTTGGGAACTGCCGCCACCTGTTGTGCGCTGAGTAGCATTTAACCCGATGATGGCTATCTTATGCACGGACTCGCTAATAGGCAAGAGAGAGCCTTTATTCTTTAGCAATGTGATGGATTCCCGGGCAATTTGCCTGGCAATGGCACGATGCTCAGGTGTGTCGGTGGCATCAGGTCGGGGGTCGGTTTTACCGGGCATGCAGCGGGCAATCAAACGCAAGACGCGCCGTACGGCGTCGTTAAGATCCTTTTCGTCCACCTGCCAATCTGTGACAGCTTCCTTGAGCAGACTGCCGCGCCATCTGGTCGGTCCGGGCATTTCCAGATCCAAGCCATTGCTTACTGAAGCAACCGTCGAATGAACGGCGCCCCAATCCGAAATAACCGCTCCTTCGAACTCCCATTCCCCCTTAAGCAGTTCCTGGAGCAGAAAGCGGTTTTCGGAGCAATAGCTGCCATTGAGGCGGGGATATGCGCACATGACCGTCCAGGGTTGGGCTTTTTTGACAATTTTCTCAAAAGCCGGCAGGTAGAGCTCCCTCAGGCTGCGTTCGTCAACACAAACATTTACACGCATGCGTTCGACTTCCTGGTTGTTGCAGGCAAAATGCTTGAGCGATGCAGCCACACCCTTCTCCTGTATGCCCAATACCCAGTTTAAGCCAATCTCGCCGGCTAAATAAGGATCCTCAGAGTAGGATTCAAAATTACGTCCGCCGAGGGGATTGCGAATGATGTTGACACACGGACCCAGCAGGACGTCACAGCCCATATCCCTGGTTTCTTCAGCCAAAGCAGCCCCCAGAGTACGTACCAAGTCGCGATCCCAGGTGGCAGCGATGCTGATACCAGTCGGATAGGCTGTTGTAGAACCATCCGGTCGGGAGGTATTGGGTCCGTCGGTGCGGACGCCGTGGGGACCGTCTGTGGTAGTGAGAGAGGGAATGCCCAGCCTGGGGATAGCTTGAGTAGCCCAATTATCTGCACCTGAGAGCAGGCTGATCTTTTCCGTAAGAGTGAGTTGGTCCAGCCAAGTTTCGATTTGGGTTTCCTGGTCTGGGGTGAGATGAGTGGTCATGAGGCTCTCCTGAGGTATGGATGAAATACAAAACACGTTGATTATACCTTTCGAGCAAGTTGCAATGGCAATAACCTAATTAACTCAGCCAATGTCACTCCTGTTGGTCTGGCTGGATTGGCGGGTTATGTCAGGTTAATGTCTCTAAGCTTTGGGAGGATACCCTGTGATATCCTGGATTTCGTCATAAAGGGGTTTGAGCCGGTCATACATCTTCAGATAGACACGATGGTACAGTTCATCGTAAATTTTGTGATTTTCGGGATTTGGCTCAAAAGAAGCGCCGGTCCGGGTCATTTCCCTGACGGCAGTATCAAAATCCGGATGCAGCTTCAGCCCGACTGCCAAGTCCATGGCAGCCCCAAGCCCGCTGGCTTCAAAAACATGTGGGCATGAAGCTGACAATCCGAAAATATCCGCAGTCAGTTGCAAAGCTCCCTGGCTCTGAGAGCCCCCGCCCGCCACCCGAATCTGATCTATGGGGATGTGACTGCGCTTGCTGGTACGGTCAGCGCCTTCTCTAAGAGCATACGATAAGCCCTCCAGGATGGAACGGTACACATGCGCTCTGCTATGCACATCCCCGAAACCGATAATAGCACCTTTGGCTTCCGGGCCGGGCATCTTCAACCCAGGTGACCAATACGGCTGCAGCATTAATCCCAATGATCCGGGCGGAGCTGAATCCACCAGGTCATCAAATAAGAATTCCGTTTTCAGACCACGCTGCTCTGCCAGTTGTTCTTCGTTTAAACCGAATTCGTGTTTGAACCACGCTACCATCCAATATCCCCGGTAGATTTGGATTTCCAACGAGTAAGCACCAGGAATAGCGGAAGGATAGGGTGGAATGAGCGGGATGACCTCAACGTATTTACGATGGGTTGTGTTGATTGTTGCAGTGGTGCCAAAAGAAAGGCAGGCAATGTTAGGTTCCACACAGCCCGACCCGATCACCTCGCATGCTTTATCTGCCGCGGCGGCAATCAGGGGCAAGCCTTCAGGGATGCCGGTAGCAGCAGCAGCTTCCGGGGTGATGACGCCAAGCTGTTCGGTGGGCTGCACCAAATCGGGCAGCATATCGAGACTTACCGGCACAGCCTGCCATTTCCAGTCTGTTTTACCCGACCACTGTTGTCTTTTATAGTCAAAGGGTATATAAGCCACCTGAGAACCGACAGAATCGACATAGCGCCCGGTCAGGCGGTAGGTCAGATAGCCGGATAAGAGCAGAAATTTGTGGGTTTTCTCCCACATTTCAGGCTGATGGGTTCGCAGCCAATTGCATTCAGCTTCAGATTGCAAATAGGCAACCGTATCAGTCATTTTGGTTAACCGGAACAGCAATCCCCACAACCCGCTGACTGGTTTCAGACCAAAAGTTCGGCGCTGGTCCAGCCAGTGCATGGCGGGACGTAATGGGTTGCCGTCCTTGTCCACGTTAATCAGGGTTGAGCGCTGGGTGGTCAGGGAGACCCCGACAATGGCGGCTTTTACCACACCAGACTGGAGCCACAATTTCTGGCAAGCCTGACAGATTGCGTTCCAATAGACCTCCACATCCTGTTCCGCCCAGCCTGGTTCTTTGGAATAGTAAGGTTCTATGGGTATCTGGGTTTTAGCAATTAAGTTCCCTCTCAGGTCAAAAATGAGAGCCCGTACGGATTGAGTGCCGTTATCGATTGCCAGAAGTTGTTCGTTTGCCATCTAATTCTCCAAATCTTTGCTCCAGCGTTTTTCCGTCTGTTCAGCGGTCATATCCAAGCCCAGGGTGCCCCCGGGGTTCATAATATTATGAGGATCAAAGTGCGACTTAAGCAGCCGGATCACATCCATTTGTGGTTTACCAATCTGTTGTTCCAGCCAGGGGGCAGTTTGCTTGCCTACCCCGTGGTGGTGGCTGATGGAAGCACCACTTTTGGCGATGGCTTCCAGGATGCCATACTGCAAATCCAAGTATTCCTTGATAGTACCAATTTTAGCAATAAAAATAAAGTACAAGTTTCCGCCCTGTGGATAAGCATGGGAGATGTGGGTCATGCAGATCGTATCCGGACGGCTTTTAACGAAGGCACGGACTGATTCGTGAACCGTGGGCATTTGGGACCAGGTTACACCGCATTCCAGCGTGTCAATTAAAATGCCATAATCTTGCAGGTCTTCGCGCATATAGGGGTCCCGGAAGCGGTCTTTTTCCCATCTTTCGGTTACCTTGGCAAAGCTTAATTCAAAACCGCCATGCTGGCGGCAAATCTGCCTGATCTTTCGGTTCATATTGGCGCAGAAAGCCTTCTCACCATCCGTAAACCCAAGCAGCAGACATTTTTGCATAGGCTGGTAACCCATTCGTTTGAGGAGGGTATCGGCAATAGTGTCTTCAATGTGATATTGCTTCATGGCGATATCCGTCTCTTCGGGATCGGAGAGCCTGAATACGGATGGGTAACCAAATTCAGCTTGCATTACTTCCCGACAGGCAGCCTGGGCTTCCTCCCAAGACTTGAACATATAACTGAAGCGCTTGCGGTTTTCGGGCATGTAGCGGTGAACCCGCAAGGTTACTTTGGTGAGGATCCCAAATGAGCCTTCCCCGCCCATCATGACCTGGTCGAAATCCGGGCCGGTGGCACTGCGAGGTTGCGGACAGGTCTTATAGATACCGATTGGCGTAACGTACTCCTGGGAAATTACCAAGTCTTCAATTTTACCGTAATAAGTTGAGTTTTGACCAGCACCGCGCGTGACCACCCAACCCCCTACGCTGGAATACTCAAAGGATTGCGGAAAATGCCCACAAGTATAAGCCCGGGTAGCCCCCAACCGGGTTTGAGCTTCAGTGAGCAAGGTTTCTAACTGGGGTCCAGACATGCCGGCTTCCACTGTGATAGTCTGGTCGGTTTCATTGAAGGCAATCACTCGGTTCATGTGTTTGCTCATGTCCAGGGTGATGCCGCCTTGGGTAGCTTCCATGCCGCGGGTAACAGAGGAACCCCCGCCAAAAACATATACCGGCAGATGCTGCTGATCAGCATAATGAACAATAGCCTCGATTTCTTCCTGACTGCGGGGAGCCACCACCACATCCGGCAGGTTCTGGATAATTTTTTGGCGCAAGCGCAGCGCATCAATCATACCCTTGCCGTAGGATCGGGCCAGCCGTTCCAAGGTGTCTGTCCGGACGTTTTCCGCGCCAGAAATATCACGCAAGGCTTGCAATTGCTCCTCCGGCATGCTCGTTGGGAAAGTATCCTCCACTATCTCCAGGGAAAGGTTGATGGGTTGGCTTAAGTCTTGTTCGCTCAGGTGAAATTTTTGCATCACCAGACGCACCATACCACTGTTGGGATGTTTAAATCCAGCGGGATCACCCCATTTGATCAGAGATCGGTAGGTCCCATCTGGGGTTGCGTCCTCAAACCATTTCGGGGTGAATTTAGTCTTTTTGGACATGTTTTCTCTCCTTTTAGCGATTCCCTAAAAACCGGTTGGCGCCTTGCTGTAGTATTTTTGGTAAATCTGACGATAGCGCTGGTCTTCTTTTTCCCAGCGGGCGTCATCCCAGCCAAGTTCTTCCTGGGTGATGGAGCGGATGTGTGCCAAATGCGGGATAGCACCTTCCGGCAGCAACATTCCCAAGCGCACCCGCCGCAAAAGCAGATCATCCAGGTGTTCGACAGCTCCCTCATGAGCGGCAAAGCGCAATTCAGCCCATAGATTAGACAAGCTCTCAATACGCGAGAGTTCATCCGACTGGGCTAAGTTTAACAGGTCTTTCAATTGATTGCCATAGCGGCCAGCAAGATAAAGTAGTTGTTCCTGACCCAACCCTGAAGACAGGTAAGGTGACAGATTGGGTAGAGGCTTGTAGTATGTCTCGATTGGCTTGAGGTCCTTGCCGATGCGTGGGGCCGCTTTTTGAAGCGTGTCTTCTGCCATAAGCCGGAAAATGGAGAGTTTTCCGCCAGTGATGGTGATCAGCCCTTCTTCCTCCCAAACCACATGATGGCGTGATTCAGAGGATGGGTTGGCAGCCCCGCTGCTAACGATGGGACGCAGACCGGCAAAACTGGAGATCATGTCGGATTGGGTCAACCCGGCTGACGGGAAGAAAGCTTGCGTAGCTTCCAGGATGTAATCAATTTCTTGCTGGGTGCAGTACGGCTCACCCTTGTCCATTGAGTAAGGATGATCAAGGTCGGTGGTACCGACCATGGTGGTACCCTCCCAGGGAATGGCAAACATGGCGCGATTATCACGGGGATGCATGATGGTGACCGCATCAGGCAAAGGCAAGAGATATCTGGGAAAGATCAGGTGGGAACCACGCTGCGGGCGGAGCCGGGCAGGTTGACCGAGCTGAGCACGCAGGTTGTCACTCCAGGGTCCGGTTGCATTGACGACTACCTTAGCGGTGACTTCCTGTTCCCCCAGGTTGGCGGAGGATTGGTCATGCAGCAAAGTCCCGCAGACTGTGCCATCCTGCTGGCGCAGAAGCCGGGCAGCTTTGGTGTAGTTTAAGGCTGTGCCGCCATCCACAATCGTTTCACTGATCAGGCGCTGAACCATACGGGCGTCGTCCATCATGGCGTCGTAGTACAAAAAAGCACCCAGGATCCAGGGTGCATTCATTTGCGGTACCAAGTCCAAAATCTCTTCACGGGTCAGGTGGCTGTGTTTCCATTTGGGAGCCATCAAATCATAGATCATGACACCGAGCTTGAATTGAGCTTGCATCCCTCTTTTACCGGAATACGGCAAGATGAAACCCAGGGGGGTGACCAATTGGTTGGCTTCCTGCAGGATTTTTTCGCGTTCCCGGACTGATTCACGGGTTACATCATACTGTCGGTTGCGCAAGTACCTGAAGCCGCCATGGACCAGCTTGGAAGAGCGGCTGGAAGTGCCGCTGGCGAAATCATTAGCTTCTACCAGTAAGACTTTTAAACCGGCACTGACAGCCCGGCGAAAAACTCCGGCACCAGTGATACCGCCACCGATGATGATCATATCCCAATCTTGCTGGAGGGAACTCCAGGTTTGGCTTCTCCATCCATTTGTAAACATAAAAAACCTCCTAATGTTTGACAGCCTGGCTTTGCCAGATAGTGAGGCTTGCCTGCATGACATTTTGGGTGATCTGTCTGGCACTTTCCAGATCCTTGCTGACAGCCGCTGTCAGCAAATCTTGGTAAAAAGTGTGGGAGTGCCGGCGCGCTTCTGGTGATGCGAAATAATTCAGCCCCATGGTCAAATAAAGCTCCCCAAAGCCATTGAAAATAAGGGTGTAAACGGGATTGCCAGAAAGTATGGTGAGCTGGTAGTGCAGGTCAAAATCGGCCTGGGTGTAGGCATCTGGGGTGTCAGGCAGGTCTTGCAGTCGGGTGAGCAAATTCACAACATTTTCAGGCTGCTGCTGAATTGCGCTGCAGGTATACACTGGGGCGAGAGCGACACGCACTTCTAATAAATCCGGGACGAAATGGTCAGGCAAATTTCTGGGATGCTTTGCAAGAGCGTTCAGGATCAGCAGGTTGCCCTCTTCCCAGTAGTTTTTAACCCGGGTCGGGCGTCCGTGGTGAATATCAATCCAGCCCGATCGGGAAAGGCGCTGCAAAGCTTCTCTTAAGGTTGGTCGGGTGACACCCAGTTTTTCAGCTAAGTCACGTTCAGGGGGTAAATTGCTGTTTATTGGAAAGGTGCCATCCAAAATGGCATCCAACAGCCGGCTTTCAGCCAGCTCGGCAGGTTTTGGAATAATGGTCCAATCAGACATACGCGCTCCTTCGGTAAGAGTGGTCAGAGGTCATACCAGTTAAACCTATTTTACACCAAAACAAGCTGCTTTCAAAATGTTTTGGAGCGGTGGAAATAAGATTGAGAGAACTTTTACACAAGCGAATGGATTCAGTGATTTTTCAGGTATGATTACCTTCTACATCCCGGAAATTTTGGAAGGTATCAATAGAATCTTGAACCAAATTTGAATAGTCTATGAATCCTCAACTCATCACTCTGCTTGTCCTTATCATTGCTTTTATCTTCTTCCTGCTGGACCGGTTTCCGCCTGAAGTGATTGCCCTGGGTGTGATGGTGGTCTTGGGGCTTTCAGGCGTGCTCACGATCCCAGAGGCTTTGGCTGGTTTTGGAAACTCCACTGTTGTGACTCTCATGGCGATATTCATCCTTGCTAAGGGGCTTCAACAGGCAGGATGGACCGACCGCATGGCTGATTGGGTGCTGCGGGTTGGTGGTATGACAGAAACCCGCTTAATTGTTGTTGTGATGGCTTCGTCAGCCCTGCTCTCTTTATTCATGAATAATGTGGCAGCTGCAGCAGTTTTACTGCCAGCCGTTGTAAGTGCAGCCTCACAAGCCAGGCTGAAACCCTCCCGGTTATTAATGCCCATGGCAATCGGGACCCTGCTTGGCGGTGCTGCCACCCTTTTTACGACTACAAATCTGGTGTCGAGTGGTTTATTGAAAGACAACGGTCTGCAGGGTTTCGGTATGCTTGACTTTTTGCCCATCGGATTGGTGCTTCTTATCTGTGGGATTATTTACATGGTCTGGTATGGTCGGAATAAATTGCCTGAAGGCGGCCTGAACACCTGGACCCCTGGCCGGGTGATGCAAAATCTGATGGAAACTTATCAGTTGGCTGAAAGGATGGTTCGGGTGCGAATCGTGAAAGGCTCGCCCTTGGCAGGAAAATCCTTGATGGAATGCGGTCTTAGGCAAGACCTCAAACTCAGCTTGGTAATGATTGACCGGAACGGTCTGCTGTTTCGTCTTCCTGCTCCGGATACCATCCTCTTTTCGGATGATATTCTGGTGATGGAAGGGCGGCACGACCTGGTTGATTGGGAATCTCTCAAAGGAATCCTGGAAGTATTACCGGATCGTGAATTGGACCTGAAGGTGCTGCAATCAGGGGAAGTAATGATAATGGAAGCAGTATTAGCCCCCCGTTCCAACCTGGTCGGGCAAACGATTAAAGATTCGAAATTTCGGGAGAAATTTGGCGTGCAAGTTTTGGGGATTTGGCGGGCAGGCAAGCCTATCCGGTCTGAGCTTGAGAATCGGATTCTGCAAGTTGGCGATGGCTTGCTCCTGTATGGAAAATCTGAAAAGATCAACTTACTCCGTGAAGACCCTGATCTCATCATGCTGCGCAATTCTGACCTGGAGCAGGGGCATACCCGCAAGTATAGCTGGCCGGCACTGGCAATTTTTATAGGCACAATCCTCTTCGCAATTATTTTCACTGATTTTCTCAGCCTGATCATATGGGTGGGCGCCCTGCTTATGATCTTGGTTGGTATTCTATCTATGGAGCAGGCTTATCGGGCAATTGAGTGGAAAACAGTGTTCCTGGTCGCAGGCATGCTCCCGCTTGGGACTGCCATCCTGAAAACCGGCTTGGCAGATCAGGCAGTCACTTTACTGACTCCGCTGGCAAATCAGACCAGCCCATATTTTGCTTTTATCCTCTTGTATATCTTGACACTGTTTCTCTCCCAGGTTGTTCATGGCGCTGTTGTTGCCACCATTATGGTACCAATTGGAATCCAACTGGCAATCAGCACAGGGATGAATCCGCGAGCCGTGGTGATGGGTCTGGCTCTGGCAACTTCCTTGACCTTTATAACCCCGCTGGGCCATCCAGTAAGCATGCTGATCATGGCTCCTGGCGAATATCGCGTTCGGGACTACGTCCGGGTCGGGCTGCCTTTGGCAATTATGCTGAGCCTGGTGATCTTGCTGATCCTGCCGGTGTTTTGGCAAATCAATCCCTGAGCGACCCCTTGCGGAGATCTTGCAATGATAAGAAGATTCCAGTCCCCAGAAATCCTCCAGTCTCTTTCATTATTTGCGAACCTGCCAAAAGAGGATCTGGCGCCGCTTGCTGCAAACAACCACCTGCGCTGTCATCAGGCGGGTGAACTGGTTTTCTTTGAAGGCGATCCTGCAATTGAAACACTAGTGGCGGCAAGGGGGAAGTGATTGTGGTAAAAACTTCCTCGAAAGGAAAGGGCCAGGAGCTCATCCGAGTATCTCTGGGTGAAGTAATCAACGTGGTGCCGTCCCTGCTGGCAGAAAAGCCGCTTTTCCAGGCAAATGGCAGGGTGAATGCATATTGGTTTTATGCATCCCTAACATATTTTAGTATCTTTTGGATACAGACCTGTCTTTTTGCAGACGCCTGCTGAATGACGTCAAGCAGGTAAACCAATAAAAGGATAAGAAAACAGAGGCTAAAACTTTTAGCCTCTGTTTGATTTTGGCGGGGAAGGAGGGATTCGAACCCTCGGTTGGATTTTGCTCCAACAACCACTTAGCAGGCGGCCCCAATCGTCCACTCTGGCACCTCCCCAAAACCGGAATTTTATTCCGAGCGGAAGGAGTGGGATTCGAACCCACGGTGGGTTTCCCCACACCTGTTTTCAAGACAGGCGCCTTGAACCGCTCGGCCATCCCTCCGTAGAGACCGTATTCTAACATAGAAAAGCTGGTGCGGCAAGCAGAAGCCGGTCACATACTGCTATAGATTCGTCATCAAGACCGTTGATAAGGTCGTAAAAAACTGTAACATTATTGCCGTTATCCATTCAGAAACCTGCCGCTCAATATAGGGTCGCGTCTTCGTTTGAGGCGGTGTCAGTAGAGGACGGCTGTTCAGGCGCTTTCTTTGCATTCATGGTTCGGGTGCTGCTGCTGAAGCGGTAGGTCTGGGAACCGAGGTGCACCAGGTCGCCATGCTGCAGGTGGATGCCATCCGGACCAATGGGAGCATAATTGACCCACGTACCAGCAGTGGAATTAAAGTCCGTCAGAAAAAACTCACCATCGGGAGTACGACGCAGTTGGGCGTGCAGGGGTTCCAGCGCCGGGTCGTCAAAAACCAATTGGCAGAGGGTTGGGTCCCTCCCTATCAGGGTGATCTCGTCCATTATGGGGATGGGCTTCTCAGGGTAAGGCAGATTATCCTTGTCAAGACGGGAAAGGGTAGCTATGCTCATGCTGAGGGGCGGCAGATTGGCGGTAATTTCCTCGCTGGCATCAGGGTGCCTTGGAATCAACTTGGTTTTTTTACGCCTAGGGAGGATGAAGACAATCAGGATGAACAGCAGTGCCGCAGCCAGAATGGCAAGAAACCAGCCGCTGCTGTACCAGGAGTTTGAAAGGGTTTTCGGCGGCGGCAGAATCTCCAAATCCACCTTCTGAAGGGGAGAAGAACCTTCCAGGTCAAGCTCATCGATTACCTTTACCTGGAAGCTCAATGTTTGTGACTCAGGGTACTGCTTGAGGTCGACCAAAAAGCTGCCGTAAGGCGCTTGGGTGTTTTGCTGGAGCAATTCCCCGTTCACCCACAAACTGGCGGAAACAATGGTTCGTGGGTAGCCATCGGGGAACGAAAAAGTGGCTTCAATGGGCAACTGATCGGGTGAATAGGAATTATTCTCACCTGTTTGTACTTGAAGCTGCTCTGGAAGACCGCTGAGATTTGGCTGAATGGGCAAGACTTTAAGCTGAAACTCCAAGACCGGAGAAGTCAGGGAACCAATTTGCGCAGAATCTAACCTGAGGGCAAGAGTATGTTGGCCGCTTTCGCGAATAGACGAAAGGTAAGAGATCTGGTAGGTATAACCCAACCCGACCAGATAGTCCGTTGGGTCGGGAATGGCTTCAGAGCCGGTGAAACTGAAAAAGCTCCCGCCGCTGGCTTGCGCCAGTTCTAGAAGGGCGCGACCCTGTGAAAATTCAAGCGGGTTAGCTTCACCTACCAGCCAGATGTGAACAGTTATATCATTCGCTTGAACGGATTCAGTCAGCGATTCGATGCCAGCCACGTCAGCAAGCGCAGGCATGGGGGTAATGTATAGTAATAGTTTGTCCTGATCGCTGGTATCCATATTTAGAGCGTCTATGGCAAAGGTTAAGCTATCCAGGCTGGCTTTCTGGGAGCGGAATTCGTTCTGGTAGCCATCCAGGGCGATGATTAGAGAGTCCGGGTCGGTTAATTGCGTGTAATTAGTGTCTGGGTTAATAAAAAGGCTAAAGTGGTCACCGGCACCCGGCGTCATGGCGGGGGCAAGTTGCTTGAAGGCACTTACCAGTTTTTCGTAATGGGATACGCCCTCGCCATCCCGGCGGTCAAGTTCGATATTGGTGTTAATTGCCAGCGCAAGGTGAATACCCTGGTAGTTTGCCTGCATCTCGCGTGGCTCCAGTTCCTTTTCATCTTCCAGAACAGTCAGTTCTGACGGGTTCATGGCAGAATCCGTTGCGCCGCCCAGGTGTTTTGGATCTACGGTAATCCGGATCAAAGGGAATTCCTGTAGGGAAAGGTCGGTAATGGTCAGGGAAGGCTCTGCCTGATATGTGGTGGCGGCAAAACCAGGCCTGGCAGCCAGCAGTATGGCAAACACTAACATGCAAATTAGCCTTGCTAATCTTGCGGGTGGCGGGCAGGCTCGCTTGGTAAAATTTGAGCGGGTTTTTTGAACCGGACTCATTTGTGTATTCCTCATCCAGTGAATTCTAACCTGAAGTGGCGTCTTTTGCATCAAATGTGGTTTTCATGCTTGGCTTAACCGGTGGTTGCTGGGGTGGGTTTCACAGGCTGACAAAGCTGCCGAACAAGCAGAAAACCTGGTCATTCCCAAAAATCCAGCTTTTTAAGAGGGTTTCTTTGCGATTTATCTTGTTATTCTTTTGCTTTGAAGCTGTTCTGTCTAAGCCAGTCTATTCCTATTCGATAAAACATATTGTATATGCTTCTATAAGCGCCTGGTTTTCCACTCATTCCAGCAATATTGACAGTATTAATCTGGTATTTAAGCCAGTTTTCTTGTTATATAAATTCAGGTATTATTATATGATAGGAAAAAAAGCAGTGGGCTTTCTTTGACAAGAAAGGTGAAGATGAAACGTCATGTTATTATGAACCGACACATACGGATTGCAGCGTTATTAATGGTCCTGATGGGACTAATCCTTAGTAGCTGCAATACGGCGTTGCCAGATACAAAAGTAAACTCAGCACCCACAGCTACAGCATCTGGTCTTACAACCAGCCTTCCTACCCCTTATATTGAATCTGCTTCCACCTCAACTTTAATCGAAAGCACACTGGAACTTACTGATGAGAGCGCTCCGATCTTAAATGATTGTCAGTCCACTGTGCATGTGACCCCGGAAAACAATGTCGGCAATCCGATCACAGAAGAGACGAGAATCATGGAGATATTGACTGGGCTTTCCGAACTGGAGCTATGCAATTTTCCTGCAAAAGAGGGTTGGCTACACCGCTACGATGTTATAAATGGAAAACCTGATGACTCTGAGTTCCTTGCCCATCTACCCGGTGGTTCTCCTTCTTGTGATTTGCAGTTATGGGTTAAAAACGAAAATGGAAAATATCTTCCGATGAGACTCGGAGACCTTCGGGACAACTTGCAAGAAGGAGGATATTTTGTAGACCTTGACGAAGATGGAAACCTTGTTCGCTCTGAACGGGGTCCGATTCAATGCGATTTGAGGAATGGGTATTCTTCCTTAGGTACTGGGAGGACTCCATTCTTCATTTCAGGTGAAGTTGAAAGTCTTGCACACACATACACTTTACTAAAGACGGGCCCAGACGATTTAAGTATTAAGGCTTGGTTTAGCGTTGAGAATGGGATAAACAAGTTTGTGATAGAGGAATATGGCCAGGATCTGTCAGGGACGCAGATGTATGATTCCGAAACCGCCACTACTGTAACACTAGCGACACAGCGAACGCAGTACTATTTTGACATAAGCACAGGCAGACACATAAAAAGTGTTACGGAGGTTACGACAACGGATAACAGGATAATCACAGACAATACTATTCATCATATGAACTTCTATGAACAGTTACCCGAGGAATTCATTAACGCATTATCAACCATAGAATCTTTCAAAAACTAAGGTATTCCCAAAAGGGAATCGATTAAACCTGAGAGGAATCACCTTGCCTAAGCTGATAAGAACGGAACGAGCCCAACAACCACTGCAATAGAAACGTAGAGCCTTTATGGAAACAGAATCAATCATTAGCGCAACCAACATCTGCAAAGCCTTCGGGAAGAGAATCATCCTGGATGATTTAACTTTCATGGTACCAAAAGGTGTCATCTATGCGATTTGTGGCAAGAATGGGATAGGCAAGAGTGTATTCTTGCGGACTCTGACAGGGTTTATAAAACAGGATAAAGGGATTGTAATCATCCATGGTCAGGAAATCGGAAAAGATGCCGAATTTCCACGATCAACTGGAATCCTGATCGATCGTCCGGGTTTTATGCCTGACAAGAACGGATATGGCAATCTTTTCCTCCTTGGTCAAATCAGCGGTCGTGCAAATACCGAGCAAATCCGAACCGCTATGGAAGCAGTTGGGCTGGAGCCTGATGATCGCAGACCAGTTCGAACCTATTCAGTTGGCATGCAGCAACGCTTAGGACTGGCTCAAGCCATCATGGAAGACCCTGAATTGTTGTTGCTGGACGAACCGACATCCGGACTTGATTATGAAACTCAAGAAGCGATGTATGGATTATTGCGGGGTTTGCAGGAAAAAGGAAAGACAATCGTATTTACGAGTCACAGTCCCTATGAGGTAAAAAAGCTGAGTGATAAGGCTTTTTGGCTGATTGATGGAAAACTGCAAACGGATGATTCAGTTAATTGACTGAGTACGACTGACCATAAAGTACTGCTATATGAATAATAAGATTCTGAAAGTAGAACTAAGACGAGCTTTTCTCAATCCAAGATGGGCGCTGATTGTACTCGTCTCTATCGCTATTTTCGTTATTAGTAAGACCCGATTCCCCGCAATCGCGCTAACGAATGAATTTGCCCCTAACTCCGTCAATCGACTGATGCTTATTATGCATTACGGAGAACTAAGCTTTTTGGCTCCTCTGCTCGCAGGAATTCCTTATGCGGATTCTTTGTTATCTGATTTTCAAAACAGAACTATCGATTTTATGGTTTTCAGGACCAAGCGCGGAAAGTACTTTCGTTCAAAACTCTTAGCTATCGCTCTAACCGGTGGTCTATGTATGGTCCTGATGTTGATTGTCATGTTCCTTGTGGGTTCCCTCCACGGGATTGATCTCACCTCTGGAACCTTCGTCACCGGGCGTCTTGGAGCCGTTGCTCCTTTGGGGCCCTTCTCTGATGTTTTTTCTACAAACCCAGGCTTGTATCTACTCTACATGATTCTTTCAGCGTTTGCCTTCGGCGTAACCTATGCCCTTTTTGGGACGGCGATGTCTTTGGGGCTTAAGAACAAATTCATCGGTCTTGCCTTCCCTTTGTTCTTCATTCAGACAATTGCCTTTATCGGATCACGGATTTTTCCTGTTCCATGGTATCTAAATCCCCTTCAGGGCCTTATGCCATTTGATTATTCATATGCCGACGCAAACAATTTAATTTATCAAACCCTCCAATATTTTATGGTTCTGATCCCAAGTTTGGGCATTATCACGATGGTGTGTAAATCCTATGGAAAAAAGTAAAATAAACAAACAACAATTCTCTGCCTTCTGGTCTTACACGGGGCAGCAAATTAGATGGCAACTGATGCGAAAGCGATGGTATCTACCAGTTTTCCTGGGGCTACTCTTAGCCATGCGCGCGGCGATGATTCTGCAAGGTGGACCAAATGTTGTTATAACAAAACCAGCAAATGCTTGGGACGTTTTGTTTTCAATATTTGGAAGTACGTTTATCGTTCATTTCGCGATTGCAACTGCTTTTCTCTATTTGATTGGAGATCTTTTGCCAGAACCTGCTTACGGGCAATTGACGCTCTTCCGTTTGCAATCCAGGCAACTGTGGTGGAGCAGCAAGATACTGACCTTGATTTGCCTGACCTTAGTTTTTGTTGTCACCCTTACTGCATCGATTCTGCTTGTTGGTGGACTGACCCATGGATGGAGTTCCAGCTACTCTGAATTAGCCAAAGTGAATTGGTATATTACCGGGTTTCCAGCAAATCTCTTCAGGAATGGAACCCCTTATATTAGTGTTATTGAATTATTTCAGCAAACACTTCTATTGCTCTTTCTTGCATTGTTCACGTCAGGGTTGGTTGTGCTGACTGTGGATCAGCTCACTTCAAAGTCTTTTTGGGGGTTAATCGCTGGGTTTGCGTTTATTTTTGTTTCATTCATCGGAAATATTTTAAGCGGATCTCCGGATTGGGTGAAGTGGCTTCCGTCACAGCACTTTGCGTATATTGGTGGAATGCCAGTTAGAAATCTCTCTGTCCTGTGGTCCTATACATATTGGATTATTTTAATTGGTGTACTTGTCGCAATTGGCTACATTCGTGCTGTGAAGCAAGACATTTTTTCAAACTCAAATGAGTAAGAAAAGCAGGTGTCAAAACGATTGGCATGTAAATTAAAAGCGTTTTCCCCACACACGTGGGGGTGTACCTTCCCCTGCGATACTCGCGTCGCGTTGTCAGTTCGTTTTCCCCACACACGTGGGGGTGTACCTTTGGGTTGGTGCTGACAATGAAAGTTGGAATGGTTTTCCCCACACACGTGGGGGTGTACCCTTTTACGTGGTTTTGTTATTGTTCCAAACCCCTGGCGGAGGTTCCCTTTCCGCGTCTATTCTCCCCTATGGATGATTAATCAAAATTGGCGGTAAAACCGCCAATAAAAAAACAAATATCATGAAAGCGTAATTTACAGCTTTTGGATAGAGGATTATGTTGTAACGATTCTTCCAGCCCCGTCTCAGGACGAACTGGAACAACCGGAGATCAAATGCAGGAACTAAATCTTGATCTCGATATCCACACCTGCAGGCAGGCTGAGGCGCATCAGCATATCAATGGTTTTGGAATCCGGTTCCAACACATCAATCAGACGGTTGTGTGTGCGGATTTCAAAATGCTCTTGGGAATCCTTGTCAATAAAGGTGGAGCGCCGAACTGTGTATTTCTCCAGCTTGGTAGGCAGCGGTACTGGCCCGACAACCTGGGCCCCGCTTCGCTCCGCCGTCTCGACAATCCGTTTGGCGGATTGATCCAGGATGCGGTGGTCGTATGCTTTCAAACGAATTCGTATTTTTTGTTTTGCCATAATCGTCCTAATTTATTTCCTGTTATTGTTTGCTTGACTTCACATCCAGTGGTCATCCACCGGGAATGTGTTTCTTTTCACTGCCCTCAGCCTGCTTTAACGGTTTGCCTTGGGTCTATTTCTCTCCCAAAATCTTTTTCTTCATGCTCTCGGAAACCTGGGCGTAGTGTTTGAACTCCATTGTAAATACTCCGCGTCCCTGGGTGGCTGAGCGCAGCTCGGTGGCGTAACCAAACATCTCTGAGAGCGGAACTTCGGCATGAATGGCTTGGGCATTGCCAAAGCGTGCCTCCATGCCCAGAATATTGCCAGCCCGGGCATTGACCTGCCCCATAATGTCACCGGTGTACTCTTCCGGCACGGTAATTTCTACCTGCATAATCGGTTCCAAAATCACCGGGCCCGCTTTTTCAGCTGCCTCACGGAAGGCAAAAATTGCCGCCATCCGGAATGCCAGTTCGCTCGAGTCCACCTCATGGAAGGAACCATCCACCAGGGCGACCTTAAAATCCGTCATCGGGTAACCTGCCAGGGGACCGCTTTCAGCAGCTTCAAATATCCCTTTTTCGACTGCTGGGATGTACTCCTTGGGTATGGCTCCGCCTCGAATTTTGTTTTCAAAAACGATCCCAGCCCCATTTTCCAGGGGTTCCATATTGATCACCACGTGCCCATACTGCCCATGGCCGCCGGTCTGTTTGGTGTACTTGTAGTTGATTTCTTTTACCGGTCGGCTGATAGCTTCGCGATAAGCCACTTTGGGCTTGCCAACATTCGCCTGTACCTTGAATTCACGCAGCAGGCGGTCCACCAAAACGTCCAGATGCAGCTCGCCCATCCCCGATATGACTGTTTGACCGGTATTCTCGTCCTGGTTAATCTTGAAGGTCGGGTCCTCTTCTGCCAGTTTGACAAGCGAATCAGCCATCTTTTCCTGGTCAGCCTTGGTCTTGGGTTCAATTGAAATTGAAATGACCGGATTGGGGAAACTGATGCTCTCCAATAGAACCGGCGCGGAGGAATCGCTCAAGGTGTCACCGGTGAAACTGAATTTGAGTCCTAAAATAGCACCAATATCACCAGCGCCCAGCTCTTCAATATCTTCGCGGCGGTCAGCGTACATACGCAGCAAGCGCCCTACCCGTTCCTTCTTATCTTTGGAAGAGTTTTGCACAGTGCTGGCTTGTTTGATTTTTCCGGAATAAACCCGGATGTAAGCCAGACGTCCCATATAGGGGTCGGTCACGATTTTGAATACAAGAGCAGAAAGCGGTTGGTCTTCGCGAGGATAGCGCACTACTTCGCTGCCGTCTTTCAGCAGGGTGGCTTTGACCGGCGGGACATCCAGCGGTGAAGGCAGATAATCTACCACAGCATCCAACACAGGCTGGACACCTTTATTGCGCAGACTGGAACCGCAAAATACCGGCGCTACTTTAGCTTTCAAAACGCCCTGGCGCAGGGCAGCCTTGAGTTCTGGCAGTTCAAGTGTTTCACCTTCAATAAACTTGCCAATCAAAGTGTCATCCAGCTCGGCAATCATTTCAACCAGTTCGGCGCGTTTTTGGGCAGCTTCCTGTTTGAATTCCTCCGGAATAGCAGTTACGCGGGGTTCTTTGCCGGCTTCGTCGTCAAAATAGACTGCTTCTTCTTCAAGCAGGTTGATCACACCAATAAAATTAGATTCCATTCCAATTGGTATCTGCATGGGCAGGGCATTGGCTCCCAGGCGTTCCTTAATACTGGCGATCGTGCGATCGTAGGAAGCCCCCATGCGGTCCATCTTATTGGCAAAACAAATTCGCGGGACCTGATAGCGGTCGGCTTGCCGCCAGACAGTTTCGCTTTGAGGTTCGACACCTTGTACGGCGTCAAAGACCACCACACCGCCGTCCAGCACACGCAAAGAGCGTTGCACTTCAGCAGTAAAGTCAATGTGCCCAGGGGTATCAATCAGGTTGATTCGGTAACCTTTCCATTCCGCAGTCACGGCAGCAGAAACAATCGTAATGCCGCGCTCGCGTTCCTGAACCATCCAGTCGGTGACGGTTGTGCCCTCATCGACATTGCCCAAGCGGTAGGTTTTGCCAGTGTAATACAAAATCCGCTCGGTTGTGGTGGTTTTACCGGCGTCAATATGGGCAATAATGCCAATATTACGATAACGCTCAAGCGGAAATTCTGTCATGATAAGCCTAATTACTGATTAATTTTCTATTGATCTATAAGCGGAAGTGGGAGAAAGCCCGATTGGCTTCAGCCATCTTATGCGTTTCTTCTTTTCGACGGATGGAAACACCTTGGTTCTCAGCAGCATCCATCAATTCGCCGGCCAGCTTCTCGGAAAAGGATTTTCCGTTGCGGGCGCGGGAAGCGGTGATGATCCAGCGCATGGCTAAAGTCACGCGACGTTCCGGAGCAACTTCCATAGGCACCTGGTAAGTGGCACCACCCACACGCCGTGGACGCACTTCCATCATCGGGCTGACGTTCCTGAGCGCCTGCTCAAAAACTTCGATGCCCTCTTTACCGGTTTTTTCTGTGATAATGTCAATGGCATCATAGACCAGGGTTGTAACCGTGCTCTTCTTGCCATTTAACATGATCCGGTTGATCATCATCTGAAGGTGCGAGTTGTTGTAACGCACATCCGGAATGACCTCACGTTTTTCGGGTGTATATCTTCTTGACATAATTACTCCTCAAATCTTATCGGGACAAAACAATCACGTTCACAGTGTGAACGGGCTTGCCTTACGCAAAGCACCCGGGTTTACTTGCCGCGTTTGGCGCCGTACTTCGAACGGGCACGTTTGCGATCCGCAACACCGGTGGTATCCAGAGTCCCCCGCACGATGTGGTAACGCACACCAGGCAGGTCTTTGACTCTGCCACCGCGCACAAGCACAACCGAGTGCTCTTGCAGCTGGTGGCCCTCACCAGGAATGTACGCCGTCACTTCCATTCCATTGGAAAGGCGCACACGGGCAATCTTGCGCAGAGCTGAATTTGGTTTTTTCGGGGTCATGGTGCGCACGATGGTACAGACACCACGCTTCTGCGGGGCGCCCTTGGGTTGGCGGGTTCGTCGCTGCTTTTCTGAGTTCAGTGTGTATTGTAAAGCCGGCGACTTGCTCTTCTGATGCTTTGTCTTGCGACCGTTTCGAACCAGTTGGTTAATTGTTGGCACTTTGCCTCCGTACACTAATAAAACTAATATTATTCATTAATCAAGGCCACCAGAATTTCGGATGGCCTCGTCTTTCGACAAGCGGAGCCTGGCAAGGTTCTACTATACCTGCCTGGCAGGATGAAAACTAATTTTATCACTCCCCTCAGAGTGAGTCAAGCAGTCATCCCAAATTCAATTCATTAAATCATCACCCAGACCAAGCAAACCTGTTTGGACTTTGGGCAATTGATTGCGTTCGTCGTCCTTGCCAAACCTCATCACTTCCCCATCTTCCATGATGGCTTCGACCGCCAAGCTCAGGCTTTGCAGTTCCTTTACCAACACGCGGAAGGCAGCCGGGATGCCGGGCGCATCAATTGGTTCACCCTTGACAATGGCTTCATAGGTTGCCGTACGTCCGATCACATCATCCGATTTGACAGTCAGCATTTCTTGCAGGGTATGGGCAGCTCCGTAAGCTTCCAATGCCCACACTTCCATTTCACCGAAGCGTTGGCCCCCGAACTGTGCTTTGCCACCCAGGGGTTGTTGGGTCACCAAGCTGTATGGGCCGGTAGAGCGGGCATGCACTTTGTCTTCTACCAAGTGGTGTAGCTTCATCATGGTCATCATACCAACAGTCACAGGCTGATCATACCGATCGCCAGTTTTCCCGTCCCGCAGGATTTGCTTACCTATGGTAGGTATCGGATTACCGGTTTCAAACATGATCTTCTGTGCAGCTTCTTGCAGCGCTTCCAGGTCCGCGTCTTCCGGCATGGTTTTTCCCAATTGTTTTGCCCACAAATGCAGGCAGGCGGTAACGGCTCTCTTATCCTGGGCATCGCGTTCCGATTGAGGAATATTATCTTCAGGGAAGGCTGTAATGGTGGCAGGGTCGTAACCTTCGTCTCTCAACCATTCTGCCATGGCGGCTCGCCGTGCAACCATTTCATTTTCCTGCAAGGCAAAGATATCATAGCCTTTTCCTGCCAGCTTTTGTTCCAGGAATAACAGGCGGACTTCGTCATCATCTCGGATCGCTTCCGAATCATGATCAACCGAATTCAACCATTCCCAAGCCTGCTCACTTGTGATCTTCCAAGCCTCGTCAATCATCCAAGCTCGCGCCAATTCAGCTTCAATTTCCGCTTCAGTTGCGCCATCAAATACAGGTGTGATTGCTCTGAAACCAAGGCTTTTGGCAGCCCAACCCAGGTGAGTTTCAAGCACCTGCCCGATATTCATCCGACCAGGGATACCTAAAGGATTGAGGATGATATCCACCGGACGTCCGTCTTCCAGGAAGGGCATGTCTTCGACCGGCAGAACCATGGAGACCACCCCTTTGTTGCCGTGGCGCCCCGCCATTTTGTCCCCTGCCATGACCTTTCGGCGCTGGGCGACTGAGACACGCACCATTTTGTCTACCCCAGCGGAAAGATCGGAGTTTTCTTCACGGGTAAAGAGTTTCACGTCTACCACAATTCCGCGTTCACCGTGGGGCATGCGCAAGGAAGTGTCTTTTACATCCCGAGATTTTTCACCGAAAATAGCCCGCAGCAGGCGCTCTTCTGGGGTCAGTTCTTTCTCGCCCTTGGGAGTGATCTTGCCTACCAGGATATCGTTTGGACCGACCTCGGCACCAATGCGGATGATACCGCTTTCGTCCAGGTCGCGGATAGTGTCATCACCGACGTTCGGGATTTCCCTGGTGATCTCTTCCGGACCCAGTTTGGTATCCCGCGCTTCCACTTCGTATTTTTCAATGTGAATACTGGTGTAGCGATCTTCTTCCACCAGGCGTTCAGAAATGATCACGGCGTCTTCAAAGTTGAAGCCTTCCCAGGCTACAAAAGCCGCTAAAACATTTTGACCAAGTGCCAGTTTGCCATCATCAGTGGAGCTGGAGTCGACGATCACATCACCCTTCTTGATCAGTTGGCCTTTGCTTACAGCCGGGCGCTGATCAATACAAGTGGACTGGTTGGAACGTTGGTATTTGCGCAGTTTGTAAGCACGCAGATCGCCGTTGTTTTGTTTTACAAATAGGCTTTCGCCAGTTACAGATAGTACTTCGCCATCTTCGCCTGCAATCACAACCTGCCCAGAGTCTGCTACAGCAGCACCTTCCATACCGGTCGAAACGATCGGCACTTCCGGCCGCAGCAGCGGAACTGCCTGAGTCTGCATGTTCGAGCCCATCAGAGCTCGGTTGGCATCATCATGCTCCAGGAAGGGAATCAAAGCAGCGCTAATGCCGACCACCTGATTGGGTGCCACATCCATATAGTCAATATACTCATAATCATAGATGGCAAAGTTGTTGTGAAAACGACAGGAATTGCGATGCACAAACTCCCGGTATTCATTGACGGGAGCGTTTGCCTGGGCAATCACATACTTGTCTTCTGCATCAGCCGAAAGGGACTCATAATCGTCGCTGACATAAGGGCGCACCAACACAACTTTAACGCCAAGCTCACGAATCTTTGCCGCCATTTCAGGGGTTACCCGGGTTTCGGTTGGATAAATGACCTGGCCTGTTTCCGGGTCGGTGATATCCTGGCGCAGTAGATGATCCACCAGATTCGGGTCATCGCCGTTCATAGAGCGATAGACCTTCCGGTAAGGTGTTTCAATAAACCCGTATTCGTTGACGGTAGCATAAGCTGCCAGCCGGCCAATCAAGCCAATGTTTGGACCTTCAGGAGTCTCAATTGGGCAGATGCGGCCATAATGCGAGAAGTGCACATCCCGGACGTCAAAGCCTGCCCGTTCGCGGCGCAAACCACCAGGTCCCAGAGCTGAAACGGTCCGCTTGTGGCGCAGTTCGCTCAAAGGATTGGTCTCTTCCATGAATTGGGAGAGCTGGCTGGAGCCAAAAAACTCACGCAGGGAAGCCACCAATGGGCGGATATTTACCAAGCTGATGGGAGACACACTGCCGCCCTGGTCCCGAATGGACATACGCTCTTTAATCACGCGTTCCATCCGGCGCAAACCGACTCGCAGTTTGTTTTGGAGCAATTCACCTACCGTTTTGACCCGGCGGTTGCCTAAATGATCAATATCATCAGGGGGCATAACGCCATTATTGATTTGGATCATATGCCGGATCAGGCGGATGATATCCCATTTAGTAATCATACGATGCGAGATCGGTACATAATCCTGCAAATCCAGCTTCTGGTTGAGCTTATACCGACCAACTTTTTCCAGGTCATAATGGCGCGGATCAAATAACTGTTCAATGATGTGATTGCGGGCATTATCCAGCGTTGGGGGTTCACCAGGACGCAAGCGTTTGAAGAATTCAATCAAAGCTGCCTGCGAAACGGTCAGGTTGTTTCCCAACTCGTAATTAGGTTCCTGCTCGAAGGAGGATTGGATGTAAGAATGATCAGGGTTATTATCGACATCTTCAAACAAAGCCAGAATCTCTTCATTTGTGCCGGTCTGAAGCGGGGAATCAGGCATGCCATCATCTACAGCCGCCAGAGCACGCAAAAAAACCGTGATCGGCACAGTGCGCTTACGATTGAACTTTAAGATAATGAAATCATTCTTGCGCGTCTCAAATTCCATCCAGGCACCGCGATCAGGGATCAATTTGGAAGTTGCCATCCAGCGCCCCGTGGCACGATCCACCTCAGCTTCAAAATAGACGCCGGGAGAACGGATCAGTTGCGAAACCACTACGCGCTCGGTCCCATTAATAATGAAAGTGCCCTTTTGGGTCATCTCGGGAAAATCCCCCAAGAAAATGTCCTGCTTGATCTTTTCGCTCATATCGTTGCCTTCCAGCAGGACGGACACGTAGAGCGGGCGGGAATAGGTCAGGTCGCGTTCCAGACACTCTTCAATGGTGTTCTTGGGCGCCTCAAACCAATAGCGCAAATCAAATTCTTTCGATAAGGGGGTATCACTTGGAAAGTGTAAACGGAGATCATTTCCGTAAGATTCAATTGGTGAAATTTCGTTAAAAAGGCTTCCCAAACCTTCATCCTTAAGGCGTTGGAAGGAATCCAACTGGACCTGGATGAGTTGTGGCAGCTCGAGCCCAACAGGGATCCGAGCATAATTTTTTGGAGGCATCAAATCAGTCATTCACATCTCCTCACAGTTGATGAGCATGGTGGTGGCACAATACACTAACCACGCTTGGATAATATATTCAAAGCGCAATATTTCAGTATATGCCAATTCATCATAAGAGTCAATAGCTAATACTCAGTTTGTATCAGGAAAGTACAAGTATACCAGAATTTTGAAATAGTTGCCAGGATTTAAACATAAATTCTGATAATTTCCATATAAAAATTGCTGTATTGTCGTGACAAGATATCCCGTAAAGACTAATGTCTCCTGGAAGAGCGATTATTCAATCAAGAGTTGCAGTGGAGACTAAAGAAAAAATACTAAATTCCGCTTTGAAGCTCTTTGTAAAAGAGGGTTTCAGCGCGACCACTGGCTCGATCACCAAAGATGCAGAGGTATCTGCCGGCATTCTGTTTCACTACTTTTCGACCAAAAACGATCTGATCATCGAATTACATGCCAAGTTTCTTCTCGAATTTTATCAGGCAATTGTCAGGTTGAGTCGAGACTCTTTGATCAGTCAGTTGAATGATAATTCTTCATTCAATGGGCTGCCAACTTGATGTTTTTTTATTTCCCTTATGTAGCACAATTGCCATGTCATCTGCCTTAGATAGGACACTTTATGTTACCTACCTTCCATGTCGAGAAATACTGTTAAGAGTGGTGGAAATTGGGAACTTAAACTTTTATGGAAGGTGTTTCGTCTTAATTACTAGAAAACCATCAAATTGAGGAGATTAGGCATGGATGTTCAAGTTTCACATCTTACAAAATACTATGGCAAGGTCAGGGCATTAAATGAGATTGACCTTTCCATTCAAGAGGGAATGTTTGGGTTGTTAGGTCCAAACGGTTCCGGGAAAACGACCCTCATGCGCATTATTTCAACTTTACTGCCATTAAGCACCGGAACTGTACATGTTGGGCCTTACGATGTAACCCGCCAGCAACAGCAAATCCGACAGCGGCTTGGGTACATTCCTCAGTCATTTGGCTTTTACAAAAGCCTGACAGCCATCGAAATGCTGGATTACATCGCTGCGATGAAAAACTTATCCGCGCACAACAGGTCAGAGAGAATTACCTCAGTAATTGATGAAGTAAATCTGACAGAGGTAGCCAGACGCAAGATTGGCACTTACTCAGGCGGAATGATCCAGCGTTTGGGAATCGCGCAGGCACTTTTAGGGGATCCACAAATCCTCATCGTCGACGAACCCACTGCCGGATTGGACCCTGAGGAACGAGTACGTTTTCGCAATTTATTCGCCAGCCTAGCGGAAAAGCGCACGGTTGTGCTTTCAACTCACATAGTGGCGGATATCGAGGCAAGTTGCTCCGCCTTGGCGGTGATCTGCCAAGGAAGCTTGATTTTTTCGGGTCAGCCGCAGGAAATGCAGCAAAAAGCGCGGGGGCAGGTCTGGAGTATGACAATAAACATAAACGAATTCTCAGACTTGGCAGACCGCTATCAGGTCATTTCCAGCCGCCAAATCGATCACCAGATATCTATCAGGCTTCTTTCTCAACAACAGCCAGGGTCAGGTGCCGTCCTCATGGAACCCGATTTAGAGGATGGCTACCTTGCGTTGCTGGCAACCCACCGCCAGGAGGTGCAAGATGCGTAGTACCTTCATGCGTTTCGGTCGCGAGTACCGACTGCAATTGAAACTGATCGTCGGACATTGGTCCTACTGGGCAATGCACGCAGTATTTGCTTTTTTAATGATTGCCCTCTTTGGCGATCGTGGGGACTTGTCGGCTGAGGGAATGCTAACTGCTTCCCTTGGTACAGTCTCTACTGGTTTGATCATGCTGGTCTCGATGCTGCTTTCCGGTCTGGCTGCTTCGCGATCCAAGCAATATCACCTTTCAGAACTGGCGGAAACTTTTCCGACCGGCGGGGAGATTTTGCTGGCTGACTGGCTGGCTTCCTGCACTGCCGGGTTGGGCTTGCTCCTTGAACCGATTGCATTGGCTGCTTATGTCGGTCCCTTTGATTCCATGATAGCCGGTTTATTTCCTTTCTGCTGGTACACGCTGGCAGCAGCGCTGTTGGGGTCTGCGTTTACCTGGTGGTTATCCAGCCAGCTGAAATTCCGCCGCTGGGTTTACCCACTCCTGGCGGCTGCCTGGGCTGCGTTCTGGATCGGGCCCATGTTCCTTTCCAGAACAGGGATCGACCTGACCCTTATAGACATTCCTACCCGCATGCAGAACGCAGACTTTGACGAGCTTTTTGGTCGGTTGGAACCGGCGGCTCTATCTTCCTGGTTCTGCGCCTTCCTTTTCAGCCTGGCGCTCTTTTTCCTGGCGCTGGCATTTTGGAATCAACGCTCCAGACGTTTTAACCAACGGGTGTGGCCAGGTTTGCCCTTGACCGCACTTTCGGTGGGATTGTGCATTTTTTGCGCTGCGCAATTCTCTGATGTGAAGGGGAATTTGGATCAGTACACTGTTCAAAACCCCTTCAATCTATCGGAAGCCGGTCAATTCTACGGAACGCTAACGGATTCTGAGTCAAATCCTATTCAAAATCCTAATAATCTGCCAACAGCCTCTCAACCAGAGGGCGGACAGATTGAGAGTTATGATGTCAGCGTAGAGATGTCCCCCCCTGCCAGTTTGCCCACGATTACGGTGAAATTCACACTCCACAATGATGGTGATATTGCAAAGGATACGTGGAATCTGGGCTTGAATCCTCATTTCAAGATCATATCTTGTAATTACTCCTTTGTTCGCGATCAAGATTCGCTGCAAATCCAATTGCCAGATGCCCTTCAAAAGGCACAAAGTGTGGAGGTTTCACTGGTTTATGAAGGGGAATTCACCACCTATTCTCCGGGTCCACAAATTCCGGTGGCAAATCAGTTTATCGATCAGGAGAAGGCACGGCTGGGATTGGATTCTCTATGGTTGCCGGTCGCCGAGGGTCAAAACTTGGAAAGCCTGGTTGCAGAGGGAGTGTTGGCGGAGCCGGTCTCGATTCACCTGGTTGTGAAAGCCCCTCAAGGAGTAAATACCTATAGTAATTTGACTGAAGTCGCACCTGGAGAATATAGCGCTTCAGAGACGACCTGGGTTTATTGGGTGGCATCTTCAAGGCTGGCGACCTCAGCGCTTGGACAAATGCAGATCTATGGCACAATCGGCAGTATCAAAATCGCCAGCCCTCATACCACTGAAATTGAAGCCTTCTATCGCATGGTTCAGTCCTTCTTCCCTCAGGTGAAAGCCAACCCTGCGACTTTATTGATATTTGATTCAAGGAATGGCATGGAGAATGATCTTCAAGTGATCGATAACAGACCCGTTTTGGTCATCCCGCGGATATTCTTTGCCTATTGGGACGATGACTCTGACTCAGCAAAGATATACACAACCGAATCGATCGGTTCAGCTCTTGTGAAAGACTTCTACCAGATGAGCGGTGGTTCCAACCTTGGATGGCGGGAAATGGATTCCCTTGGACGTTTTCTATGGGTGTATTACGAAGAAGATGGCGATTCCTCTGCCATGCGTGAACAATTAGCGAACGCTACCCAGCTACAAGTTGTGCTCATACAGATTAAAGAACACTCGGGTAGCGATGGAATCCAGCAAGCGATAGAGCTATTGCAACATATACCAGCAGATTTTGAGTACAGCAATACGGATGAAAGCGCAGTGGCTAATTGGTTAAAAGAGGCCTTGAATGTTCCTTAAACGGCTGCGTTACGAATTGAGGGCAGCCTTTGGGATAAGTTCACTCCTTCCACTGCCCGCTCTGGCGGGTTTTGCCCTGCTGGAATGGCTGATCTGGCAGGATTCTTCAGTTGATTCAATGAGTGCATTGGTGACACGGGATTTCGCTCTACTCCTGCCTCTGATTTCTGGGTTATCGGTGGCCCACCTCATGTCGGTGGACCAGGATGAAGGCTTTGGGGAGCTCAGACATTCCTATACTGAACCTCTCTATCAACAAGCACTCTGGCGCACTCTGATTGCTTTTCTACTGACAGGCGTGGCGTTTGGGTTGGGTTGGGTGGCTTATTCACTGGCGATAGGAGCGCCAGTACCACTTCAATGGATTCTGCCGGCTTTGCCACCCACCCTGTACATGATGGGGTTATCCTTACTGACAAACCATCTCAGCGGAAGTTATTGGACTGCGGCTGGAGTCACGCTGGTATACTGGTTTCTGGAAATGTGGCCTCAAACCCGCGGCAAACTGACTGGCGGTCTCTTCCTGTTCAATGCGGTTTGGAAAACCAATGTCGATGAGACCTGGAATACGATCCTGCTCTGTTTGGTCGGCTGTCTTTTTCTGGCGATCAATGCCTTGCTTGAAAAACGCCCTGCCTGTAGGCCACACGTCTGGAATCGTGTAGAACATGAATGATGAAGAAATTTTTCAGCAAGTCTTGGAAGGCAGCCAGCCGGCACTGGAGGAGCTGGTTGCCAGATATTATGGACAACTTCGCGCATATTTCTACCGCTTGGTCAATGGAAATCTTTCGGATGCAGAGGATCTGGTGCAAGAGACCTTTGTACGAATTCTTCGCTACAAGGGAAAAGCACCCCAAGCTTTTCGACCATGGATCTACACTGTGGCGCACAACCTTGCTTATGACTTCTTCCGTTCTGCCTATTACAAACGCGAATTCGTCAGCATCAATACCGATCCAATCGAAGATAATGCTGGCTACTTGTCTCCCGCCCGGGCGGATGCGGCAGACCATGCCATTGAGACCGAATTGCTTCAACAGGTTTCTGTGGATGCCGTCTACCAGAATTTATATCGTTTGCCGATGATTCACAGGGAAGTCATCATCATGCGGTTTTATGGCGAAATGAAACTGGATGAAATCGCGGTTATTACAGGTTGCCCGGTGGGAACAGTAAAAAGCCGTCTTTGTAGAGGTTTACAAATGTACAAAAAAATACTCGAGGAGGTCGAGTATGATAAAGAATGATCCTTCTTGTTTCCTTGTTGAAGGTTTGGATGCCGATCAGCAAAAAGATTTAGGTGATCTCAAGGCAGTGACAGATCAGCTCGCAGCCTGGCAAGTTCCTGAGCCAACTGCAGAAGAACAATCTGTACTGGTGAAATCACTGGTAAGACAAATCCCCCAGAATTACAATTCTCAAACCAAACCTGATTTTAGCGTTAGAGGTTGGGTTCGGTTAGTCTTTTCCCAAGCGCAGTTGTACGAAGTTGAGTTCTGGTATGCCTGTGGAGCAATCTTGCTGATCACTTTGGCAGGGGGGGCATTGGTAGGCAAAGCTGCGCTTTCCCTATTTACACTGGTTGTCTCACCGCTGCTCGCAATAGCTGGGGTAGCTTACGTTTTTAACCACAATTCCAGCAGTCTTTCAGCCTTGGAAGCAGCCAGCCCGGTAGGACCTTATGCGCTGTTTTTCTGCCGCTCGGCATTGATTCTTGGGACAAGTTTAGCGGCTTTACCAGTGCTGCTTATTCCTGGTCAGTTGCTGTATCCCCAAATGGCTTTTTGGCGGGTGGTGGTGATCTGGCTTGGCACACTGGTGGGGTTGTTTGGATTGGCAACCTACACGACCGTGCGCTGGAACGGGGTAATGGGAACCGTCATTCCACTCGGTATCTGGGGATTGCTGGTGGGAGCCAGTTGGCAGAGAGCGGTTTCAGTCGCAGGGGCATGGACATTAGTGCCGGAATGGATCATGCACGCCGTCTCAACTTCTGATGGTCTGGTGGTTGGTGCTTTACTGGCGCTCATTCTTGGTAGCTTGCTGTTCTTTCAAGCGGCACGCTGGGTCAAGCAAGGCAGCATTTTATGGGCATAACCTTTAATCATGTCAGCTTCTCCTTCACTGAGCAAAACGCCTTGCAAAATATACAGCTTTCTCTGGGTGAGGGGATTACTGCTGTAATGGGTCCAAATGGGGCTGGCAAGACCACACTACTCCAGTTGGCAGCCAGTATTCTGACACCCACTACGGGAGAGCTGCAATTCGATGGTGAGCCATATGCCACTTCATGTGGGCAAGTCCGAAATTCTTTGGGATTTCTCCCACAGATTCTTGATTTTCCTGAGTGGCTGACACCCCGTAAGCTGATTACTTATCTGGCACAATTGCGGTTTTTGGATCCAAGCTTGGGAATGCAGGAGTTGGAGCGGTTAGGAATCAGCGGCTGGGCAGATCGTCCTTTTGAGGCGCTTTCGATGGGAGAGATCCGTTTAGCAGGGCTTGCGCAAGCTTTAATGGGTGATCCCTACCTTTTACTCCTGGATGAACCTTTTCATGGGTTGGATGCCCTCGAACGAGACACCGTCCTGCGCGCGATTCAAGCTTCTTGGCAGCCTCGAATAGTAGTGTTTAGCACCCACGTTGCCAACGAGATCGAATTATTAGCCACCCGAGTTATAGTCTTATCGGAAGGACGGGTACTTTATTCTGGGGCTATAGAAGAACTGCGCCGCCAAGCCGCTGGGCAGGTATACGAAATGTGTCTCTCATCCCAAGACAAGGAAACTTCACTGACCGGGATGTATGTATCGCGTAGAAGCGAAAGGAATGGGAAAACAGTTCTTCGAGTTATCGGACAACCACCAAAGGGAATTGACTTGACCCCGGTGGAGCCCACTTTGGAAGATGCGTATTTGCTGGTAATGCACCATGTTACTTACCAAGTTGCTTGTACAAACACCACAAACAGGCAAACTTGTGCGCCTTAAATTCTTCCTGTTTACAGTCCTTTTGGGTGTTGCAATAGATAACATTACAGGTTCTACTTGCCTGCCCGAAAAACCCAGTGCCCATAAAATACAAAAAATAGCGGCCTCATTTTCCAAGACCTGAGATTGCTTCGCCGCAGGCTCGCAACAACATTTTTTCACTCAAGCCCCCTTGATCTGCCCGCACGCGAATATAATCAAACGCGCAAGAATAAGCAAACCTCATCAGCCCGCCTCATTCCAGGATTAATTGACTATAATCAACTCAGTCAATTAAAGGAGCGCTCGTGAAAGTTGTTACGTTCGGCGGCACTGACAATTTGGGTTATGACACACTTTTAGAACTCGACATCTTCGGGAATCAGCTCTCGAAGGCTGCCCAAGCGGTTGTTCTGCTACCCACAGCGCTGCCCTTCAAAGCCCATTCCCAATTAACGAGGTAACCGATGCAAAGACCTTCCTCCCCTTTTGACCTGCGCGGAACAAAGATCGCATTCATCCTGCTTTCAATGGCAGCCAATGTTGCCATGAGCCTGCTCTTCTTTAGCCTGATGGATTGGATGATGCTGCAATATGGCGACCAAGTCACTGGAATCGACACCACTCTGATGTTAGGGATATTTCTGGGCTCGCTGCTGATTGGCTTTTTAATGAGTTTATTCGCTAAAGATGGCCGCGGCATCACTTACGGGGTTTATGGAGGTTTGGCTGGGCTGGTAGTAATCGTGGTGATGACCTGGAAATCCGGCTTGCTGGCTGCCCTGGTAGGGTTAATGGCAGTGCTGGGTGGCTATAACGGCGGTTCCCTGGGGGAAGGCTATCGGCGGGTGCAAAAGAAAAATCGAGGTGCTAAACGGAAGTAAATACCAGGTACAGAATGGCTGCAAACCCGCGGCGGCAAGTTTCCAGGTTTTCATCGTCCATATAACTAATTAGCTGTGCTGCTCTTATCTTCAAGGGAAGTTGCTGTTGTATCGTGTGTTTCCCTTAAATAGACCCAGTTATTCTGAAACGGTTTTCTGGGTAAAAATTCAACGATTTATGATTGCACGGATTACAAAGAACAATATCAGCCCCCATACCAGCACAAAAGGTATGGCATAATACCATTTTTTGGGTTTGCCATCTGTCCATAATCCCTGGGCTTCCACCTGGCACTGGTCAAAAACGTCTTTAGGGATGGACTTAACAGTCAGCGCCACCAAGAGCGGCAGAATGATGACATCATCCAAATATCCCAAAACTGGCACAAAATCCGGGATTAAATCAACCGGTGAAAGGGCATACGCCACGGTGATACCAGCCAACATTTTAGCGGCTAATGGCGTTTCTTTTTTCTTAAGCGCCAGAAATACTACCGGGATATCCGATTTTAATTGCTTGGCACGCTCTTTGATATTCATGGCATCTTATGTGTCCAGAGTGCATCTTCTGCACCTTTTATGATCAGTTGTCTCGTCAGGCAATTCAGGATTTTGACGTTGGCAGCCAGAGCATTACCGGTCCAGGAATACCCAGGTGTTCTGCCAGCGCTGCCCGCAGAGCTGTGCGATCATCCCAGGCTACCTCGTTCTTTTCAAAGCACATGGACTGCTCGTGCCCTTTTCCGCACACCAACACCAGGTCTCCGGGTTGTGCCAGAGCGACAGCCTGACGGATGGCTCCCCCCCGGTCCGGTACGCGCCAGAAGTTTTCTCCCTCCACACCTCCTGCTTCCAGGGCTGCCTCAGCCATGTCTCGCAAAATTCCCTCCAGGGATTCAGTGCGCGGGTCTTCGGCGGTGAAAATACTCAGGTCAGCATTTGCCAATGCCACTTTGGGCATCAGTTTGCGTTTTTCGCGGTCGCGCAGACCTGCAGAACCAAAAACAACAATCACCTTGCCCCTGGTAAGCCCCCGCACGGTTTCCAATGCCCGCAGCAGACCGTTGGGGGTATGGGCAAAGTCCACAATAGCGGTGAAGTCCTGCCCCAAACTGATCTGCTCCATCCTGCCAGGCACACCTGGCAGGCTCGCCAAGGCAGCCACAGCCTGGTCTGCCGGGATGCCCAGGCAGGGCACGCAGGCGCCCAAAGCTGCCAGGCAGTTGGAAACGTTGTAAATTCCTACCATGGGAGTGAAAACCCGCAGGGTTTGGTTTTCAAAATGACAGGTAAAACTCAACCCGCCTGGCTGGTTATCAATTTCATCCGCCCACAAATCAGCTTGGTTGATCATGCTGTAGCTGATCTGCCTTGCCGGCGAGACCCGTTTGAGATAATTATAAGACTGGTCATCCTTATTCAGGACGGCTGCACGAATGTTCCCAATTTTTTTGCAGGGAGATTGATCCAGGCACTCAAATAAGCTGCCTTTGGTTTCCAGATAGTTTTGATAGGTACCATGGTAATCCAGGTGTTCATGGGTCACATTGGTTACCACAGCCAGATCAAAATCGCAGGCAGTCACACGCCCCTGCGCCAACCCATGCGAAGTAGTCTCGAGAACGCAATGGGTCAAACCAGCTTTTACCATCTTCTCCAGATATGCCTGTATGTCAACAGCTTCAGGGGTGGTGACATGAAAGCCGGTATCCAGCTCTTCAGTCCCAATCACGGCATTGACGGTTGAAATCATCCCCGCCTTGATTCCGGCACTGCGCAGGATGTGATAGATCATTGAAGTGGTGGTGGTCTTACCATCCGTACCGGTAACGCCGATCATGGTCAGTTTGCGGGCCGGGAAGTTATGCAGAGCTGCAGCCAGATAAGCCACCGCCCGATGCATGTCCCCTTCCACTTGGACGTAGGGCACACTCAACCCTGGCGGAGCAGGACGGTTCCCCATTACTGCAACCGCTCCGTTTTCAAGCGCCTGTGGGATGAAATCAAAACCATCCACGCTTTCGCCTTTGATGGCAGCAAACAACCAGTCCGGTCCGACCTGTCGGGAATTCATGCTGATGCCAGCGATTTTCACCTCTGGTAATTCAGAGAGCACCACAATGGGAATCTTTTTGAAGAGATTGATTAAGGGTTTTTTATAGACACGGCTCATTTTTATCTCAGAAGAAGTTTTACCATATTTCAGCCAAAAGAAACAATTGCTTTAAGCGTCCCTTTGTTTTTGGCATAGATCTTCCGGTAAATTAAGGAATGAACACGAGAGAAAGAATCCCTGCCGCCAGGACTGTGCTCAGGGTGATTGACAGAGCAGTATTGCCAGCCATCATTGCCAGGTATAGCAGAAACGGCAGGATCACCTCCATTACCAGGATCACCAGGTGAATTCGAAAGACAGGTTTGACCTTAACTGGTTTTTCGCTCATGGACCTACCCACCCTGCAGTTGTTGCGACCAGAGCACTGTGACAATCGCCACGATTAAGACCAGAATCAAACCGTACAAGACAACATACCGCATCACCACCCCTTCCTGTTTGTTCAGTCCGACAGTGCTGCAGCCCACGATCACTTTTGCAGGCGCCATGATGCTCCCCAGCGAGCCTCCAGCGGTTTGGGACGAAAGGATCAGGGGAACGTTCAGTTTCAACAGCTTGGCAGTCTCCATTTGCAGTTGACCAAAGAGCACATTCGAGTTGTTATTGGAACCAGTCAGGAACGCCCCCAACGTACCAATAAAGGGCACAACAGCCGGGTAAATTACTCCGCTGATGCTTTCGCTCAAGCCACGTGCCAGCAGATTGGTCATTCCGCTGTGAGTCATGATGGTTGCCACGCCAACCATAGACACAACACCCAGGCTGGCATCAACGGAACTGTGCAGAACTCCGCTGAAAATCCGACGGGTCGCGCCGGATTTCAGGATGCCCTTGGATCGGTAAATCAGAGTGGATAGCAGCACGCTGTAGAGCAGAACTGAGCCGGGATGCGAGAAAGGATGGATAATCTTGCCTGGACCGGCCGGGGTCGTCCATCCATGCAGGGTCGTAATTTCAGGAAAGTCCAGGCTGAAACTGACCTGATTGAGAAATCCATTAAGAGGTTTAATCAGAATCACGGCGAACCCAAGCAGCATCAGGATCAGGTAGGGGGAAAGTTTGACTAACTGGTTTGCCGGGCGGGGTTGAGCCGGCTTTTGCACGGTGGACTTTTTTCGGTAAAACGGCAGGCGGGTCAGCAGCAGCATGGTGACCAGCCCCAAAAGGGCTGCGCCGGTTGTCGCCATAGACCATAAACCGGTCGTAGCCAGATAGTACTGCGCCGCGCCCATCACCAGGCTGACCACCATAATGGCGGGGAAGGTATGTTTGAGCCCTTTCCAGCCTGTGCTGATCAAGGTAATGATGACTGCTGTCGGAATCAGTGTCAATCCTAATAAAATAGCCGTATAGGGTGCCAGATCGTAACCTGAAACCCCTGTTACTCCAAGAAGAGCTTGAAATGCCGCTGCCATTGAGCCAAAATTTACCGCCCAGCCATGCCCAATTGCTGCCATCACTACAGATTTGACTGGGCTGAAGCCCATTCCCACCAGGATCGGGGCACAGATAGCTATCGGCACTCCAAAACCGCCCATTCCCTGTAAAAACGAGGTCATCAGCCAAGCCACCAGCAAGACCTGCAAGCCGCGGTCATCAGAAATGGTTGGAACCAACTCCCCAATCAACTGAATCGCCCCACCTTCTTTAGCCAGGTTGTAAAGTAGCAGCGCTCCCCAAACGATGTACAGTACATCCAGACTCAACATAATGGCTTTGACCTGGGTATAAGCCAACATCTCCCAGGTGCCACCAAATGCCAGCAAGCTGACCAATACTGCCGCCACCCATCCCAAGGCGCTGGCACGGGTTCCGCCCCACTTGAAACCCAACATCAACACCATCACACATAATACGGGGAGAAACGACAGGAACCAGGAAAGTGGGGAAAGTGACATAAAATTGGCTTGGTCTCGGAATAATTTTCGGTAATTATAGTCGATAGTCGCTCATCAGATAGTTGTAAAGTGATACCCTCAACCCACTGTGTTGTTTGGATTCTGCGGCAGAGCGGTGTATCTTTCCTTAAATTGATTCTATAAGTTAAACCGATACTGTTGAGTTTTGCTGGGAAGAGGAAAAGATGAAATAGATGAAATTATCTGCTCAACCCCACTTGTTTCAGAATGCCATGCTGAACGCAGTGAAACATCTTGCCTTGGTGGGCAATTATGTTTCACATTAGGAAAGCCCTTTGTTTCTCCAGGGAGAAAATGCTGGTTGTCCGTGTAGGTTGAGGTACTGTCCCAGTTATTCTGTTGGGTTTTAAGAATTAGTAATAAATTAATTATGTCAGATTTTATAGGTTGGTGTTGAGCGGGTAAGGAAGATGAGACAATTCAAGATTGCATCCAGCGAAACCCAACAATGTAATCAGCCGAAGTTGTCAGATGAAGAGAGATTGCCGCGCAAAAGTGGTCATCTCTCGAGTGTATAACCAACCTACTACATTGGTTGGATCTCGCTAAGAAGGGCAAAGGATAAAATTGTCTGCTCGACCAAACCTATTTCTGTGTTCACTATAAGGATATTTCTACTTAGCCTTAACAAGTGAATGCCAAATTAACGGCGATTAAATGTTTAGACTGGTTGACTATCTGACTAATGGTAAAATAGATACACTCACCACGGGGCGGTGGCGGAATAGGCAGACGCAACGGACTTAAAATCCGTCGGTGGAGACACTATGTGGGTTCGACCCCCACCCGCCCTACTTTGATCAACTGCCAGGTAACCCAATCTGTCCCTGTCTGCAAAGAAGAGATTGGGAGTGGAGTGACATGCCCTCATCAAACAAGTACCAATCCTGCTTCAGAAACCCACTTCAGACCTCATTCCTGCCTGCGCCTTAGAGATAACAACATGTTCACCCACAAACTGCGTCCATTTTTTCCGCTGCTAATCATTCTCAACCTGCTTCTGACCGCTTGCTCTACAAGCAGCCACGTACCTGATGCCACCGCAACACCCATTCTGCCCACAACAGCCCTATCTGCAGAAACCGTCCAATCCACTGGCGCTACTACAGAAACACCAGTCACGCCTTCCGGTCCGTACAACCCAACGCCAACGTTAAACTACGCCTCCCCCAATCCTGTTCAAATCAGTGAGATGCAGTTCATCCAACAAGATAATCGCCTTGTGGTCGTTGCCAAATTCCAGAACATCTACGAAGAGGCTATCCTGCGCGATGTGCAGTTTGAGGTCTTGGCGCTGGACGCTGCCGGAAACCGCATCGCCCAGGAAATTGGATCGATTGAATACCTCTTTCCGCGCCAAACCAGCGGATTGGTCCGTACTTTTGACCTGATTGGCGGCGTAGAGACCACTTCTGTTGAAGTGCACTTCAGCGGCGGCATAATGGATACCGACCTAGACTACAGGCAGCCCTTCACGATCACTAATCCGGTTCTTTTCACAGATATCAATGAAAATTCGCTGATCAACGGCTGGCTCACCAACCAGGACGACCTGACCTACACCGAAATTGAGCTGAACGCCGTGGCTTACAATGCCAACGGAGAGATCATTGGCGGCGGGAATACTTATGCTGAGTTTGTCCCGGCTGAGGATAAGATCGGGATTAGCATTCCATGCCTGGTGAGTGGCACTGCAGTGCGGGTGGAAATCTATCCCTGGATTTCCGCTTACTCCGCTTCTTTGGAAGGCGGCAGTTGGTGGAACAATATCAAGGTGAAAAACTGGAATTTTGCTGTGACTGCCGATCGTCAGATTGCGGGCGGAGCGGAACTGATCAATATCACCGACAAGGTGCTGACCGGCACGTATTACATCATCACCGTTTATGATGACCAAGACCGGGTTTGCCTGGTAGACAAAAATTTCATCAATTTTATGCTGCCGGGTGAAACACTGTACTTCTCCCCCGGCGTTCTCTCCTCTCCGCCCTCTTCCGAGCCTGCCCATGTGGATATGCTCATCATCCCCGGCGAATTCGGAGAATACGATTTGGCATACAACCCGTTGGTCACATCCCAAGCTTTGCTGCTTGCAGATCAGGACACCCTGACTATCCAAGTTTCCGTACTTAACAACCTGAATGCCAGCATTTCAACTGCACTGATCACTGTGGTTCTGGAGGATGAAAAGGGCAATATCATCGGCGGCGGTCAGGCATATGCGCCCTTGCTGCCAGCCAACAGCTCCGTCCAGGTAGAAATCCCAGTAATCATTGTCGGAAATTTTCAACATCTCACCATAAAATCGTCAGCCACGTTGCCTCCGACAGCAACAATCATACCCTGACACACTGGAGACTTATGACATCCTTCAAACAAAAACCCGGACTCCGCCACTTCATTCCAACTCCGCTCACGCGCTTGAGCCCGGTACCTCCTGATATCGAGATTGCCCAGGCAGCCGCCCTTAAACCAATCACGCAAGTGGCGGAAGAGGCTGGTCTACTGCCCGAAGAAATCGAACTCTACGGAGAATATAAAGCCAAGATCAAACTAAGCGTTTTGGAACGGTTGGCGGACGTTCCGGATGGTAAATATATTGACGTTACCGCCATTACGCCCACCCCTCTGGGTGAGGGCAAGACCACTACCACGGTGGGCTTAAGCCAGGCTCTGGGTGCCCATCTTGGTCAGCGCGTCTTCACCTGCATCCGTCAGCCCTCACAAGGGCCGACATTCGGCATCAAAGGCGGCGCTGCAGGGGGTGGTTACTCCCAGGTCATTCCTATGGAGGATTTTAACTTGCACCTGACAGGCGATATTCATGCCATCACCGCCGCCAATAACTTGCTGGCAGCCGCCATTGATACGCGCATGTTTCATGAGAACAACCAGAGCGATCATGCTCTCTTCGACCGCCTGTGCCCGCCAGACAAACATGGTCAGCGCAAATTTGCCATAGGCATGCTGGGACGGCTAAAGAAACTGGGTATCACCGAAACCGATCCGGATAAACTCAGCCCGGAGGAACGCTCCCTTTTTGCCCGCCTGGATATCGACCCCGCAACCGTTACCTGGAGGCGCGGGATGGACGTCAACGACCGCATGCTGCGAGGAATGACCGTAGGTCAGGGACCCGACGAGAAAGGCTTTGAACTCCATACCAATTTTTATATTACGGTTGCCAGTGAATTAATGGCAATTCTGGCGCTCTCTACCAGCCTGGCGGACATGCGCGAGCGCATTGGCAAGATTGTTATCGGCGTGAATCGCCAACAGGAACCCATCACCGCTGAGGACCTGGGTGTGGCAGGCGCACTAACCGTCCTGATGAAAGACACCATCAAGCCCAACCTGATGCAGACACTGGAAGGCACACCTGTGCTGGTGCATGCTGGGCCTTTCGCCAATATTGCCCATGGCAACAGTTCCATCGTGGCAGATAGGATTGCTCTCAAACTGGCCGATTATGTTATTACGGAATCCGGCTTTGGCGCTGATATGGGCATGGAGAAATTCTTTGATATCAAATGCCGCTACTCCGGTAACATCCCCAACGCGGTGGTATTAGTGGCAACCGTACGGGCACTCAAAATGCACGGAGGTGGCCCGAAGGTAACTGCCGGCGCTCCGCTCGCTCCGGAGTACACTACGGAAAACCTTGCGCTAGTAGAAAAGGGCTCTGCCAACATGTTAGCTCACTGCCGAATTGCCCAACAGTTTGGCATCCCGGTGGTGGTGGCGGTCAACCGCTTCCCCAGCGATACCCAAGCCGAGTTGGAATTAGTACGCAAGATTGCCTTGGAGCAGGGCGGAGTAGTCGATGCGGTAGTGTGCGACCATTACGCCAAGGGCGGTGAGGGCGCCCTGGAACTCGGCAAAGCCGTCATGAAAGCGGCAGATCAACCCTCCAAATTTGAGTTCCTATACCCGCTGGGCGCTCCCATCAAGGAAAAGATCGAAACGATTGCCCGCCAGATTTATGGAGCAGACGGGGTGGATTATTCCGAACAGGCAGAGGAGCGCATCCGCGAATATACCCGCCTGGGTTACGGCAATCTGCCCATCTGCATGGCAAAGACCCACTTGAGCCTAAGCCATGATCCCGCCCTTAAGGGTGTGCCCAAGGGTTTCCGCATTCCCATCCGGGACGTAAGCGCCTCGATCGGGGCTGGTTTCCTCTACCCGCTTTTGGGCAGCATGAGCACCATGCCCGGTCTGCCCACCCGCCCGGCTTATTACGACATTGATATTGACTTTGCGAGCGGTCAGATTATGGGCTTGAGCTAAACCATTTTACCCGGTTTACCGAAGCTTTCCCTGATAATAATGGGACAGCTTTTTGACTATGTCACAGATTCACTCAAGCCTGGTTTCCTCCTTGCTTCTCTTTCTGACCAGGGCTGCACTCAACGATTCCTGGAGTATTTCTTACCCTACCAGGAGGAGTGCCATTCGTATGAATACCATTAGAAACTAAGCTGATTGCTTGACGAACGCTCTTGATTTTGGCTACAATGATATAGGAAAAATCATAAAAACAAAAAAGCAGGTGAATTATGCAAAAAAACAAACTAAAAATCTGGATACTTTTGGTTGTTGTCTTATTGGTAAGCACAGCCTGTTCAGTAACAAATTTATTCTCAAGCCCTAACTCTCAGACGCAAGAAACGGAAGCAGTAGTTCAAGAAACTGTTCCAGCTACCCTGGCACCTTCAAACTCCGCCACCATCATCGTACCGGAGTATGGGGACCTGGGCACGACTCTGGAAGCCTTGTACCAAGAAGTCAGTCCCGGGGTCGTTTCCATTCAATTCACCACCTCCGAGGGTGAAGGGCTTGGTTCTGGTTTTGTGATTGACAAGGAAGGTCATATAGTCACCAACTACCACGTGGTTGAAGACGTAGAAAAACTGGAAGTCCACTTCCCATCGGGGATAAAGGTTTACGGTGAGGTGATTGGAACCGACCTCGATTCTGATCTGGCAGTTATCAAAGTGGATGTAGACCCAGACGATTTGGTTCCGCTGACATTGGGGGATTCAAACCTCGCCTTGGTGGGTCAGACAGTGGTCGCCATCGGCAATCCTTACGGGCTCAGCGGCACCATGACCATGGGCATCATCTCTGCCCGCGGGCGAGTACTCGATTCCATCCGTCAAACCACTAGCGGCACCTACTTCTCCGCTGGTGACCTGATTCAGACTGACACCTCGATTAACCCCGGCAACTCTGGCGGTCCTTTACTCAACCTGAATGGCGAAGTAGTCGGTGTCAACAGAGCCATACAGACCTCAGGCTCCAGTTTGACTGGTGAATCAAGCTACACAGGGATTGGATTCGCTGTATCCTCTAATATCGTACGCCGGGTAGTGCCCTCACTGATTGAAAACGGTTCCTATGATTATCCTTACCTCGGTCTTTCCAGTCTGAACAGCCTGAGCCTTGCCATGCAGGAAGCCCTGGACCTGCCACAATCAACCGGCGCTTATATCAGTGATATTATCACAGGCGGGCCAGCAGACAAGGCTGGCTTGCGGGCAGGGACACACCCGACCCAAATAAGCGATTTGTATGCTGGAGGAGATTTGATCATCGCAGCAGATGGTCAGCCCGTTAAAGAATTCAGCGATCTGCTCAGCTATATGGTCCTGAATAAGACCCCTGGGGACGTGATCACCTTCACCGTGCTGAGGGATGGGAAACAAATGGACATCCCGGTTACGCTTGGCAAGCGCCCATAAGATTACAGAAATCTATATAACAAAAAAGCTGCTCCGCTTATAACGGAGCAGCTTTTTTTGTTTACCCTGAGAGCTCTGTTGTGATCGGACTTTAAAACATCCCTTTCCGTTTTTTCAAATTTAGTCACCAGATGTATTGTGTCGAATGGCTGAATTAATTCCTGCTGAGCCTCCGTTGGTTACAAAATAGGGAACTGAATAACTTGTATTTCGAGTATATGGTGCCTTATTCATGCCGCAGAGCTTCCACTGGTTCCAGGTTGGCTGCCCTGTTGGCAGGGTACCAGCCAAAGAAAATGCCCACCGCCGTGGAAAAAGTCGTGGCAAGCAAGATAGAATTCAGACCAATGACAGGATTAATCGCTGTTCCCATGTTCCTGGCATATATTCCAACCAAGGTCGCAAGCAGCCAGCCCACCCCAATGCCAACCAGCCCGCCAAACAAGCTTAAAATGGCTGATTCGGTCAGAAATTGCAGCTTGATGTCAGCTTTCCTGGCACCCAACGCCTTACGCAAACCGATTTCCTGCGTGCGTTCTGTCACTGACACCAGCATAATGTTCATAATGCCAATACCTCCAACCAAAAGTGAAATGCCGGCAATTCCACTCAGAAAAATGGTTAATACCGATGTAATCGAACCTGCAATCGAGAGAATATCTTCCTGGTTTGTGATAGTGAAGTCATTAGCTTGTCTTGGGCTCAGGCGATGTGAATCCCGCAGGATATCACTGACTTCCTGAATGGCAGCATCCACATTCTGGCTGTCCTGTGCCTGGACAATGATATAGTCAACCTTATCCGCCACATCGCTTTTCTTCACGCGCTGCTGCATGGAGGTAATAGGCATGTAGACATTCAAATCCGGGTTATTGAATTGGCTGCCGCCCTTTGCAATGGTCATGCCAATCACTCTGAAGGGATATCCGTTGATTCGCAGGATGGTTCCGACCACATCAGTCGTTCGTCCGATTACCTGTTCTGCCAGTTCAGGCCCAATCACTATCACCGAGGCGTTTGAATCCACTTGGCTTTCAGTGAAAAAACTGCCCTCAGCGAGTTCCAGACTGGCAATTTCCTGGTAAGCCGTACGACCTCCAATGATACTGGTGCTGAGGCTTTCGCCTCCATATTTTACCTGGGCGGTTGCATTAAGAATTGGGCTTACCCCGGCAATATGCTGTCCGCGGTTGCGATTTTCAAGTGCGTCCGTATCTGTCAGGGTCAAATTCTTGGGATTGGTAACGTCCTCAGCAGAGTTCCCCGGCATTACGTACATGACATTGGTGCCAATCGACTCAATTTGACCCGTAATGGTGGATTGGGCTCCTTCCCCGATTGACATCAACCCGATCACTGCGCCAACACCGATTACGATTCCCAGAATGGTCAAAAACGAACGGGTTCGATTGGAATTGATGCTGATGAGAGCTTCTTTAAGCACCTGCAGAAATTTCATGCTGGCTGCTCCTTCTGGATCAGCCCATCCAAAAGATGGATGGTTCTTTGGGTTTGTACTGCCACATCGTGGTCATGCGTGACAATGACCACCGTTGTCCCTTTGGATGCATTTAAATTCAACAGCAAATCAATGATCTCCTGACCGGAAGCTGAATCCAGGTTGCCGGTGGGTTCATCTGCCAGAATGATAGCTGGCTGATTAACAATAGCTCTGGCAATCGCAACCCGCTGTTGCTGCCCACCGGAGAGTTCATTAGGCTTGTGGGTCTCACGGTCTTCCAGCCCAACCGCTTTTAATGCTTCAGCCGCCCGTAATTTCAAATCAGTGGTATTGCCACTGTAACGTAAAGGCAGTTCAACATTCTCAAGAGCATTGGCACGAGGCAGCAGATTGTACTTCTGAAAAACAAAACCAATTTTCTTGTTGCGTACTTCAGCCAGTTCGTCATCCACCAGATCCGAAACCAATTGACCGTCCAGGTAATACTCCCCGCTGGTAGGCGAATCCAAACAGCCGATCATGTTCATCAGCGTGGACTTGCCGGAGCCGGATGGACCCATGATCGCCACCACTTCTCCGGGAGAGACATCAAAATCAATCCCCCTCAGGGCATGAACTTCAATATCTCCAACCTTATAGACTTTGGTCAGGTCTCTGACCCGGATGACCGACTCAGCTTCTATGAAATTAGCCATGGTTCACCGAAAATTTAACCCGGAAGGAATGTTATCCAGGATGCTGGAAGGCGGGTTGAGTACAATTAACTCGCCCTCCTCGATATCCGCTGCGAGAATCTCGATTTTATTGTTTGAGTAAGACCCAATCTTAACTTCCTCCATTACTGGCACGCCATCCCGCAAGACGTATACCACATCCAAGCCTTCACTGGTGGTAACAGCTTCGCTCGGGACAACGAACGCGTCGGTTTTTTCTTCAACCATGATCGTGACGCCAGCAGTCATGCCGGGTTTGATGACATCCAAGCCGTTCTCCAATTCGATGGTCACTGTATAGTTGATCACACCTTGCTGGGATACCCCTACTTCAGAAACCTCACTGACTGTACCGGTATAGGTGTCATCAAAAAAAGCATCAAAGACCAGTTCAACCGGCTGACCCACCTGCACGCTCGGAATATCCACTTCTGAAATAGGTGTTTCGACGATCAAGCGCGAAAGGTCAGAGACCTGCACTGCCTGGGCTCCCGTACTAACCCGATCGCCAGTTTGTGTGTACAAGGCAGTGATGGTGCCATCAAATGGTGCCAGCAGTTCAAGTGATTCCAGACGTTTGTTGGCAATTTCCAACTGGAGCTCCAACTGTCGTTTATCATCCGGATCAGGGCCCTCTTTGAGTGTATCCGCTTCCGCTTGCCAGGAAGCGATAGTTTCTTTTTGCAGGTCAATCTGGGCTTGCTTTTCAGAGATAAGCTGGTTGATCTTCTCGGGCAGGCAGAAATCCAACTCAGTTTTAGTATTTTGAACTTTTGCCAGGTTAGTTTGGGTGGGCCAGTCTTGATAGGTTGCCAGGGCGTCGTCGTAATTAGCCTGCAAATCGTCAATACGCCAATCCACACAGCTACGGTTTTGCAGCAGTTCCAGCTCATCCTGCATGGTTTGCAGCGTCTGAATGCCGCTGGTAATATCCGCTTCCAACTGGGTTTTGCGCAATACTGCATCCTGATCGAGGTTCGCTAGAGCATCTTCTGCCGTTAACTGGTCCATCTGTGCCTGCAGAATATCGAGTGGCAGAGCTTTTTCGTCCAACTGCAAGAGCAGGTCATCCTGGCGGACTTGATCGCCGAGGCTCACCGGGACTTCTCCCACTGTTCCACTGGTTTCCCAAAGCAGCAGCGCTTCCTGATTTGGTCGGACTGTTCCGGTACCACTGATGCTCGAAACCAGGGTTTCCCGTTCATAAGCTACCAGTTCAAGATCGTTCAGCGTACTGATGTTCTCCTGTTCCTGTTGGTAGCGAGAATAGAAAAACACTGCTGCCACAACAGCCAGGATGATCACAAGAGTCAGGATAGTCTTCCCGGTCTTTTTGCCTTTCTTGGTTTTATTTTCAGCAGCCACGTGCTCCTCCATTAATATTTATAAAGATTAAGAATAACTATACCATCTTGCCAGGCCGGAAAAAATAAGAGTTATATAAGAAGCCTGTAAAGCCTGATTTAGAATGGGGGAAAACAAAGGGAAATCATCAGTTTATGTCCCAAGCCCCTAAAACGCAGGCGATTCCGATCTGGTTACTTGATTAATGCAGAGACAGCTTTGAAAGCCGGATGATTTGCATCGCGCAGAAGGGAAAAGAGCACCATCTCAACCGTAACCAGGTGAACACCTTGCCCTGCCAACTCGGTTAGTGCAGTTGTCTTGTCTGACAAGGAGCGCGAAGAGACCGCATCTGTTGCCAGATAGACCTGATAAGAGGCACCAAGCAGGTCTAAAGCGCTCTGGTACAGGCAGATATGCGTCTCAAAGCCAGACAGGATCACCTGTCTTCGACCTAAATCCGCCAGGCGGTCCGCCACCTGGCTTTCTGCCAGCACACTGAAACTGACCCGCGGAATATCGTCTTGCTCCGGCAGTAATGTGGCAATCTCTGGGACGGTATGCCCCAGCTTCTCAGGGACCTGGGCAGTCAGGAGTACCGGAACATTCAGTAAGCATGCTCCTTGAACCAATTTTCTGATTTGTCCAATCGACCTTTCACTATCCGCAACCACCCTGGCAAGTTTCCCCTGCGCGTCAATCACAATTAATACCGCATCTTCACAAGTAAGCATAGCAATGTTTCCTTCCGCAAGTGACAGGTCAAATCTTCATCCTGCCGATGACTGTTGATCCCATCCATAATGGGAACATCAGCCTATATTATAATCAGGCAGGAGTGATAGGTTATATGAATGAAGTAAAAACAGGATTTAAGATTATCGGTGCCGCAATCAAGCTCTGGTGGGATGATTGGTCCAACCAGGAACTGGTCAGTCTGGCAGCAATCCTGCTTAGCCTGACCATCGTACTTTTCCCGGCAGCCACCTTTGGCATCTACCAGGAATCCCTTGACCTGACCCATGGTATTCGCACCGGGATTGCGGGGTTTTGGCAGGGCTTCAAGAAAGACTTCGGTAAAAGCCTTTTATGGGGACTGCTCAACATCCTGGTCGCTGCTGGCATTGGTTTCTGTATCTGGTTTTATACCAACAGCAAATTTTCCTTTGCGCCGCTGCTGGTAATTTTCCTAATCCTGCTGGCTGTATTTTGGTTCCTCTGGCAGTACTTTTCAATAACCTGTTTTTTCCTGCAGACTGAGAAATCCCTCAAATTGGCATGGAAGAATGGTCTGGCGCTCATGCTCACCCGGCCGGTTCTGTGCCTGGTTAGCGGGCTTTTAGCTGCAGTCCTGACGGTGCTTTCTTTCCGCTATTATATACCTTTGTTGATTGGGATTCCCACCTTGTTGGCTTTGCTTGGGCTGATGACAGTCCAGCAGACCTTGCTTCCGGAAGCGGTTCCGAGCGAAGCAAATAAATAGAAGAGCACACCCTGCATATTTTAATTCTCATAGGGTTTGTATTGATTTTGTGCACACCAGAATGGAATGTTGAGGCAATTGCTTACCGGAATTCCCAAAGAGCTTTTCCATATTGAGAATTGCTGGCTTTGCGCTAAAGAAGTTGTGGGGCTTTACACTAAAATCGGCGCGCAGAAATGCGCCAATAAGCTGACAAATTAGGTACCACCAGTCCTTGCGGACTGAGATCGTCGGGAGAAACAAGACCATTAAGGAGCAAAAACATAAGGTCGCTATCAGGGTCGCCCCATGAAATAAAGACCAGAGTCGATCAAGGGATAGGGAACAAGGGGACATGACCACTTACGGCAAGGCTTTCGGTGGTGCGTGGGACGTTCCACATGGTTTCTTTTAAGCTGAAACGCGCGATTCAATCCAGTTTGTTATAATCATCTCATGCAAAAGCCAAAGAAGAGCATACTACTGCTTTTGATATTGATCGCGATCCTTGCCTTCTTTCTGTTCAGCATTCCCAATTCAGAGGCATCTGAAAACTTAGCGATGGTTTCCATGTTTGAACCAGATGAAGGGGCAATTGTCCCTATTTTGCTGAATATGATCGCGCCAAAAGAAACCATAAAACAATTTGTTTACCAATTTATTTTTTATAGATACTATTACTATGGTTTTCCTTATTTTGCATCTTCTGCGGTGGTTTTATTTCCGCTTCAATGGTTAAACCAAGCTGACAACGTGCCCTTGGTAATGCTGGTTTTGCGTCAGATGATCAGCGTTTTGCCCATGTTGATCGCCCTGCTAATCCTGGTTTATATGCAGGATGGGTTTCGTACCTACCGCTCAGTAGTTTTGTTCGTATTCCTGCTTTCGATCCCTGCGGTCGTGCGTAATGGCTTCTGGCTACATCCGGATGGACTGGTCCTGCTGCTTTCAGTGCTCGTGATTTATTTCCTCTGGAAGGATAACCGTGCTTTTGGAAAAGGGTTCCTCATCGCGGGAGCCCTCTGCGGAGTGTTGATTGCCACAAAATTGGTAGGAGCCTTCTTCTTCCTGGCAGTAGGAATGAGCTTGATCTGGGGGCTGGTGGAAAAGAAACTGACCTGGAAGAAAGCCATCTGGGCCTCCCTGCTGTTTATCCTGGTGATGACTGGGGCGTTTGTCATTTCAAACCCATTTCTTCTTTCAAAATGGGGAAGAATTGAATATTTCAATGTGGCTAAAAAACAAGCTGATTTGCTCTCCGAGGGGTATGGAGTGCTATATGCCAAGGGAATTTCCGCCGCTTGGCCTCTCATTCACGAGTATTATGGTGAAGCGATTTTCCTTTTAACCACGCTGGGCGTAACTATCTGGAGCGCGGTGAAAAGCAAAGATCGCTTTCTGCCTGCCCTGACCCTGGCCTGGTTTATCCCTCTGACCAGCTACCTGCTGTTTTTCGTTCACTTCAAATATCAGTATTGGCTGCCAGTGGCAGTTCCACTCATTTCCAACCTGGTCCTGCTTTTGCCAGAGAGCTGGAAAGACCTTCATTGGAAACGGTGGCAGTGGGTGGGGAGGATGCTTGTCTGGCTCATCGTTGCGGTGCAGTTTGCTCGATTTTTCACTCAATCCATTCAAATGGCAACTGCCCAAACGGATCGGAAAGAAAATAATTCTCAGATTGACTTTTATAATCAAACGCTTGAACAACTTGAATCTGTATTTCCGAATGAGATGCATGTTTATTATGATTACCGGCTTTATCTGCCTGAAACAACGGGATGGATGACAGAGACATCCTATGACCTGCTCGATTATCAGTATATTCAAGAAAGGGACTTCCAGATTCTGCTGCTCTTGGAGCAGCGCATCCGAGATTATTTAAATCCAGGCGTTACTGGCATTGACCCAGACCACTTTGCTCTCAACCAACAGTTCTACCGGGATGCCGACAATGGCACCATCGAAGGTTATTACCTCATATATCGCAATGAGACCGGCCTGATCTATGTCCGGGATGATGTTTGCCAGGAATATTTTAATTCAGCACAGTGCCGGTGAGCCCTGTGTTCTATTATGCCGCCCAATTTTTCAAAAAGATGGCTAAATTGGTGATGATCTACTTCTCGAGGGCACAAAATGAAACTGGAAATTAACTCAACAAAATTAGACAAGACCATTCTTGATTTCGTGACGAAATATCGAAACAAGATTTTCGTAATCATTATTACCATCCTGGCTTTATGGATTAGGAACAGTTTCAGAGGGTACACCTCCGGGGATCTGGTTCTCCACCTCATCCCCTGGTGTGAATACGCTGAAAGCCATGGGGGTTTCCTGGCTCTGGCAAAAAATCCACCAGCAAATGATTACCCGATTACTTACCAGTACATTCTTGCTTTTCTTACCTATTTGCCAGCTTCTTATCTTGCTAAAATCAAAGTCGTTTCTGTCATCTTTGATTTTGTCTCTGCATTTTTTGTAGGCTTGTTTGTGAAGAAAATCGGATCTTACACAAAGCAAAGTATCGTTCCTTACTTGGCTTATGCCGTAACCCTGTTTGTTCCCACCATTATAATGAACAGCGCTGCCTGGGGGCAACGGGATATACTCTATACGACCTTTGTTATTATCGCCCTGTATTGTTTCAGTGAAGAAAAGTATTCGCTCGCTTTTATTATGTATGGCATGGCGTTTTCCTTGAAACTACAAGCGGTTTTTGTATTGCCACTCTTTTTGTTTCTATACCTGAAGACCAAAAAATTTAGTATTCTCAACTTTCTGTGGATACCAGTAGTGTATTTTGTAGTCTATATTCCCGCCTTGTTTCTCGGAAAGCCATTATCGGACATTTTTACTGCCTATTCCACCCAGGTTGGGGAGTATAAGTCCACCGTGCTTAATTTTGGCAATATCTATAACCTGCTGCCCAATAATTACGAACTTTTTAGTAAAGCTGGGATCATCATGACCATTGTTGTCCTCGCTTTGGTGTTTTTCTACCTATTGTCCAAGGACAAGTCGGAGATTGACACGAAATTGTTGGTGGATCTGGCTTTTGTCTCGGTAATGATTTGCGCTTACCTGCTGCCAGCTATGCATGAACGCTATATGTTTGCAGCCGATGTACTCGGTGTAATCTATCTTTTCGCACATAAGGATAAACCTTATATCCCAATCCTGGTCTGGTTCATCAACGCCAGCGGGTATGTCACGTACCTGTTTGCTTTTGGTCCATGGGTGGATAATAAGTACCTGGCATTGATCTACCTGGGTGTGATTGTGCTGGTTATTAAAGGGATAATTGACACCACCAAAAAGAAGCCCCAGGTTCAGGTCATTTCAGCTTAAATTTTTCCGGGCAGATAAGGGAGCTTCAAATTGTTAATAACGCCAGGTTATTTGCGACTACCATGTTCTTACGAGGAAAAAGAGGAGAAGACCAAGATCTTTTAGAGATCGTTCAAGCCTATCCCTTCCAAATTTTCTCTTCGCTGGTAATCTGTCATGTCGAGCTGCAGGGGTGTGACTGAGACATAACCCTGCTGGAGCATACCAAAGTCAGTGCCATCCTCCAGCTTACCAGTGGGGGCTTCTCCACCGATCCAGTAATAGGGGCGCCCACGGGGATCAAGACGTTTAACCAGTTGATCCCGGTAGATGCGCACGCCCTGCCGGGTGACCATCACGCCGGCATAGTCCCCTTCAGGACGGTAAGGCACATTGATATTGTATATCGGGGCGGGTAGGCCTCCATTGCCAAAGGGGAATAATTTCCCGGTCAATTGGGCGGCAATTTCGGCTGCTGAACGGTAATCCAAAGGTCCTTCATGAAACTCGGGGGCATCCAATGAAACTGCAATCCCAGGCTTAGCCCAGATGGAAGCTTCCATTGCGGCTGTAACCGTACCGGAGTAGGTCACATCCAGCCCGATATTAGCGTTGGGATTGATGCCGGAGACTACCAGGTCAAATTCCATCTCCAGGGCACCCATCATTGCCAGGGCAACGCAGTCCGACGGAGCACCGTCAGACTTCCAGGCTGAACTGCCATCCGCCAACTGGGTTGCAGAAAGTCGCAAAGGGCGGTGCATGGTCTTGACATGCCCTGCTGCAGACCAATTATGGTCCGGAGCCAGGACGGTTATTTCTGCTGAATCCAGCTTTCGCAATGCCTGCACCAGTGCAAGCAGTCCGGGCGCGTTGACGCCATCATCATTGGTTACCAAAATACGCATGTGTTTCTCCATTAATACTTTAGTGTCGTTTTCTTTGTTTGCGTTTGCCGCCTGAAAGATCAGCGGTTTGTTTGGTGGGTGTCTCCACTTCCACAGGGGCAGCTTCACCAGTGGCAGGAGAAACTCCGCTCAGAGAGTTCTTATATTCCTTGGGCAGACTGGGGCGATAGCGGAACATCTTGCTAATCACGGTCTGGCGCACCTCGGAGAGTAATTCTGAGAACATGGTGCTGGCTTGGGATTTGTACTGCACCAGCGGGTCGCGCTGGGCGTAAGACTCCATGCTGATGGAAATGCGCAAGGCTTCCATGCGGGTCAGATAATCCACCCAGGTCTCGGATATGGTTCCCAATAGAAGCTGGCGATAGATGCGGTTTTGAGTGATATTGCCCAGTTCAGGTACTATTATCTCTTTATCCTCTTCCGGAATTTCCTCCAGGGGAATAGTGGCAAGCGCTTCAAACCGATCCTGTCCAATCTGTTCCGTAATGATCAGGCGCGATTTTTCCGCGAGGGAGGAAAGGGTGAAGCCATTACTCTTCAGGTGTTCCCATTCGGCATTGCCAAACACAGAAATGAACTCTGATTGGGCACCCTCCAGATGTTCCAAGACTTGCTCGGTCACTTGCTGGGAATGCGCTTTTTCCAACTGCTTTGCCATCGAGAAGATATAGGTCAACCGCAGGGAAGGGATAATCTTTCGTCGATGTGACTTGCTATCAAAAGTCACGCGGGTGCCTTGGGTAGTCAGTTGCAGCAGACGCAAAAGTTCATCCTGATCCTCCAGTGCAGCGGTCAGGTGTTCCCGGTTGGCAGAAAGATCTCTGGCGATTTCTCCTTCCGTGCCCAGCAAGCGCTGCTTACGCCGGTCAATCATGGCATTGACTTGTTCCATAATTTGTCGTCGGATCTCCGACCAGGTTTGGGTTGCCAACTCGGTAGCCTTAAGCGGCCAGGTCTCATTGAAGCGTTGTTCCAGGGTCAACAGAGTTCGCCTGACTATATTGAGTGTCAGACCGGTCTTGAGCGCATCCCGCAGTGGGGTTTTCATGCTCATCGGATCTTCCAAAAGGGTCTTTTGCTGAGCGGGCGCCAGGCGCAGTGGAATTTGGATCAGGGAGGTCAGTTCTGCCTGCAGGTCATGGGGCTCACTGGCATCAAAATTTTCCAGGTAAGTATCCAAGGCATCACCGCGTTCAGCCAGTTGTCCCTTGAAGTTCTGCTCAGATTTATCTAACAGGGCTTTAACATTTTCCAACAAATGGGCATGTTCTGCTTCTACGGCATCCTGAGAGAAGTTTAGGATCATTTCCGTCAGTTCTTCTTCATCAGTTGGTTCACCAATCTGATCCAGGACCAATTTGAATGTATAAGACGGGTAATCAGCCCATGGGGTGTTGAGGGTGGGCTGTATTTCCTCAAGATACGCCAGCAGCTTCCAGGGACCTTCAGGGTCTTCCAAGCCAGATTTCACCCGTGATCCCAGTTCAGTCCGCAGCATCTCTGTCACATCATCCCGCAGATCGGCTTTATTAAAAATCAAATCCCGTTGGGTATAGATGCGTTGACGTTGGGCATTAAGGACATCGTCATATTCGAGCAGATGCTTACGTACGTCAAAATTGGCGCCTTCCACCCGAGTCTGGGATTGTTCGACCACCTTGGCAATCAAGTTGGCTTCAATTGGCATGTTCTCATCAACCTTAAAACGCGAAAGCAGGGATTCCACCTGACCGCCGCCAAACAGGCGCATCAAGTCGTCATCCAGCGAAAGGAAGAAGCGCGAAGAGCCAGGGTCGCCCTGACGGGCAGCCCGACCGCGCAGCTGGTTGTCAATGCGGCGAGCTTCATGACGTTCCGAGCCGATTACATGCAAGCCACCCAGTTCACGCACCTTCTCCATATTGTTCATATCTGCTATGAAGTTATCTACCGCCTGTTTCTGTTCTTCATCCAAATTGCTATCCAAGGACTTAATCGCTTCCAGGCGCTGTTCCATAGTCATGTTATAGGGGCTAACCTTTGCCACACTTGCCAAGACCTGGTTGACCTGTGCAAGCAAACTTTCCGGGATTTCACCCCCCAGCTTGATATCAACGCCACGCCCAGCCATGTTGGTTGCAATGGTAACAGCACCATAAGCGCCAGCTCCCGCGATGATCAGAGATTCTTCGGTATGTTTGCGGGCATTCAAAACCTGGTGCGGTACCCCCGCGTCAAAGAGCAGCTGCAGGCGCGGCCAATCCTGCTCGGTTAGGTTCAGAGACTGCAACACTAGGGAGCGGTTGCTGGGGTCGTCGAGATCCAGAGATTCCAGACCATACTGGCTGCCGAGTTTGCGCAAGTCGGGCATGCGCAGCTTTGCCAGCGGTTCGTTCAGCATTGCCAGCTCAGGTGGGGATGTGTAGTCATCTCCCTTGGGGTTGTATTTATTTGTCCAGGCTTGACGGATCAGGGCAGTCTGAATCAACCGGCGCACTAATTGCGACGAAAGCCGCTCTGAGAGGCGTTCCGAGCTTTCCACTGAGGTGGTGCCGACCAATTGCGGTCGCCCGATCACATGGTAGTGGATGATCTCCAACACTATGGCGCGCAGTTTGCCCTCCGCAGTACGGTAGATCACATCAGGGTAGTCCTTGCGTTTGAAATAGAGCGGTTTTTTATCCGGGTCGGATGGATTGATGTAATAAGTGTACTTGTAGCCATCTTCATCCCGGGTTTCTTCCTGCACCAGCCCGGAGTTGGGGCGCATCGCCCGGTATTCCAGGTTGGTGGGAATTGCCAGGACTTCCAGACCGTAAATGCGGAAAAATTCTTCCTGCTCGGTCAGAGCAGTACCGGTCATGCCGGCCAGCTTATTGTACATGCGAAAGTAGTTTTGGATGGTAATGGTGGCGTGGGTAATGTTTTCTGCCTGAACCTTGGTGCCTTCCTTGGCTTCAATAGCTTGGTGCAGACCATCGGACCAGCGCCGGCCAGGCATCATGCGGCCGGTGAATTCATCCACGATGATCACCTCACCGCCTTGGACAATGTAATCCTTGTTGCGGTGAAATAGGAATTGGGCCCGCAGGCTCTGTTCGAGGAAACCCAAGATGCGGGCTTGTTCAGGCGTGACATCTTCTGGACGTTCGGGGTCGCTCAAAGGTTGACCCAGCAGTTCCTCCACATGGGCAATGCCCACTTCGGTCATTGTGACGGTGCGGTCCTTTTCATCCACCTCGTAATCTTCCGGATTGAGAGCTTTGGCAATTTGTGCCATACGAATGTAATTCTCAGAATCTTCGTGCGAAGGACCGGAGATGATCAGGGGGGTGCGGGCTTCATCAATCAGGATGTTGTCAACCTCATCAATGATGGCATAGTGGTGTCCACGCTGCACGCGCTGATCCCAAGACATGGTGATATTGTCCCGCAGGTAATCAAAACCGAATTCGCTGTTGGTGCCGTAAGTAATATCGGCATTGTAGGCATCCCTTCGTTTGACCGGGCGCAGGAGGTTGCTTTCTTCGCGCAGAGAGTGTTCGTTTGGATCATAGATATACGCCAACTGGTTACCTTCGGAACCGTTGGACATCTGCAAAATACCAACACTCAGACCAAGCAGGTTAAAGATTGCACCCATCCAGCGGCCATCCCGGCGAGCCAGGTAATCATTGACAGTGATCAGATGAGCACCTTTGCCTTCCAAAGCATTCAGGTAGAGCGGCAGCGTAGCTGCCAGGGTCTTGCCTTCGCCCGTACGCAGCTCGGAAATGGCGCCCTGGTGCAGGTTGATGCCGCAGATCAACTGCACATCGTAGTGGCGCAAGCCCAGGGTGCGTTTGCTGGCTTCCCGCACAGCAGCAAAAGCCTCTGGCAGAAGACTGTCCAGAGCCTCCCCATTGGTCAGACGGGTACGAAACTCTGTGGTTTTAGCAGTCAGGGCGTCGTCGGAGAGATGCCCAAAGTCGGGTTCGAGAGCGTTGATCTGGTCCACAACGCTGACCATCCCCTCGATTTTCTTTTTATGCGGATCACCGGATATAAGGGTGGAAATTTTTTTGAACATAAACGCAGATTTTCCTTTATTTTTTGTGCCCGGCGGATTTTCTTAGCAGGACAGCAACCAATGATTATAGCATAGGCAAAGGGTGGCGACCGCAACAATCCCTGTCTGGTCATTGCCAGCTTCCTTTGCACGGCAATCTCTCTTTTTCTTGGCTGTGTGGAATTCTCTGATGCTTGTCACCACGGAATAGTTCAGGCACTGTAAACATGCCTGACTTGTAACTGCTTCTATCCTAAAAGGAGAGATTACTTCGCCGAAGGTTAATGACTGGCTGGATTGAGATATTGGGTTTCGCTGTGGATAATGAATGTTGGATGGACGCCATCCCAGCTCAAAGTCAACTTAGAGAGCCCTAAAATAGGTTGGTGTTGAGCGGGTACGAAAAACCAGATAGACTTCCATTGATACCAGCAAAACCCAATATCTTTGAAGAACAAAGCGGAGAATCTGTCTTGGCACGATTCTACCTTATGGGACTTACTTTAGTTTTGGATGGGGTCGGGTGGTTCGCTGACCAACCAAGGATTTCTCTGCTTGATTTTCAAGACCGTATTTTCGTTCCACCACCCTCAAGAAATGCTGAAAGAGGCAAATAACCTGCGGAAAGTGTAAGTACGGAGCGTAGGTTGTGGTACTGCAGCCAAAATCAACTCTTAAACTAGCGGGCATTATGTGGAGATTTTAAACAACCATTTCCCCGAAAAGTGAATTATGATTACCTGAAAAAAGGAACTCAAAAATGAAGCCTACCCCGAAACTAATTAACCTGAATATGAATGGAAAGGAGTATCTTCGGCTCCTGGGAGGTCCTCCTGAGAGTGTCTCCATGCGTTCGGGCGAAGTAATGCTAAACCCGGGGCAGACAGTTGGGAAACACAGCACCCATAACAACGAAGAATTGCTGGTCATTCTGGAAGGAGAAGGAGCGTTTTTATTGGACGCGGATACTCAACTGGAAATAAAGGTCGGAACAGTACTCTACTGCCCGCCGGAAACCGAACACGATGTACTTAACACTGGCATGGCTCCCTTGCGTTATATCTACATTGTGTCAAAAGCAAATTAAGCCGGTTAAGTGCCAAGGCTCCCTTTGCATTCGGGCAGGGTTATCCTCGCACATTTGCATGAAAATATCTACACCAAGCAGTCATAGAAAAGTGCTTGTGATATATTTGGCAGGTCAGGCTTTATCCCGGCAATGCGGGCAGGGGCAGGGGCTGATAGCTTCAACCGGGCGATAATTTTCCTGGCCTGTTAATCTTTGGACTGCCTCCAACACCTCAAAGATAGCAGGGTCTGCTACACGATAATAAATATTCCAACCATCTCGCCGGTCTTGTACTATGCCAGCATCACGCAGTACCGAGAGTTGTTGGGAGATATAAGCCTGGCGGTAACCCAAATAAGCTGCCATATGACAGACGCAGTGCTCCCCGTCGCGCAAAAGATTCAAAATGGCAATCCGGGCGGGGTGAGTCAGTGCTTTTAAGAGACTGACTTGCTGCTCCAGGGGGTCTTGCCCCTGATTGATGGACGATTTCGTATTCAACATCGTGAATGTGATTATAGCATGGTTCCCAATCAAGCCATTTCACACAGACCTGGTATCGGAGGATCAAGGGTAGCATTATAAAACTGCCCGGGTAGTTTGCCTGACCCAGCAGAAGCAACGCATCTCTCCTCCAAGATTCGTTGCCCAGCCCCTCAAGTCAGTCCGAAACTCAGCGCTTTCATATTACAATTAGAGTCTTACAAATAAACCATTAGGAGAGTACCATGTCAAATACACCATTTCCATCCAAGCGCTCACCCGCCTTCAAGGACATTCCCGATGAGAAATGGAATGATTGGCGCTGGCAGCTCAGCCACCGCCTCAATACTGCCGAAGATTTTGAGCAGCTCTTTCCGCTGGCAGAGAGCGAACGCAAAGCCCTCAGTCATGACGGCTTGTTCCGGGTGGACATTACCCCTTACTTTGCCTCTCTGATCAATCCTGAAGACCCCAATGATCCAATCCGCCGCCAGGTCATTCCGACCGAGGCAGAGATTCATCCCTTCACAGGCATGATGGAAGACTCCCTTGCGGAAGACATGCACTCCCCTGTACCCGGGCTGGTGCACCGCTATCCGGACCGGGTATTGCTGCTGATCACTAACCAGTGTGCCAGTTACTGCCGGTACTGTACCCGCTCCCGTATTGTGGGCGATCCCTCCAAGTCTTTCTCCGGAGAAGACTTTGAAGCTCAATTGAATTACCTGCGTCAGACTCCTCAGGTTCGGGATGTGCTGATCTCCGGCGGGGACCCGCTGACCCTGGCGCCTAAGGTCTTGGAACGGGTATTGCGCTCTCTGCGCGAAATTCCGCACATTGAGATCATCCGCATTGGCTCACGTGTGCCAGTCTTTATGCCTCAGCGGATAACTGACGAGCTGACCGACATGCTACAACAGTTTCACCCTTTGTGGTTGAACATCCACGTCAATCATCCTAATGAAATCACGGCGGAATTGGCGGAAGCTTGTGACAAACTGACCCGTGCCGGCATCCCTCTGGGCAATCAATCCGTGCTCCTGGCAGGGGTCAACGATGATCCGTATCTGATGCGCCGGCTGGTGCAGGACCTCGTGCGCATCCGCGTGAGGCCTTACTACATCTATCAATGTGATTTGGTGGAAGGTGCCGGGCACTTCCGCACTCCAGTAGCCAAAGGCTTGGAAATCATGGAAGCCTTGCGTGGGCATACTTCAGGATTTGCCGTACCCACATACGTGGTGGATGCCCCTGGCGGTGGGGGGAAAATCCCGCTGATGCCCAATTATCAGGTCTCAATGTCTGATCACAAGATCATCTTGCGCAATTTTGAGGGCTATATCACGGCTTATTCCGAGCCGGAAGATTACCAGCAGCCCCCCAAGAGCCTGACCGATCCGTTTAAGCCTACCCAAAAAATTTCCCAGGAAGGTGTTTTCGGGCTCCTGACCGGCGACCAGATGTCCATCAAACCGGAGGGGTTCGACCAGTTGCATTTGCGCGGCGGTAAACAGCACCGCCTGCGGGAAGACCCCAACAAGTGGAAAGCTTTGGGCATCGGGGATGACGGGGAAGAGAAGACTGAATAACCCGGAATCGCTGAATAAGCAAATGTACATGAATAGAGCAGGAGAATGCTGCCATACCAAATTGCAGTGGAATTGATTGTTATTTCACTCCGCTTCTCTATTGGATTCTTTGTAGAACAAAAATAACTATCGGAATTATCATTAGCACTAACCAACTATTTGTAAATCCGGTATTATTTGTTACAAGAACCGGGCATTTTTAAGACTGACAAACATAAAGAGAATCTTGGAAAGAAGCTATGGATATTAATCAATGTTTTTGCATTAAGTCTGATGTGATCAGTTCGCGTTCAACTAACAAGGTTGATCTTCTCCCAAGCATGGCGGAAAAACTCAACGAGCGGTACCAGCAAGAATTAATCACGCCATTTACTATTCGGGCCGGGGACGAACTCTTTGCGGTCGTGAATACCATCCAGAATGGTTACCAGGTCTTCAAAACATTATTTTCGATGGCAGGCAAAGACAATATTCCACTCTATGTGGGGCTGGGAATTGGTTCAATCGAATCTCACCACCTCAAAGATTCGGAGAGGATCAACGGTACAGCCATCTGGCGGGCAAGCAGTGCTTTGGATGAATTAAAAACGAAACCAGACTTTGAAGTCCTCAAGCGCGTGAGCAAATCCAGGTTCCGATACAACCTGCATGTGAGTCAAGATGAATCTGTAAACCGAGCAGTGGAGACTTATCTTTACTTCAGCATGTCCCGGATCAGCAAGAGAACTCCCCGGCAAAAACAGGCGGTAGAGGCACGGGAAAACCATCCCGATTGGAGTAATGACCAGCTTTTCCGTTGTATCAATGGAACCGAAGACAATTTTATCAGTACGGAGAATGCTATTGCCAATTTCAGCAAACTGCTGATGAGGGCAGATTATAAGTTAATTCATGAATCGGAATCTTTGTTTATAGACTTGTTAAAGACACTCATTTGTAAAGATATCAAATGTTAACGAACAATGATTTGTGAGCAACCCTTAGGAAGCATAATTATTTTCGCAACCTTGTCAAAAAAAGGGCGCAACTAAAAGAAAGGATTTACATGGCTGACCATAATAATCCTGAAAACTGGGATATGGCTAAATTAGTACTCCAAAGAAACGATGAGGCAATTCGATTTTCTGAAACAAAAGCAGCACTATTGTTAACGTTCATAGGTGTTTTATTCACCATTGTCATTGACAAAGTTGAATATTTTCAGGAGTACACTGCCTCAGCAAATTATCCTGGTAGAAATCTTCTTGTTACCTCAGAAATTGTGATTTTTCTCGGCATTATTGTTGTGACTATCGCCTCAATTTATGTGATTTTCCCTCGTCTCTACGCGCCAAAAGAATTTTCAGTATTTTTTTTCGGAAATTACAAGACGTCTACAGAGAGCGAAAGTATAACTGCATTTTCAAAACTGACTAATGCTGAAAAAATGGAACATATTGTTACAGAAATACATACCACATCTACTATTGCAGGCAGAAAATTTCGTGGCGTTCAAGTTGCTTTAGCAGGGACCATCCTCATTTTCGTTGGATTTATCATGGTTTGCATCACATTATATTTCTGGTAAGTTAGTAATAATAATTAACCAGAAAGCAAATTTGTATTTATTCCGCTGCTATCCACAGTACAAAGTTTACTAGAAGTGCCGAACGCAGGGAATTTCGTCATTAAAAAAAGCAACTGATCGAGATTGCGAAATGTTTCCTTGGGACTGCACTCCCTGAGGGGAGACGCTGTCGAAAATGATGACCCGGAGAGTTTCATATTACCAGAGAGATGGTAGGGTCAGCCAATTACATCCAGAAAAAACCTAACACTCCCCCCAACACTTCCGGATTGACAGCTTCTCCTTGAGAGATTCGCTCTTCCCGGCAGGCATCCAATCTTGATTGCCAGATGAAATGAAATCCTACCCCAATTACCAGGTTGACTGCAACGACCAGGATTATGATGGTTAACAGCATAGAAGCAATTTTGTGTGTGCTGAGGCTTGGTTTCATCATTTCTGCCTTCCAAAAGAGCCACACCGAAATTATTGACGATTCAAGCCTATTTTAACACCTTCAAGGAAGCAAGGATTTTCAAATATTCTTCCCAGGATATTCAGTATTCAGATGAAAATGGAAAGCGATAAGGTAAGATAAGTTTCGCACAATTAAAAGGGCCATGATCCTGAACACTTGGTAAGATGAAGTTGACAAACCAAACGAACCAAGGAGGCACTCTGTGTGCTTCGCAACAGGACCCTGTCAAAAGAGATTGTACAACTAAATGAGCAAGCGATCAGAACTGAAC
>JBAQLH010000029.1:0-15168 GCA_049301715.1 Anaerolineaceae bacterium
GAGGCAGAAAGTATCGGGATGTAGACCAATTTTGAGTCGTAATTGTGCGTAATTGCTTATTTTAGCGGGTTGAACCGCTTCCAAGTCATCAGTTAATACCTCTTATTGGTTTATTTCAACACCCTCAAAAAGCCACTGAGAAGCAAAGTGAAAGGGGGTATTTTTCAAAGCGTTATCTTGTATGTCATCTCTTCATAATCAGACTTTCATTCATTTCGGGGTCATATAGAATTTTCTCCGCATATCTCATGATTCTTCCGTTAAAATATCCTCGTTAATGAAAGACAATACTTCGTTTGCTTCTCAACCAATGATAGCGAAATGGCTATTGGCATGTTTATCAACCCTGTTTATCCGCTCGATTTCATTGCGCTTCTGCGACCAGCACCGGTACATTCCACAGCAAGATAACCCAAATTGAAAATTTGTCACAAAATACCCGGATTGCGCTTGGAATTTCTGTGATAGCAATGCCCCAAAGAGGATCAGAATAGACTGATCAATTTGGTAAATGTGCTACCCTCTGCCATAATGTAAATACCCAATGCGATATAAACAATGGGAACGATGATCCTTTCATACTTTTCCAATGTTTCAGAAATCAGGCGTATGGTAGACAATTTATATCCAATATAGCAAAGGATAGCTGTGGCTATTAAAAACACAAGGAGAACAATAAAAAAATCGGGTCCAGCTAAGGATGCGAAGTAGGGGATGTAGATACCCAGATTATCTCCGCCTGATGCGATTGTGATTAAGGTAATGGTCCAGAACAGCCGGTTTGCTTTGGCAGTCTCTAACTTTTTGTTGACTTCCTCGGCTTCATTCTCTTCCTCGTCCCCCTCTTTTTTGGTGGCTACATGAATTCCTAATATAATGGGAATAATGCCTAAAAGCCCGATGATCCATTCTTCAGGTATGAAGTGCAGGATGAATGCGATCAGCAGACTGACGATGACTAATACGGCTGTGCCAAGATATTGGCCGCCGACCACATGTAAAATACCCTTCTTGGTTCTTGTCTGGACAAATATAATCGTCAGTATCAGTAAGTAATCAATACTCGTTGATATAAACACAGCCAGTGCAGATAGAATTGTTGCGCCCATTTAATTTCCTCCTTATTTTTTTAGTATGCTTGAGCGGCACATTGAGAACATCTTAGACAATTACCCGGCTCTGCTTTCAAAGTAAGTCTTTTACAGACAAAATCTACGAAAGTAACCTTTACTTCGTTCAACAGCTTCACTTCCGCTTCTATATCCAACGCGCAATTCGCACAAGTCCAGGCCTTCAAAAAGAAATGTTTTTTCATGATACTTCTTCTCTTTCCCTACTTTTCAGTCACATGAGCTAAACCCTGTCGGAACAGCAGTTCAATATGATCGTCATCCAATGAATAATAGACAATCTTGCTTTTCTTTTCCGTCTTGGGGTACGATAAATAAATTCGGGCGGAAGTGACAATACCCGGGCCTGGCCCGATTTTACAAATACTGGGGTGATGGCACTGTGATAATAATGCTCCGTCCCATTTCGATCCTCGCGTTTCAGGCATTTACTATAAGAAATCTTTTCCGATGAAAAGAACGCAACCTCATCCACCACAATTGCATAGGTTCCCGGTTCGTTCTGGTACTGCTGTAACTGCTTTTCCGCTTTCAATTCATCAAGAATATACCAGAAATCTTCTTGAAATTCCGCATTGTTGAGTGGATCCAGTAAGTTTCTGATTTGTGGATCACTGGGTATTTCTTCAACCTGAAACGAACTGCAAAGGCTGCCAAGACCCCATCTACAACATCATATCTCGTATTATTATTCGGCTTCCTGGTGTCGGGCAATTTGCTCCATCGATCCCGATAATGTTTCATGATTGTTTGAAGGGAGAGTGTTTGTTCCATATTTCCCTTACATTACCACATTTCCCCTTCCTGTTTCAGATTTGGAATTGCTGGAAGCAAATTAGACTCCTCCTCCTTGACGTTAATCCCATTATGGATTAAGGTTAAGGAACAAGGGCAACCTGAGGAAAACATGATTTTTGTCCAAGAGATTCTCACAAAATTTCGCAGGACAGCGGGCATGGGACCGAGGTGCCCGTTTATCATTTAACAGCCAGGATCCAAGCTGTTCAATAATACTTTAATATTTTCAAAACAGGAGAGAATATGGCAGGACAAACCAATGCATTTGAGATGGCTCAACAACAATTTGACAAGGTGGCGGATCAGTTAGGATTGGACGCGCAGGTTCGCGAGATCTTACGCTGGCCAGCCCGCGAATTCCACCTGCGCATCCCGGTGCGCATGGATGACGGCAAGATTCGCGTGTTTGAAGGCTTCCGCGTTCAACACAATGATGCCCGCGGACCCAATAAGGGCGGTCTACGTTTCCACCCCTCAGAGACGGAAGATACCGTGCGTGCGCTGGCGATGTGGATGACCTGGAAATGCGCTGTTGCGGACATCCCCTTGGGCGGCGGCAAGGGCGGCATTGTTGTTGACCCAGCCACGCTTTCTGTTGGAGAGAAAGAACGTCTGGTGCGTGCCTATATGAAAACCATGTGGCGGAATATCGGTCCCCGCCAAGACGTCCCGGCCCCCGATGTTGGCACTACTCCCCAGATGATGGGCTGGATGATGGACGAATATTCCCGCATCGTCGGGCAGTATACCCCTGGCGTGATCACCGGCAAACCTGTTGGTGGTGGCGGCTCTTTGGGTCGCACTGAAGCTACTGGTTTCGGTGTCATTTACACGGTACGGGAAGCGATGAAACATCTTGGAATGGACTCTACGAAGTGTACGGCTGCAATACAAGGTTTTGGCAACGTAGCACAGTATGCGGCCATCGGTTTCACTCAGATTTTAGGAGGCAAAGTCGTGTGTGTCTCCTGCTGGGACCGCGATGACCGCGTTTCTTACACTTTTACCAAAATGGATGGGATTAATCCGAATTTCCTCAAGAGTATCACGGATCAATACGGTACCATCAACAAAGATAAAGCCCGCGAAGCCGGCTATGCCGTTGAGGATGGCGGCGCCTGGATCTCCAAACCCGTGGATGTGCTCATCCCAGCAGCCTTGGAAGGACAAGTTAATGGGGATACCGTCAAGTTGATTGACCCTAAAGTCAAGATCCTGGCGGAAGGCGCCAATGGTCCTACCACGCCCGAGGCGGATGTGGTTTTGAATGAACGCGGCATCTTTATCATCCCGGATTTCCTGTGCAATTGCGGTGGTGTAACTGTCTCGTACTTCGAGAGCGTTCAGAACGATATGAACTTCTACTGGACCAAAGAAGAAGTTCTGGAAAAGCTGAACAACAACATGACTACTGCGTTTGCCGCGGTCCTGGACATGTCTTTATCTCAGAAAGTCAATATGCGAGACGCTGCTTACATGGTCGCCATCCACAAGGTGGTTAAAGCCATGGAGATGCGCGGCTGGATTTAGTCTTATTTGAGAAAAACTGATTTTGATAAGCTGCCCGATCGACCCTCGGGCAGCTTTTTTGACGATTAGAAAGCAGAAGTTGTAATCAAAAATTCAGAGATTAAACTGCCCCATCCGACTTGAAGACAAACACGGCAGAAATCCTAACCGCCTTAGAATAAGGTGTTGCTCATAAAGGTTTTCAATAACACAAGCTCCCATAAGCAGGTAGCGGAGCTATGTTTATCTATATAGACAGTGCTTGCTTTTGCCTGTATTTTGGAAAAAGTTTCTAAAATAGGCAAATAAAAGATTCGTAACTTTCCCTATCCCAGCGGCGGATCCAACAAAAACAAGGTCTCCGGCGGGTGGTAGATTGGGTACCCATTCGATAGAAAGCCACTTTTTTACGGTCATTGAGAGCTTTTTTGCGTGGCAATCTCTCTTTTTCTAACAGCTCTCACAGCCAGACGCACCGGATTCCATTGTCGGGTTTCGCTTGGGGGAATGTAGGCTGTCTACGTTTCTCTAACCGCTCAACGTCAAACCATATAGCATGTTCGTGCCGGCCTCGGACAGAACATGCGTGTTGACCGAAGATACCATCAAGAATGGGGAATGCCCTGCCTTGTCAGGGAAAATATGGCACTAATAAAGCTTTAGCTTTCGTTTGTGAAAGAAGTGGAAAGGAGCAGGGGTAATTCCGCCGCCCAAGCCTCAATTGTGGCCCAATCGCGCAGATCACTTTCGGGGATTTTACCGGTGAACCACTTCATAGGGGCTCTGATTTTTGAATGGTCAAACTTACCCCCAAATAACTGGACTGCTCGGGGTTTAAACCAGGAAATGGCTGCTATTTGCTTGTGGAGTTGCGCTTTGGCTTCTTGCCACTCTGCTTCGTTATGCGGGGAGGTAATGGGACCCAGGGCAAAGATCGCAACGGGGAGCTGACTGAGGGCTTTCTGGTGCTTGGACAGGAAGTGGCGCAGATCTTCTTGCAGGGCACCCAGATAGATAGGAGAGCCAAGCACAACTGTGCTGTATCCTTTGAGGTTCTCCACTTCCCGCATTGGGCGGCACTCTGCCTCTGCACCATTCTTTTGCAAGCCAACGGCAAGGGCTTTGGCAACTTCCTGAGTTGAGCCGTAACGGGTGGCATAAGTTATTAGTGTCAATGATGGCATGGGCTCTCCTTATTCCATTCAAGACAGCAACCTTTTATGGTTCTTTGAATATATCATATTAAAAGCACTTGACCCGCACTCCTTGAATATTAATCGACCCAATTTGGGTATCAAGTAGATGGATGGAAGGTAACATAAGGACGATTAAAGAAGGTTGCTGCCCCTCAGCCCATGCGCCGATTTCTATCGCATAGATAATTCGTTTACCTCAATTTTCTTCTTTCTTTTTATCCAGGGCAGTATTAAGTCAAAAGAAAATGTTACTACTAACGCGGTAGCTTGACAATTCCGTACTCTCTCAGGTAAAATCTGTTCACCCTGAAATCGGGCCTGTAGCGCAGTTGGGAGCGCGCTTCAATCGCACTGAAGAGGTCGAGGGTTCGAATCCCTCCAGGTCCATCATGAGCCAAAGGGCGCCTGATGGACGAAAAAACAGGCGCCGGTCACTCAGTCAATATAGCGAGCCCATAGCGCACACCGTCCCCTTCCGGGGATTTGGGAGCGCCTATGGGAAAAAAGAAAGTAACTTGGGCCCATAGCGCAGTTGGGAGCGCGTCTCAATGGCATTGAGAAGGCCGGGGGTTCGAATCCCCCTGGGTCCACCACTGAAGCCCTGAGCCAAGATCTTATTCTTGGCTCAGGGCTTAATAGTATCAAAGAATGACACCTGGGACTGCATTATTGCTTGATGAACCGCCGGATGCGGACCTGTATGCTCGGTGATACGAGAGGAGGCGGGTAGTCACCGCCTCCTGCTCGTTATTTGGTTTTATTTCCTGCTTTACGATAAATAATTTGTGACGATGTGATTAAGCTCGGCTAGTTGCTGCTCAACGATCTTCTCATTCAAGGAGGCAAGGTCTTTACCGAATAAACCTGTTCCAATTCCGACATAATCGATATCATGGGAAAAATATTCAATCAGACGATCAGCGCTGACTCCGCCTACTGCCATAATTGGAATGTTTCCCAGAGGAGCTTTTATATCCCTAACATAATATTTGCCAAGATCACGTATCGGAAAGACTTTAACAATATCAGAACCGGATTGGTAGGCTTTCCACACTTCTGTTGGCGAGTATGCACCAGAAACCACTAAGACACCCTGCTGTTTACAGAATTCGACAATCCCAACCGGTAATACAATAGGAGAAAGGATGAACTGACAACCAGCAGCGATGGCATGTTTCGCATCATTTTTTGTTAGTATCGTGCCAGCACCAATCTTCAACTCCGGGTACTGGCGCACATATTGAGAAAGCAGATCAGAATTTGAGCTGTTCATCGTAATTTCAACCGCAAAATCAAATTTATTAGAGCTGATAGCTCGAACAATCCAATCAATAACCTGAGAGCTCACATTTCTGAGAATGATCGTTATTCGGGGATATTCTTCAACTTTCATTATTCTTCCTAAATGATCCTGAACTTAACAGCTATGAGTAAGTGTAGACTTGTCATAATGCGGTTCGTAATTACTCTTCATTGATTACTTTTACAATTTCCCGAATAAAGCGGTCCAACAGATTAATTCCTTTATCTTTATCCGCTTTAGTGGGATCTCCAAACACACCACTTTTACTTAATTCGCCGAGTTGTTGACTCGAGTTTCGATATTTTGCACTATAGGGAGGATATTCTCTTATTGCTCGCTCCATTTTTACTAATTCTGGATGTGTTGCCAGCATTAATGAGGTCTCAAATTCACAGGCATGCATCATTCCAAACCAGGTATCCGACTCGCATAACTCTTTCCAAGTTTCCTCAAATTTTGGGTAGAAGAAGTAGAAAATTCTGAAATTACTCGTCTCCGAATAGTCTCTTACCGCGTATTTCAAGATGGTGTTATTGGACTCATGACCATTGATAATAACCAACTTTTGAAATCCACTACGTTCGACACTTTTAAAGATGTCAAGCAAATAGAGCTCTAAATTGTGATGTTGAATGGTAATGGTTCCGGGAATATCCTGCCACACCCAAGAGTATCCAAAGGGAACACCGGGTAAAATGACGCCATTAATCTGATTGGCAACCTCATTTGAAATAAAGTTGGCAAGGTAGTTATCGGTTCCGAGTGGAAGATGATTGCCATGCTGTTCAACAGCACCTATAGGCAGTATGGCAATTGCGCCTCCATCCAGTTTTTCCTTTATTTCATCACGAGTTAGTTCCATTAAAAAGTTTGAATTCATATTACCTGTCTTAGAACTTTGCGAGCCATGTTGCAGGATTCTCGTAGAAAATTTTGTGAATTATTTGGTCAGACACACCTTGATCGAGTAATCTGGGTATAAACATTGTCTTAATGAATCGAAATCCTGGTCCTCCTCCATACCCACTGAGATAGCTTTGTCGTCCCATATCGCCCGATATAAGCAACTTATCTTCATATCCATGCTTGATGATGTTCAAAATCAATTCTACTCGGGTGCTATCAGGATAGTATTTCACTTTTCCGGGTCCGTCAAATTGTAGATAAGCTCCCCTTTCAAGGAGCTGTAAATGATAATAAGGATCGGCATTCCTATCTATGTGTCCGAGAACAACAGTACTAAGGTCCACACCTTCAGCCTCAAAGATATCTAAAAGCTCATTACCCATTGTACCCGCTTCAGTATGCATCCAGATAGGTGCATTTGTAGCTTTATGCGCCTGAGCAATTGCTATGGTAGTTTTCTTTTCAAGCGGATGAATAAGGTTATACCAAGAGCCACCCTTTAAAATGCCGGCCCGTGCATCACTAAAGTCCATACCTTGCGTAAGGTCTTTAACTAGCCTACTGACAATGAAATCAATATCTGTTAATTCAACCCAACGTGGGTAGTAGATGTGTTTGTTAAAGCCGCTTACTCCAATAACATTTATGCCGGAGTCCTTGGATAACTCTTTCAATTTTTTTCCGTCCCTGCCATAATCAATGGTAGAGGCATCGACCAAGGTTTGACCGCCAACAAGTTTGAACTGAAGCAGTTCATATAATGAACCTTCATAATCTGTCAGTTCCAGATCACGGTCTTTTTGAGATGGTGGAGGGCTACACCATAAATGTTCATGAGGATAGGTGAATCCAAGGTCTTCTCCAGCCATATCGCCTAGCACAGTTCTCGCTTTTTTCATTCTTAACTCCTAACTAAACACCAAATAGTTTCCCAACCAGTCTCATAATGGCGACGACAATGATGGCATCGGGAGAGGCAAACCAAAGCCCTGTGATACCATATTTGCCAAGGTCAACAAGCGGATACGCAACAGCAACGATAATTTGGAAAAGGAAGCCAAGGAGAAACCCAGAGATGATTGCACCTCTGCGCCCGCCCATTGCATTACCAAAAACACCTGCTGCTGCCCCCATGAAGAACAATCCAATTACAGAAGGTAAAACCACGACGCTGGTGAGTGATGACAAGAGAGTAGCCAATACCCCACCGATCATAGCCATAATAAAGCCAATTGTAGTGGCGTTTGGCGCAAAGGAGTAGAAAATCGGGACGTCCAGGGCAGGAATAGCGCCAGGCACCAATTTTTCACTGATACCTTTGAAAGCAGGGATTAGCTCACCCAGGAACATCCGGACACCTTGCAACAGAACAAGAATGCCAACAACAAATGTCAAGGCTTGTGTAAGGACGAAGAGAACGACGTTTTGTCCACCAGCAATTTCTGCCATTTTTGCTGGATCGACAAACAAAGCAGTAATGCCATATACAAGGATCATTACAATGCTCATCAGAATGGACATTTCTTTCAGGAAATCGACCTTGCCACTGATTTGGATATCTTCCGTTGATTTTTCTTTGTCACCAAGCAAACCACCAATCCAACCGGTGAACCAAATCAAAGAACTTCCATAAAAACCGAATGCTACGTCATTGGTATTGGTAACTTTTCGAACGAAAGGTTGTGCCATTGCCGGAAAAAGTACCGAAGCAAGCCCCTGAATGACAGACCCAATGGCGATAGCAGTCCAGCCATTAATCCCCATTTGGTCAAACACAATGGCTATGGTGGCAGCCATGGAAAACATCATATGTCCTGTCAAGAAAATATACTTGAATTTCGTAATACGGGCGAGCAGAAGGTTGATTAAAAAGCCAAACACAAGAATTAGTGAGGTCTCTAGACTGAGAACAGTCTGAACAGCGGCTGCAATCGCATTGTCCTCGGCAATAACGCCATTTAAGTGGAAGGCACTTTCAAACATCTGACTGAATGGAATCAGCCCATTAACAATAATATTAGAACCTTGCTGTAGGATTAGGAATCCCAGGATGGTTTTTAAAGTGCCTTTGATGACATCTGAACTGCTTTTTCTCAATGCAATCAGACCAATTAGTGCAATGAGGCCAATAATAAACGCAGGCGTTGACAAAAAACTGGTAATAAAGTTTAACATTTTTCTCCTATTAATAATTATGGGGATGGTTTATTATTTTGGTGATGGTCAATAAATTCCATCAATTTAGCTTCAATTTCTCGTTTATCTAATATATTTTTTATTGCTATTACCGGGATTTGAGAGATGTCCAGGGTTTTGGCTATTTCGCTTGAAGCAATGATTAGGTCTGCTTTTTTTCCTTTTACACTTGATATGTCAAGCGCTTCACCATCGATATTGATTCCATGCCGCTTTCCGATCGCTTGTATATCCATTAACAACATTAAACTGGTCCCAAAACCCATTCCGCAAACTGTAAGAACCCGCATTAAACCTCCTTTTCTTGTTGATTAAATATTGATAAGATTGTTTCGATCTCTTCCGTTTTTAGAAGAGTCCCGATATTTTCCGATTCCATTAATATTTCTGACAGCCGTTGAAGTAATATCAAATGGGCATTGTTGTCAACCCCAGCCAAGGGAATGATTATTTTTACCGGATCATTTTCTGGATGACCAAAAGCCAATGGTTTTTCCAATCGAACAAAAGCAATAGATTCTTTCAGCGCGCCACTTTCTGGTCGGGCATGAGGCATCGCAATATTTGGAGCGAGTACGATATAGGGCCCAAGCTCATGGTAGGCTAAGATCATTGCTTCCACATACTGCGGAGTGACAGCTCCTTCATTAACCATTAGGTTACCTGCTGCCCTAATGGCATCCTCTGGAGTGGCTGCATGGCAATCGAGTTCTATCAATTGTTTTTCTAGCAGTCGGTTATTTTTGTTACTTGACGATTTTTGTTTTATCTCTACCTCCAAGTTTTGCGAAATACTGGTACTTATCTCCACGCGCGACCATGTCCACTATTTCAAATGGTCTATTGTATTTAAGGAAAGTTTTTCTTCGTACATTTAGAATTGCAGCGCCCTCTTCAATTTGCAGAGCAACTGCCTCATAAGGCGTTGCCGACCTCGCGCGAATAATTTCTTCCCCAGAAAACAGGTTGATACCATAAACCTGCTCCAATTCTTCATAAAGAGAATCTCGTTGCAAACCTCTTTCATAAAACCCCGGAATGAATACTTCGCGAAGATAATTCACCATGATTACGATGGGAATGTCATTTACGAGCTTAATTCTGGAGACCATAATGATCTTTTCATCATCACTCATGCGTAATTCATTTTTTATCTTTAAACTTGGTTTAATACGGTGGATGATTTGATTACTGGAAGTAGAACGCTGGTTTTTCCGTTTCATTTCTTCGGTCCAGCTGTAAATCTTCCCCAAACTCTGGGTCGTGGCCGTTTCACAAACCGTTGTACCTACCCCTTGGCATTTCTGCAGCAGACCTTCCGAAACTAGATTTTCTACCGCTTTTCGAACAGTCACCCTGCTGACACCAAACATCTTTTCAAGTTCATATTCTGGTGGAATTTTGTCTCCGACATTCAGCGTATGAATTACCTCTACGAGTTCTTCCTGGACTTTCATGTAAAGAGGTTGTTTTTTTGGCATACTCTCTGTTCCCAGTTATGTTAGTCATTATGATGATTGAATATATTTATTCTAAATCATTATAATGACTATGTCAAGTCTGGAATAAGGTAAAAGAGGTTCAGCAATATAAAAAATAAAGTCGCAAAAGGAGGCACTGGTGCACAGACTTTGGGCTGAGGACCAATAGAAAGAGCTGCCCATCGTCGAAGGACAAGTGATGAGCAGCTCTTAATTAATAAATTTCTCAGGATGCTGCGGGACGCCCTCTACAACAACCTTTTATGGTTAGCGCGGTACTTTCAAGCATGCCTCTTGACGAAGTTACCCACGCGCTCCAACGCCATTTCAATCTGCTTGTAATCTGTGGCGTAAGAGCAACGCACAAATCCGATGCCCGAATCCCCAAATGAACGCCCCGGCACCACTGCCACATGTTCTTCCTGAAGCAGTTTTTCTGCAAAGGTTTCGTCATCCATGCCAGTGGAAGTAACACAAGGAAAGACGTAAAAAGCACCACGCGGTTCGAACGTTTTCAGTCCGACCGTATTCAATCCCCGGACAATCAATGTGCGCCGGCGGTCATACTCCGCCAGCATTTCCTGCACATAAGGTTCGCCAATCCGGAGCGCCTCAAGCGCCGCACACTGTGACATGGTCGGGGCAGACATGATCGAATACTGGTGAATCCGCACTAGTCCGCTGCAAATTTCTGTCGGCGCCGCCACGTAGCCGATACGCCAGCCAGTCATGGCATAGGCTTTGGAAAAACCGCCCAAAAGGATGGTTCGCGACCACATGCCAGGCAGGGAGGCAAAACAAACATGCTCAAAGTTGTAGACCAGCCGGTCGTAAATCTCATCCGAGACAACTATCAGGTCATACTTTTCTGCGATCTGGGCAATCTTCAGCAAGGTTTCGCGGGTGGCTACCGCTCCGGTGGGGTTATTGGGATAACCCAGCAGAATGGCTTTGGTGCGGGGGGTAATGGCCTTTTCGATCACTTCCGGGCGGGGTTCAAACTTGTCTTCCATGAAGGTTGGAATTTCCACCGCTACCCCGCCTGCCAACTCCACCTCAGCCTGATAGGAAACAAAGCAAGGGGTGGGAATGATTACCTCATCACCCGGCTCCAAAATGGCGGTAAAGGTCAGATAAAGTGCTTCTGATACCCCCACGGTCATAATGATTTCTTTAGCAGGATCGTAAGTTACCTGGTAGAGTTGGTGGAGATGGTCAGTTACTGCCTGGCGCAAGGCAAAAATGCCGTGGTTGGAGGTGTAATGGGTATCCCCTCGTTCCAGGGACGCAATTCCTGCTTGAATTATTGGCTTGGGTGTGGCGAAATCTGGTTCGCCGATGCCAAGGGAAATGACGTCGTCCATAGTGGCGGCGATATCAAAAAATTTGCGTATCCCAGAAGGTTTGAGATCGACCACACGTCTTGCCAGCACTTGTCTTGCCATATCTTCTCCTTTTAACAAATAGTGAATATGTTGTGACTTTTACCCGGACCTTACCAATTCGCCCAGGAATTATCTCCAAGATTGAACTTGCCCATCAGACCGTTGATGACCACGTCATGCCCCAGGATGGAACCTTCCAGGTGAGTATTGGTTATGTGGACCCCGGGGCTGAGGATAGAATCACGGATGGTACTGCTCTGGATGACCGCGCCGGCTCCGACAGAAGCATAGGGGCCAATAATAGACGTGTTGACGCGCGCATCCGGGTGAATGAATACTGGCGGCATGATAATGTTATCCTCCTGATAAACTGGCTGGGAGACATTGTCGCGGCCGTGCTCAAGCAGGTAGCGGTTGGTATCCAGCAGCGCTTCCGAAGTGCCGGCATCCAACCAGGTCTTCACTTGTTCAATGCGCATTATCAAATTGTTTTCAAGCAGTACATTAACAGCATCCACCAAAAAATATTCACCTTTAAGCGAGATATTGCGCCGGATTTGCTCTTCAATACCCCTGACCAGGGCTTGCCCAGCTTTGAAGTAGTAGCAACCTACCACCGCCAGATTATTATTGAGATCGTTGGGCTTTTCAATCAGACGTTTGACCATCCCGACCGAATCCACCTCTGCCACCCCAAAGCGGCGTGGATCTGGCACAGCCTTGACCCAAGCAATGGCATCTAACTTTTCTCTATCCAGAAAAGCAAAAGAGTTTTCGATCAGCGTATCCGAAAAAACCACTAAAATAGGACCGTTCAGGTACTCCCGAGCACGCCAGAGCGCATCCGATTGCCCTTTTTTCTCGGGCTGTTCCAGGTAGTGGATTACTTTATGCGGGTAATACTTCTGCATATGGGCTTGGATCAAATCCTTCTGACCGGGGGACATAATGAAGATGTACTCAGTCAATTCAGGATTGGGTACGGTCTCAAACATGTGCAGCATATGGTCCAAAACGGTACTCCCTGCCAGGGAGACCAGCGGTTTGGGGCGGCTCCAGGTAAAGGGGCGTAGCCGGCTGCCTAAGCCTGCCATGGGGATGACGATTTTGAGAGATTCGGTCATGTGGTTGTCTCCGGGATTAATTATCAATTTCTGGATGCCGAACGATTAATATTTCAGATCCACCAAGATGAGAGTACTCATAAACTATTTTCAATTGTGTTCTCCTGTATAAGGGGCTCTTTCTTCAAAAATTGTGGGTTGAGTAGACTGTTTGGCGCCAATTGAAATTGTTTTTGGTGGAACAGACTTCTTTTGAGTTGGTTCATAGATCGGCCTTTCCATTGGTCTAATTTTCAATTTACCTGCTTCAAGTTGATCAATTCTTTTCCAAGATGTTTCCACGTATTCAGGAACAATTTCTGCACCAAGTACTTTTCTTCTATGCATCAAGGCTGCTATCGCAGTAGTCGCTACACCCCTATAAGGATCAAACACCCAATCACCCTCGTTTGTTAGTGCAAGAACTAATCGCTCAATTAATTCAACAGGAAATTGGCATGGGTGGTCAGTCTTTTCGATATGATTAGCTTTGACATTTGGAATATCCCAAACATCGGAAGGGTTTTTACCTATAGGATTACCAGAAAGTTCGCCCTTTTTAGGCCCTTTAAAGTATTTTTTATTGGGATATTTCTGAGGAATACGAACATCATCTAAATTGAAGATGTAATTATCTTGTTTTGTAAACCACAGAATTACTTCATATCTGCCGGAAAACCTTTTCGAAGCATGTAGCCCATGACCATAATGCCAGACTATCCTATTTCTTAATTTTAAATTCAATTTCTCAAAGAAAGGATAAAGGACAATATCCAAAGGAACAATTTCACCATTAGCGACGTAGTTGCCTACCTGCCAACAAATGCTTCCACCAGGTTTTAGTACGCGTTCACACTCAGTGATAATATCGGATTGACTTTTGAGGTATTCATCAAGAGTTGTCCGATTTTCATATTCTTTTCCTATATTATAAGGCGGTGAAGTTACGATTAATTGAACAAAATTGTTTGGAATTGTCCTAATGAATTCTCTTGTGTCCCCCTCAAAAAGAACAATATCGGCATCCGTATTAAATAATTTTTCTCGTTTAAATGTCATCATTTTTCGTCTGTACTAATCGCCATATCCTCCCTTGATTATATCCTTTTCGCCTGTTTTCTTCAGGGTTGGGGCTGATAAACGATCAGGTCTGAAAAAAGCACGGTGGCGGCTTGTTCCCCTGCTGCTTTGGCGGACACGCCCATTCCACCACTCAATCCCGGTGTTACTTGCAGGCTGAACTGGTAGGTGTCGTTCACAAAGAAGTGTAGGGTGCCATTCGCTGCCCAAATGCCCAGACGGTTTTGAGCAGGGGAATCCGGCTGGAAACGGCGCGCCTGAACCCAATTCTGTAAGACTGAAGTGCTGTCATAAATGGTACGCTCCACACGCATTTCACCGCTGCAGCTGTAGCGCACCTGATAGGTGCCCATCTCACTGAAGTGCCAAAAGATGATGCTGTAGGTGTCATTCGGGGAACACATAGTTACCTCGGCGCTCAGCTCCAAGTAAAATTCTGAGGGCAGGCTGTAGCTGCTCAGGCTGGTCAGAGAAGCCTGGTTGCCCGCTACAGCCAGGGAAAGGTAATTTTCACCAAAGGCGATATTGCCTGCCTGGCTGCTGCTTACTTCCCAAAATGACTGATCAAGGAATTCATCTTCAAAGAGGACTTTGCCAGCAGGAGGTGGGGTTAAACTGCTCAGCGGGTCAGGTGTAACAGTGGCATATTTTAAGGTGGGGGTCAGTGTAGGCGGGAACCAGTCAATGGTTGCGGTCGGAATAGGTGTCTGAGTAGCGGTTGGGGTGGGTTGAGGAATTTCGGTGTTCGAAACTGGCTGACAGGCAGCAAGAATTACACAAAGCAGGCAGCACAAACACAACCCGACATTCCGATAAAACTTATTTGGTCTCATTAATAGTATTGTACCTAAAACTGGCAAACCGCTTGAATTTTTAGGAAATTGGACAGGGTATTTTATTGTGGCATGAGTAGGTTAAGCGTTCCCGCCAGGCTTGTTCGGCAACGGCATGGAAAATTCGCAAATTTTTATACCTCTACTGAATGAGGGTGTTGAAATAAACCAATAAGAGGTATTAACTGATGACTTGGAAGCGGTTCAACCCGCTAAAATAAGCAATTACGCACAATTACGACTCAAAA
>JBAQLH010000030.1:0-1912 GCA_049301715.1 Anaerolineaceae bacterium
TTGCCAGGGTTGGCAGCAGGTAGCCCTTGGCCGTCAGGCCCAGGGGCGGGGGCGGGAGACACAGGCGCGGCAGCGCCTTCTGTCTTTTGGTTTTTCTTCTCTTTATCTGTATCTGTATCTGTATCTAGCGTGACATTGCGTGACGCTTCGTGACCGGCACTATCTGCACCCTTCCCATCGGCCTCTTGGGCCTGCTTTTCGCGCTCGCGCTGCTCGCGTTTCCTCTCGACAGCGGACTTCGCGCCAGTTTCAGGATTGCCCGCGTCCTCGCGCTTGGGTTGGCGCTTTTCCCAGCCGGTCAGGCGATCACCATCCATCACCCGGCCCTGCATGGCCTTGAAAATCGCCTCGATGGCATCGTCTGTCACGTCGAGCGCGCTTGCCACATCTTCAACCGTGACAGTGACGTGACCGCGCGTGACATTGCGTGACGCATCTACCATCAGGTGCAGGGCAACCGACAGGACGAGGGAAATAGGCTGTCCCGAAGCGCGCGCAACGGTGCGCCATTTCGGGTCGTTGGGCATGTCGTGCCACAGGCGGAACCAGTCAATCGCAGCCATCAGGCGGCCCTCGCTTCTTGTTGTTGTCCAGGGGCCTGCCACTGGTCACATAGGCCATACGCGGACGCGCAGGCCGTCGGCTCGATCAGGTCGGCCAGCATGTCGAGCTGGCGCCCACCGCGCGACGTGCGCGACCATTCGACGCGCGCCCAGATGTTCAGGTCAGCGAAAATCTTCCGGCGGTCTTTGGCATCGTGGGCATCTGTCATGAGGGTGCTGAAGCCACGCTTGCTGCAATCCCCGACGATGCGCTCCCACTCCGCGATGCGTTCGATGTGCTCGGGGAAGCGGGCTGCGATCTGGCGCACCTCTTCCTTGTTCGCGTTGATGCAGGGCATACAACCGACACGGCCCATGCCTTGCAGATAGAGGGGGTTGGGACGAAGGTTGCGCGAGCCGCAGAACTCGAACACCTGCGAGGCCGTCCAGTCCACGATGGGACGGTAGGCGTACATGCCGGGGCCGATACGCTCGAACAGCTTGGCGTTGCGCCGGTTCAGGCTTTCGTCGCGGCGCACCCCTTGCCAGCTCACCACCGTCTTGCCGGAATCAGCGAGGTCAAGCTGGAAGGCCACAGCCATGTTGCGCTTGAGCTCTTCCGTGCAGAACTGGGCCATGCGGCTAGGGAAACGCCCCTTCCAGATGCACAGATCGAGAAATGGGTTTCCGGTCGGCTTCAGGGCCTCCAGTGCACGGCGCTTGGCCTTGTTTGTCCAGCGGACACGGCGCCCCCCCCCCGTCTTCCTTGTCTTCTGCACGGCCTCTTCGACCGTCTGGCCATTGCGGCGAACGGTTCGCATGATGATGTTGCCGCGCTTGTCGCGCTTCGGAACCGGGTTGCCGGCGGCGTCGAACACGGGAGCCGTGTCGTACTCTCGCCGGGTACGCACGTCTCTGGCGACAAACATCCGCTTTGCGGCTATCTCCTGGTCGAAATTGGCGCGCAATCTGACGATCTTGATGTCAAGCGCCTGCTCCAGATAGGCCAGGTAGGTATAGACCTCGGAATGCTCGTTTCCGGTGTCGCAGAAGATGGGGATGACGCGGTGCCGCCCGAACCGCTCCAAGGCGATCAATAAGGTTGCCGCGCTGTCCTTGCCGCCGGACACGCTGATGACGTGGACAATCAACAAGCCCCCCCCCCGCTGCCTTCTTGGCTGCGAGAAACGGCGGGCTTCATGAAGACGATCCAGTGCGTCAAGCCCTTGCGGCCCGGCGCGGCGGCCTGCTCGCGCACGTAGGCCACGATGAAGGCATAGGCCCGTGCGCCGAAGCTGGGGTCGGCAGAGGTGGCTGCATCGAAGGCAAGCTGCATCTGCTGCTCGCCCAGACAACGGGCAGTAGCAGCG
>JBAQLH010000031.1:0-25130 GCA_049301715.1 Anaerolineaceae bacterium
CCATTTTCTATCTCTACACTTATACTTAGTCCGACTGTTATGGTCATTGGAAGTTCCTTTCTTTTGTTTTCACTAAACTAATTGTATTGGAACTTCCTCCTTTTTCCCTTGACTACGGACTTTTGAAACGCATACACTATCTGGGCAATAATGAATTTCCAAAACATCATATAGTATAATGATTTTAAGTAATTAAAGATTAGTTGAAATTATTGCAAAATCCTTAATACTTCATAATTTTCTACTTGCAGCAAGCCTAACAGACTTGCTCGCAACACTAATGCTGTACAAAGGAGATTGATATGCCAGAAGAAAAGAAAAACATATTCCAAAAGATAGGGAACGCTTTCAGTAACAAAGATAAAAAAGAAGAAGCGGCTAAGAAAGCTGTAGATGAAGTAGCCAAAGCGGAAGAAGCAGCCAAAGCCAAGGCAGAAGAATTATCCGAGAAAGCCGAAGAACAGAAAGAAAAACTCCTCGAACAGTCCGAAAAGTATAAAGCCGAAGGTGAAGCCCGTCAGGCTGAGTCCGAAGCGAAAAGGATTGCAGAAGAGAACAAAGAACGTGCAGAGCAAGCAGAACGCTATAAAGCCGAAGCCGAAGCTCGCCAGGCTGAATTCGAAGCCAAGAAACGCGAAGCTGAAGAAGCCAAGAAGAACGCCATCATTGCTGAACACACTGTGACCTCCGATGATACCTTAAGCCACATCGCTTTGCATTATTATGGTCATGCCACACCTGCCTACTACAAGCTGATCTATGAATTCAACAAGGATGTCATCGGCAGCAATATGAACATTATCAAGCCAGGTCAGATTCTGCGCATCCCGGTACTCCCAGATGAATTGAAATAAGTCAGGCGCTTAATGACTCAGGATATTAACCTCTCATCAATTTTTAAAGCTGTTACAAAAAACCTATCCCAAAACGAGGTGTCGCTCAACCAAGCGGATGTCTATAATCACGACCACGGTACCAACATGGTAAACACCTTCAAACTGGTTCAAAAAGCTGTTAGCGCAAAGAAGGATCAACCAGCTTCAGTACAGCTTGCCTATGCCAGCCAGGTTTTACGTGATAATTCCACCAGTGGTTCAGCCCAGGTTTATGCTCAGGGGCTTGAAAATGCCTCAAATAAGTTTGTGGGCAAGGAAGTGACCAAAGATACCGTTGGGACGCTGATAAGCGCCATGATGGGGATGGATCAAACTGCTCAACCTTCTAGTGGTGCTGCCAGCGGAAATTTGCTGGGAAGCCTGCTTGGCAGTCTGACTGGTACCGAAGAATCTTCTCACGAAACGGACTCCGGAAACCTGATAGGCTCACTTCTCACAGGTTTAAACGAAACTGCGCAAACCCCACAAAGCTCTGGCAGTGCTGATCTGCTGGGTTCCCTGCTTGGCGGTCTTGGTGGCGGTTCCAGTTCCCAGTCTCAGTCAGAATCCGGCTCTGGCGATATGATTAATTCCGTGTTTGGCAGTCTTACCGGCAGTCAGCAGAGCGATTCCGATGGACTTGATGTGGGGGATCTGCTTTCAGCTGGTGCAGCGTACTATTCAGCCAAACAGCAAGGCGGGTCCACCATGGAAGCTATTATGCAAGCTCTCAGTTCCGCCAGTCCACTTGGCCAACGCGAAGATCGCAAGCAATCTAGTGCTCTGGTCATTAATACCATTCTCAATATGCTTGGAAAAAAGTAAGAATTCCTACTGTACTAAAAACCGCTCTGAAAATGAGAGCGGTTTTTTTATTAATTGGACCAAAACTTCAGGAGGCTCAGCGGGCATCCGAATTTTGTTATTTAATTGTCCTGCAATCAGGTCTAATAATGCACAGCCCGCGGCAAAGATTTTGCCTCTTCAACCCACTTCTGCACCTGAGCAAGGCTTGGCGGTCGGCGAACCAGCTTTTTGGAAGCGTTCACTTCCAGGATTTTGGCATGCAGATTTTCGGGTTTGCGAGTCGCCAATTCAACCACAGTATCAACCCCGACTTCTTCCAACAAATCGGAATACTCCTCAGCGACACCCTTTATCCGGTACAAATCAGCATGATTAACCCATTCCAAAATCAAACCTTTATCAATACCCGCCTTTTCTGCCAGACCTTCACGACCTTTTGGTGTGGCACCCTCTTTCAAAAGCCCTTCTACGCTCGAGATGCCAGCAGCTTGCAGTTTTTTTGCATATACTGGCCCAATTCCTTCAATCTCTATAAGTTTGGTCATGTTTCTGCTCCTGTACAAGTTTGATTGCTTTCTTGATTAATTATAGCATAATGTAGTTTTTCTATAGTAAAATAGCCGTCGACTATGAGCGTGTACAGATTCACCTGTCCTCATATGTTATACTACTGCGATTACTTCTAAGAAGGAACCCATGAAAAGCACGCGCGAGAAAATTTTGAACACTTTACTTACTAAACGGCAGGCCACAATTAATGAGCTCTCGGAAGCAGTGGGAATCAACGGGATTTCAGTCCGTCATCACTTGATTAACCTTCAAGCTGAAGGACTCATTACAGCTGAGGAACAACGTCATGGGGTTGGGCGCCCCAGATTTGTCTACCGCCTGACCGATAAAGGAATGGAGAAATTTCCTACCAATTATCTTCACCTTACCGACCAATTATTGGAAAAAATGAAGGCAATCCTTCCCAAGGAAAAATTATCGGAAATCTTTACCAGCATAGGTGTCACCCAGGCAGAAGAAAACACATCAATTGACAAGAATCTGCCTTTAGAAGATCAACTCAAGCAGCTTTCGGATCAACTGGCTGGCGAAGGTTTTTATCTTTCCTGGAAAAACCTTGGCGACCAAACTATCCTTTATTCGGACCATTGCCCCTACCATCACATAGGCTTATCCCATCCTGAGATTTGCGAAATAGATCATATGCTGTTCAATACTGCGCTTGGAAGGGAAGTCGGTCCAGATGAGTGCATTCTCCAAGGCGATCCCCGCTGCACCTATATCATTCAAAATTAAAATCATGGAACCAAAATCAGACAACGCTCCTGAATGGGATATCGATAAGACCCACCCACAATATCATGATGACCTGATTAATGGACTGTCAGACATCACTGACCCGGAATTGGGATTCTCAATCATTGGCCTTGGTTTGGTACGAAATATCAGCATCGAAAATGACGAGGTCAAGATTTCAATGATCTTGACCTCGCCGTACTGTCCGTACGGACCCGCCATGCTGGAAGCCACACGGGCTAAAGCAGAAGAAATCCTGCAAAAGAAAATCACTGTGGAATACCTTGCCCAAATGTGGGATCCGTCCATGATGCAAAAAGGTCTGATGGATTCAGACTGGGGGATGTATTCTTAATCTATGTAATGGCGAGTTCCCTTGCCTCCGCGCTTCACGTTTCACTTCAACATTTCAATCAACCTCAACGCCAAAGACCTGTCACCCTCCAGCTTAACCTTACCGGTTGTAAAGGCTGTCATTCCGTCCAAATCGCCAGTAAACACCTGACGGGCAACCTCTGCATCAGCGATAACAACCAAGTTTGGTTCGGCGATGGTACTTTCTTTTATTGAAATATTGCCATCATTAATTTCAACGCCCCACTCTCCACCATCCTCACCGCTTAAGGAGAACTGTACTTTAGCGGTAATTCCTTTGGCTTTTTCGAAATACATTGAGCTCGGCATCTCTGACATGTAATCCCGGTTCACGTTTTTGCCACTTTTTCCTCCGAATCTGGTAAACTCGGTTAGTGTACTATAGAATAATAGACTATGTATTTGATATTTGGACTTGCAGACGATAATCTCCCTGCCACCCAGCTTCATTCTTATTAATAACAGCTTGAAATTACCCAGGCACTCCTAAAATTTCTTTGCTGAACAAATGCTTTTTCGTTGCAGACATGGGTTGTTTGTAATGTATAATTACGCAAGTAAGCTTACTTTCCTCACTTTATCTTCGCCAATGAGGCTGGTGATGATAAACATAAATGTAATTCAGAAGGAGTAAAATGTCTAAGTACGAATGCATCGCGTGTGGTTACATCTATGACCCTGAAATTGGTGACCCTGAAAATGGTGTTGCCCCGGGAACTGCCTTTGAGGATCTGCCAGAAGACTGGGTCTGCCCGGATTGTGGCGTCGGCAAGGACGAATTCGAAAAAATTGAATAAATTCTAAAGATCATCATAAGATTCGACCTTGTTTTTGGGGAAAACAAGGTCGAATTGTTTAACTTAATGTCGACAAATAAAAGTATAATAAAACCACTATATTCAATCAGATTGGAGGAAAATAATGGCAAGTGTTACTTACGATCACGTTTGGAAAAAGTTTGGTGACGTTGTTGCTGTGCAAGATCTCAATCTTGCAATCGAGGATAAAGAATTCCTTGTTCTTGTTGGTCCATCCGGTTGTGGTAAAACCACAGCTTTACGGTGCCTGGCCGGCTTGGAAGAAATCACTCAGGGCAATGTATTAATTAATGACCAGATCGTCAACGATATCGCCCCCAAAGACCGCGATATTGCGATGGTATTCCAAAGCTATGCGCTCTATCCGCACATGACGGTGTACGACAACATGGCATTCGGATTGAAACTGCGCAAGATGCCAAAAGATCAGATTGATAAACGTGTAAATGAATCAGCCAAAATCCTGGGTATCGAAGGGCTGCTCAAACGGAAACCAAAAGAACTCTCAGGTGGTCAACGGCAACGTGTTGCAGTTGGTCGTGCCATCGTACGCGAGCCAAAGGTTTTTCTTTTTGATGAGCCCCTTTCCAACCTGGATGCAAAACTGCGTGTCCAGACCCGTGCTGAACTCAGCAAGCTCCATAAGAACCTGCAGACCACCTTTCTATATGTGACCCACGACCAGACCGAAGCCATGACCATGGCTTCCCGTATTGCTGTCATGAGTAAAGCTCACCTGCAGCAACTGGATACCCCTCAAATGTTGTATGATCACCCCGCCAACCTGTTTGTAGCCGGCTTTATTGGCTCCCCTGCCATGAACTTCTTCAAGGGCAAGCTGGTGCAATCTGATGGCCATTTCATTGCAGATCTGGGATCATTCAGCATCAAATTACCAGACCAGGATAAGGAACGCTATCCCAGCGTATTGGATAAAGAAATCATCTTTGGTATCCGTCCTGAAGATATACACAATCCGCTCTATGCCCCTCCTGATATCATTGCCGAACCCGTGGAGGTTAAAGTAGATGTGACCGAACTGATGGGTAATGAAATTTTCTTGTACCTGATAAACGGCGAACACAACTTTATTGCTCGGGTGGACCCTCGCACAAATGTCAAATATGGAGATACGATGCAGGTGGTCTTCAATATGGATAACTATCATATCTTCGACCCAAGCCTTGATCCAGAGAATCCTCCAGTAGTCTAGGTTCTTCTTGCATGCCAAGCAGAGGCTGCTCGTGAGCAGCCTCTGCTTTTTACTCCACTGCAGTGCATTTGCCGTAGTTTTACTTCACTAAAGTTGATTTTCCAATCTGAACAGCATTAACGGTCAATAAGGAAATTTGGATTTAGCAGACCCGCCACCAAGGCTGGTGGAACTGCGTGAGTGTCTGACACCTTATCCCCCAGCAGCTTCGGGTTTATCTTTCTTTATCCGTGTCAGTCTCAAAATAAGTACTGCCACTATCAAGGTAATCAGGAACACCAATAAAAAAGCGTCCCGCCAGAAATCCAGGGGGAACAGCCGGATAAGCGTGTCATTCGCGTAAAACACCCAGGTTCCTTCTGTAAAAAACAGGGTATGAAACTGCTCAAACAGGCGATCAAAATTAACTGCCAGCATAATCACAACGACCCCGATCAAACCAACAGTCAACCAAGCCCCATTACGCAGCGCTTGGGAAAATTTTTTCCAATTTCCAAATGACACGAACCAGATGGCTACGCCGATCGTTAATCCGAGAAAAGCGTACCAGACAGTCAAGGCAGTCTGCACCACCGCTTTTACATCCTCCATATGGTCTAATTCCGAGATACGGTATAATGGCGAACCATCCGGGAATTGAAGGTCTTGAAGGTAGTCAATGCTCTCATCATTGCTCAGGTAACTGACCGCATAACGCGCCCATTCCGTGCGCTCTTGGGTGGTAAAGCCATAGGAATCTTCCGGGAAACCTTTTCTCTGGTATTCCAAGGCTGGGAATTGGGGGGTCATAATAAGCTGAATGCTTCCCATCAAAAGTATAAACGGCAGGATAAGAGCGATAATCCAAACTAAAATTTTATCAATTGTAATTTTCATCAGGTTTACTCCTAAAGATCTTGAAAAACATAATTCATTGCCTGGTAATTGATTATGTACGCACTGGGCGTCTGATTGCGGGTAAAAATGCCTTTATCCGCACACAAATCGACTTTTTCACCTCTAGTCAGATATTCCTCCTGGTTGAGCAGTGAATCAGGCTGAACTGTCTGAATTACTGCCGGATTTTGAATTATATTTTCCCAATTAGTGTCAGCATTTTTTGCCTCAATTAGTACGGTTTTATGGACCCGTAAATCCACCTCAATAGCCTTCATAAACCTCAGGGTAATCGGGGTACTCATGGTTTCCAGTTGGAAACAGTCGTAGAGATTGGGAACAACATTAATCACCATAACTTCATGATTCCGTCTTGTTGAATGGAGAATTACTCAGTATTCCACCATCACCTGCTGTGTCATATCAGGGTTAGATAGCATCCACCATTGATAATATCATAGCTTTTTATAGTCAGGCAATGACGCGAACTCCATTGCCGTGCCAATCATTCAGGCTATAAAATTGGCAACACAGAAATACAACTTTGGAATATATGCATCAGCCAGAAAAAGAGGTATCTGGAGCGCTATCATTGAATTGCATCCCAATATTATGATGACTTATCCAAACCCGGAACTTTCTATAAAAACAAAAAGAAACACCCGTGCGAGTGTTTCTTTAGCTGGGGGTGAAGGAGTCGAACCTCCACATACAGATTCAGAGTCTGCTGTCCTGCCATTAGACGAACCCCCACCAAGTAAATGCTATTTTACCAAAACAAGAGCCCTATCACAAGGGTTCAGTTTCCTTCCAACTTTTTTCACTGCGCATACTGATGTTTTCCACGAGCCCGATACCCATCAACAAAGTTACCAGGGAACTGCCGCCGTAACTGATGAATGGCAGTGTCAGGCCAGTAACCGGCATCAAGCGCAAGTTTACCCCTACATTAACTATCGTTTGAAAAGCCATCAGGATACCAAAACCATATGCTATCAATGCTCCATAAGCATCCGGAGCTTTCTGCGCTACAGTAAAACAGCGGACAATTACAAATATCAACAATAAGAGCACAACAACTGTGCCAACAAAACCAAATTCATGAGCCAGTACTGAAAATATAAAGTCATTATGCCGTATTTTAAGGAACCTGGACTGTACCTGTGATCCCTGTCCGTAGCCTTTGCCAAACCAGCCGCCTGAACCAATACTGATCAGAGCTTGGTCAACGTTATAGGTATCCCCATAACGGGCGTCTTCATCCGGGTTAATGAAGGTTGTAATGCGTTCCTTCTGATAATCCGCCATAAAAGGAAAATCCAAAGCAGCAAAGATAATCAACAAAACCATTGCGATTCCCGCAAATATTAATATGTTTTTTGTCTTCCATCCACTGATCCATAACATAGCAAACCAGATGACCACAATCACAATACTGGTGCTGAGGTTTGGCTGCAGTACAATCCAGATCACAATTCCACCTGTAAGCAACAGACTGCGCCCAACTGTCTTCCAATTGTTCAATTTGTTAATATTTTTGGAGAAAAATTGTGCCAGTGCCATGATCACCACAATTTTGGCAAGTTCAGCTGGCTGAATGGATTCTGTTCCAACTTGCAGCCAGCGGGCAGCACCAAACCTGGCTGCGCCTGAAAGATACACCACAATCAGCAAAAATGCTGTGATAAGGTAAAATGGTTTTGTCAGTGTCTGCCAGATGTGATAGTCAAAACTAGCGACAAAAAACAAAATCACCAATCCGATTACGAGAAAAGTCGCCTGGCGCTGTGGATGACCCGCCAGAGTTGGGTTACCGGCAATAGCTGAATTGATCAGTGCCACACCAAAAATGGATAGACTTAAAACCGCTGCGAAAAGCGGAAAGTCAAATCTTTGCCAAACTCCTTTTGTATTCATAGCAATTTAAACTTTTTCTGATGGCTTGCCAAAACCTGGATTTCGCCATCTTTCCTGAATATCTCAATTTGTGTTGAATCCCACTTTCTATGGGGCATTTTAACCCGTTCACCTGCCAGGAATATTTCCCCCTCAACAAATCTTAATACAAATATCCTGGCATTCTCTGCTCCACTGCAGCCAGCCCGGAGGGTGCCATACAGGCATCCCCAAAGCAGCAATGAACCGGAAGCGGTTATCTCTGCATCTTTCGGGATATCCCCAGTAATCACCGCATCGCCTTCCACCACCAGTTTCTCGGCTGCTTCAAGCGTATATCTAATCCAATGCACTTGGTTAATTCCGATTGACCGGTCAGGTTTTTCCACAGGTTCTTGTGATTCCTCCATAGTCGTGGTTGTCGAGATACCAAAACTACGCGCAGAAACCAAGGTCTGTTCCGCCGTGCTGATGACTGCCCATAGGCAGACACCCTCATCGGACAAATCCTTTAGCAGCATAACCAGTTGATCTTCACTCCATATCGTCTCTCCAACGTCTATGGCTATCCTCCCGCCTTTAAAAAAACGTTCCTGGGTTTGTATCCTGGTAATCAGGGCATCGCGCTGCTGGAACCAGCGCCCCTTAGGCAGAACGATTAATACGCCGCCTTTAATACCCCTGATCAACATCTCATCTTTACTCATTCATCCAGCCTTTATTGTCCCTGGGTCACAAAAGCATCAGCATCAGCTTCCTTCAACTCGAAGTAAACATCAATGACTTTCCGTACGATCGGTGCCGCCAGGGTGGAGCCTTCTTTACCATTATAAGAGAATGCCACTACCACAATCTCCGGGTCATCATAGGGAGCGTAACCGACAAACCAGGCATGTGCCGGCCAGCCTCCAATACCTTCCCCACAGAGCTTATTCTCACGGGCAATATCATCACAATACTCAGCCGTGCCGGTCTTTCCTGCCACTTTATTATCATCCCCCTCAAACTCCGCTGCAGCAGTACCGCCGGTCTGTGTGACCATCTGCATGCCTTGTTTTGCCAGTTCAACCACCCACGGCTGAACTGTAATCTTCTCATCCGTAGGAATATTCTCATCGTAAACTGTAATCACAGGGTCTGTGGTAATATCCCACAGAACTGTCGGTTCAAATTCCTGCGTAACCGTCCCATCCGAAGCGACAACCTTCTTAATCAAGGAGACCTGCATATGCTTTCCGTCATTGGCAATCGTGGCAATTGAATTGACCACCTGCAACGGTGTCGCCAGGACGTAGCCCTGGCCAATCGCTGCCAGATAAGTATCACCTGTTGCCCAGTTCTCGCCTAAATTCAAACGTTTCCAAGTCGGATCAGGAAGCAGACCATCTGCTTCACCTGGCAGTTCAATGCCGGTCAGAGTACCATATCCCAGCGCCTTGGCATACTCATCCATGCGCAATATTCCCAAACCGCCATCTTCAACTTCACCGGGGAAACCACCAGCAACTTTATGCCAGTAAATATTGCAGGACCAGGCAATCGCATGGAGAAAATCAACCGGACCATGACCATCCTCATTCCAGCAATAATAGATTTGCGGTCTTCCTGGGTCATTTTCATAATATTTTTGGATCACAGTGATTGATCCAGGGTCCTCTATGATATATTCCGGGGTAACTACGCCTTCATTTAGGACTCCCAATGCAGTCGCAAGTTTATAGACAGATCCCGGCGGCAATTCCGCTGAAATCGCTTGATTTACCAATGGTTTGGCTGCGTCCAAGCTAAGCTGTTCATAGTAATAGCCCGGAATGTAGCTTGACATGCGGTTATTCTCAATATTGGGGTAAGATACCATTGCCAACACCTCGCCCGTTTTGGCATCCAAGGCAATCACCGATCCGCTGTTGCTCAGGGTATAACCCACGTATCTATTCCAATAATCCAGGTTCATAATCAGGGCATCCCTGGCAGCTGACTGAAGGCGCGTATCAATGGTCAGGTATACATCCTGCCCGGGTACAGGTTCTATGGGCTCTTCCAGGTTGCGCAGAACTTCCCCACCCACGTTTACTTCCACAACACGCTTTCCGTTGGTACCACCAAGTTCATCTTGCATGGTGCTCTCAACACCTGCATAACCAACTTTATCCCGCCCGGATACAAAACCCAGTTCAGTATAATAATCGACAAGAGCTTCCGGGACGGGACCTAAAAAACCAACCAATTCAGAGGTGATATTGCCAGTAGGATACTCACGAATGGATTCGATCTCCACACCAATTCCGGGCCAATCCATAGATTTTTCTTTGATTGCCATGGCAACTTCCTTAGTAACATCACATTTCAGCTGAGTAGCTTCATAAGGCCAGTTGGTGTCTGCAATGTACACAATTTGCTCAATCCCCAGGTCTGTGTAACAGGGGGTAAAACTGCTTGCTATGGCATCATCCACAACACCGTTGCTTACCGGGATATCGATTAATTCAGACAGCTCTGCATAAATCTTGCGAACTTCACCATCCCCATCCGGTAAATTAGCCGGGGTAACGGTGATATTATAAGAAGGTATATTTCGCGCCAAAATCACCCCATTCCGATCAAAAATCATGCCCCGTTGAGTGGGATCACTGATTTCTTGAGTGCGGTTATCTTCTGCCTGGGCGCGGTAAGCTTCTCCATTGATAATCTGGTAACTAAATAACTGGTAAATGTAATACAAAATAACCGCCCCTAAAAGGATATAGATCCACTTGAAGCGCCCGAGATCAATGGTGGGTTTTTGATACTGATTGTTGTTCATACTTCCAATCCTACAGGATAAAGGTTCCGACACACTTCTTGCACTAAGGCGTGCACTGGGATGGCAAGCAGCATATTAAGCAGCACACTTGGCAGGGTGATATTGGAAAACGCTTCCGTCCAGGAAAAGGAAACGCCTTGAGAGAAAAGCCCAACCAGGTACAACGCATGTTGGAACAAGGTTCCGGCAAAAGTTAACAAGAACATGGACAGCAATGGCGATTGCCAGATGCGCACTTTCAATGAATTCGCTGCCAGATAGATCACCATATAAGTGATCAAGGGCAGGAATAAGGGCGTTGCAGAAAAAACGCTAATGATCATGCCGAATAGCGCCAAGATAACCCAGAAGTAACGGCTGTTTTGGTGCAAGCTCCAGGCAGCAACAAATAACAAAATTAAATCTGCTGTTCCCGCCAGCAAGGGGGTACGGCTGACAATTCCATATTGCAATATCATGGAGACAATAAATCCTAAGCAACTGATCAAATAAGACAGCATTGCAGTAGATCCTTAGGGAATGAGCGGTGTGATATCCACAGCCTCAAAATTGGTGATGACCAGAACAGCACTCAGGCTTGAAAAATCTACGATAGGCTGCACTGAACCGGTCTGAAAGAGCGTATTTTGTTGGGTCTGCATGGATAAAACCTGACCCACAAAAATATTAGGGGGATAATTGCCACCCAAACCAGAGGTCAGCAAAACATCCCCAATTTGTACTTCAGCATCCTGTGGAATCATACCCAAGGAAATCTCCCCGGTCAGTGAACCGGTTATCTGCGCTTCCACCTTGGCGGTCTGCAAGCGCACATTAACCACAGATTCCGCATCGCTGATCAACTGCACCCGAGAAGCATTCGCCACGACCGCGTCGATCCTGCCCACTAAACCTTGCTGGGTGACTACAGGCATGCCATGCATGATGCCGTGATTGGAGCCTTTGTCAATGATGATATATTGAAGGAACGGGCTGATCTCCCGCCCGATGACAGTGGCAGCCGTGTAATCATGTTGGGGGTTAGTGCGGGCGAAATCCAAAAGCGTATAGAGAATTTGTGCCTGGCTCAAGTTCTCTTGCAATTCAACCACTTGGCTTTGCAGTTGTGAGACTTCATTCTCCAATTGGGTGTTGCGTTCCCGGAGTGTTGCCATATCTTTGGGGGCGGTAAAATAGTCCTTGAATGCCAAATAGCGTTGGGAAAGCCAGCTTTGCGTTGAGGTCAAGGGGGTAAAGGCAAAACTGAAAATCGGGGTCATGTAACCGGATATGGACAGGAATAACAATCCGACCACCACGATGATAATGATGATATTTCGAATCTGCTTGGAGGAGATTTTTTTTTGCATGTTTTTCGAACAGGATGGCTGAACTGACCAACATTACCAGGTCAGGTTATCCGGGAATGTTCGTGTATGGATCCCGTTCAATTCCAACCAAAAGCTGCTCATACTCTTCAAGGTTATCAAGAACAATGCCGCAGCCCCGGGCAACACAGGTCATGGGATCTTCCGCTACCCAGACCCGCACATGGATTTCATTGGCAAGTCGGTCCGCTAAACCATGTAATTGGGACATTCCACCTGCCAGACAGATGCCATTATCCATTAAGTCAGCCAGTATTTCCGGCGGGGATTCATCGAGGGCATCTTTGATCGTATCAATGATCACTTGAACAGAGGCAGACAAAGCTTCCCGGATTTCAACTGAAGAGACTTCTATGGCTTCCGGCAATCCAGTGATCAGGTTTCTGCCCCGCACATCCACCGTTTTTTCTTCATTGAGAGGATATGCGGAACCAATGGCAATCTTTACCTTTTCTGCCATCTGTTCCCCAATGAACAGGTTGTACTTGCTGCGGATATATTCAATGACGTCCTGGTCAAGTTCATCGCCAGCCACGCGCAGGGAACGGGAAATGACCACCCCCCCCATCGAGATGATTGCCACTTCAGTTGTGCCACCGCCAATATCCACAATCATGCTTCCATAAGCATCGTTGATCGGCAGCCCAGCGCCAATGGCAGCTGCAGTGGGCTCATGGATCATATAAGTCTCCCGAGCACCAGCAGACATGGCAGCATCAAATACCGCCCGTTTTTCTACTTCAGTGGCTCCGGAAGGAATTCCGATTACCACCCGCGGACGAGGGAAGGGCACGATGCTATTCTGGTGAGCCTTGCCAATGAAATACTCCAGCATTGCCTCAGTGATGTCATACTCTGAAATGACGCCATCACGCAAAGGACGCAGCGTAACCACATTGGCAGGAGCACGTCCCACCATTGCCTTGGCAGCGGCACCGATCTTAAGCGGTTCCCGAGTGCGCTTATCGATTGCCACCCAGGAGGGTTCATTGATAACAATTCCCTTGCCTTTGATATTTACAAGCGTATTGGCTGTACCAAGGTCAATTCCGATATCGAGGGAAAATAAACCTAACAGCCAATTAATTGGGTTAAACGCCAAATTGACTCTCCATAATATGGACTATGGTCCTACATTAATTGACAAATTATAACATAATCAACCCACACACATTCTTCTGCGTGTCAATGAAACTTCATCCTGGCATTTGTCAATTTTACTTATTGTAAACTGATATAGCTTCATTAAGCCAGACACCACAGGAATACGGATTATTATAAACAGCTAAAGGTCTACGACATTAAAGCCTCTGTTTTTTCCATAGAGCCTGGTAACATCAATAATAATCCTCACATTTTCTATTTACATAAACCAGCCTGCATCCTTCCAATATCGTCCCAGAGCTTCCCACAAAGTCAAACCGCTTTCATCCTCCGACACTCCCAATAGTTTCCCTGATGACAGATTTTCATGATAACCAAGGCGCTAAACTCAAACCCGTGAAAGTTTCCCGTGCCTCCTTGCAGAAAGGGACATCGAACTGGTAGATAACCTCAGCCGAAGTTGCGAGGATTCACAGGTCAGACACTTCAAGCAGACAATTTACCAATAAGTGGACAAGTCTCTGAAATCCTGAAATAGAATGTTACAATTCATCTCTGACCATTGAACTTTTCAAATCGCGAGGTAGCCCATGAATCTGTCCTTTAGTTTATTCCGCCTACAATCCCTGGATACCCAACATCTGAAAATCACACAGCGAATGGCTTCCATTGAAGCCACTCTGGCTGCCGATGAGATCGTACAAGCCAGACTCCTCGCTAAAAACCAGGCTGAAGAGACCCAAAAGAATCTCCAGAGTGAACTCAATGATCTAAACAATCAAGCAGCCACAAAGAAGCTGAAGCTGGAATTGACCCAAGCTCAATTGTTTGGCGGTAAAATTCGAAGTCCTAAGGAATTACAGGATCTCCAAGCCGAGAGCGAAGCGCTGAAAAGGGTGATTGTCAAATTGGAAGACGACCAACTGGAAAGCATGATTGCCCTTGAAAGCGCTCAGAAAGACTTTGAAACCGCTGATGGAGAATATCGACGCTGCATAGATCAAAAGGTTTCGGAAAATTCCCTTCTGATGGGCGAAAAAAAACGCCTTGAGAGTGAACTACCCCAGTTAACTTCCCAGCGCCAGGCGCTGGTTAGTACATTACCTGCCGATGTGATCGCTCAGTATCAAGCGTTGTTCAAATCCAAAGGCGGTAAGGCAGTGGCAGAAATCATAGAAGAGAGTTGCAGTGCCTGCGGCGTTTCCATCTCACCCGGGGATATTCAAGCCGCCCGCTCCCCTGCGACTCTGGTGCGGTGTAAGACTTGTGGGCGCTTTTTGTACAAAAGCTAAGGAAAATTAGATCCGAGTTATAAAAACAAGGTCAGCAACCTGATCAAGAGCCATTCCACCAGGTAAATTGCTATTAACAAGATCATCGGCGAAAAATCCAATCCGCCCATAGGCTTAACAACTTTTCGAACAGGATTCAATAATGGTTCGACGATCCTGGATAGTGCTATCTGAATCTTGTGGTAAGGTGGTAAGAAAAAACTTAAAATGCTGTAAAGTACCACCAAAGTGCTCAGTACTTGACTGAAAGCGTTAATTACGGATATAACAAATTGCATTTTACTCCCTGATTGGTCTTGGTCCCAGGATAGCCTCGCCCAAGCGGATGATAGTGGCGCCCTCCTCAATGGCTATGGGGAAATCTGAAGAGGTGCCCATTGAAAGCTCGGTCAGATCAAGCTCCGGGCGCTGTGTATTCAGGAAATCTCGCAAGTTTCTGAGTTTCCTAAAATAAAGACGATTGACTTCCATGTCAAGCTGCAATGGCGGCATGCACATCAAACCGATCAATTTCAATCGGGAAAGACTCACAACCTGATCTAACAAGGGCAGCATCTGTTCCCAGCTTTTCGGATCAGTTCCTTCCAAACCTGCCTTGCTTGATTCCCCGCTCACGTTCACTTCCAGAAGCACTGGCAAAGGAGGAAGCTCCGCAGAACGATTCTCGGTGAACAATCTTGCCAGTTTCTCGCTATCCAGGGAATGAAGCCGCTGAACCTCATTTGCCAGCAGTTTCGCCTTGCGGCTCTGCACATGACCAATCATGTCCCACTGGACGCCGGAAAGATCGGCCAATTCCTGCTTTTTTTCAAGAACTTCTTCAGCGTAGTTTTCACCAAAAACACGCAAACCGCACTGATATGCTGCTCGGATAAGGCATGCCGGCTGGCGCTTGGTGACCGTGACGATCTCAATCTGCTCTGGATTGCGGCCTGCTTTGTCACAAGCAACAGCAATACCGGCACGGACGCGCACCACCCGCTCCGCTATACACTCAACAAGGGATTGATCAGATTTATTTTCCAACATGCTTTAATGCTATCATAGTTGCAAAGCGGCCAGTAATCCCTTTTTCTTTTCGATAGGAATACCATTCATCCAAATGCATGGCAGTACACAGGTTGGATTGTTCGATTTTCTCCACTCCGGCCTGGCGCAAAGTCCACTCATTAGCAGCCCAAAGGTCCAGATAAAGCTTGTCTTCCCTCTCCCGGAAAAAAGACAGAGCTGGTTCTCCAAAGGCGGCTAAAAAACGTATGCGTACATCCTCCCCAACCTGATAACACTCCCCGCATATGGAAGGACCAATCCCCACCTGCAAATCCCGCGGCTCTGATCCAAACCTTTCCTGAAGCAGGTGAACCGCTTCGGCACTGATTTTTAGCAGGGTCCCCTGCCAGCCGGCATGTACAATTCCCACAATCCGTTGCGAAGGGTCATGGAAAACGAGTGGAACGCAGTCGGCAAAACGCATCATCAAGGTGACGTCAGGGTTAGTGGTGAAAATGCCGTCAGCCGGCGGATGCTTCTGATCCGCTGGGCGGGGTGCATCCGTGAGCATGAGGGTCTTGCCATGCACCTGCCAGACATCAAAACGGCTCTCGTAGGGTCTGTTAAAAATAGAGAATAAGAGCTTGTGGTTGGCTGCCACAGCCACAGGGTCATCCCCAACGGTACCTCCCAAGTTAAGTGAGGCATAAGGACCTTGGCTGAGACCTCCCAAACGGGTAAAAATGCCATGGTCAACCGGCTGATTCTGGAAACTTTCAAAGGTGTAATAGCGCAAACCATTCACATCGTGCTGGATCATTAAACAGTGCCTTTCTTCTGTTTATCCAAACCAGTAAGGAGGGTTTTTTTCTCCAGTTCTTTCCTGCCCAATGACACGCTGTCTTCAACGGTAGGATAACCAAACCAGGCAGTGAAAAAGCCAAACATGCCCCCAGTCAAAATCCGCAAAAGAGGGGTACTTTCACGCATAGGGAACCAGAAAAAAACCGCCACTCCCAATTGACTGACTAGTTGAGAGATACTATCCAGACCAATCGGCGCCAGCCCAAAGAGAACCCATATGTACCAGGGGATAGGTTTGATCCTGCTCTTAAACAACGCATAAAGCAGACCAAACAAAAGGATAGAAAAATAAATAGCTACATCACGCTGACACAAGGCAACTTTGAAGCCAAGTCTATCGTTGCCAATAAACTGCTTGGCTGCCAATGTGTCATTTTCAGCTAAGCCGGTCGCCTGAGTATAGCTGAGCACATCTTTCATTCCAGCCTCAGCAAGGGGATAGTATGGCTGTTCCCCAAACAGGAAGAAAGTGCGGTAAGCCATCTGGTGGCAGAACGGACTGTAGAGCTTGTATAGGGTATTGGCAGGTTTGGGCAAGTCCAATTTCATCAGAACCGGCGCCGAGAAAGACAAAGCTACATAGATGAACACCAACAGGTTGAACAGGGCTAAATAATGGCGTGAGAACCACAGAGAGAATCGATCACCTGAAGTGAAACGGGGTCTTTGTGTGTATCGGCTGACCGTCTGAGAATCGTTTGTTTGGCTGGCTTGCATTATCTGGGCATGCGTTCCCTCCAGAGCTGCCTCAATCTCATCAGGGGTGATCTTGCCAGTCAGATGATAAGGGCCTATTTCCAGGCAGGGAACTTGCGGAGCAAAGCTCTTTTTTAAATAGACACTTTGGTTAACATCTACCGGTGTCAGTTGGTGAGGGTAAATCCCCTGAAAACCCTCAAGCATTGCCATAATCCTGTCATTTTCTTCCTTCAACGAAGGGCAGGTGAACAAATACGCTTGGATCATGGATGAGGTTCTATTACCCGATTATTTTTAGAAATTATTCTGTATTATTGGAAACAACGATTTCATTTTCACTGCTGGCAGGGTTAACCAATCACTTCGACCTGGGTAGAATTGGCCCCCCCCTGGACGGTCAATTCACCCGGGTAATACCCGACTTGCGGGTTGGTCCAGCGCCAAATCCACTTGGCATCCTCGGGCTTACAGTTTGCACAGCCATGCGAGAGAGCAGTACCAAAGTTATTGTGCCAGAAAGTAGCATGAATGGCTGCCCCATTAGAGTCAAAGATAGTCGTCCAGCCAATCCCGGGAGTGTCAAATTCCATTACACCGCCCGCACTCATATGAGTGGTTATCATCTTGCGCCAGATGGTATGCACTCCCACTGGAGTAAGCGGTCCGCCTGAGGAAATGTCGCAATAATAGACTTCCCGTCCGCCCTCATAACAGGAAAGGGTCTGGTATTTATTATCTATTCTGATGTACTTCTCCCCCACATCAGGGTGAATTGGGGTCACCTCATCGACGGTAATGGGACGGCAAGCGCTGGCGTCTGCCCAATACGAATCTGGCTCTGCCCCCCATTTTTCAGTCAGCAGGTATTCCCAAGTGCCATTTTCCTGGCGCAGGTCATACGCCCAAAAGACCTGGCTGTAATATATTCGCGGTTTATTGACCTCCCGGATCCAGTAAGAGGAAGCCGGAACGCGGGTGGGTTTGATATCCACCACAGGGGTCGTGATTTCCACCCACATGCCTTTCGTGCCATCAGGATTGGTTGGAAGGGCTTGGAGAGGTTGATTAATCTGGTTCTTGACTGGCTGAAGCATGGCAGAGAAAAGGTAGCCCTTGGGGGTTTCAACCCACTTCTGGTTATAAGTATTTAAATCCAAGCTGTTGGCAACAACCTCGCGCTTCCATTCCAGAACGTCATCGCGCCAAACAATTTCTGTCTCCGGAGCATTCACATTTGGCTCGCTCTTGAGTTTGAACCAGGCGCCTTCCATACCTGCACAAACGCGCCCGAGCCTAGCGCCTTGAGCATATTGAAAAAGCGATTTGGCAAAACTTTTCTTGGGGGGCTGCAGAGCCAGCGCCCCAACAAACATTCCAGACAATTTCAAAAATTCTCGGCGGGTGATCTTCTGGTCAGATTTCATGTCGCTATTATAACGCCCAGTCTATTATTATCCTGCCAACCCTGTACGATTCAATTCTTCGCTTTTTTCCCTGCTGACAAGATTTCTAAAGAACAGAAAATACCAAGAAAACAGTTATAAGCCGCGTCCGGAGCGGGATTCTTCCCGTTCCTGGTCGCGCTGTTTGATGATTTCGCGTTTGTCGTACTGTTTTTTACCCTTGGCAACACCAATTTCCAGTTTAGCCCTTCCAGCCTTCAGATAGACCCGGATTGGCACAACGGTCATCCCTTTAATGCGGACAGCGTCCCAAATTTCCCTGATCTCCCGCTTGTTGAGCAGCAACTTACGTTCCCGATCTGGGTCGTGCTGAAAAGCACTGGCGTTTTCGTAAGGGGCAACATGAGCTCCGACCAACCAAGCCTGCTCGCCATCCGTGCGCACATAAGCCTCTTGCAGGCTGATCTGACCTTTGCGGATGGATTTAATCTCAGTGCCTTTAAGAACTAACCCAGCTTCATAGGTGTTTTCTATGAAGTATTCAAAGCGGGCTTTACGGTTGGTGGAAACAATTTTTATGTCCATATCGCCCAATTCTAACATGAAGCTAACGAGAAAAAACAGAGGCTGCTACAGTTGATTCCTTGCCAGGGTTAGGAGGGATTAGCCACGCCGTAGGATGGCTATCAGGGATAAAAAGATTCCCAAACCGGCCAGGACTACAATCACCAGACCCATCGGAATGCCGCCGGGTGCAGTTGAGCCGGTTTCAACCTGATAGGTCGGCAGGCTGAGAGCAGGTGGTTCAGTGAAAGTGGGCAGGCGCGAAGGCTGAGCAGTGATAATGAACTGGGCTGCCAGGGTTGGGTCAATGGTCTTGGTGACTGCTGGCGTGGCTGTAGGAGGAGGTTCAAGCATTGGCAGCGGACCGCCAATTATTTCCACGTTGTTTGAGAACACCCAGCCTTTCCCACCCGGGCCACCCGGGTATTCAATCTGGATATATTTATCATAATAACCCAAGGCAGGGGCTTCCTGCCCGACCAGCATGACACCAACCAGTTCATAGGTGGAACTGGGTCCCGAGCGGACATTGATGGGATCATATTCGGTCGTTGTCAGAATCACCCGAATATAAGCACCGCGTGGAGAACTGGTCACCGTAGGAATACTGACCGTGGGAAACTGCCCAAACACAGTTTTTTCCGTGAAAGGCGACAGACTTAATGCCAGCAACACAAACAAACAGAGGATAGCAGAGACACCCTTGAACCACTTCGTCTTAAGCAAGCGCATATTATCTTTCCTTAGAATCCAATAACCCGATTATAATCTATCAGCATTGCATTCTGAAAAACAACTATGGCATCACGAATTTATCACGGAGAGTTTTCCCCTGAAGAGCTTGCCAAGGATCTGGTGGCATATTTCCATCGCGGAAATTACCAGGTGCAGCGTTTTGGTGAACCTGCTAATATGGCAGTTCAAATCGCCACCCGCCGCAACATCAGTTCCGGTGGTCAAACTGCGTTGACGGTTAGCATCCAAAAGGTTGAGGATGGTGTCAGCGTTCAGCTCAGCAACCAGCTCTGGTTTGGGTTGGCTGCCAGCCTGGGGATGACCGCCTTGAGTGCGCTAAAAAACCCTCTCTCCCTCCTAAACCGGATTGATGACATCGCCCAGGATGTCGAATCGATGCAATTGGCGGATAGCGTTTGGAAGGTCATTGAAGATAGCGCTAATCAGTATGGCACCGGGCATGCCTTATCAGCAAGGCTCAGCCGCACCGTCTGTTCGTATTGCAATACCGCCAATCCGATTGCCTCCGGCCGCTGTCTGGCTTGCGGCGCCCCTTTGGGTGACGACCAACCAATCGTCTGTGCCAATTGTGGGTTTATCTTGCAACAAATTGAGAAAACCTGTCCGAATTGTGGAAAACCCATCCAGGCTGGCTAAGCAGCCTGCCACTAATAAAATACTTTGGTATGATAAGAGTTCTTAACAGAATCAGATTGCACTGCCCTATTTTTTTAGGTTGACCCAGATTTTACTGGGATATTTAATTCAAAAAGGAAAACGGAATGATTCAAATTATTGCAGACACTACCTGTAGCATCCCGATCACAGAGTTAGAAGCGAAAGGCATTTATGTTTTGCCACAAATTATCACTTTTGGGGACTCGTCTTACCGGGATGACAATGAAATTGATACGGAAACATTCCTGCGGAAATTACGGGCATCCAAGCAGCTACCTGGAACGGCAGCCCCGCCCCCAGCCCTCTATACACCTATTTATGAGAGCATCCTTGCCGCAGGGGATACTGCCCTGGTAGTCACTCCCACTCAAAAGATGAGTGGAACTTATCGCAGTGCCACCGTGGCTGCCGAGGAATTCCATTCTGAGAATATCCATGTGATCGATAGCAAAACCATTGCCAGCGGTTTGGGTTCCCTGGTCCTGCAAGCCAAGCAATGGGCTGATGAGGGTATGGAAATTGAGACCCTGAAAACCAATCTAGTGGCGATGGCTGCCAGGGAAAAGGTCTATTTCCTGGTAGATACCCTGGAATATCTTTACAAAGGCGGACGAATTGGGGGTGCTTCCCGTTTATTCGGAAGTGTGCTTCAGATCAAACCCATCCTCACGATCACAGATGGGCAGGTGGAAACATTTGATAAGGTGCGCACCTCCAAGCAGGCTATGGCAAACATTGAAGCGATGGACCTGAAAATCTGTCAGGATAACCCCAAGCCTTTCCTGACGATGAGCCACTGTGATGCGGAGGATGAAGCCAACCGAGTAGCTGCTTCCTTGAAGGAACAGTTAAACCTGCCTGAAGTGCCAGTCTATATCGCTCCGCCTGCAATTGTGGTTCATGCAGGTCCAGGGTTAATTACAACCAGTTGTTTCAGCGCGTCTGAATAATAGTTCCATTCGCTGATAACTCAGAGTGCCTCTTCCAGGATGGCACGCAGAGCCTCCCCGTTCAAAACGATCGGGTTCTTTTTCATGCTGGATGCTGCCTGAGATTTTGTCACTATTTCATCCAATGCTTCAAGTTTGACGCCGTACTCACCCAATCGTTTAATCTGGAAATGCTCTAATGCTTTTTCCAGCCAGGCGCTGCCAGCCAGCAAATCTGCCTCAGGATCCCCACATAGGTGCCTGGAAATTTCAAGATAACGCTCCAAGATGAAGGATTGCTCACCGTCCGATTCAAGAGCTTGGATATTGGCTCGTATGACTCCGGGCAGCAGCCTGCCGCAAATGGGACCGTGGGGAGCATTGTACATGCCGCCTAAAACCCCCGCAAAACCATGGACTGCCCCCAAACCTGAATTCGCCAGGCACAGCCCGCCAAAAAGACTGGCAAGCGCCATGTCTTCACGGGCTGCCGCATCATCTCCATGATCGTAAACCACTTTCAAGCTGCGGGCTGCCCGGGTGATGCCTTCTCTTGCCAGGGAGTCGGTTATTGGGTTATGCACCAGGGTAGTATAAGCTTCAATATTTTGCGTAAGGGCGTCTAGACCGCTGCCGGCAGTGACTGCCGGAGGGGTCGAGTAGGTCAGTTCGGGATCCACCAGTGCCACCCTTGGCAGCATGTATGGACTGCGCATGCTCACTTTAACTTTCAGTTCTGGAACGGCAATGACAGCATTGCGGGTCACTTCCGCACCAGTTCCAGCAGTTGTTGGCACCGCAATCATGGGAAGAGAAGGATTGGAAAGGGGCAAGCCTTTACCAACCACTTCCAAATAATCCATGATATTCCCTCGGTTAGCAAGTAAAGCTGCTAAGGCTTTAGCGCAATCCATCACACTTCCCCCGCCTATGCCAACGATCACATCACAAGCCTCTGACCGGGCAATGTCCAGTCCAGCTTGGACCGCAACCAGATCAGGTTCGTTGGCCAAAGGATACTGACTGACAGCCAGGCCGGCCTGATTCAGGCTTTCCAGGGCTGATTGGAGAGGAGCGTTGCCCGAACCGCGCACCAGCAAGGCACGCCCGCCTAAGTACCCGACAAGTTTTCCAAGATCCTTTATGGTTCCAGGTCCGAATAGGATCCTTTGAGAGGTAGCAAATTCAAATTTCACCGATCACACCCAATCTTCATCGGATGGATCCAGGTTGGTTAGAAACACTCTGGTGCGCTGACTTGCCATCATCGGCTCCACTGTCTGCCGCCATTTTTGGTAGTGCTCGGTTTGTTGGTGGGCTGCCAGGTCTTCTTTGCTATGATAAACCTCAACAAGCTTGAAATTTTCAGGATGATCAATCTCTTGGAAGAAGTCAAAACGGACCACCCCAGGTTCATTGCGGCTGTTACAGGAATTGTATTGGGTAATCTTTACAAACTCCAGGATTGATTCAGGAATAACTTGAATGGAAACCAACGCTGTGTACATGTCATCTCCTCATTTCTGTGTCTGGGTTGATAAAAGTATAACTGCTTGGCAAACAAAATGATATGATTATTTTCATGGACGCCCCAACTGATTTGCCCGATCCCCGGAGCTGGGTGATCTATCAAGATGAAGACATTTTGGTAATTAACAAACCGGCTGGTTTGTTATCCGTTGCGGATGGGTATCATCAGGGTTTACCGCATCTTTCACAGGTGCTTGAGCCTTTTTTTGGCATAGTCTGGATGGTTCACCGCCTGGATAAAAATACCAGCGGGACCATGCTGGTTGCACGCAATTCAGTCAGCCACAGGCAGCTCAATTTTCAATTTAGGGAGCGGCAGGTCCAAAAGCTATACCACTGCCTTGTAACGCCTGCCCCGGTTTGGCAGGAAATAATCATGAACGAACCCTTGCTGATGAACGCTGATCGGGCTCATCGCACCCGGGTGAATTTCGAAAAAGGCAAACCTGCAGAAACCCGTGCCAGAGTGATCCTTCATGCAGGTCAAATTGCCATGCTGGAATGTGAAATTTTAACCGGGTACACCCACCAGATCCGCGCCCATCTCTACCACCAGGGAATCAGGATTTTAGGGGACTGCCTCTATCAACCCAATCGTGCTGATCTTTCACCCGCTCAAGCCTCACCGCCCCGCATGATGCTGCACGCCAGGCAGCTTACTTTCCTGCATCCGGTTACAGGGCGGAAAATGGATTTTACGGCTGAGTATCCGCTGGATTTTTCAGAATATCTGCGTCAAATTCAAGCCCACAGCCCCGGATGATTCTTCTTTAGCGAGACAAAGCCATCTCTCCCGATGATAATATGATCCAACACTTTTATATCCAGCAGGATGCCAGCCTCTACTACCGCTCTGGTCAGGTTTACATCCTCCGGGCTCTCGCCGGCTTCGCCAGACGGGTGATTATGCACCAACACGATGCTGTAAGCCCCGTTGCGAACCGCCTTGGTGAAAATTTCGCTGACACGTACGGTGGATGAATCCTGGGAACCCTTATACAAGCGGTCTTTTCCGAGGAATTTATTACGCACATTCAGCCACAAGACCCACAGTTCTTCCTGGTCCTTCCCCCGAAGTTCCAGACCAACCAGTTGGACGACATCTTCAGGAGTCCGGATAACGCCTGGGCTTTCCAACTTTTCTTTTGAAAGCCGATTTCCCAACTCGACGGCTGCTTTTATTCGGGCAGCTTTGGCAAGCCCCACTCCGGATATTTTTTGAATTTCAGTTATGTCCGCTCTGTGGATACCGTTAAAACCCCCGAGCTCCCGCAGGATCCGGTTTCCCAAATCAATGGCATTGAAACCTTTGGCACCACTCCCAAGGAGGATTGCCAACAATTCCCCATCGCTGAGTGCTTGAGCCCCTTCAGTAACCATCCTCTCACGGGGACGATTTTCTTGTTCTAAATCGGCTATGCGAAGGCTATTGTGAGAATCAGTCATACGGTTAATTTTACTCGGAATTACTTCATGGGATGAAGATGCCAAAGAATCTTTCACAACTGACTGATCTTGTTCTTCTTGCAGATCTCTCTGGTCGTCATCCTGAATGCTGAAGTGAAGAATCTTGCCTTAGTCCGTTCTATAGTTCCTTCGCTTTGCTCAGGAGGACAGGCAGCGTGTCATTCTGGGGGAGTGAAGTTTACCCCCCAACTTAACGCTGATTTAACATCTAATTTGCTATACTATAAAAAAGATCAGAGTAATGAGAAGGGAGTAAAATAAAAAATATCCTTTAGTTCAAAAAATCAGATTTTGTGACCTGTCGTACCTGTTCATTGAGCAAATCAGTATTTCCAAGAGAGGATGACATGAAAACACTAAGATTGTATTTAGTTTGTCTGAGTTTGTTTGCATTGGTTATTGCAACTTTCTGCTCACCCATGGCTGCTTCGCCAGTGCAAGCTCAACAAGTTGATTCCGGAGAGATTGATGCCATATAATCAACCATTGACAAATATATGCACCTTAAATATGAGGCTCTGCATAATCTCACACTGCAGG
>JBAQLH010000032.1:0-41975 GCA_049301715.1 Anaerolineaceae bacterium
TCTCAGGAACAACCGGCTGTTTCTTTTTTTGTTCCCCTAAAAGCTTTTTTTCGCGCTTGGCTAGGTTTTGTAACGCTTAACCAGGTAAGATTTGCGTTTTAGAAACAAGTTTTTTCAGTAGAGTCTTATTATATATACCGATCTTTGCACTATTGACGCAGAAACCAAACAAAAAAATAGCGGCTTTTCAAAAAGTCGGGTTGCCTACTCAGGATTCTTTTTTAAGTGGGACGAAGAAAATCGTTGAAGATAAACGATCAATTAATATAGCGAGAGCCGAGTCGTATTATTCCAACAGTTATAAAAAGCGTAGTGAAAAATATTTGTCATTTGTTACAAAGTTCAAATGGTACTCTATACTTGCCACCAATATTCCTACCATGTTGTCAGCGATGTTGACTGTCGCAACAATGGGAATAGCAGCAAAACTTTATTTTGATGAAATTGTTACCTTGGGAACGATTTTCGTGATCTTTCAACTATCGCAACTACTTCAAAGCCCGCTTAATAGGTGTTTTGAAATCCTGATTTATCGTTCGATTAATGATGTGCATATTGAACGAATTCAAGACTTTGATGATCTGCAACAGGAAAAATCGGGGTTTGAAAAAGTATATTCCAACCAAGAAAAATTGGCTTTGGTTCGCAATGGTAAATTATTTTCTACCGCAGAAAAAAGAAAGATGCTTTTTTCTGTAGAAGACTTAGCGATTCCCAAAAATTCATTGGTGCTTATTAAAGGCAAGAATGGCACTGGGAAATCCACATTAACCAATTATCTGACAGGTTTTGTGGATATTGATGTGTTTGATGGAACCGTTAAACTGGACAACTCGCTTTCAAATGCTGCATATCTTAGCTATCCCATTTTGTTTGCTGAGGGCAACATTGAAGAAAATATGTTTGGAGTAGAAATTGATCAAGAAGTCTATGAAATGTTAGGTGCTTCGTTCGAAGGAAAGAATATCAACGAATCCGGTAATAATCTGAGCCTTGGAGAACAGCAAAAACTTGGACTGCTTAGGGTCTTATCCTCCAAGGCGGCAGTTGTTGTGTTAGATGAGCCATTCACAAATCTTGATAAGGACACCATTTATAGCCTAACTGCTTATATTGCAAAAATTAAAGGTAAGAAAAGTATTATTGTAATAACCCATTCACCAGAATTAGATCCTTTTGCAGATATGATTCTAAGGATTGATAGTGGAAGTCTCGTGCGTATTGACCAACAGGTCATATGTTAAATTATAATAGAAAGGAGGAAAAAATCGTGAAAATCATTGTTAAATCTCAACCCGACTCCACGCGGGGCACTGTTGGCAATTGTTGCAACGGTCTTGTCCTTTGCTAACAGCTGACGAGGCATAGGGCAACATTGTGGCTACAGTGGTGCCCTATCTGAGATATGGAAGAGTGGATATTATGGCAAACTATTCATTTGTTAATAATTTGTTGTCTGGTGTTTTTGATTGCAAATCTGCAACCGTGAAATTTGGCGAAGAAACGCTTAAGTGGCAAAAGACATTCAAGAGGTACGGTAACCATCCCCTAAAATAGTACCAGCAAGGAGTGGAAACTTTTGGCAAAATAGAACCAGGAGAAGACCACATGAAGCGAACGAGATTTACGGAAGGCCAGATCGTCACAATCTTGAAAGAAGCTGAAGCTGGAATACCGGTAGAGGAATTAAGCCGGAAGTATGGATTCAGTAAAAGTGCTTTCTATAAATGGAAGGCGAAATACAGTGGGATGGATACCAGCTCGCTTCGAAGGCTGAAAGAGCTGGAAGAAGAAAACCAACGTCTCAAACGGATGTATGCAGAGTTGAGTCTGGAGCGTCAGGCCTGCGGAATGTTGAATTTGAGCCGGTCGGTATATCGATATCAGGCAAAAAAAGGAGGGGATGAAGAAATAGCCAAGGCTTTACTGGAATTGACAAGCCGCAAACCTCGTTGGGGATTTGGTAAGATGCAGGATTACTTGAGGAACGAGGCACATGGTTGGAACCACAAGCGAATTCGGCGGGTCTATTGTGATCTGCACCTGAATTTGCGAGTCAAGCCGAAGAAAAGGCTGCCCAGGCGTATTCCCCAGCCCTTGATCCAGCCAGAGCAACCGAATCATAGCTGGTCCATTGATTTCATGAGCGACAGCCTTACCAGTGGAAGAGCCTTTCGGACCTTTAACATTTTGGATGATTTCAACCGAGAAGCATTATGGATTGAAGTGGATACATCTCTACCTGCCGAAAGGGTCATTCGAGTTCTTGAGATGATCATTTCGTGGCGGGGTTGTCCAATACAGATCCGCATGGATAATGGCCCCGAGTTCATTTCTCATCGGTTAGAAAGTTGGGCCAAACAACACAATATTCAGTTGGTTCACATCCAACCGGGCAAACCGTCTCAAAATGCTTATATTGAACGATTCAACCGAACCTATCGTGAAGATGTACTGGATGCCTATTTATTCAATTCATTGAGTGAGGTAAGAGAGATATCAGAGCAGTGGCTGGAAGAATACAATGCCATTCGTCCCCATGAGGCATTAGAGGGTCTACCACCTATCAATATGCCATCCAAAATGCCTGATTTTCCACTTTCGTTTGGTACTAATTATGGGATGTTGACAAGGGGGCACTGCCGCATCTAAAGAGGCTTATCACATTTGCTTGACAGCCTTCATTACTCTATGTATAATATTGTTTCATTACCCCGGCGGCGGTTGGCTGGGGTTAATTGTGTAAACCAACTTTCCCGCTGCCGGGCGGTTGCACGCGCGGAGTGCGGTTAAGTAAAGATTGGAGATAATATGAAATATGCAATAGTTGAAGCGGGCGGTAAACAATATCGCGCCGAGGAAGGCAAGACCATCACGGTTGACCTTCTTCCCGCACAAATCGGTGAAAAAATTTCATTTGAGTCAGTTCTGCTGGTTGTCAATGGCGATCAAGTCGAAGTTGGCTCCCCTTATGTCAAAGGCGCACGACTAGACACTCAGGTAGTCGACCATATCAAGGGTAAGAAGATTTTGGTTTTCAAGTACAAACCCAAGATTGATTATCGGCGGCATACCGGGCATCGCCAACAATACACCAGACTTCTGGTCGATTCAATTTTGATGGAGTAGGTCGAAATGGCACATAAAAAAGGTGGCGGGTCATCCCGCAATGGTCGAGACAGCCGTGGGCAACGGCTTGGTATCAAAAAATATGGTGGTGAACATGTGATCAGCGGCAATATCCTGGTCCGACAGCATGGCACCAAGGTGCATCCTGGTTGGAACGTGGGCTGCGGCCGTGATTACACGCTTTTTGCCACAATAGAAGGTTTTGTGAAATACGAAACCCTTCCCAATGGTCGCAAGAAAGTGCATGTAGTTGAGACCCTGGATGCAAGCGGCATTTGAAAGGCAAATAATGAAAACAAATATTCAACCAAAATACTATCATGATGCGAAAGTGACCTGTGCCTCTTGTGGCGCGACCTGGACAACCGGTTCGACGGTTCCAGAAATCCGAACTGAAGTCTGTTCCAATTGTCATCCATTCTATACTGGCCAGCAAGCTCGTCTTTTAGACCGCGAAGGTCAGGTTGACCGCTTCTACAAACGGTTGCAGGTACGCCAGGAGTATGTGGCAGATCTGAAAGCCCAGTCCGAATCCAAGACTTCCTTAACCCGCCCGGTGATTGAGTTTAAGCTGACTGCCAAAGCCATCTCTGCATTGGAAAAAGCCGGGATTACTACTGTAGGCGATGTTCTCTCCCGTTTGGAAGGCGGCGAAAAAGCCATGCTGGAAATTGAAGGCTTTGGTCGTAAGTCCCTGATTGATCTCAAGAAACAACTTCGGCAGTTGGGCTACGAACTCCCCGCTGCTGCGGCTGAGATTGAAGTCTAATTCCCACAAGTTCTTTTTTTTGTGTAAACTTAACAGGCAGGTGATTGACCTGCCTGTTTTATTACCAGGAGGTATTATGAAGCATCAATTTGGGTCGATTGAAGTTATCACTGGGTCTATGTTTTGTGGAAAAACCGAAGAACTGATCCGCCGTTTGCGCCGTGCCACGATTGCCAAACAGAAAGTAATGGTTTTTAAACCGGTAATTGATAATCGGTATGCCTACGGCAAGGTTACATCCCATTCCGGGGTGGATTTTGAAGCCCAGCCAATCACCTCTTCCTCAGAAATTCTGAAGCAGCTTGGAACGGATATTACGGTGGTTGGAATTGATGAAGCGCAGTTCTTTGATGACGGCATTGTTGACGTAGTCAATCAATTGGCAAATAATGGCATCCGCGTGATTGTGACCGGGCTGGATACTGATTTTAGAGGTGAACCTTTTGGCTGTATGCCTGATTTGATCGCCATAGCTGAACATGTGGATAAGCTCAATGCTATTTGCATGGTTTGCGGCGAAACAGCTAGCCGGACGCAGCGGCTCGTTAATGGACAACCAGCTCATTACAATGACCCGATTGTGATTGTAGGCGCTTCGGAGATGTACGAAGCCCGCTGCCGCCGTTGCCACCAGGTCCCCAGAGACTGAAAAGGAGCAGGCATGCAACCCTATCAGGACTTTTTGGATGAAATCCTCATCTCAGAGGAAGCACTGCAGGCACGTATTGTGGAATTGGGTCAGGAAATTTCGAAGGATTATGCCGGCAAACGATTATTGGTTATTTGCATCCTGAGGGGAGGGGTGATGTTCATGACCGACCTGATCCGGCACATCAGCGTGCCTCTGGCGATCGAGTTTATGGCAGTATCTTCCTACGGCTCAGGCGCCCGAAGTTCTTCGGGTGATGTGCGGATTACACTTGATCTCAATACCAGTATCACCGGAAGGCACGTCTTGATTGTGGAAGATATCGTCGATAGTGGTCATACCCTGTCTTCAATAATTGATCTGCTTAAAACCCGTGACCCAGCCTCTCTGTATGTCTGCACCTTGCTTGATAAGTATTCACGCCGGGAAGTTGAAGTTCCCATCCGCTACAGAGGTTTCCCTATTGAAGACCAATTCGTCTTTGGTTACGGATTGGACATGGATGACTATTACCGAAATCTGCCTTTCATTGGCACGGTTGACTTGAAAAAATATGAATCTTCCAATTAGTGCTGAAGCCCGGCAGGTGGTGGAGGCGGTCAGAACTAGCAAACCAGCCAATTTAACAGTTTACCTGGTTGGTGGGGCAGTACGGGATTTGATTCTGGGAAAGCCAGTAAAAGATTTCGATTTTGTTTCATCAGGTTTCTCCCTGGAGCTGGCTCGTAAAGTCAGGAAGCGGCTGCGGGCGGTTGGGTATACTTTGGATGACGAACGGCAAACAGCACGTTTGATTGTCAATCAAGGAGAGGAAAATGAACTGATCCTCGACTTTGTTTGTTTTGTGGGGGAAACACTTGAGGAAGACCTGAAAAACCGCGATTTCACCATCAATACTATGGTGATCAATTTAGATCAGCCTGATTTAGTGATCGACCCTTTAAACGGGCAAAAGGATTTAGATGAAAAACGTCTGAGAGCAGCTTCGGAGGCATCTATGCAGCTTGACCCCTTGCGGGTATTACGCGGCGCCCGGATGAAAATTGCTTACGACCTGGAAATTGAACCTAAAACGAAACTTCAGATGCAAGTCGCAGCCCCCGAACTGGCTCGGGTATCCGGGGAGCGCATCCGCGATGAACTCTTTAAAATTCTGGAATACCCTCAGTGCTGTCGCTCTCTGATGCTTCTGGATGATTTAGGCAGCCTTACCCAAGTTTTCCCAGAATTGCTGGCTGTCAAGCAGGTTCCAGCGTTCAAACCACACGTTCACCCACTTTGGGAGCATACACTCAGGGTTATTCAATATCTTGAAATCATGCTTTTTCCGGGAGGGCAAAATGGTGTGGATAGCGTAGAACCTTACTTGGAAGTGCTTAAGTCAAAATTATCTCCCTATCTAGAGCGCTTGCAGGTCATGTTCGCAACTCCGATCCAGGGAAAACGACCCAGGTGGAGTCTGCTGGTTCTGGCTGCCCTTTATCATGACATTGGTAAACCATTGACTTATAGTCAGGATGAAGTGGGACGTCATCATTTTTATGGTCATGATCAGGCCGGGTCTGCTCTGGTCGTGCAGCGGGCACAGGCATTGGCGCTTGGAAATGAAGAAACGCAGTATCTTGCCAATGTGGTCGGACAGCATATGCGTGTCCATTTTATCGTCAAGCCAGGTGCTGAAATAAGTGATCGGGTAATTTACCGGTATTTTCGTGATTTGGGCGAAACAGGTCTGGACGTGGCTTTGCTCAGCCTGGCAGATACCCTGGCAGCATTTGAAAACACCCGACCGATGGAAAAATGGCAGTTGGAGGTAAATGCTGTCGTAACTTTGCTTGAAGCCTGGTTTGCCAGAAAAAACGCAGTTATCCTGCCTGAAAAGCTGCTGGATGGTGATGATATCCAGGAGTACTTTCAACTAAAACCGGGGCCCATTCTTGGTGAGGTTCTGGAAGCCCTATCCGAGGCACAAGCTTCTGGAGATGTGGTTGACCGCCAGGAGGCATTGGCTTTTATAGCGGCCTTCTTGGGAAATATTGATGGGAAAGGAGTTTAGAATGCAAATTAATTTACCTGGCTTGGAAATGGAAGTTGAAATGGAGGGCAACGGCACTAGCGCAGTTTTGCTCCATGGGGTCGGACTGGATCACACCATCTGGCAGCCAATGGTTGATTTATATACGAGCCAAATGCAGTTTGTCTTGCCGGACTTAAGGGGGCAGGGAAAAACGCAATTGGGCCAAGCTGATCAAACGATTGAGCAGATGGCAGAAGATATTCTGGCATTAATAGACAACCTGGCATTGGAAAAAATCGTTTTAGGCGGGCATTCCATGGGCGGTTATGTTACCCTGGCTTTTGCAGAAAAACACCCTGAACGACTCTCTGGCTTGGTAATGATTGCCACCAATGCAGGGGCTGATGCGGATGCGAAGAAAGCCCAACGCTATCTTGACGCCGAAGCAATCAGGCAAAGTGGCAGCAAAATCTTGGCAGCGAGTCTGAGCCCCAAACTTTCGGGAGACCCACAGATTCAGTCAGACATGTATGAGTTGATCGCCAATACCAGCCGGGAAGGCTTGGCAAACACACAGATTGCCATCGCCAGACGTCCCGAGAGATTTCAGGTATTAGCACGCCTGACCTGCCCGATTCTGGTTGTTGCTGGGGCAGAGGATAAGATCATTTCTCTTGAAGCTGCGCAGGCAATGGCAAAGGCTAATCCAAAGGCAAAGTTTGTGGTCATCCCCGGGGTTGGGCATATGCCCATGCTTGAGGCACCCAAAACCTTGGGCGCGCTGCTGCTGACCTTGTGAGGTAAATTCCGTGGAGAATTGTGAATGGATTTACCAACGCCGCAGTATCCGCAAATTTACCTCTGAGCCCATTGAAGATCAGCAGATTGAAGCGCTATTAAAAGCGGGTATGGCGGCACCCACTGCCATGAATCTGCAGCCCTGGTTATTTGTGGTTGTGAAGGATGAAACCCGTCTTGCGAAAATTCGCTCCACTCTGGTTTTTGGGAAGATGAATGCCCCTTGTGCCATATCTGTTTGCGGAAACCTGCAAAAGAGCCGAAACCGGGTCGAGAGATTTTGGGTTCAAGATTGCAGTGCTGCGACAGAAAATATGCTCCTGGCGGCAACTTCTCTTGGGCTGGGCGCTGTTTGGTGCGGGGTGCATCCCATCCATTTTTATGTACCAAAGATTGCCAGCATTCTGGAACTTCCTGAAGGAATTGTCCCTCTCAATGTGATTTTCATCGGAAACCCAGCAGAAACCAAGCCTGCCCGGACCCAGTATGATGCCCGAAAGGTATTCCTGGACTGTTATGGGCAACCCTGGGAACAGTCGTAACTTAGCTGAGTCTTACTCTTCCGGAAGTGGTTAATACCGACAATGCCCGGACGGTAATCCAGTAATTAGCGGATCGTTTAGAAGCCCTGCCCCAATCCAAAGGGGAGTAATGATACCCCTGTGGATTGCTTGCCTGGAATAGACGATCTTCCATGCAGAAGCCGCCATCCGGGAGCATTTTACTTTCCAGCACATCCAGGGCGGATTCACAGCGAGGGTCCATCAGCTTGCCGGCTGCCTGTATTAATTCCAATCCCACCAGGATGTCATATTTCCAATAGGATGGGTGGTGCAACCGGAGAAAATCTTTTTGCATAACTTCTCTTGTGTGTTGGGTTAAGTACAGTTTTCTTTTCAAAAAAACCTCACAACCCTGATCAATCGCCTGGTCAAGCCCGGCAGAACTGCCCGCGAAGTTTCTCCAGGCAATCAATCCTCGCAGGGGCTCCCAGGTTTCCCAAAACGAAGAATGGCAAGCTGTGGGCTTCTTATCACAGTTCCACCCCCCGTCGGGCCACTGCCAGCCAAGCAGTTTTTCTGTCAATTGAGCAGTCTGGTCGTTGATCATGTTCAACCTGACAGAAAAATATAGGGCATTGCCTTCCTGACTGGCGCAGCGCCTGGTTCGCCCGTCAATGATCTTGATACTTTGCTGGTGTTTGGCAGAAAAAAGCCAGGCATAAACCTGTTCCTGCAATTTGATCAATTGTGGATCGGAATAATATGGATAACCGATCTCTGCCAACATAGTTAAAGCCCAGTGAGCTCCCTGCCATTTATGATATGGATGGAATCCCTCTGGAACGTTGATTAACTGGTTAATCACTTTAGAATCGGGCAGTTTACTCCTGGTTGAGATCAGCTCTCTTGAATCTCCATCAGGATGGAAGAGTTTTGTGAGCGCGAAGTATCGCAAGGCTGGTTCAGGATGATTTTGGAGTTGATCGGCAAGAGACGGAGCAATTGTGACCATGGGATTTCCGTCTTAGGGTGTGGGTAATACAGGACTGACCCATCTGGCTTCGAGGTTTGGGTAATCATCAAAGGTATGTTCATACAGGAGAATGTTTTCTCCGTTGGAAAGATCCATCTGGTAAAGCCCATTCTGGCTGATGTAGAGCAGATAAAGACCGTCCGGGCTCCAAAAGTATTGGCGCAGGTTCAGAGCGGAGGTGACCCAAGTCTGCTGAGAGGCGGCGTTGTATAAGGTAAGGTTGATACCCGAGCCATCGCTTTGAGCTTGCTGGGTAAGTGTCCAGGATTTATCCGGTGAATATATCGGGTTTGGTTCCGCTTGTACGGATTTTACGAGTTTGCCTTCCTTGTCAATGCCATAAAGAGGATTTTCAGGGTCATTGCATTCCACCAATACCTGGCAGCACGCCTGGGTGGTGAGCGTCATGGCGGGGCAAATCCCATTAAGAACGTACTCGTGCTGATTCTGTCCGTTTTGAACCAGGGTCAGGCGACTTTTGGTTGGATTGATTTGCAAGAATGCTTGTTTTTCACCCAGATCGAGCCATTGATGAAAGGGCTGACCCCAAAGGGTCTGCCAGGTCTGATACGAAGGCTGGTAGGATAAGAGAGCGGAATAATAGAGATGGTAGGCATCATAAGGAAGAAAAAGCAATGTCTCATCCGTTTGCCATTGCACTTTCCAATAAGATACATTTGGCACCTGTGGAGGGGTTAGAATCTGGAGGCTGCCATCGGAACCAAGCAGATAAAAACTGGTCAGTTTGGGGGAAGAGAAGGCTGGATTAACCCCCTTTCTCAACAGAAACTGACTGTTACTGGGAGAAGCGGTAAGGGATTCTACAAAAAAAGGCTGGTCATCCAATGGGGTGGAAATGTCTGTGGAGAGGCTGTAACTGAATAGGTGTGTGTAGCCATCTTCTGCGGCATTGACAAAGAAAAAGGTATCTGAGTTTTCGGACCACCAAGCCCTGCCGAGGCTGTCCGTAAAGCCGCCCTCCAATGCCCAGGCTCCCAAGCCTTTTTTGATCATCTCCTGACTGATTTCTCCGGTCATCTGCTTAAATAGAGCCTCATAGTCGACTATTTGATTTGTTTCCAGGGGAATTTCGGTGTGTATTTGCCCTCCAGGCAAGTCATATACGAGCAGGCGGATGTCATTCTGGTCGAATTCTTGGGTTAGCAGGAGTAGGGACTTATTGGGTGAGAGAGCGGATGAAAGGCTCTCAAATCTGGTGTTTGCGGGGAGTGAGATGGGCGTTACGGCTGTAGTCGTTGGATTTACCAAGATAAGGGAGTTATCCGGGAGTGCGATGAGTAATCCTGACCATTCAGGCGGTTTGGCAGGCTTTTGGGCGGCAGGTGTCCCTTCAGACAGAGCAGTCTGGAAAGCAGCGGTTTCAGCCAATGGAGTGGGACCGGATGTGACGGGTTGAGCAGTACAACCTACAGTGATGATCGAGAGTAAAAGGATCAGCAGGATCAGCGCGGTTTTCTTGGAAGTACTGTTAGGCCTCGCGCTGGTAAAAACCGCGCTCTCTTGGGAAAATTCTGAATTGCGAAAGCTTGCCATAAACCTATTGTACAGTAAAAGGGAGAGTTCTGTCCTTTCAGAATTTTGTTTTTGAACCAATTCTGAACCAAAGAATAAGACTGGTGAGGATATTGTCAGTCAAATAACCTAAGGAAAGAACGTGGTAAAATTCGTATTTGTGACAACACCTAACGCAACGCAATTGCGTTTTAAACAATAAAAAATCTCAGGAGGACTTATGTCAGACAAAAAATGGGTTTACCTGTTCGATGAGGTGGAACAGGCAGAAAAGTACGCTGGAAGTTGGGATGGCGTTCGGGGATTACTTGGTGGAAAGGGATCCAACTTGGCTGAAATGGTTCGGATCGGCGTGCCGGTACCCCCCGGTTTTACCATTACCACCGAAGCTTGCAATGCTTATCAGGAAAAGAATGAATTCCCGCAAGGGATGTGGGATCAGGCATTGGCGGCATTGAAAGTCGTTGAACAAAAAGCCGGCAAAAAATTTGGTGATCCGAAAAATCCGCTGCTGGTTTCCTGTCGATCGGGTGCAAAATTCTCCATGCCTGGGATGATGGATACCGTTCTAAACATTGGCATGAATGACGAAACCGCCCAGGGCATGATCGCCCTGACTGGTAATGACCGCTTCGTGCAAGACTCTTATCGCCGTCTGATCCAGATGTTTGGCAGTGTGGTGCTGGACATTGATGATGAAGCATTTGATGTGGTGTTGAAAGCCTATAAAGCTCAGAAGGGCGTCAAACTCGATACCGAACTGGATGCCGAGGATTGGAAATACCTGACCGGACAGTTCAAAGAAGTTGTGAAACGCGAAAAGGGTTTTGATTTCCCTCAGGACCCGTTGGTGCAGCTCGAATTTGCAGCCAAAGCAGTCTTTAATTCCTGGAACTCCAAGCGCGCCATAGACTACCGTCGCCGCGAAAATATCCCTGACAGCCTTGGTACCGCAGTCAATATCCAGACGATGGTATTTGGGAACATGGGCGACGATTCCGGTACCGGTGTAGCTTTCACCCGCGATCCGCAAACCGGTGAAAAGGTCATGTTCGGTGAATATCTGCTCAATGCCCAGGGCGAGGATGTGGTGGCAGGGATACGCAACACTTCCCAAATTGCCGGCTTGAAAGATGAACTTCCGGAGGCATACACTACCTTCATGGATATCACCCAAAAGCTTGAGAACCACTATCTTGAAATGCAGGATGTGGAATTCACAATTGAACGTGGTAAGTTGTGGATGCTGCAAACCCGCAATGGCAAGCGTACCGCCAAGGCTGCTATCAAGATTGCCTATGACATGGTCAATGAGAACTTCATTACCAAGGAAGAAGCAATCAAACGGGTCACCCCCGAGCAAATAGACCAGATGCTTCATCCTCAGTTCTCGGTGGCAGATAAAGACGCTGCAAAGAAAGAGAAACGCTTCTTTGCCAAGGGTGTCAATGCTTCGCCAGGCGCTGCTGTTGGCCAGGTCTATTTTGACGCTGATACCGCTGAAAAAATGCACCGCGATGCGAAGCAGGACGTGATCATGGTTCGTCCTTTTACCAAGCCGGATGATGTCCATGGCATGTTAGCTTCCAAGGGTATTCTGACGAGTGAGGGAGGAGCCACTTCTCATGCTGCAGTGGTTGCCCGTCAGTTTGGCGTGCCCTGCATTGTGGGTGCATCCATGATTCAAATCGATATGGAAAAGCGCGAAATGACTTCCAATGGTTTGGTGGTCAAAGAAGGAGAATGGATTTCTCTTGACGGAGCCGCTGGTGATGTGTTCATTGGTAAGTTAGGTTTGACAACCCCAGATGTGACCGAGCAAAAAGAATTGATGACTCTGCTTGATTGGGCAGATGAAATTTCCCGCCTGCAAGTTTGGGCGAATGCAGATTACCCGAAGGATGCCCGCCGCGCCCGCGAGTACGGTGCCAAGGGTATCGGCCTCTGCCGAACCGAGCACATGTTCTTTGAAGTGAACCGTCTTCCGCATGTCCAGTCCATGATCATGAATGCTGAACCTACCCAAAAGAAGCTGAATAGCGTTGCCGCGCTGGAAAAAGCACTGAAGGCCGGGCGTCTGGAAGGCCGTACGCTGAAGGATGAAGACAAGATTGCTCTGGAAGCGACTATCGCGAAAGAAAAACAGGCGATTGCCGAAGATCCGGGGGCACAGGCTTACTTTGGCGCTTTAGATTTTATCCTCCCCTTACAAAGATCGGATTTTTACGGTCTGTTTGAAGCCATGGACGGATACCCGGTCATTATTCGCCTGATCGACCCGCCTCTGCATGAGTTCCTGCCTTCAATGGAATCCCTGTTGACCGAAGTAGCTACCATGCGCGCACTTGGTCAGACCGAAGGTCTGGCAGAAAAAGAGCACTTGTTGGAAGTTGTGGAAGGTCTGCATGAAAGCAACCCGATGATGGGTTTGCGGGGCATTCGCCTGGGTATTGTCTACCCAGATATTATGAAGATGCAGGTTCGTGCCATTTTTGAAGCGGCGTGTGATGCTGCCCTGAATGGCATTGTTGCCAAACCGGAAATCATGATCCCCCTGACCGGACATGTCAATGAATTGAAAGAAGTCCAGCCCATCCTGGTACAGATTGCCAAGGATGTCATGGCGGAGAAAGATACCACCGTTTCTTATAAATTTGGAACCATGATCGAAATCCCGCGTGCTGCTGTAACGGCAGGTGAAATTGCCACTCTGGCGGAGTTCTTCTCCTTCGGAACTAATGACCTGACCCAGATGACCTTTGGTTACAGCCGGGATGATGCTGAACGCAACTTCCTGGTGGAGTATGTGGATAGAGGTATACTGCCCAAGAATCCATTCCAACAGTTGGATCGGGATGGCGTTGGGAAACTGATGCAACAAGCCATCATTGATGGACGCAAGGTTCGTCCGGACCTCGAGGTTGGTATCTGTGGTGAGCACGGGGGTGACCCAAGCTCGATTGAATGGTGCCATATCATTGGTAACAATTATGTGAGTTGTTCACCTTTCCGCGTTCCCTTGGCGCGCCTTGCTGCGGCACAGGCTGCCCTCAAAAATCCCTAGATCGATAGTCAGTTTATCAAACAGAGGCCGCTTTTTAGCAGCCTCTGTTTTTATATCTCAGGAATGATCAAAGAATCCAAAATGAGCGGTACTTCCAAAGAAACGTCAGGTTTCCGTCAAGGGCTACTTTCCGTAGATCCTGGAATATTGTGCGTAGATTTCGACGATCTTGCGGATATAATTGCGCGACTCGAGATAGCGGATTGATCCAAGGTAGAGATCCGGATCATCCCCAGAAAGTTCTTTCCAATCCAACGCGCTCCCCGGTCCGCCATTATAAGCTGCCAGGGATGCGTAATAATCCCCATCAAAAAGGAAAATTTGACGAGCCAGGTAATTGGTTCCCAAGGTCAGGTTATAAAAAGGAACAGACAGGTCTTTATCGGTATAATTGGGTGGATAATTGATCTCACTGGCAATCTGGCTGCCGGTCGCCGGCATTAATTGCATCAGTCCCTGCGCGCCGGCTGAGGAACTGGCAAGCCCATCAAAATGACTTTCCTGGTGGATGACGCTGAATAAGATCAGGATAGGGACATTGTATCTTTCAGAAGCGTTTTCGACCCAGGGGAGGTAATACGTTCCATATTGAACATAGTCAAAGTAATCTGGCAGGTTGGACGCCAGGCTGCTATCACTATATCCAGTTAGTTTAAGAATGGTTCGGCTGGTTTCAATTGCAGAGCGGTACAGCCCCTTATCAAGAAAAACCTGCATCAGCCGGAAAGTGTTGACCGGATCGCTGGTATTATCGTTTCTGAGTGATTCAAATTCATTCCTGGCTTCCGTAAACATTCCGAGTTTGTAGTACTCATTGCCGCGAATGAAACGGGGGTCATTGAACAATTCCGAACTGTAATCAAGATTGAGCTGTGAGGGCAAATTAAATGAGGTTCGCAACCAACTGGCCGCAGCCTGACGGGCTTTGGTCATATCTACGTCCAGCTCCAGTTGTTCAGGTGCGGCAAAAATTGGCTTATTATCCAGGAGTTCCTGGGCGCGAATACCGTAATAGCCATTAGGATCGGATGTCACAGCAGTATTCCAGTACTGGGCAGCTTTTTCCTGGTCTCCTTCTGCCTGGCTTACTTTACCCAGCCAGAGGTAGGAGCCGGCAATCTCCAGCGGTTCCAAAGCCAACAAAAGAGCGCGATTTAGCGATAAAGATGCTTTTACCAGGTTATCCATACGATAATACAAAATTCCTGCAAAAAACACCCCTTGGAAGGATTCGCTGGATGATGGGTAATCTGTGCCGATCCGATCCCAGGTAAAAGCAGCCAAGTCCAGTTTGCCTTGGATCTCATAATATCTTCCGGCGGTGAAAAGCAGGCTGGGAGCATAACTTGCCTGGGGCTGCTGGGCAACATAAAAAAGGGCGGTTTCTGTTGCCAGGCTGATGTTATCCATGTATGCCTGTTGAGTGTAGACAATATCCTCGATGGAATGCACAACATAATCACTTTGGGGGTAAGTATCCACAAGGTCGGACCATAATGCGATGGCAGCATTATCCTCATTGGTGCCGCCCTGGCTGTTCCAATTGAATCTTTCATCCGAGTTGAGGGCAGATTTGACTACCCCGGATGCCCGGGTTGCTAAAGCCTGGTAGTACATCGCTTTATCTTTGTCAGTTCCGTCACTGGACTGGTAGCGTTCGAAAGCTTCAATTGCCAGGTCGTATTGGCCGACGTAGTAATTGATCAGACCTCTTTGCAGGTCGTCTACCGGTTGTTCGGCTTCAATCAGCGCCACAAGGGCGGAATAAGAATCATATGCTTCCGGGTAATTATTTACCGCGTCTTGAAAGTAAGCGTAGCCTTGCTCAGTGTCGCCCTGATTTAGCATAGCCCTGCCAAGCAACAGATCCATTTGCGCTCTGAAGTAGAGATCGTCCGTCTGGTTGTACTGGTCCTGGTAGATTTGGATTGCCAGATCCGGCTGACTCAGGCGCTCATAGCAAGAAGCCACTTTCTGACCCACTGCCAGGTTAGCGCCCAGAGCAGGTGCAAGATACGCCTGGGAGTATGCCTCCAATGCCTGCTCATCCTGTCCCAGTTCCACATACAGGTTCCCCATTTGCTCATAGACATAGGCATCCAAAACACCCGGTCGCTTTGCCAGATAGGTTTGGTAACTTTCCAGAGCTTCCTGATACTGGTTCTGGTCCTGATCTATTTGAGCCTGGAGGATCAGTGCCCTGATACCCGGCAGGGTATCAGGGTAAGTGGCAATAAGGCTTTGTAGAAGGAGCTCGGCGTGAAATTGATCATCCTGCTTGAGATAGATGAGTGCCTGCCCGTACCAGCCGATGGGCTGTAAATCCGCGGAATTGGTGTTGGCTGCCTGCTGGTAAGCCGTGTAGGCAGTCTGGTAGTCCCCAAATAAAAGTGCGAGATCAGCGTCGGCAAGTCTGGTTTCTGTGTCGGGCGCTTCATCAGCAGGTTCAATAATTGCGGGAAGACTTGTGGCAGTGGCTGTAGGGACTTGTTCAAGGGTTGATGTTGGAGAAGGGGGTTCCAAAGTGGGAAGGCAGCCGGCTGAAAAAATTGAAAAAGCTAGGACGGTCGCAATCAGATTACGCACACGTTTCAGTTTCATGGAGTTTTTATAATGGAAAACGGGAAGGTTGTCAACCTCCTCCCGGCCTGGTGAGACTACTCTGAAGAATATTACCTGAACATCTGAAACACTTACTTACGGTCTTTACTGAATTTATTGATAATAATCAACATTGATGTTTATATCACCAGCGCAAGTTGTTATTTCTAAAATTCCAAGCAAAAAAAAGGTAACATAGTTCCCGGATCTGTAGACTCAATGGACAATTTGTCTTTTGACATAGTGGAGCATATTGATCGACTATTCCATCGAAAAGAAATTCGGCAGATGCACGGGATTATTTGCATGAAGATTTAAGCTATGCAGGGATATCAGAATAAATAAATTTACGCACCTATGTATCTGGGAAGTATTTACTCCAAATTTGTGTTCCGCCAGACAGGAGTAAGAATGGTAAAAGACTTATATTCCATGCTGTCAATTCTGACTTCATAAGCTTCGTCTGTAAGCGGAACAACAAATAGTTGGCTATATGTTCCGATATTATCCTCCGTGTTTTGAAAACCAGTCACCAGAAGTTGTTTTCCATCAGGGAACCAGCAGATGGCAGAAATGGAATGGTAAGAAAAAATCTGATTAATCTCCCCAGTCTCAGTATCAAGAACTGAGAGATTATCTCCAAGAAAAGCTGCAATCTTATCGCCTTTTGGTGACCAGTTTATGTTTCCACCTAATTGTCCGAATAATTGCACTTGCAGATCATCCAAATCTAAAATCGAAATGGCTTCAGGATTGGAAAAAGCTAGTTTTTTTCCATCAGGAGACAAGGCTAATTGTTCATACTCTAACCAGTTAAATTGTTGGTAAACCGGCTCTGTCAGGCTATTGCGAACGTCGAGGGTCAAGAGGATTTGCCCATCAGCGTTGCGCTTGGTGTCATTATTCGCAGGCTCCAGCGTAAATTTGCTCAACAGCAGCTGCCCCGGATTTCTCCAGCCTAAGACTGAAGTTTGCCCCTCCAAATCTTCCAAGATCTGGCGGGAATTGCCATCCTCAAGGTTGATTTCCGAGAGGTTGTAAACATAGGGAGAGGCTGCTTCGGTAACCAAATAGGCTTTTTCCCCATCCGCTGACCACGTGATTATGGGATTAGTGATGGGCAGGTCCGAAATGAAAACATCCACAGACCATGTTTGGGGATCCAGCCGTAAGATTCTGGCATAATTTGGGTCGATGATCAGGGCCTGGCTGCCATCCGGTGACCAGGAAATAGGAGTATCTCCCGTGCAGGGCTGTTCCAAAGCAGGAGTAGGAGAGATTTCCTGAAGCGGTTTACAGGGTTCCGAGGGGGATGAAAAGCAGCTGGCGGAGAACTCGAAGAGAGAATAATGAGCCGGGCGATCGTTTGAACGTAAACATAGGGTAAATTCCAAGTTTGATGGCGAAGAAACAGTTGAGGACGGTTGCTCACTTGGCGCGGAAAGTTGAGAGATTATTGCTGCTGGGGATACTACTTCCGTTGATTGAGGCGAGCATCCACATACTGGCATAATGCAAACGAAACATATCAACAGAAAGTGACCGCGTTTTCTTTGTCTGGTCATCAGGCTAAAACTCTCAAATTAAAATTACGCCGTGTGTTTGTATTATCAAATCTATTTAATCGAAATCTGAACCCATCCTTGTCAAAATTGTCATCAACGAGTGACACACAACATTAAATTATCGGATGGAAAGAAAATACCCAATCATTTGCTCAAGGATAATATACCCAGACCTCATCCCAGGCGACCTCGATACTTGAACTTCCAGTATCAGCTACATTTCCGAGTTGTATACTTGATACTCCATACACAAATGGTGACGACTGTAATGAAACCCAGGTATCGTAATAATTTTGCTGGTTTATTGCGCGTTCCCATTGATTATTAATCATATACGCTGCTTGATTGGTGGTAGCATGTGTTGATGGAACAAAAGCCGAGACCATGGTGTATAGATTATCATTAGGCGCCCATTTGCCCTTTACAGTTGAGCTTTGTCCAGTAGTAATTGGCGCAAAATAGAAGTTTTTTGGATTACACCACCCATAAATATAGCAGTAACCTGCGTTCTCATTGGTTTGCAACGATCCATATTCTTTGGTCCAATAAGATCCACCATTTGCATATACTTCATTAAAATCTGTAAAATCCGAAACATCATTAACACCGTCATTGCTTTCTTCTTCACTGGCAATCGGCAAGGTGTTAACATAATTCAGAAAATCACCCCCAGCAGAAAACCCAACCTGGATAAAGGCAGGTTGAACGCCCTCTAATTTTTTATTTTTGTCTTCCCAGCGGAAGAAATATGTGAGGCCGTTTTTGTTTCCAAAAGCCGGGGTCAGCTCTGCCAAGACAAGATCGGAAGCTGCTTTTGTGACGAACTCCCGTGCTTTCTGTTCTAATTCCTGTTCAGTATATTTTTGCGTGGTATCTACCTCAAAACTTACCTCAGGAATGGGCATAACTTCGATGATCTGGCTGCTGGTGGGATCAACGAGATAATAGAACTGTCTGCCATTATATCGATCCACCCTGATAAAACGATTGTAACCTGTGCGATCTTTTCCAGAGTATTGAACAGTTGATCCCTCGATTGATTCAATCAAACTCTTCAGGTCAAATGGTATCTTCTCCTGGTCATCAGGCGCATTTCCTTCGGCTTGCACTTTAGAAAATGGTGTACCGATTGCAATAAGTAGAATGAAGAATATTGAAACGACAAACTTGATTTGCATTTTCATTTGTTATTCTCCTTTTTGTAAAATTTATTAGCGTAGCAAAATACCTCGTCTGCTTGCAGCGGGGATAGCCTGAGCAAATCCGCCGAGGTTTATTGCTCGATTATGAGAATAGTACTCTCTTTAATATTATCCGTCAAATCATGTTAGTGAGGGGTTGAAAAACCTTTTGTGCCATTCCCATTTCAAGGGACTCATCACCGGAGGCATGCAGAGCGGAGTAGCCAGAGTGGACGGGGGATTCAGCACGCAAAAACACAGTGCCCATAGGAGGCAAAAGGTATCATTCTCACTTTTCAAACCTGAGATTGTATCGCCGAAGACTCACAATAACGTTTTTCAACATCCTCTTGAACATACGTCCCTCAGGTGCTATCCCGAAGCGCTCTTTCAGATAAGGGAAAGATGTGCAGCTTTTTGCTACAGGGATTGGAATTATTGCTGGAAAGAAATCCAGTCATTGGTCTTCGTATTGTTTTAAGACTGCTGGAAGCGAAGTCCTGATCAGCCCAAGCGTTTGCCTGAAGGCTGCCATTTTTTCTGCCTCAGTTCCAACACCTGCTGCTGGGTCCTCAAAACCGATGTGAATCCGGCTGCCTTGGCCGAGCCAAATCGGACAGGTTTCACGGGCGTTATCACAAACCGTGATGATAAGATCAAAAGGCTGACCTTTGAAGTGGTCTACGGATTTGGATTCACCTTGGTGAAAAATACCCACTTCTTCCAAGGCTTGCAGGGCGTAAGGATGTACGTATCCTGCTGGTTGGGTTCCTGCGCTGAAAGCCACCCAATGTTCCCAGCAATCATGGTTGACCACTGCTTCTGCCATCTGGCTGCGGGCGGAATTACCGGTGCACAGGATCAGGACGCGTTTTCGATTTTGCAGTTCCTTACTATCGGTAACGCTCTGGGGTCCAATAGAGCTGCCGCCGTTGGGTTCTTCAGCCAGGATTTCGTTGGAAAACTCCCCATTCTCCATGGCACTTAGCAGTTGCTTAGCTTTTTCCTCATCCATCGCAGGTACCAATATTTCGGCAGTTCCCAGGTCTCCGATGGTTAATCCATATACGGTACCAATGGCTTCCTGGTTCATCACCACTGAAATACCCTGTGCTTCAAGGAAGGATTTGATCATCTCTCCATCAAGTTGACCTTTTGCCCGGTAAACCAGAATATAGTCATTTGTATTTTCAGTCATTCAAAGATCCATTTCTCGATATCGCGCTTCCATTCCACCAATTCTTCTGGTCTAAACCAAAGGGCAATTTCAGCTTCAGCATTTTCGGGGGAATCAGAGGCATGTGTGATGTTATATCGCGCTTGGAGAGTAAAATCGTGCCGGATGGTTCCAGGAGTGGCTTCTGTACCGCGGGTTTTGCCCATGGTTTGGCGAATGGCGGTGATGGCATCCGGACCTTCCCATACCATTGCCATAACTGGCGCAGAAATGATGAATTGGATCAGAGGCTCGTAGAATGGTTTACCTTCATGGATTGCGTAGTGTTTGCGTGCCAGTTCCGGGCTGACCCGAAGAAAGCGGGCTGCCACCAGGCGCAAGCCACGGTCTTCCAGGCTGGTAATCACCTTGCCAATTAGTCCCCTTTGCACTCCATCAGGCTTAACCAAGACCAGTGATCGTTCCATTCGTTCCTCCATGATTTAGGTTTATCTGGTTGGCGGTTGCCAATGCCTTGGCAGCCAGGTCGGGCTGATTTTCTTTGGCGAGCAGCTCAGCATAGACTTCCCAGAGAACCTGGTTATTTTCTTCCAAGCTCAAGTATTGGCGTAAGGACTGCAAGGAGGAGGCACACTTCTCCGGATCATCGGCAACCAGCCTAATCTGCTCGGCAGATATCTGATACTGACCGGATTCCAGGCTTTTTTGTATCTCTGAAAATTCTGGAAATGCTGTTTTTTCGGGTTCTGGAGTTCCTTTGTGCAAAGCAGACGCATCAGGAACGATCTGAGAAGGAACTGCGTCAACGGAATCCCTTATTTCGCTAATGTCATTTTCCTGAATGTCTACAATTGCTTCCTGTGCTGCTGGCGGTAGGGCAGGTGGTTCGTTATGCCAGCCAGTACTGGCTGTTTCCGAGACTGGTGGCGTTTCAATATTAGTATCTTCTGCCCACCCGGCAGCAGAAGCAGCCAGAATTGTTTCGGTACCCTCAATTGATGGATATTCGATTTCTTCAGAGTTGCTGTTAATAAAAGGTGCGTCTGTTTTGACTTCTTGCGTTTGGCCTGGAATTTCAGCTTCAAATGTTGCAGGATTTTCCTGGCTGGCGAACCTCACCAGCCAGTCTGGTATTTCTTCCCCTAGTTCAAGAGGGCTTTCAGGGTATTCAGTAGTGCCAATTTCCCCGAAGGCTTTTTCCTTGCTGACTGCGATTGGCTGGGTATCCTGGTCGCAGGCCTCTTGCTTAGTAGCCAGTGTTGGAGGTTCAATATCAGCCAGCTTGTGGGGAAGAACCACTACTTCCTGGGTTGGCATAGTTTCACTACCTGAAGTGTTGGGGGGGTGGGTCTGGCGCAGTAGCACTGGTTTGGTCGTTTCATCCGTTTGGTCAGGCACAAACTCATTATCCGAGTTAACCCCGTTCAGATTTGCTGTTTCCTTGGGATTGTCTGATGTTTGGTCATTCACCTTGGCGCTGTTCCTTATTAAGTCAGTTTCACAATTAAAAGTCTGGCAGCGGAAAAAGCTGCCAGATATAGATCAATCACCCAGGTAATCGCGCAGCTTGCGGCGCACACTGGGGTGGCGCAGACGGGTGAGTGCCTGAGCTTCAATCTGGCGTACGCGTTCGCGGGTTACGCCCATTTTACGCCCAACTTCTTCCAGAGTGTAAGCCTGACCATCCAATAATCCATATCGAAGTTGAAGGATGCGCACTTCCCGTGGTGGAAGCGTATCCAAGACTTCATCCAAATGTTCCCGCAGAAGGTTGTATGTAGCGGTTTCGTCAGGCGGGGGGGCTTCATCATCCTCAATAAAGTCACCCAAAACCGAATCCTCTTCATCGTCTGTGGGGGTTTCGAGGGATAAGGGGCGTCGGGCAACCTGTATCATATTTTCAACCTTTTTTGGAGGTACTTCGAGTGCTTCTGCCAGTTCTTCCACACTTGGGTCGCGGCCCAGCTTTTGGGTTAATTGATGCTGGACTCGCAGGAGCTTATTAATTTGGTCGCCCATGTGAACCGGCACCCGGATAGTGCGGCCTTGGTCTGCGATGGCACGGGTAACAGCCTGACGGATCCACCAAGTTGCGTAAGTGCTGAATTTATGTCCGCGTTGGTATTCAAATTTTTTGGTCGCACGAATCAGGCCGATATTGCCTTCCTGAATCAAGTCAAGAAAGGGGACACCGCGCCCCATATACTTCTTGGCGACGCTTATTACAAGACGGGAGTTGGCGGTGATCAGGTGTTCACGGGCATCCCAACCATCTTCAATCTGCTGGTGCAGCTCCAGGCGTTTTTTAGGGCTGATATTACCTTGTGCTAATTCCTCCCTGGCTTGCCGCCCTTTCTCAATACGCTGAGCGAGTTTCACCTCTTCTTCTATATTCGAAAGCAGAGGCACACGGCTGACTTCTTTGAGATACAAACCGATCGTATCATCAGTATCAATGTTGGCCAGGTCATCAAATTGCCGCTGCTCTTCAGTGACTTCCGAAAGATCTTCGTCACTGGGTTCCTCGCGGATGTTGGATTCTTCAGTATAGTTGATTCCGGCGCTCAGCAAGGCAGAGTAAGCCTCTTCAAGCTGGTCGATATCTTGTTCTGCATCCGGAAAGAATTGGAGAATGTCATCATAAGTTACATAAGTTTTTTTTCGTCCAAAATCTAACAGGCGGGTCAGCGCCGAAGATTCTCGATCGTCTACTACTACAGGGGTTCCATTATTTATTCTTGCCATTCAGTGAGTTTTACCTTTGTTATTGTTTATCAGATTATCGCACTACAATAGAGTACAATATTTTATCTCCAAAAGCAAGTAAATCTTGATAGATTAAGAAAATTCATTCAGATTCAATTAACCCTGGGACAACTTTTTAGTTTTCTTTATGCCAAGCTTGATGTCAGTTTCATTCACATCCTGGTTTGACCGATGCCCTCGATACGGGTAGAATCTGCGCAGGTTATAAGAGTTGGAAAAAAAGATATGTACTTTAAACGAACAACCCAATATTGGCTGCCTATCCTGATCATACTCGCAATGGTGGGCGCAACCTTTCTTAATTTGCGCTTATCAGACCAATTTAAGCATATAGATGAATTTGCCCCGCATTGGATGGCGGCAAAAGCTTGGATGCGGGATGGAACGTCCCCTTATTCAGAGGACACCCATGAGGAAACTTTGGAGTTGCTATCGCAATACGGCTATGCTGAAGACGAGCTCAACCAGGGTTATTTTCTTGAACCTGTCTTTAATTTGTATCTTTACATACCTTTGAGCTTAGTGGATTACCCGATCGCGCGTGCCATTTGGATGACCTTGATCGAGTTGGCTTGTATCCTTTCATGTTGGATCAGTCTGAAATTGGCTGGTTTGAAGCTTCACCCTGTAGAAACTCTGGTCTTGTTGATTCTGTCAGTCATATCGTACCCCATCTTTAAATCGATCCTGAGTGCCAGCAGTATGCCCATTTTTGTTTTCTTGGTTTTATTGGCTTGTTATCTTGCAAAACAAGATAAAGGCACTGCTGCAGGAATTCTTTTGTTTCTCAGTTTAGGCACTATTCCCATAAGCTTTATGGTAGCTATATTTTTGATCGTCTGGAAGGGTTCAAAACGGGATCAGTCTATTATGCCGCTTTATCTGATCGGGGTCGCCTTTTTGATCGTGACATCCCTGATTCTTTTTCCGGGCTGGATTCCGGAATGGTTTGCCAGTTTTATCTCAATCCACCCGGACATTGCCTGGGTAGATACGCCGTTGATGCGGATAGCTGAATTTTTCCCTGGAGCTACCACACAGATTAGCATTGCATTGCACGTAGTGGTCTTGTTTGTGCTTCTAGTGGAGTGGTACGGTATTATCGGCAAGGATGGTAGGCAAATCCAATGGAAAATCCTGATAACACTTAATTTGCTTTATTTTATTAATCCGACCTCGGCCGGGTCTTATATGATCTGGGCCTGGCCAGCATTATTCCTGTTTGGCAAATTCTTAACCGAAAAATGGCGAATTACTGGTAAAATAATCTTTTGGATAATTCTATTTGCTCTTGTTTATGCCCACTGGACATCGTTTAGTGACGCGCAGAATTGGTTCCAGAGAGAATCCTCATTAGTGGTTTTGTTGTTTCCGACAGTTACGATGATCGGTCTCGAATGGACCAGGTGGTGGGCGATAGATAGTCCGAAACCTTTATTGGATTAAAGGTAATTATTCTTTTTCGGAGGACGTATCGTATGGCTAAGAAACGAATTGCGGTGATGACCGGTGGCGGAGATGTACCCGGTTTAAACCTGGCAATTAAATCAGTGGTATTGAATGCGGTTGATGATGGATATGAGGTCTACGGAATAAGATTGGGCTGGGGTGGTTTACTTCGCTACAACATCGACGACCCGCAGACACACGAAGAGTTGATCCTACCTTTGACTCCCAACGAAGTCCGTACAGTTGATCGCACCGGAGGTACTTTTTTACACACCTCCCGGACCAATCCTTGCAACGTGCGTCCAAAAGAAACTCCAGAATTTCTGGCAAAGAGCAGTTATGGCAAACAGATCAAGGAAGACGGCACCAAGGATTATACGGATCATATCCTGCGGGTACTGGGGCATCTTGGAATTGATTCCCTGATTACCATTGGCGGTGATGATACATTAAGTTACGCAGCGCGACTGAACAAGGAAGGCTTTCCGGTGGTTGGTATTCCAAAGACGATGGATAATGATGTCAATGGGACAGATTACTGTATTGGGTTTTCAACTTCCATATCCCAAGCAGTATCCCTTATCACGAATTTTCGCACCTCTCTCGGCTCCCATGAGAGGATCGGCATTGTTGAACTCTTTGGTCGAAATTCAGGCGAAACCAGTTTGATCACAGGTTATTTGACCTTCGCAGACCGCACAATTATTTGTGAGGTGCCCTTCAATTTTGAAAAGTTGGCTAATTTCCTCATGGAAGATAAAACCAACAATCCCTCTAATTATTCCATTGTGGTCATTTCCGAAGGCGCAATCTCTGATGGTGGTCTGGTAGTCGAATCAGGGGAAGAGGACGCTTATGGTCATAAGAAGCTGGGTGGCATCGGCGAGGTCTTGGGCGAGCAGATCAAAATTCTCACAGACCAGCATATCATGTTCCAAAAGTTAGGCTACCTAGTCCGCAGCGGTCCTGCAGATATGCTTGATCGCATGGTTGCGATGAATTATGGTACCCTGGCAATGCAGTTGACCGCAAAAGGCGATTTCGGGAAAATGGTCGCAATTAACAATGGCAATTATGTTACTGTACCGATCGAGATGGTCACCAGCGATAAGCGGCATGTGGATGTAGAGAAATGCTACGACAAGGATACCTATCGACCCAAAATTAATAATATCTACGGTTTGCCAATGTTCTTGGTCTGAGGCTTATATTGGATCCAAAACAGCTCATAAGACCGGTTGGAATTATGAGCTGTTTGTTTTTGTGAGGTGAGTATGGGTAAGATTGAGCAAGCAGTATCTCCTGATCGTTACTGCGTCATTCCCAGAGTGTTGATTTTTCCGATAGATAGTCAAGGAAAATTCTTGCTTCTCAAGGGGGTTGAAAACAAAAGGATCTGGCCAGGCTTGTGGAACGGGATTGGGGGGCATGTCGAAGCAGGTGAAGCCATTTTACAGGCTGCCCAAAGGGAGCTAAGCGAAGAGACTGGGCTGGTGTGTTCAAAATGGGATTATTGCGGTGAGGTGATGGTAGATGCCGGCAGTACAACCGGTATTGCTTTTTTTATTTTCAAGGCGCTTGAGTGTGCCGGCACTTTAGTAGAATCTTTAGAAGGGAATCTTGCCTGGTTTCAGCCCGTGGAAGCGCTTGAACAACCGTTGGTGGAAGACTTGTACTATCTGATTCCGCGAGTCTCAAGGTTTAAGGAAGGCGATCGTCCTTTTTGGGGTCTGTACCGTTACGATGATCAGGATCAATTGGTCATGCAGTTTATTGACTGACTTTTTCAAAAAAAACCAGAAGAGTATCCCCATACTTGCGTTGATCAAAAACGCGAAAGTTGGTTAACAAAATTTCAGTCCATTCGAGCGGATTTATTTGGACAATGATCTGCCCTTCAGTGTCAAGCAGGCTGGGCTGTTCGTCCAAAAGATTCATGGCTTTTTGCCACATTTGTTTATACTGAGGCGGAGCGATATAGATCAGATCAAATACCTGATCAGTCCAAGCAGACAGGTAACCAAAGGCATCCGTGCGGACGACCTTGGCGAAATCGCTCAGGTGGGTGGTCTCCAGGTTTTGCTGGATGGTTTTGACTGCCTGCCCGCTCTTATCCAGAAAAACAACTGATGTAGCTCCCCGGCTGAGAGCCTCTATCCCGACTGCCCCGGTGCCGCCAAATAAATCCAGGATTTTTGCATCCTGGATTTCATCCCCCAGGATATTGAATAAGGCCTCCTTGACCAGGTCGGTGATGGGGCGTGTGGTATCACCTGGCACGGTTTTGAGGTGCAGCCCTTTGGCTTTACCTGCTATCACTCGAAGAGTACCCATAATTCCTTCTTTTTATCTGATCCTAAGTGTGTTCACCCGGGGAAAACCTTGTCGGAATGCCCAACATCTCCGAAAGTCCAATAGCGATTTGCCAGATAGTTCAAGATCATGGTGATGGGGATAACCAGCGCCAGGGCGGCGTTGTGGCTGAGGACTACAGGATCTACTGATCCATTCTTAAGGATGGAGGCCTGGATTACTTGGATAAACCATCTGTCGCAGACTGGAATCAGGATTGTGCGAATAGCAAGCCCTGCCAGGCTTATCAGCAGAAATTTGCCAAATTGGTTTACCATGGAACTCTCGGTTGAATCCGGGTAAATCCATTTTCGATTGAGCATATAGCTGGTGAGCACCGCTAAAACAAAGCTTATGGCTTGTGCCTGTACCAGGGAAAAATTGAATGCTGCAGTAAACAGGTTCATAAACCCAAAGTCAACCAAAGTATTCAGGATGCCAACAAGGATGAATTTTCTGAAGCGGACGGATTCTTTGGGCTTGTTAATCGTCATCTATTCCCAATTTTTGGCGGAAATATGCAATGGTATTGTCCAAGCCAGTTTTCAAATCGATTTTTGGCTCCCACTCGAATAGGGCTTGTGCCTTGCTGATATCCGGGCGGCGGCGCTGCGGGTCATCCCCTAACCCATCAGCAAAGCGGGTGACCAGACCGGCAGGATTTCCGGTCAGTTCATTGATCAATAAGGCGAATTCTTTGATGCTTGTTTCATTAGGATTGCCGATGTTGACTGGGTAATGCTCATCGGTCCACATCAACTGAAAAATACCTTCCACCAAGTCATCCACATAACAAAAACTGCGGGTCTGCTGACCATCTCCATAAATGGTAAGGGCTTCTTTACGCAGGGCTTGTTGGATAAAATTTGGAACCACGCGCCCGTCATCAAGGCGCATACGCGGACCAAAAGTATTAAATATTCGCACAATGTGTGTATCGAGGCCGTGGAAGCGGTTATAAGCCATAGTCAGGGCTTCTGCAAAGCGCTTGGCTTCGTCATACACTGACCTGGGACCAATCGGATCACAATTACCCCAATAAGTTTCGGGCTGGGGGTGCACTTCCGGATCACCATAGACCTCGCTGGTGGAGGCAAGTAAGTACTTAGCCTTATGGGCTTTTGCCAAACCGAGAGAGTTCAAGGTCCCCAACGCTCCGGCTTTTAAAGTCTGGATGGGCAGGTTGGGGTAGCCCAGTGGAGAGGCCGGATTTGGGCTGGCGGGTGAAGCAAAATGCATGACATAATCAAGAGGTTCCTGGATATCCAAGTAAGTGGACACATCCTGGCGGATTAACCGGAAGGATGGATTACCGCTTAGGTGCTCTAAATTGGCTTCTGACCCGGTAATGAAGTTGTCCAGCCCTAGAACTTGGTGACCTTCTTTGAGAAGGCGATCGGTGAGATGAGAGCCAAGAAAACCGGCTGCGCCGGTAAGTAGTATCTGCATAGAAAGGTATCCTGTAGTTTATGTTTGCTGTCTTAAGTAGAGTATAATCACCAGACCCGAGACGGATAAATTATAGCATGAGCGACGAAATAAAATTATCATCAACTGATCATACTAACCTGAGCAGGTTAGAAGCCTTGTTATTCGCAGCATCTGGGCTGAGCTCAGTAGACCAGTTGGCACAAGCCCTTGAAATCTCCCGCCAGGAAGTTGAGCGTCTGGCGAACCTGCTTAGCAGGCATTATGAAAATATGCACGGCTTCCGTCTGCAGAGAATGAAGAATCAATATCAACTGGTTACAGCGGCTGAACATGCCAGCCTGATCGAGAAGTTCTTGGGCTTGGAAGTAACCAGCAGGCTTTCTCAACAAGCATTAGAAGTTCTGGCGATTGTTGCCTATAAACAGCCCACAACTCGCCCTGAAATTGATGGTATTCGTGGGGTGAACAGTGATACTGTCTTGAAAAGTTTGCTTGCCAAAGGGTTAATTGAAGAACTGGGGCGATCCGAGGCACCAGGACGCCCTATCCTTTATGGTGTAACCCAGGATTTCCTGCTCCATTTTGGGTTGGAATCGTTGGATCAACTGCCGGTTGTGGATCTGGAAGGTTTGAAGTCCAGGCAGCAAACCGCTAATGGAACTGAACAAAGGATATTAAAGGATTGATGGCAGAAGAACGCGTACAGAAGATTTTGGCAGCGGCGGGGTTAGGTTCGCGCCGTGCCTGTGAAAGCATTATTGAAAACGGACGAGTGAGAGTAAATGGAAAAGTCATTCACCTGGGCGACAAAGCTGACGCTGAGACGGACAGCATCCTGGTGGATGGCAAGTTGATTCGTGCGCAAATGAAGAAGATATACATAGCCTTGAATAAACCCAAAGGCTATCTTTCTGATATCGATGAAAACCATCCCAAGCCGACGGTCAACGACCTGATTGATATCCCTGAACCGCTTTTTGCAGTTGGAAGGCTGGATTTGGAAAGCGAAGGACTGATTCTGATGACCAATGACGGGGAATTGGCGAATAGGCTGACCCACCCCCGTTATAAGCACGAGAAGGAGTACGAAGTGTTTGTGATTACCCAGCCTGATGAGGAGCAATTGCAAATCTGGCGGCGCGGGGTGGTTCTGGAAGATGGGTACCGCACACTGCCAGCCAAGGTGGAGGTGATCAGCAATGCCAATAATGGTTCCTGGCTGCGAATCATCATGCGGGAGGGCAAGAAACGCCAGATTCGTAAAACCGGGGCGCGCATTGGGCTGCCGGTCGGGCAAATCAAGCGGGTGCGCATAGGCACACTCAAGTTAGGGTCGCTGAGAAGCGGGGAGTGGCGCTATCTGACCGTTAAAGAAGTCAATCAACTGCAAAAATATGCCGGTTTGGACGAGAAAAGCTCCTGAGTCTTACGCGAAGGCGTAGATTTTAATTCTCAAATCTTTACAAGTTGTCGGGGATACTGTTTCATGGGTTGTCTGCAGAAGTTGAGGGATGTCTTCCGGCATTTTGTTGAACTTTGGGGAGAAGCCAGAAATAGTGGTTGTCTCTGATCTTCAATCCCAACCCATTCTAAAATGTCATGCTGAACGCAGTGAAGCATCTTTCCTTGGCGGTATTCGAATTAATAAATTAGGAAAGACCCTTTGTTCCTCAGGGCGATAATCTTTTTTGTTTTCGCTCCTCTGGAAGCGGACATTGATTCCGCTTCATTCTCGGTAATTGTCTCTGTACTTCACCCCCAGCTTATTTTAGACATTATAGGTTGGAGTTGAGCGGAAAAGGAAAATCAGACAATTCAAGATTACCTCCAGCGAAGCCCAACAACACAGTTGGTTTTATCTACCAGTTTAATCTTGGCAGAAAGAAAGATTGTCACGCCAAGGAGGATTAAGATGATAGATAGATTGGTTCTGATGGGTTTCCCTAACGTCAATACATTTTGAGCGGACGGAATCCCAGCTCAACCCATCCTATTTCAAATCCTATATGTACGACAAATTATCTTGTCTAACACCTTATATTCAAAAATAGGTGCCAAATGATACAAAATTGTTTCTGATAGGGGCGGTCCCCAGGCAGGGAACACTTTGCTCACAGAAGATTTGGTTGCAAAGGACTCCAATATCCCTCCATCAGGGAGCACAAAACTTCCGATTCAGTCAGGCAAGAAAAGGGTCCGATTCAGGAGTCTTTCTTGGTAAATTCGTCAAACACGGAATTCAATCTTGCCAAATCTTCTTCGCTGAGTGGAGTAGTGCAATTATCCCGATCCTCGCGTCGAACATAACGCTTGAGGTCCTGCAATTCCACCACTGGTAAGGGGGCTTGCGAGACATCGCCCACCTCGGTATTTTTCAGTAAAACCACCAGGACGTGCTTGATAGGGGGCTGCTGTTCGATCGGGATGCCTTTAGCTTCCATGTATTTTTGCAGTGCTTGCACATCAGCTTTGGCTTCCTGGTCAGGTTTCCCGAGGCCTTCCTGACCAAAGAGTTTCATCATGAAATTGCCACCTTCTTGGCGCCATTTATTATTCTTATACGAGACCTTGCCCCCCGCGACAATTGGTACGGGCACCCAGATGCCACATGGGCCAATCAAAACCATTGGCACAGGGCTTGAATAAACATAGAAACTGTACTCATGACGCAATTTTTCGAAAGCACTGGCAAATACTTCGTCATAGCGGGGAGTGCGACCAAAACGGCCGGAAAAGAACATACCAATTTGGGAGAGGGTAAAACCAGCGACAAGGGCTATATAGGAATAGATGATTTTAGTCATATCTTGGCTAAAAGCAAATACCAATCCCAACGCCAAAATTGCCAGGCTGCTGAAAGTGGTGATCTGCCCGATGGTTTTGTTCTTCTTGATCAATTTTTCATTTATGACGAGTTTCATGAGTTAATTTCTCCTTGAGGTTTAATTGTAATGGCTCCCCGCAAAGAATTGAGCAGATTGGCTTCTATTGCGATTTTAGCCTGATTGACAGCACTGACCATAGCCCTGGCATCCGAACGACCATGCCCTACGAAGACCAATCCGTCTACACCCAGCAAGGGGGCTGCGCCAGTCTCAGCGGGATCAAGCATCTTCTTGACCTTGGAGAAGGCAGGCTTGGAGAGTGCGGCACCAATTTTGGTACGGGTTGAGCTCATCAATTCTGCTTTAAGCGTCTCAAGGATTAACTTGGCGACTGCTTCAGTGGATTTTAAAAGGATGTTGCCGGTAAATCCATCAGTGACAGCTACGTCCACCTGTCCGGCAAAAAGTTCTTTTCCTTCAATGTTCCCCACAAATCCTGGAACATCTGCCCGCATCAAGGGACCGGCTGCTTTGACCAGTTCATTGCCTTTGCCTTCTTCCTCGCCATTAGCGAGCAGTCCCACGCGGGGAGAGGGAATATTGATCATCCGATTGGAGTAGATAGCACCCATTTGGGCAAACTGCACCAGGAATTCCGGCCGGCATTCCGCATTGGCGCCGATATCCACGATGACGCATTTTCCACCTTTAACCGGAAAGGTGGCGCATAAACAGGGGCGAATAACACCCGGGATCAACCCAAAGGTTTTTTGGGCAAAATACATGGCCATGCCGGTATTTCCGGCGGTAACAAAAGCCTGAGCTTCGCCGGTTTTCACCAGATTCATTCCAATTTGCATGGTATTGTTTTTCTTCGCCCGGGCTTCCGCGATATGATCGCTCATTTCCAATGCCTCTGGAGCATCTACAATGCGCACATGGGTTTTATCACCCGTCTGACTGGCCAAGCCCTGGCTTAGGGAGACCTCATCACCTACCAGGACAATGTCAACTCCAAGTTCGTTGGCACTGATTACCGCCGCCTCGATTTCTGGTTGAGGGCGATTATCGCTGCCCATGGCATCCAAAACAATTGTTGTTCTCAAAAATTCCTCATTTCATTTCCTTTTGCTTGACAATAAAGCTACACCAGATATAATTTCTATCCACGCGCTGGTGCTGGAACTGGCAGACAGGCATGGTTGAGGGCCATGTGCCGCAAGGCATGGGGGTTCAAGTCCCCCCCAGCGCACTGAGCAAATACGAAAGTGTTTGCTTTTTTTATGGAAAAGAGCGAGTCAACCAGGCAATTGGATTGACCGGGATGCCATTAATATCAATCTCAAAATGCAAATGGGGACCGCTGGACCGACCTGTGTTTCCAATATGCCCAATCAATTGACCGGTCTCAACCACATCGCCTTCTGAAACCAGCATGTCATTGAGATGCATGTAAATGGAAAAGACGCCCAGACCGTGGTCAATCACGATCACGTTGCCCCTGACGATCTGATCTGCCAAAACCGCCACGACTGTCCCGCTCGCCGGTGCAAAGACATCAATGCCATAACACCAGCCAATATCCAGCCCAGTGTGGTAATATAATTGATCACTATCGTTGTACGTGCGGCGGCTTCCAAAGCTGGAGTTAACACAGTCACTTCCCTTGGTTGGATATTGGAAAATCCCATCCCACTGCTGTATAGGGGTAGCCTTGGTCACAATTTCCCTAAAGATTGCGTCTTCATTGGTAACATTTTCAGATTCAATTGTATTTGGATCGACCTGCAAATTGGTATCTGTAGTAAAACCTGCCGAATCCACCAGGACCCACTGATCAAAGCGGTATACCGCTTCATCAGCCGTTTTCACTTCAATAGTGAGGGGATAAGCACCCGGTTCCAGCAGGGCTTTTATACCTCCGAATGCGATCTGACCGCCATTTTCGGTTAGGAAGAAGACCGGTTCGGTTCCTGCCAGGTTGGCAGAGAGTTCCACGGGTTCCTGGCTTTCCACCTTGAGAACAAAGGTGCTTCCCTGGACCAAGGGTAAATTATCGATGACCATGGACTTGATGCCGGGGATGGCAAGATTGTTGGGAGACTCTGCTTCAGAGTGGGTATAGTAGGTGTCATAAGGAAGGCCATAAGTAGGAGAATCCAGGCTGTTCAGGTGTGACAAACTCCATTGATTCTGACCTTTCAAGATTGCCAATTCCATCCAGGATTGACCCGGGAGAAGGGAGGGTAAAGTTTCCAGCGATTGGGCTTCTTCGGAAGTCGTGATGATGATTTTACGTCCGATGAAAAGTTCGGACGGGCTGGTAAATTTATTCAGACGAACAAGACTGGCTGGATCCGATTGGGTGCGCCGGCTAAGACTGCGAAGATTTGCTCCAAGAGGAATGTATTCGGAGGTCAAAATCCCAGACATTCCTTCCAACCCTGGGATTTTCAGATGGTCCCCGATGCTGAGGACATTGTCTTCAGTTATGCCATTGGCTGCAATGAGCGCATCCAAAGTTGTATGAAACTGCAGAGCGATGGCGTAAAGGGAATCTCCTGATTGAACCACATATTCAGGCAGAATCTGACTTTGGGCTTGTACTGGAACATGTCCGGCTGAAGCCGTTATAATTATCACTGCGACAAGACTATAAATGGCTTTGTGCAGGATTTCTTTTGATAAATTAATTAACCTAGTCATATATCAAACGCTAAGTTTACCATAGGCTGGGAGAAGAGCAAAAGGTCAGTGCATATGAACATTACCACTTGGAACGTAAATGGGTACAGAGCAGTTCTGAACAAGAACGGGTTTGAATGGCTGGAACAGTACCAACCGGATGTGCTGTGCTTGCAAGAGATTAAGGTTAAACCCGAACAACTTCCGGAAGTGCAGCGTGAGTTGACAGGCTACTGTTCCTATTGGAACCCGGCTGTGCGCCCGGGGTACAGCGGCACGGCTGTTTTTTACCGCAGTAAACCGGAGAAAATTTCCACCGGACTTGGATTTCCCGAGTTTGATGAAGAAGGTCGCGTCATCCAGATGAAATACCCGGATTATTACCTGTACAATATTTACTTTCCCAATGGCGGGGAGGAAAACCAAAGAGTGCCCTATAAACTTGATTTCTACGCCAGGCTGCTGGAGATCTGCGACAGGCATCACGCCAATGGCGAGAATGTGATTATTACCGGTGATTTTAATACTGCCCATAATGAGATTGACCTTGCCAGACCTAAGGATAACGTGAAAAACACCGGATTCCTGCCGGAGGAACGTGTTTGGGTTGATAAATACTTGGAGCATGGTTTCGTTGATATTTACCGCCAGCTTTACCCGCAGAAAGCCGGCTATACCTGGTGGACCTATCGAATGAATGCCAGAGCAAGGAACATTGGCTGGCGTTTGGATTATTTCCTGATCAGTCAGACACTGGTGCCAAGGGTAGAAGATGTCATCATCAACGATGAAGTGATGGGCTCGGATCACTGCCCAGTTACATTAGTCCTAGAGTGAATCTGATAAAAAAGTCGGAGGACAATTCCCTCCGACTTTCTAAAATTAAGTATTTTAGGCTTCCGTTGGTTTTATAGGATCGCAGCGTAAGATCAGATCGCGAGCAGCTTTGAGTTCGTCGCATCGGCGGACTGGGGTGTGATGTGGCGCCTGATGCAGGAGCTCTGGATTGGCGCGTGCCTCTTCGGCGATCTTGAGCATGGCATCAATAAAAGAATCTAACGTTTCCAGAGATTCAGTTTCGGTTGGTTCGATCATCAATGCTTCATGCACGATCAGGGGGAAGTAATTGGTAGGCGGGTGGAAATTGTAATCCATCAGCCTTTTGGCAATATCCAGGGCACGGATATCAGGCAGGTCTTTCCAAGCTCCTTCCAGAACAAACTCATGCATACAGGAACGATCATAGGGAAGTGTGTAAGTGCCTTTAAGTTTGCTAAGCAGGTAATTGGCGTTCAGGACAGCCATTTCAGAGATATTACGCAAGCCAGTTCCGCCATGCATGGCAATGTAAGTATAGGCACGGACAAGAACACCGAAATGACCGTGGAAAGATTTCATTCTGCCAATAGTTTTAGTGGGGTGCGCGTAGCCATAGAGAGGAGGAATTTCTCCATCTCCCGGTTCCACAATCGTGATGGTGGGATCTGGCAGGTAATCCGCCAGGTGCGCTGCTACAGCTACAGGCCCAGAACCGGGACCGCCGCCGCCATGTGGGGTGGAGAAGGTTTTATGCAGGTTAAAGTGCATGATATCAAAACCCAGGTCGCCTGGTCTGGTAATGCCCAAGAGGGCATTCAAATTGGCACCGTCGCCGTATACCAACCCTCCGGCTTGATGCACCAGTTTGATCACTTCCAGAACATGCTCATCGAAAAGCCCGAGAGTGTTGGGATTGGTAAGCATCAGACCGGCCAGATTTTTGTCACAGAGACCTTTGAGCGCTTCGAGATTAACATTACCGCGGCTGTCTGAAGGCAGCGGCACCACTTCAAAGCCGCTCATGGAAGAAGTGGCGGGGTTGGTGCCGTGGGCAGAGTCGGGAATCAAAATGCGAACCCGCTTAAAGTCTTTCCGGTCCTGGTGGTATTTATGGATGATTAGCGCACCGGTCAATTCACCTTGGGCGCCAGCGGCGGGTTGGAGGGTAACGGCGGCAAAACCACTGATCTCTTTAAGCCATTCCTGCAAGGTGTACATCAAGTAAAGATTTCCCTGGACAGTATCTTCCGGCTGAAGGGGGTGGGTGAAGGCAAAGCCGGGCAATCGGGCAGTGACTTCATTGATTTTGGGGTTGTACTTCATGGTACAGGAACCCAAAGGATAAAAGCCCAGGTCAATGCCGTAGTTTTTCTGTGAAAGGCGGGTAAAGTGCCGGACTACATCCACTTCAGATAATTCCGGCAATGGAAGTTCTTTTCGGAGAAATGCTTCCGGCAGTTCTACTTCCGGGACATCTGATTGAGGGAATTGAAAACCCTTGCGACCGGGGGAAGAAAGTTGGTAAACATTCGGTTCAGTCATGGGTCACCTCAATGAGGGCATCGTGCAACAGGTCAATGTCATCCTTGTCAATTTTTTCTGTCACTGCCATCAGCAGGCAGCCTTCCAATTCGGGATAATCCTGACCCAGGTCGTAGCCACCCAGGATGTCGTACGCCCGCAAATCCTCCAGCAGGTGTTCAACAGATTCCGGGCAGCGAATGACGAATTCGTGAAAGAACGGCGTTTTGGCAAATACCTGTTTATAACCCTGGATGCTGGCAACCTGAGAAGCGGTGTAATGCGCCTTTTGATAACACAGATTTGAAACCGCTCGGAAGCCTTGTTTGCCGAGCAAGCTCAGATAGATGGTAGAAGCCAAAGCCATCAGACCCTGGTTGGTGCAAATATTCGAGGTGGCTTTATCGCGCCGGATGTGCTGTTCGCGGGCGGTCAGGGTCATAACATAAGCCAATTGTTCTGAAGCATCAACAGTCTGCCCCACCAGACGCCCGGCAATCTTGCGCAACAGGGGAGTTTTGACAGCAAAAATACCCAGGTAAGGCCCTCCAAAGGAAAGCGGCAGACCTAAGGGCTGCCCCTCTCCCAGGACGATATCAGCACCTAACTCCCCCGGAGGGGTCAGGATTCCCAAAGCGGTGGGGTTAACCGCCACAGCAACCAGGGCTCCCTGAGCATGGGCTGCTTCGATCATTGGCGTGTAATCTATGATGCGTCCAAAGAAGTCCGGGTACTGTACCATTACCAGGGCGGTATTAGGGTCAATTTGGGCCATAAGTTTGCCCATGTCTGCATCCAGGCCGGTTTCGGGATCATCCCCGACGATTTCCAAACCTGATTCCCCGCGCATATAAGTGCGGATCACCTGCCGATACTGGGGATTGACTGCCCTAGAGAGCAGGAACTTGGTTCGTTTACCTTTAAAGTGATGATAAGCCAGGATGACTGCTTCAGCGGCAGCCGTGGCGCCGTCATAGTGGGAGGCGTTTGCCACGTCCATGCCGGTTAAGTTGCAGATAAGACTTTGATACTCAAAAATTGTCTGCAAGGTTCCCTGAGATATTTCTGGTTGATAGGGGGTATATGCAGTGTAAAACTCACCGCGTTGGAGGAGCATATCCACAGCAGCCGGCGTATAATGATCATAAGCCCCGGCACCTAAAAAGCATAGCATATCTTTGGTGTTGCCATTTGCAGCAGCAATGGCTTCGAGTTCATTGCTGACTTCCATTTCGGTCAATCCTGGAGGGAGCTTCAGGTCGGGGAACCGAAACTGCTCTGGGATCTCTGTGAAGAGATCTTCGACTTTTTCGATCCCAATTGACTTGAGCATCACCTCCACGTCTGAAGAAGTGTGAGGTGTAAACATGGGCTTATCGCTCCTGGCAAAAGGCTTCGTAGGCGGCCGAGTCCAGAAGATCGTCGAGCTCAGTTGGATCATCCAGTTGAAGTTTGATCAGCCAGCCTGCCTGGTATGGATCCTTATTAATCAATTCTGGAGTGCCGGGAAGTGCGGCATTGATTTCTGTCACCGTCCCCCCAATGGGGATGTTAATATCTGAAGCGGCTTTAACAGATTCAACTGTTCCTAAGTTATCGCCAGCTTTCACAACCTCCCCAGGCTCAACGGCATATTCCAGGTAGACCACATCGGAAAGCGAATTTTGTGCATAGTCGGATATACCAATGACGGCAAATCCATTTTCAAGGCGGACCCATTCATCAGTTTTGGTATATTTCAATTCTTTTGGGAAATTCATTTTTCACTCCTTATATATTGGTTAAAAAGAGGCACATGAACATGTGCCTCTGTCATTCACTCCTGTTAGCGGGTTAACTTCAGAGAGTTCATCGAATGGGTCTGTTTACCTGAGAGTTTCGCCTGTTTTGGCAGGTTTGCCCCTTCGGTGCCTGGCATCCAGGTCTCTTCCCATTCAAAATTGCTTAAGTTTATTTTAGCTTGATAGGGCTTAAAGTCAAGTAAATATTACTCTTTTGTGCTCTGGGGGGCAGACGAAGGATTCCCGAAGCGCTGACCAGCCTCTTCAATGTAATCCAGGCTTTGATGCCGGAAATAAGCATTGTAGAGTTCGGAATAATGACCACCTTGCTGTAGCAGCAGTTTATGGGTGCCTTCTTCGATGATGACCCCTTCCTGGAGTACAATGATTCGATCAGCCGATTGGACGGTCGAAAGCCTGTGGGCAATCAGGACACTGGTGGATTGCTTTAAGATCAGATTCAAGGCACTTTGGATTTGCTTTTCAGTGAATGGATCGATGCTGGCAGTGGCTTCATCGAGAATAAAGACGGAAGGCCGATGCACCAGTACTCTCATCAGAGCAACCAATTGCCGCTGCCCCATCGAAATTTGGGCGCCGCGTTCGCCTACACCAGTATTCAACCCATTTGCGAAAGTTTCCAGCCACTCACCATTGCCAATTTTTTGCGCCAGCGCCAGAATTTCCTGCCTGGTGATATCAGGTTGTGCAAAGCGGATGTTCTCTTCCACTGTTCCTTCAAACAGGAACGGTACCTGGGTAACCAGACCCATGTGCTGGCGCAAACCATGCAAATCATAAGAGCGGATATCCCTGTCATCAATTAACAGTTCGCCGCCCTGGAATTCGTAGAATCGGGCAATCAACCTGGCAATGGAGGATTTACCTGCTCCGGTATGGCCGACAATGGCAACGTTTTCCCCTTCGCGAATGTGCAAGTCAAAGTCATTGAGCACTTCCGTGCCGTTGCTGTAATGAAAGCACAGGTGATTGAAGTCAATTTTGCCGTAAAAATGCTCCGGGACATAACTGCCGGTTTGGACGACCGTGTGTTCCGCATCGATCAGGGCGAAAATTCGCTCTGCCGCTGATAAACCGGTTTGCACCTGAGTCCAATAAGAAGTAATGCTGAGAATAGGCATCAAGAACCGGTCGGAACTTAATAAGAACATATACCAGGCACCGGCAGTGATCAGACCTTGGGTTACGCTGAGCGCGCCATAATAAACCAGCAGGGCAATGGTAATACCTCCCAGTGAACGGGTTGTAGGAAAGACGATTGAGAGGACCAGCCCACGTTTGGCATTCATCGTATAGGAAGTCTTGTTTGACTCCTGAAAGTCCTGGTAAATGCTTTCTTCCTGGCGGAAATTCTTGGCAACGGCAATGCCGCTGATGGTCTCTTTAATGGTGGAATTTACATTTGCCATGGCACGCATACCCTGCCTGGTAACTTTACGGGCAAGATTCCGATAGACCGAAACGACCAACATGATGATGGGAACAATCAAAAAGAATCCCAATGCCAGGCGCCATTCTGTGGTCAAAAGGATGATGGCGGTCACCAGCGACTGCATGACACTGCTGGCTACATCCATGGTCAAGGTGATCATGGTGGAAAAATCACGCGTATCGGTTGTGATCCTCGAGACGATTCTGCCGGAAGAATAAACATCATGAAAAGCCATATCCTGTTGCATGGAAGCCGCAAAGGCATCACTGGAAAGGCTTTTGTTGATATCTGCGATCACACGCGCCAGCAGCCTGTGATTGATATAATACAGGACGAACCCTAAGACTTCAATGATGATCACTGATATTGTCAATGTAGTAAACACAGTCCGATTCGGTACACCGGCAAGGCCTTCATCCAGGACCTTGGAAACCAACAGGGGCGGCAGGGCTCCCAATATGCCTTGCAGTACCACAGTAATCAGGATAATGGTAATTCTTTTGTGGTGCGGTTTGGCGTATGCCCAAATGCGACCAAGCAGGGTCTTGTTGCTGTACTGCCGGTCGTAGGTCTCGCTTGCCAATCCAATTGAAAATCCCATAAAATCCTTACACTTCCGTAAAAATGCTGCGATATGAAGCAGAAGTGCGCATTAACTCTGCATGTGTACCAATATCCGAAATCGTTCCCTTGCGCATGACAATAATGAGGTCAGCCCAACGAATTTGGGAAAGCCGATGGGTGATGATAAAGGTTGTCCGTCCTTCTGAAGCGGTTTTAATGGCTTTTTGAATCTCGTCCTCGGTTTTACTGTCGATGGCGCTGGTGGAATCGTCCAGAATCAGAATCTTTGGATCGGTCAGAAAGGCTCGGGCAAGCGCCAGCCTCTGACGCTGACCTCCAGAAAGAGTAGCACCTCGCTCGCCAATGATCGTATCATAGCCAAATTCCATGGTGGTGATAAATTCATGTGCCTGGGCTTTTTTGGCTGCCTCTTCAACTTCAATTTGGGTGGCGCCTGGTTTCCCAAAGGCAATATTCTCGCGGATGGATTTCGAAAAGAGAAAAATATCCTGCTCAATGATTGATATTTGACTGCGCAGGCTATCAAGGTTCCAATCCCTCGCATTGCGATCATCGATCAGAACCTGACCACTGCTGGGGTCATAGGTCCGATTGATCAGACGCACCAGGCTGGTCTTGCCCGAGCCGGTTTGTCCGACAATGGCTACGGTTTGGCCGGGAGAGACACGAAAATTAATCTGGTTCAGCACAGTCTTTTTTTGGTCGTACGAAAAGCAGACATCCTTAAAGAGCACCTCACCTTGCATGGTCTGGGAATAACCGGATTCATTCTGATCCAGATTATTCTCGAGATTCATGACAGCCAACAGCCTTCTCGCACCAGCTATGCCAAGAGAAATTTGGGAATAAGAATGAATAGAAGTGTTAGTTGGGAAGCCTAGTAAGGACAGGGCGCTGAAATATGAGATCACATCACCCAAAAGAATTTCACCTTGTTGGTATAAACTCAGCGCATGCAATAAACCAAACCCCAACGCCAAGGCAAGTAGCAGTAAAGGAAGGAACTTGGCTTCCACATCTCCTTGTTCCACTGATGCATCCCGATAAGCTTTGATGTTCTTGTCGAATAGTGCGGTCTCGGAATTTTCTTGTGCCGCGGCTTTAACCGTCTCTATGCCGTCAATAGACTCTGCCAGACGGCTGTTCATCAATCCAAAGCTGGAACGAACACGGTCGGTAATTGGTTTCAGGATCTTCAGGTAATGGACAATTGAGATGAAATAAGCAACAATGAAAAGTAAAGGGGTCAGTATCAAGGCTGGATGGATTTGCAAACCAATGATCAGGGGAATGAACAGGAAATTGATCGAACCGAAAACCATGTTAATTCCAGGGCTGAAAAGAAAGTTTACCTCCCGGATGTCGTTGGTTGCCCGCGCCATTAAATCCCCGATGGATTGCAAGGAATGGAAAGTCATGCTCTTGCCCAGCAAACTAATGTAAAATTCCTCGCGGACATCCCTTTCAATGCGTTGGGCGGTAATTTCAAAGCCGTAATTTCGGAAGAACTGGAAGATTCCACGTGCGATCTGGGAGATGGCAATGATGACAGCGGCATTGAGGATAACCGGCATCTTGGGCGCACCGCTGGTCAGGTCGGTAAATACTTTTCCGAATTGGACCGCAGGAACCGATGCCAACGCGGCGTTGCCAATTGCCCCGATGATGGCAACCAGGAAAATAAACCAATGATGAACCGTATGGGACCAAATCCACTTATACGGATTGGAACGGTCAGTTTTATATTTAAAAGGAACCGAAAATTCGCTAATACTCATCAAAAGGCATCAAAAAAATTAATCATAGCACTAAGAATAGAATTTTACTTCATGAACCGCTGCTGAAACGAAATTTACATCAATCCGCTGATTTAACATCAGAAGGGGCAGTGCCGATCTGATTTCAATGCGCATCCAGATATGAAGGTACTTAATTTTCAGGAACAGGCAATTAAGGCTTATGGGTGAGAGTGTTGAAATACCTTTGTCGTGTTATTCCCATTTCAAGGAACGCATCGCCGAAGCCACAAAGCGGGGCGGGGTACACCAAGTGGACGAGGGACGCAGCACGTAAGACTACAGTTCGCATAGGATATGCAGTATGGCAATCTTATTTTCCAAAATCTGAGATTGCTTCGCCGAAGGCTCGCAATGACGTTTTTCAACCCCTCTTGGGTTAATCTGAGCAGGTTCAAACACATGTGAGACAAGAGGGATAGACAAAAACGACAATCGGGGTCATCCTAAAGGGTGGAAAACCTGGAAGGAGGAACCCCGATGCGGCAGATCT
>JBAQLH010000033.1:0-74724 GCA_049301715.1 Anaerolineaceae bacterium
GCTCTCCTGAAAGCCCGGATCAGTTTCAGCTCTGCCGGATTGTGCTCATTCGGGTGGTGATGCGGTCTCCTCGAACGACAGGCCAGCGAGTCGATCCTGCCGTCGTATCTATTCATCCAAAAATAGATATAGGAGCGTGATTTGTTGTACTTCCTGGATGCCCTCAGCACTCCCCATTCCCTGGCATACTTTACCAGCGACTCCCGATATTTCATGTCTTGTGTTATCTTATTCATAGCAGGATTTGGTCTCCTCCGTTTCGTTTTGCTTCAACGCTATAACAATAACGGATGTTTCCTTTTCTTGCTATCTTTTTTCCCTTCATTGTCCAATATGGAGTGTAAATTTACTTCCCCCTCACTGAAAGTGCTCAGCAATTCTCAATATGAATAAGACTGTGGCGGTCACATTTTGTAAAACGACCAAAAACTCAACAAAAGTGGGAACACAAGCCTATTTTAATTCAGCTTTTAACCCATTGGTGGGAAATTTGCGCTCCCAAAATGTCATATTAAGAATTGCTGGAAAGTGCTGAAATGGGTTGACTAATTCGAGGTTAGAATAGAAGCATGAGAAAAGTCAGCCTAGAGCAACTTTTAGTGACCCGGGGGCTTTTTGAGAATAGCTTGAATGCACAACTCTCCATCCAGGAAGGTTTGGTCAGAGTGGATGGCAGGGTTGTGATAAAACCTGCACAAATGATTTCCGTGAAAAGTCGTGTAGAAGTAGTCTCGGGTCTTGAGTTTGTCTCCGGGGGTGGATTAAAGTTAAAAGCGGCATTGGATGAATTTGCCATTAGCCCGAAAGCAAGGATCTGTGCTGATGTAGGCGCGTCGACGGGTGGTTTCACGGATTGCCTGCTGCAGAGAGGTGCCCAGAAGATCTATGCCATTGATGTCTTGAAAGATGAATTGCATCCAAAGTTGCAGGCTATGCCTGAAGTTGTTGTCATGGATCGAACTAATGCCCGACTTCTTAAGACGTTGCCCGAGCCTGTCAGTCTGATCGCCATTGATGTGTCCTTTATTTCACTTGATTTCATACTGCCGGTCGTCATGGGCTGGTTCAAAGGCCAACTCGGAGAAGTCATCGCTCTGGTTAAACCTCAATTTGAGGCTGAAAGGGAATTGGTCAGAAAGCATAAAGGTGTTATCCACGAAAAAGCGGCGCATGCCCAGATTTTAGAGCAGGTTTTGAGTTTCTCCCTAAAGTTGGGATATAGCATATCAGGCCTGATGCCTTCCCCCATTACTGGTTTGGATGGCAATGATGAGTTCCTGCTTTGGCTGACCAAGAATCAACCCAACTCGTCTGTGGAACTTTCAGCAGCGATTGACCAAGCCCTGGCGCGGGTCTCCTACTAAGGAATATAGGATATACTCACTTCGCTTATGGAAAAGATTCGAAATTTCTGCATTATCGCACACGTGGATCACGGTAAATCTACTTTAGCTGATCGCATGCTCCAGATAACCCATACCATTTCTGATCGGGAGATGACCGAGCAGGTGTTGGATACCATGGACCTGGAGCGAGAAAAAGGGGTAACGATTAAAGCCTCAGCGGTGCGCATGGTTTACCAGGCAAAGAATGGTCAGGAATATGAGTTCAACCTGATTGATACCCCTGGGCATGTAGATTTTAATTACGAGGTCAGCCGGGCTTTGTATGCCTGTGAAGGAGCTGTGCTGGTGGTTGATGCAACCCAGGGCATCGAAGCTCAAACCCTGGCGAATTTATACCTGGCATTGGATGCCAACCTTGTGATTATTCCCGTGATCAACAAAATTGACCTGAATTCCGCCATGGTGGAGGAGGTTAAGAAAGACTTGGTCACTTTGTTGGGTGTGGCTGAAGACGAGATTATTCCGATCAGCGCTAAAACCGGCTTGAATGTCGAACGCGTCTTGGAAGCCATAGCCCAACGCGTCCCGCCGCCAACCCGAAACATGGATGTTCCGTTGCGAGCGTTGATTTTTGATTCTCATTATGATTCCTATAAGGGCGTGATTGCCTATGTACGGGCGTTCGATGGTGCCTTGAACAGCGGGGAGAAGATCATGATGATGGCCAATGGGATCAAGGTTCAGCCAGTGGAGATAGGCATTTTTTCTCCAAACATGGTTCCGATTCCCAGGTTGGAGGCAGGTGATGTGGGTTATATCGCCACCGGTTTAAAAACTGTCTCAGAATGCCGGGTGGGGGATACGATCACCAATGCCATTAAGCCGGCGGAGATGCCGCTTCCTGGTTATCGGCAGGCCAAACCGATGGTCTATGCCGGAGTTTACCCAACCGAAGGCGAGGATTATCCTAACTTAAAAGATGCTCTGGAGAAACTGCAGCTCAATGATGCCTCTTTGATCTATGAACCAGAATCCTCTGAGGCTCTCAATTTCGGTTTTCGCTGCGGTTTCTTGGGACTTTTCCATATGGAGATTATCCAGGAACGATTGGAGCGTGAATATAACCTGGATATGGTTTTCACGGCGCCATCGGTGGAGTATGAAGTGTTGCTGACTAATGGCACTTCTATCCTGATTGACTCTCCCGCTGACCTTCCTGATGAAAGCCAGGTTCAAGAAATCCTTGAGCCTTGGATGGATTTGGAAATCTTTACGCCTACCGATTACTACGGTGTCGTGATGGAACTGGTCAAACGCAAGCGCGGAATCTATATTGGACAGGAGTATCCATCAGCCAACCGGGTTCAGTTAAATTTTGAAATTCCCTTATCAGAAATAATTATTGATTTCTTTGACTTGCTTAAGTCTGGGACGCGAGGTTATGCCTCCATGGATTACCATTTCCTGGAATATCGTGCTGGAAACTTGGTAAAGTTGGAAATCCTGCTTAATGACGAAAAGGTGGATGCCCTCACAGCCATTGTGCATAAGGATGATGCCTATCATAAAGGTCAGGCGCTGGTCAGCAAGCTTAAGGAAATTATCCCCCAGCAATTGTTTGTGATCCCAATTCAGGCTTACTCGCAAGGAAGAGTAATTTCACGTGCCAATGTCAAGGCTCTGAGAAAAGACGTCCTGGCTAAATGTTATGGGGGGGATATCACCCGCAAGAAAAAACTCTTGGAGAAGCAAAAAAAAGGTAAAAAACGCATGAAAATGGTCGGGAGTGTGGAAATACCACAGGAAGCTTTCATGGCCATTTTACGCCTGGAGAATTGATGCAGGAACAACAACGCAAGTTCAATGTTTCGGGCATTTTGCGCTGGCTAGTCCCCTTGCTAATCTCAGCTGCTGCGATGTTCTTCTTATCCCGACAGGTAGACTTGGAGGCGATTGGTCAGGCTTTTACACAGGTTCCTCTAGGCACTTTTCTGGGCATTGTGTTGCTTTTCATCATCGGGCTCTTCCTGAGGGCTGCCTGCTGTTATGTCATTTTGGATGGAAAATTTACTTTTAAGACGACCTTCTTTGGCATGAATGCCGGCTATCTGCTTAATAATGTTTTACCCTTCAGATTGGGCGAATTTGGCAGGGCGGCGCTGCTTTCTGGGAAAGGCAAAGAGCAGGTTGGATTCATGGAAGTTTTCGCCAGTATTGTGACAGAACGGACGCTCGATATTTTTTTGGGAGCAATCTTTTTTCTGATTACCCTGTCTCAGGTGGTGGAGCGGGGAGCTTTACAGACTACCGCCTGGATATTGCTTCTTTTGACAATCATTTTATTGGTTTTATTAAGCCTGGCTTCCAGGAATAAACAAAAGCTTATCAGCCGGCTGGATGCAAAATGGGCTGATAAGCCAAAGCGAAAAGAGAAAATCCTACCTAAGCTGGAAGGATTTTTAGACGGTTTTGGACTCTTGTTGAAACCTAAAAAATTCCTGCTGGCATTGTCTCTGTTAGCGTCAAGTTGGGCTTGTTCGGTGGCAATGATTTTTTTGCTAAACCGGCAATTGCTCAGTACCAGTGAATGGTGGTGGGGTGCTTTTATAACCTCTTCCAGCGCCTTTGCTTCCGCTCTTCCTTCCGCTCCTGCCAGTTTGGGCGTCTATGAAGCCGCAACAGTTGCTGCCTACTCGCTATTGGGTGTGGATCAATCCCTTTCATTGGTTATTGCCCTGATCTTGCATGCAGTACAGTTTGTAATACCCAGTCTCTTGGGGATGTTGGGGATTTACCTGCTAGGGGATAATTTTGGCAGCCTCGTTCGGCGGGCTTCACAACAAAAAATACAAAAAGGTGAAGGCAAGTGAAAATCCTGATCGCCACGACCTATTTTGAGCCCTACAAGTCTGGATTATCAGTTTACGCTTTTCGTCTGGCGGCTGGCTTGAGCGAGTTGGGGCACGAAGTGGTGGTCATGTCCTCACAATACCTTCCTGAACTGCCAAGAGACGAGGATATGAATGGGTTCAAGGTCATTCGTGTTCCAGTTGCATTTCGGCTTTCGAAGGGCGTGGTGATGCCCTCACTGGCGAAGGTTGTAAAAAAGTGGGTCCAGTGGGCTGATGTGGTCAATCTGCACTTGCCTCAATTTGAATCACGGGTCTATGCAAAGCAAGCCAGACAGTCTGGAAAGCCGATTGTGGTAACGTATCATTGTGATTTGAATATGAGCGGAGGTTGGCTTAACCGGCTGGCTGGAAACGTCACAACTGAGATTGGCAGACGAGTGTTTGAACGGGCAGACTTTATTGTTCAAAACTCACTTGATTATGCTGAAAATTCTCCCTTGCTCCGACCCTATTTGCAGAAGGTCGAAGAGGTGCCAACGCCAGTGGAGATGATCAGAGTTTCTGCAGCTCAGGTTACGGATTTTAAAGAAAAATACGGAATAAGACCGGAAGATAAGGTACTTGGTCTGGCAGGGCGGGTAGCCACGGAAAAGGGATTTGAATACTTGGTTGAAGCCATGCCGGAGGTTCTGAAAGTACATCCTGAGGCGAGGGTCCTGCATGCTGGCTTGTGGAAGAGTGCCATAGGCGAAGAGGCATACCAAGTAAGGATTGAGGCATTGGTCAAGCCGCTTGGCGACCGCTGGCAATCCCTGGGATTTCTGGAAGATGAGGAATTCAGGGCTTTTTTCGGAGCCTGCAGTCTGTTGGTGTTTTCCAGTTTGAACAGCACCGAATCTTTTGGAATGGTTCAAATTGAAGCCATGCTGCAGGGCACTCCGGTTGTGGCTTCGGATCTGCCCGGGGTTCGTCAGCCGGTTCTACGAACAGGCATGGGAAGAATCATTCCTGTCAGAAATTCACAGGCTTTAGCTCAGGCGGTTATTTCCATCCTGGATGAAAGGCACAGCAAGGCTGCTATCCCGGAGGAGTACTTGCGTAATTTTTCACAAAATGAAGTGGCCCGAAAATACGAAAGCTTATTTACAGAACTGGTGAAGGCATGAAGTCTTTATCTTCCGAGCAGTTGGATCAGATTTGCTGGCAGCATCTTTCCAGTCTGCCTTATTTCAGGGGCATGTTACGGGCTGTTGAGCATAGCTTGTATGCGCGACTGCAGCTTAAACAACCGATATTAGACATAGGCGCTGGGGATGGCCATTTTGCCTCTATGATGTTTACAAATGAACTCACGTTGGGGATTGACCCCTGGTGGGAACCCCTGCAAGAGGCTTCAGACAGGCAGGTCTATACCCTCCTGGTTCAGGCGGAAGGGAATGCTATACCAGCTCCGGACGCCTCTTTTCCTTGTGCCATAAGCAACTCGGTCCTGGAACATATCCCAGAGGTTCAACCAGTGTTGAATGAGGTTGCCCGTGTGATAAAACCTGGAGGAGTGTTTATATTTGCTGTCCCCAATCAACGATTTAGAACTGAATTGTGGGGTATGGGCGTTTTGAATGGCTTGGGGCTGCACCAATTAGCGCAAAAATATTCTCAGTTCTTTAATAAGGTTGCCCGACATAAAAATCTGGACAATCCACAAACCTGGATTGAACGCCTCCGTTTGGCTGGTTTTGATGAGGTAGAGTACTGGAATTATTTTCCAAAATGGGCGATGCAGATGCTTGAACGAGGTCACTTATGGGGTCTTCCCAACCTGTTGTGGAAAAAAACGCTGGGAAAATGGATCCTGTTTCCCTCCAGGAAGAACCCGTTTCTCCATTACAACAAAATTCGAGCCCTGCTGGACGACCCATTTTGCGATGATGGCACCTGCACCTTTTATGTTGCCCGGAGGTCAGCGTGAGAATCCTGCGAAAATGTTTTTACTATGTCTGGTCTGTCATTGAGATGCTGGCAGGTTTTCGCAGTTGGGGTACTCTCTTTAAGCTTTTCCTGGGTAAACCGACCAGAAGACTTTATTGGCTGCAGTTCTGGCACAAACCCCTGAAGATTGCCGTTCGAGGGAAGATGGATGCCTGGTCTGTAAAAGAATGTTTTTTGGACAGGTTTTACACCCGCTACGGCCGCGAAATTGGAGAGGATTGGACTGTGGTTGATATTGGGGCAGCCATTGGGGAGTTTACCGTTCTTGCGGCTCAAGCTGCCAAGTCAGGCAAGGTTTTCGCTTTTGAACCCAACCCGGAATCGCTTGATATTTTGAAGGAAAATATCAACGCAAATAATATCAACAATGTTGTCATGTTCAATTTGGGTATGTGGGATAAGCCCGGGCAGCTTGAATTGGACCTTTCAGGGAATGAACCTTTGCAAGCTCAAAGTATTGAAACTGCTGCTTCAAGGAACACGCATCATCCTGTTCAGGCCATTTCTCTGGAACAACTTACATTAGAATACGTTATGGAGTGTATTGACCTGTTGAAATTGGATTGTGAAGGAGCAGAATATAAAATCCTTCTGCCTGCCGGACAGGAAACCATGCAAAGAATTAAACGGATTGTGATGGAATACCATGATCTGGATAGTGTTAATAATCATCAAGCCCTGGTTGATTTCCTGGTAAAGCAGGGTTATAAAATAACTTTCCACAGCAATCCTGTTCATCAGGAATTGGGCTACCTATTTGCAGAACAAAGTTAATCAACCTCGGTTGCTGAATTCTGAGTATTTTGTTTGTTTCTTACCAGGAGTGTGCTACAAAAGAGTATGATTAACCCGATAAATTTTGAGTTATCAGCCTGATATAGGATAAATGACCCTTTAGCCATATGGAAAAGCCACCATCACCTGAAGAACAAGAAATAACCATACTTGAATATTTGAAATCTCTCTTTTCTTCTGACAAGAATCAATTATCACTGGGAGAAGGCGGACTTCGCGATGGGGAATCGCTTGAAATTGGACCAGTTGAAGAGCCTTCTGAAGCAATCGGTAAAACAAGTGTTTCACTGCCATTCCCTTGGCTGATGGTCGCTGCCGTAATCTTTGCTTTAATCGCCCAAGTGTTGTTGGAACCTTCTCAGAACCGCTGGGCGCTGCCCGGAATCCTTCTTTACTTCGTAGCAATTATCCTGCTTATGGCATCCGGAAAGCGTCAAGAGTGGCACCTTCCAACTGCCTCACACACAACCTCCGGATGGAACTTGTTTACAGGAAAAACCTGGCTGCTATTGCCGGGGATTGCATTGGAAGTACTGGGCTTTTTCCTATTTTCCAGTGGCAGTTTCGGCTTTTTCTCCACCCTGTCTTGGATTGCAGGTATTGTTCTGGTTATTTGGGGGTTGTGGGTGCCAGGCGGCAACACCAAAGCAGACAAGCCATCCATCAAAGCATTAATTCTGGACAGGTCAGGTCAGGGAAAGACTTGGGGTATTGTTGTTCTTCTCGCAATCATGATTGTCCTTTTCTTTCGTTTTTATCATTTGGCGTCCTTGCCTCCAGAATTAGTCAGCGCTCAGATTGACCATTTTTATTCCGTTGATGGGATTCTGCAAGGGAGCAGGGTCCTGTCCTTTCCACAAAACCTGGTGAGTGAGCCGTTGCAGTATTACTGGTCTGCGGCTTTATTGTCTCTTTTCGGGACCGAGGTTACATTCGTTGGAATCAAGATCGCCTATGCTCTGGCAGGTTTGGCGAGCCTCTTTTACCTGTATCGATTGGGAAGTCTGATGTTCAACCGTGAAATTGGGTTGATTGCAGCAGTGTTGTTCGGGGTAGCTTTCTGGCCTAATTTACAGACCCGCGTGGAGCTGGGCGCTGGCATGGTTCTGCCAATCCTGGTTCCAGCTTGTTTTTATTTACTGCGGGGGCTTCTTGAGGAACGTCCCAACGATATTTTACTTTCCAGTCTGCTGGCAGGATTGGGATTGATGACCCATAAGGTTTTCCTGGTTTTTCCACTGGTTGCGTTGGTAATCATGCTGATCTGGTTGATTGGTAGTAAACCAAGACAGAAAAGGAGCACATTTTTCAGCCTGATCGGAATGGGCGTAATTGTGACTTCGGTAACTGTAACTCCCTGGTTTCGGGTTATTACTCAGAACCCTTTGGCGTATTTTTCTTCAATTCTTTCCCGCATTTCAGGGCAGGAAGCCGCATTGTCGAGCAGCCCAATCTTATTATTCCTGAGCAACATGCTTTCGGCCCTAGGAATAACCAATTGGAGCAACAACAACAGTTGGGTGGATGGAATTGCCCTCAGACCCGCTGTGGATTGGGTTACGGGGGCATTTTTTATGATAGGTCTGGTCATGGCAATCGCTCAGTATCGCAGAACGAAAAACTGGGTGCTGCTGGCTGTCCTTGTTCTGTACCCTTTGTTCCTGGTACCAACTGCCATGTCGCTGGCGTTTCCCCAAGAGAATCCTTCACTAAGCCGGGCACTCGGAGCTGCCAGCCCGGTGTTCTTGATTGCAGCAATTGGTATTTATGCCACCATTAATGCCATAATAAGCCGTATCAAATTATCCAAGCCTGTACTAAAATATGGGCTGGCTTGTTTGGTGGCAGTTCCAATCCTTGTGACGAATTACCAACTGACCTTTGTAACGTACCCAGAGACCTACCGCCAAAATGCCTGGAATGCATCTGAAATGGCGGACATGATCAACGAATTTGAAAACAACTACGGATCAAGCTCCAATCTGTGGGTTGTGGGGTACCCGTATTGGGTTGATGCCCGGGCTGTTGCCATCCAGGCGGGTCACCCAGAGTTGGATATGGCTTTACAACCCGTCCAGATTGAGTCGACAGTGAACTTACCCAATCCCAAGCTATTTCTTTTAAACCCTCAAGATACTCAAACATTGGCAAATCTTCAAACACTCTATCCAACCGGAATGTTTTCAACTTTCCAATCTGAAAACCCCGAAAAAAACTTTAATACTTTTATAGTTAGTCAGTAGAATACTTTATTATGGCAGCTTCATCCAACCCAACATCGAAAAATAACCGAAAACGATTTGACTGGAAATCGTTGCTGATCATTATTTTACTATTGGCAATCATCTGCACTGGCAGCTATTTCCGCACTGTCGGCGTGGATTGGGATGAAGGACGCCATCTTCACCCGGACGAACGTTTCCTCTCTATGGTCCTCAGCCACATCAGCCCGGTCGAGACTGTGGGCGATTACTTCAATACCGATACCTCCACCCTGAACCCAGGTAATGTCGGCTATGATTTTTTTGTTTATGGGACATTGCCTTTGTTTATCATCCGTTATGTCGGGGAATGGGTGGGGCAGGTCGGGTATGACCCGATCACAATTGTGGGCAGACAGCTTTCCGCGTTGGCGGATATTATCACCATTCTCCTGGTATTTTTGATTGCCTGCCGTCTGTACCGTTGGAAAGTTGGATTGCTTTCAGCGGCGCTGTATGCTTTTGCGGTTTTACCCATTCAACAGTCGCATTTCATGACAGTCGATACCTTTACGAACATGTTTGGCATGTTAACTGTGTATGCTGGTGTCTGGATTCTTACCCGTCCAAAACCAGCCTTGGGTACGATCAACGGCAAAAGCAGCAAGCTTAAGTTCCTGGATTGGCTTCCTTATCTGTTGTTTGGGGTAGCGCTCGGTATGGCATCTGCTTCGAAAATTAATGCGGTGTCATTGGCGTTGATCTTGCCGATTATCGAACTGGTTAGGTACATCCAAACGCCCAAAGCAAGCCGCGATGATTACTCCAGATTTAGCGTTCGGATGATTCTGCTGGCGGCGTTTATTACCATCCTGGTCTTCCGAATTTGTCAGCCATATGCTTTTAAAGGTCCTGGTTTTATCAGCCTGGGGGTTAATGAGGAGTGGCTTTCCGGATTAAAGAGCCTCCAGGCACAAAGCTCCGGAGAAATGGATTCTCCGCCGGCTCTGCAATGGGCAAGACGGCCTTCAACCTTTTCACTTTACAACCTGGTTACGTGGGGGCTTGGGTGGACTTTAGGCATCGCTGCCATCCTCAGCTATATCGGCATGGGCTGGCAGATTTTCAAAAGAAAAGAGCACATCCATCTGCCCATCTGGGCTTGGACTGGTTTTTATTTTCTATGGCAGTCCCTGTCTTGGGTAAAAGCCATGCGCTATCAGTTGTTGATCTACCCGCTCCTGGCAATCATTGCTGCCTGGGGCATCAACCGGCTTTGGCAATCAAGGAATGAACTGCGCATATGGCGTCTGCGGATCAGCCCTAAATGGATCCGAAATTTTGGCATTGTTATTGCTGGGATCGTACTGGTGGGCAGCGCATGTTGGGCTTTTGCCTTCACCAGGATTTACACCAGACCCCACAGCCGCGTATCAGCAACAGATTGGATTTACGAAAATATTCCCGGACCAATCAACTTGGTACAGGATACAGAAGATGGCACCTCATTTCAGCAACTTCCCTATCGGAGTGGTGACAGCCTGACCGGCACCCAGGTTTATCAGATACCCTTCGAAAGTCAAACAAGCGGGAGTTTGACCAACCTTACCCTTCCAAGCGTTACGGTGATTAATGGATCCGGGGGATCCACTACTTTTTACGTTACGATCAAAGAAGCGGGTTCGCTGGGTCTGCCATTATCCCTGCCAGTTTCTTCGCAAAATACTGTTTCTGCTGATGGGGCGGTCCAGCCTTCTTCAGTTGAATTTTATTTTGATCCGCCTGTTGAGCTTAAAAAGGGACAGATCTACCTGATCGAACTGACCCAGTCCGACCCTGCCAGTCAGATTTATCTTTCCGGTGTACCCAGCATAGAGATGGATAATGAGGCTGAAGGCTCGGTTTCTCAGATGCTCAATAAATTTGTGGAGACCATCACGCCTTCCCATCCGTACAATATGAATATTACGGTTCTGGAAGCCGGGGAAATAACAAGCATTGAAATCCCTTATGTCCTGGATTTAAGCCAATCAGCCGGAGAAAAAACCTTGCAGGTAACACTTTACCCCTTAGCAGAACCGGGCGTCACTTCGGTCACCGGAACTGTTACAAGTGAATTCACGGATATGGGAGATGGCAAGGGGACTGGTTACGTGATTGAGCTTGATGCCCCGCTTAAGATAAGCACGTCTCAGACCGTAAATTTGGCGCTTGAATTGGTTCAAGGCGAAGGCACTCTGGCGCTTGCATCGGTAGCACCAGTCCACGAATCCTCCTGGGACGACGCTCTGCCCGCAGCAAAAGCTGGCTATGTGCCTTATGATATTAATGGAGGTATCTTTAGAGAAGACCTGAACCTGGAGCTCTACTGGACTGATGACGAAGCCAAGCGCGACCGATTTATCGAGATCCTTCAGCAAGGGGATTACATCTTTATCAGTTCCAATCGCCAGTGGGGAACGACAACCCGCGTACCTGAACGCTATCCTCTAACCAGCCAATACTATCGCAGCCTGATGGGCTGCCCGGAAGATTTGGACCTGGTGACTTGTTACAATATTGCAGAGCCAGGCATGTACACGGGCGAATTGGGATTTGAACTGGTGAAAATCGAGACTTCATATCCCAACCTGGGGACAACCAGTTTTAATGACCAGTTTGCCGAGGAAGCTTTCTCGGTTTACGACCATCCCAAGGTGTTGATTTTCAAAAAGACGGCTGATTTTGACATTGCAAAAGTTCGTGAGATTCTAAATTCCGTTGATCTGTCTAATGTTGCCAATATCACCGCCAGGCAAGCTGATTCCTATGACCCAGAGATTTACTCCGGAAACCAACTTATGCTCTCTGAAGAGGAGCTGGATGTTCAGCAGTCCAATGGCACTTGGTCAGATATTTTTGACAGAAATTCATTGGTCAATACTTACCCTGCCCTGGCTGTAATCGTTTTTTACTTATTCAGCTTGGTATTGGGATTGGTAATGTTCCCGATAATACGCGTTGCACTGCCGGGTTTGCGGGATAAGGGTTATCCATTCTCGCGTTTGGCAGGGTTTTTACTATTAGCTTATCTTACCTTTGTTCTGGGTTCAAACGGCGTGGCGGTTACCCGATCAATGATTGCGCTGGTCTTTCTGGCAATTGTTCTGATTGGTTTGGGATTTGCAATTTTTACACGCAAAGAGTTGCTGCTTGAAATAAAACAAAACTGGAAGCATTACCTGGTAGAAGAGGCAATTGGCTTGGCGGCTTTTCTGCTCTTCCTGTGGATTCGCTACCAGAATCCCGATCTGTGGCATTCTTCGAAGGGCGGCGAAAAGCCCATGGACTTTTCGTACCTGAATGCCGTAATCAAGAGCACATCCTTCCCGGCTTATGATCCCTGGTTTGCCGGCGGATACATCAATTATTACTATTATGGCTTTGTAATTATTGGCATGCCCATCAAATTGCTGGGAATCATCCCATCGGTGGCATACAATATCGTTTTGCCTTTATGGTACTCAATGCTGGTGATGGGGGCATACAGTATCGGATGGAATCTAACCCGTAGAATCACTGCTCACTCTTCGGAAGGAACTGCCGACCCGAAGGTCAAGGTATTTGGGAAACCTTTCTGGGCAGGTATGAGTACCGCTGCACTCCTGGCGTTCTTGGGCAACTTGGGAACGGTAAAACTGCTGGTTCAGACCCTCCGGACCATGGGAGCGATGGGTCAAGCCATTGAAGGGAGTAATCTTTTCCAACAAATCGGCTGGATATTCAAGGGTTTTGGAATGTTTCTGAATAAAGTTCCAATGCCATTATATCCGGGGGACTGGTATTGGGTTCCCAGCCGGGTCATACCGGGTGACCCGATTACCGAATTTCCCTTTTTCACCTTCTTATATGGAGATTTGCATGCCCATCTGATTGCCATGCCGCTGGTGGTCTTTGCGGTTGCCTGGGGAATGTCCGTTCTGTTTTCTAAAGGAAAATGGGGCAGCAGTAAAAAGCAAAACAGGTTCGGGTTCATTATCAGTTTTGTGCTTGGCAGCCTGGTCATTGGGGCGCTCAAACCCACCAATACCTGGGATTATTACACCTTTTTGACCCTGAATGTTTTTGTCCTTGGTTACGTGGGATGCAAGTACCTGAAACCGTTGGATTTCTTTAAGAAACAACACTGGTTGGGGCGTATTTTACCTGCTGTTATTATGATTGCGCTGCTCTATGGATTAAGCTCATTAATGTATCGTCCATTCACAAGCATGTTTCATCCAGGCTACAACCAGATTGGGTTTTGGACGGGGGATCGAACACCGCTTTCCTCCTATTTCACGCACTGGGGCTTGCTGATTTTTCTGATTTGTTTTTGGTACGCCTGGGAAACCTATCAATGGCTGGCTGTCACACCGCTTTCAGCATTAGATAAACTGAAACCATATAAAAAAGCATTGACAATTATTGGCATCGTTCTTTTGGTGATCCTGATCGTTCTTCTGCTTGAAAAAGTGTCGGTTGCCATTGTGGTGATTCCCTTATGCCTCTGGTCGCTTATCCTCATTTTTCGGCCTAACCAAAGCGACGCCAAGCGGATGGCATTCTTTATGATTGGCACAGCCTTATTGGAAACCCTGGTGGTCGAACTGGTTTACCTGGTTGGTGATGTGGGCAGGATGAATGTGGTTTTCAAGCTCTACCTGCAAGCTTGGATCCTGATGACACTGGCGCTTGGAACTGGTTTTGTCATATTGTGGAATGACCAGGTCAAGTGGACCTTGCGAACACAACTATTATTCCAAATTCCAGTATTGCTGTTGATTGCCGGGGCGCTGCTTTTCCCGATGCTCGGTACCGCCGATAAAATCAGTGATCGGATGGCAGTCGAAGCGCCTGAGACCCTGGATGGGATGACGTACATGAATAGTGCCTATTTGTATGATATGGGCACCAATATGGATCTGAGCGAAGATTATCATGCCATTCAATGGATGCAGGATAATATCGAAGGTTCCCCGGTGATATTGGAAGGGCAGGCTTACGAATATCGCTGGGGAAATCGGTATACGATTAACACCGGCCTTCCGGGTGTTGTGGGCTGGAATTATCATCAGCGCCAGCAGCGCGCCATTTTGCGTTCCAATATTGTTCAGGAACGCGTGGATCAAGTTAATCAATTTTATTTGACCGAAGACACCACTTACGTTCAATCTTTTCTGGAAGAATACCAAGTCAGTTACATCGTGGTAGGTCAGCTTGAACAAGCCTTTTATCCTGGACCAGGCTTGGCAAAATTTGAGACACTCAAGGGTATACTTTGGGATGAAGCGTATCGATATGGCAGTACGGTGATTTACAAGGTTAGGTGAAATTGGGCAATCTTTTGGTGTGGTACCTGGTAATCCTATTGCTCGGATGGATCAATCTCCCTCTCTCCTGGAGATTATTTAGAGCATTACCGACCAGGGGATACCACCTGGGCAAACCCATTGGGCTGCTGCTTTGGGGTTACCTGTTTTGGATGCTCACCTCACTGAAACTGCTTGGCAACAACCTGGCTGGGCAGCTGGTTGCCTTGGGGATCCTCGTTGCTGTGAATCTGTTGGTTTGCAGAAATGGCAGGCTTCAGGAGATCATCGCCTGGGTCAAATCCAACCGCCGCACTATCCTCACCTCTGAGGCGGTTTTTTTGGTTGCGTTTGCGGGTTGGGCGCTGGTCCGGTCAGCTAACCCGGCTATTGCCGGCACAGAAAAGCCTATGGAAATGGCTTTCATCAACGCGATCTTACGCTCCCCAAGCTTTCCACCCAATGATCCTTGGCTTTCCGGTTACGGCATTTCTTATTACTATTTTGGCTATGTACTATCAGCCATGCTGATCCGCATTACAGGAGTCACCTCCGGAGTTGGCTATAACCTTGTGTCAGCTTTATGGTATGGCTTGGCGGCAGTATGCGCTTATGGATTAATGGTTGACCTGTTGGCTGCCAAAGAAAAGCACAAACAGTCAGAAACTGAAACAGGCATTCCCCGTTGGATATACACTGCTGCTTTATTGGCGCCAGTAATGCTTTTGGTCGTTTCAAACTGGCATGGTTTTTTGGACATCCTGCACGCGCGTGGTTTATTCTGGTCCACCGATTCAACTGGCGCTGAAGTTTCTGGTTTTTGGAAGTGGTTGAATCTGAAGGAGCTTACGTCGCCCCCAACAAGTCTTTCTTGGTACCCGACCCGCCAGGGTGGGGTGCAGTGGTGGGGGGCAAGCCGGGTAGTACAGGACTTTCAGTTGAATGGGGGAGCCCTGGAAGTCATTGATGAATTTCCCATGTTCACCTTTCTATTATCTGATATTCACCCGCACGTATTGGGTATGCCGTTTGTTTTCCTGGCAATCAGTCAAGCTTTAAATGCTCTTCTGGGGGGGTGGAAGGGTTTGACTAAATTGCTGCGCTGGAAGATTCCTCTGGGATGGCCAGAAATGCTGTTTGCAGTGATCACACTGGGCGGGATTGCTTTTCTGAATACTTGGGATTTCCCATTCTATCTGGTTTTGATCGCTGTTTCGCTCTGCTATCGGCGGTACCAGCAATTGGGTTGGAGTGGCAGCAGGCTCAAAGAATTTTTCCTGATTTGTTTAGGATTGGGAATTCTGGCAATATTGTTCTACTTCCCGTTTTATCTGAGTTTTTCATCGCAGGCAGGTGGGATTTTGCCAAGCCTGGCATTCTTTACCAGCGGCAAATATTTTTGGATTATGTTCGGTCCGTTGCTTGTCCCTATCTTGGGGTATCTGGGATACCATTTTTTTACCAAACGCAAGAATCTGCCAATCAAGCAGGCATTTGGGATAACAAGCGGGCTGTTCCTGCTGCTGTTTGTATTTTCATGGGCTTTGTCTTTTGTGGCGACAAAGCTGCCAGAGCTAAACCAACTCTTTTTTAATCTGCAGGGCGCCGATGGAGATTCTGGTCTTCTTTTGGAAGCCTTGATTAACCGGATCAAAGACCCGGGCACAGGGATAACCCTGTTTGTTATCTTATTTTTGGCTCTCAGTTTGCTGTTATCCAAAAAGAAATCAGCGCCTGAGGATGCTTTCTCTTTGCCCTCCCAGTCCAAGCCGCTAAGCGATGTTTTCGTTATATTTCTTATATTGCTGGGTTGTGTGCTGACTTTGGCGCCAGAATTTATTTACCTGAGGGACCAATTTGGCACCCGCATGAACACCATTTTCAAGTTCTATTACCAGGCCTGGATATTGTGGTCATTGGCAGGCACTTATGGATTGATCAGTCTGGTAAAGTCTGGTCAGAAGTCAAGAGTATGGGATAAAGTGATTCCTATTTTTGTATTCTGTTTGGGTTTGGCAGCTATTTACATGGGCTTGTATAGGGAAGATTCAGTTTACCAAAAATTTAACCAGAATTTAGGTGCGCTTGGCAGCAGCGCTCTGGATTATGTGGTTCTAACTATCTTAGCTCTGTTTGTGGTCTGGCTGCTGATCCAGGTTGTTCAGAAACGCTGGCGCATGGTCTTGGCGGTTGTGAGTATCTGTGGAATTGCCTTGGGGTTGGTTTACCCGGTGGTTTCCCTGTGGAATAAAACAGGCGGGTTTGCATCCGTTGCAAGTCTGACACTTGACGGCACCCAATATTACCGCGACTATTTGCCTGACCAAATGGCCGCGGTGGATTGGCTTTCTGAAGCTCCTTTGGGAGTTATGGTGGAAGCCGTTTCACCCACCGGAGGGGGCTATACGACTTACGCTTCGGTCTCAACCTTCTCAGGCATGCCGACCGTTCTCGGTTGGGTGGGGCATGTTTCACAATGGCGGGGCGGATATACCGAAATGGGAACCCGGCAGGAGGATATTCGCGAACTTTACAGCACCCATTCCTGGGAGGATGCAAGCGCCATCCTCGACAGGTATAATATCCGCTATGTCTATGTTGGAGAGTTGGAACAACGAACGTATACCCTGGATGAAGAGAAATTCAAAGAGAACCTTGTGCTTGTGTTCGATCTTCCCCAAGCCAGAATTTACGAAGTTCCACCGGTGGATTGATCATGACAAGTGATAGACCATTACTTGGAAACACAAAAAACCTCAAGCAGACGGATGTAAACCTGATCGTTTTATTTATTTTTGTGTTGGGATTGGTTATCCGTTTGGTTGGTTTGGGGAAGGCTCCATTTTCCGTAGATGAAGCCACTTTTGCATCCCGGGCTTGGGAAGTTGCCAGGTTGAAACCTGTCGAGCCGATTTCGAACGCAGCCTACCTGGGATTGACTTCCATTACCTTTTTTCTCTTGGATGCCTCGGCTTTTTGGGCTCGATTTTGGCCTGCCCTGGTAGGAAGCAGCCTAACTTTGCTGCCAATAGTCTGGCACAAGCGGGTGAGCACATTTTCAACCATTGGGATTGCACTTGCTCTGGCACTTGACCCGGTTCTGGTCAGCGTTTCCCGTCAGGCTGATGGGCCCATCTTTGCGCTGGTGGGATTGGTCTGGGGAATCGTTCTTCTGCATGACCGTCACAAAACACTGGCTGGAGTCAGTTTTGCCATTGGCCTTCTGGGTGGTCCTTGGTTTTGGATTGGGCTGCTGATTCTTTTGCTCAGTTGGGGAATTGCCAAGGTGCTCGACATCAATGTGAGTGTGTCTGATGAAAACTATACAGAAACTGCTTTTAAGGAGAATAAGGAGTGGTTGGGTAAGGTACTACTTGGTTTTATTCCGACACTCTTGCTGGTTGGAAGTGCATTTTCGCTTAATCCGACTGGTCTGAGCGGGATTGCCAGCGGATTGGTAAGTTTCTTCACGAATTTATTTGAAAAGCAAAATCTTCCTTTCCGGGTCCCTATTTACCAATACGTTGCGTATAGTATATTACCAATTGTATTGGGAGTGTTTGCCTCTATTCGCTTATGGAAAAGTGGTCTGTCAAAAGACAAACTGCTTGTTCTGGCTGCCTGGATCAGTTTTGTACTTTCGCTGTTTTTTTCAGGGCAGGGTTCTGGGGGCATTGCTATGGCTTTAGTTCCACTGTGGATCTTGGCAGTGGACGAGCTTGGTCATTTCTTCGAAGAAGCACCCGATAATAAAACTGTCAGTTTGTGGATGATGATATTCTCTCTGGTTGTGCTGATTTACCTGGGGATTTCAGTATCAGCATTCATGGAATCTTATTTTGGGACACCGGCAGGTACGCAGCAAGGACTGACCAGTTTGGCGGGGATAGCGTTATTGATATTGTCATTTATCCTGGTCGGTCTGGGCTGGTCATTTAAGGCTGCCCGGCAGGGTTTATTGACCGCGGTTCTGATATACCTAAGCATTACTTCAATAAGCCTCACATTTTCTTGTACCGGGATCAGAGCTGAAGCGCATGCTTTGCAATGGGCTCAATCTCCTGTTATGAGTGGTGAAGATAATATTGTCCAAATTCTGAATGAATTCGAGAGGCAGGGCACCCTGGAAACGGACGCTGCCACGGTTGCGATTATTGCTGATCATGCTGAGGGTCTGGAATGGACTTTTAAAGATTTCGGTAAAGTCTTAAACGTATCCGGATTGGGTGATGGTTTCACCCCGGAAGTGGTGCTTACAGAGACAAGTGAAGAACCTAGTTCTGGAACGGCTTATCGGGGTATGAATGTGACCACTTATCAGGAGGCAGACTGGCGCAATATGTCTTTTCTGGAAGCAGTAAAAAGCCTCTTTACCAGAGACTTGAAGACGACTCGGGTTTTCCAGACCTTATGGATCCGACAAGATTTATTTACTGGAGTTGATATTCCATGACCTGTAACACTAAAAAGGAACAAATTCCCCAAGTAATTGCCATTGATGGACCTGCAGCCTCGGGTAAAACCACTGTCGGTTCCCTTTTGGCAGATGAGCTGGGGTATATGTGCCTCGATACAGGCATTATGTACCGGGCTATTACCTGGAAGGCGCTCTCTCAATCAATTGATCCAAATAACGAAGCTGAGATTGCCAAGCTGGCTGAGACAATTGATATTGATGTGCGCCCCGCAACAGTGAAGGATGGGAGGCAGTACGACGTTCTGATCAATAACTATGACCACACTTGGGATATCCGCCTGCCAGAGGTAAATCAAAACGTTTCGGTTGTTTCTGCCTATCCGGAAGTCCGCCAAGCAATGACCATGCAGCAGCGAAAAATCAGCGAGCGGGGAAGCATTGTCATGCTCGGCCGTGACATTGGTTCAGTCGTCCTGCCGGATGCAGACCTGAAGATATATTTGGATGCCTCGGTGGGGGTGCGGGCACAGAGGCGCTTTGCCGAAGAGAGAGCTCGAGGAAATCCGATAAGTTTAGAAGAGGTCGTTGCCTCACTTGAACGCCGGGATAAGATTGATTCCACTCGTGATGTGGCACCGCTGAAAGTAGCCAAAGGCGCTACAGTGATTAACACCGATAATTTGACCATCGCTGAAGTCGTGAGAACTATCAAAGATTTGATTCACGAAACGAATAAACCTGATTGCCCGGAATAAGTGAATGTTTTCGATTTTATTTTTGTCATAAACGGCATGCTATAATTTAGCCAGTTCTATGATAGCCACAGACGCAATTTCTCCCTCTCTACTTATTCAAAAAATTGCTGAGGCAAGTCGTACGCCCATCTGGATATTGGCAGCAGCTCTTATTGTTGGTCTTTTGTGGGGATTAAACAAGCTATATAAGCCCGGGGGAAAACTCCGCAGCCAGGAACTAAAATGGGCTGCCTTATTGGCACTCTTGATCTTGCCCTTCAACTATTTAGGTAATTTGTATCCATTTGATGGCCAAATAATTACCTCGAGTGGAAGCCTGACCATTCCTGTGATGGCTTTGTTTGTAACCATCCCCTTTATGGCTGCGGTTGGACTTATTGGACCAATCCCGGCAGTCATTTTGGCGATGGTTTCGGGCATGCTCCAAGCAGCTACCTTAGGGCAGGATTGGATGACTGGCTTTGTCTATACTGGATTGGCTTTGGCATTCACCTGGTTTTCCAGCCGGACTGAATGGAAGGGCTCCCGGACAGCGGTTCATGCCCCTTTCGTTAATGCCCTGGTTTCTTTTACATATGTAATTCCTCTGATTGTATTGATCCAATTCGCTAATGCCTTTACCTACGGGGTCAGGGATTTGATGGAGATATTCGAGCAATCCTTGCTGGTCATCTGCACAATTTTTCCGGAGTTATTAATTTCAGCATTAGTCTGCCAGGGGCTCAGCAGATTCATGCCTGAAGTTTGGGCACCTTTGCGATATTCAAAAGAAACAGTGATTCGCAGCCCAATCAGCCAGGCTATTCGGCAGATTGAAATCCTGACAAACGGAAAGTATGACCAACCAATTGAGGTTGAACCCAAGTCCAAGCCAGAAGAAAATCTGTACAAATCCCTGGAAAATTTACGGCATAATTTGCAGCTACGCAATGACACCCAATCCCGGTTGCTCTCGCTGGACCCCTCTTACAGTTCTCGGGAAGCTTATGATCTGGTTTTAGCGTCAATCCTCCGAGCTGCTTTAGGACGGGATGCCTCTTCAGCGCGGTTGATTTTACTGAACCATTCGATTGAAACAGCAAAACCGGAAATGCGCTTACGAATCGGTCAGGGTGAACAAACCCGTCTGTATGCTTACCTGGATGTGATGATTCTGGATAAAATAGGCGATCAGGATCAATTGATCCTGAGTGATCTCAAGGTGGATCAGTATTTTGGTTTGACCTCCGGCATGCCTTATCCCCAATCCATAGCTGCATTGCAGTTAAAGCATGAGGGTGTATCTCAAGGAATCTTGTGGGTAGGTTTTGAACAGAATCACTGGTTCTCCCAGGATGATATTCGCTTTTACCAACAATTGGCTTACCGGGCATCGGCAGTGTTGAGTACCAAGGAGCAATTTGCCCAGGTGCAGGCAGATAAAAACTGGCTCGAAACCTCCCTTGACGCATTACCGGAGCCAATATTGGTTTTCAACAAAAATGACCAACTAATATTTTCCAATCAGGCTGCTTCAGAACTTATCAGCCAAGAGATTACCTTTACCAGTGGGTCACAGGGACGAAAAGAGCTCACCGATCCAGAGCTTAAAGCCTTATTGAAAAAGATTACGGGGAACCCCGAATCCAAGTTAATGACATTCGGGAAGGGCAAGGAATTTGAAGCTTGCGCCTACCCGCTGAGGACAGGCACAGAACTGGTCGGCAGTATGCTCGTAATGAAAGATACTGCCTGGATGAAGCGTTTAAACACTCAGAAGAATGAGTTTGTCACCAATATCAGCCACGATTTACGTTCACCTTTATCTCTTATGCGTGGGTATGTGACCTTGCTGCAAAACATCGGCAATTTGAGCGAGGAACAACAAAAGTATGTAAACCGGATCCAAATGAACATTGAGAATATGTCCAGGCTGGTTAGCAAGGTCCTAAGCCTGGAAATGCTGGATGAAGATGATGCGGTTAAGTACGTCAGTTTTGATGTCAAGGAGATGATTGATGAAACTATTTCCATGCTGGAATTACAGGCTCAGCAGCGAAAAATAACCATCCAGACCAATTACAGCGGCATGAAAAACACTATGTTGATGGCTGATCGAGTCTTGTTGCAACAAGCTATGTTCAACCTGATTGAAAACGCAGTTAAGTTTAGTTCCATTGGCGGGGAAGTTCTGGTAACTGCTGGCAAGGATACCAGCTGGTTGCATCTTTCAGTAATGGATCACGGCAAAGGTATTGCTCCGTTGGACCAGCCCAAACTGTTTACCAGGTTTTTCCATGTGGATAATGGCGAGAGTTATGACTCTCGTGGTCAGGGGCTCGGGTTGGCGATTGTCAAGTCTGTCGCTGATCGGCATGGGGGCAAAATTCATGTCCAGAGCCAATTGGGGGAAGGGAGTACATTCTTCCTGGATATTCCCTTGAGGAAAAGGGTTGTAAATCAGTAGAGTTTTTCAGGAGCACTGCTCAACATCAGGTTGTGGATTTTCAAGTAAAAGGAAGAGGTTTGGGTCAATATTGGAGATTTACAAGTTACAAGTAAGTAAGTATTGATACATTCAGAATAATGATATACTACCATTTGGGGAAAGTAAGAATGCGAATAGAAGGTCCAAACATACTGGGAAAACCTTTTAGGAGCAAGTAATATAGGTTTTGACCTTGACAAAATAGCAAAAAAACAAGTATAATAATTGTTTGCATGATTCAACCGTACGCGAAATGATGATAAAAACTGGGAAAAGGTATCTCTCAGCGTTTTTTCGTGTCTAAAAATTCCTCTTTATAATCTTCTGGAGGCACGTGTGGAAACTAAAGGAATAAAAGCACTTCGTATCAACCTGGCATCACCAGAAACGATCCATAGTTGGTCTTACGGAGAAGTGCTAAAACCCGAAACGATTAATTACCGACGACTCAGGCCAGAAAAAGACGGATTGTTTTGTGAAGCAATCTTTGGGCCTACCCGAGATTGGCAGTGTTACTGCGGTAAATACAAGAACCCCCGTTATAAAGGGATTGTTTGTGATAAGTGTGGCGTGGAAGTTACCCGTTCTTCTGTTCGTCGGGAACGTATGGGGCATATTGACTTGGCTGCGCCGGTGGCGCATATCTGGTATACCCGTCGGATTCCATCCTACCTGGGCTTGCTGTTGGACATTTCCCGCCGCAATCTGGACCGGGTTTTATATTTTGCTCAATACATTGTCACTTATGTGGACGAAGATGCCCGTCAAAAAGCCCTAAAACGCCTTGAAGATGAGATCAACCTGTCTGAACGCGAATTGATTGAAAAAGTCAATGGTCAAATTGCTGAAAGCAAGAAGCAGCGTGATCGTCAGCTTAAGGATATTGACGCCAAAATCGAAGCCAGCAACAATCAGTTTGACGAGCAAATTGCCAGCTTGTTTGAACCTGTCATCGCTGAAGGTCAAAGGCTGGAAAGGGAACTGAATGAAAAGGCTGGCAAGACCATTCGAAAAGCCATCAGTTTCTCAGTTGAAGGCAAGGATGACCAGGTGATTGTGGAAGCAAACCAGGAGGTCACCTCCAAACATATCACCCGGGTCCAAAAAATTGTTAAAGATCGAATGGAGTTCTTAGAGAAAGACCTGAAAGCTGAGAAAAATCAAAAGCTTGAAGAACTCAAAATGCAAAAAGAGACCATCCGCGCCGAAGCGGAAGTGGTGATGGAAGGAATCCGGGCACAGCTTGAAGACCAGGAAGCAGTCACAAAAACTGAAAATGCCAGACTGCGGGATGAGTTGTATGAATTGCAACCCTTCACCTTTTTAAGTGAGGCTCATTATCGTGAATTAAAATCCCGCTGGGGGCAGGTTTTCAAAGCAGATATGGGCGCGGAAGCTTTTCATGATATCCTTCACCGCCTGGATCTCAATGCTCTTTCAGAGGAGCTCTGGCAAGAAGCCCGCACTACCCGCAGCAAACAGAAACGCAAAAAAGCTACCAACCGATTAAAGGTTGTAGAAGCATTCCGTCGTTCCACCAATTTGCCGGAATGGATGATTTTAACAGTACTACCCGTTATTCCTCCGGATTTGCGGCCAATGGTTCAATTGGATGGCGGGCGTTTTGCCACCTCTGATCTAAATGACCTGTACCGTCGGGTGATCAACCGCAATAATCGTCTGAAGCGCCTGCTTGAATTGGGTGCTCCGGATGTAATCGTCCGTAACGAAAAACGCATGCTTCAGGAAGCGGTAGACTCGCTGATTGATAACTCGCAACGCGGCAGAATGCTTTCCCGACGAGGGCGCCGTGAGCTGCGCTCTCTTAGCGATATGCTGAAGGGTAAGAAAGGCCGTTTCCGTCGTAATTTGCTTGGCAAGCGAGTAGATTATTCAGGGCGTTCCGTGATCGTGGTGGGTCCAAACCTTAAGTTGTACCAGTGCGGTCTTCCCAAGTCGATGGCGCTTGAACTTTACCGTCCTTTTGTGATTGCCGGGCTCGATAAGCATGGGTATACCTCCAATATTAAAGGCGCCAAACGGTTTATTGAACGAAATCGCCCGGAGGTTTATGAAGTTTTGGAAGAGGTCATTAAGGATCGCCCGGTCTTACTCAACCGTGCGCCTACACTTCACCGTCTGGGCATTCAAGCTTTCGAGCCAGTTTTGATTGAAGGAAGTGCCATTCAACTGCACCCGTTGGTAACAACAGCTTTCAATGCTGACTTTGATGGCGATCAAATGGCTGTGCATGTGCCACTTTCCGAGAAGGCCGTCACAGAAGCCCGCGAGTTGATGCTTGCCAGCAAAAATCTGCTTAAGCCTGCCAGTGGTGAACCCATCATTTCTCCTGGGAAGGATATGGTCCTGGGCGTTTATTACCTTACAATGAACCAATCGACGCCACAGAAGGGTGATGATCGAATTTTTGCCAATATTGATGAAGTAATTTTAGCTTATCAATTGGATCAACTGAATCTTCATGCGAAAATTAGGCTGCAAACAAAGACGTGGTTTAACGATCAAAATGACCGCATGGACAAAGAAGAAGTCCGGTTGATCGAAACAACGGTTGGGCGGGCAATATTTAATGATATTCTACCGGATTCAATGCGCTTTACCAATCAGGTGCTTGATAAAGGCGGTATTCGTGACCTGATTGCTGAAATTTATGACGTTGCCGGTCAGGATGAAACAACCGAAGTTGCTGATCGCATCAAAGATATTGGCTTCCGTTACGCCACCCAATCGGGTTCAACCCTGGCTGTGGCAGATATTTCTGTTCCGCCAGAGAAGGACACCATTATTCAGGAATCCCTTCTGGAAGTCGAGCGAGTGCAAAAAGATTTCAGACGTGGGTATTTGACTGAACAGGAACAGAACGAGCGATTTATTGAAATCTGGCAAGATGCCACCAAAAGGGTCGGCGAGGCAGTGCGGCTCCACTTGGACCCAAATGGCAACTTGGCTACTATGGCAAACTCAGGCGCTACTAAGGGCGGCTTCAGCCCAATTACACAGTTGGCTGGTATGCGTGGTCTGATGGCAGATCCAGCGGGTCGGATCATTCCAATGCCTATTCGCTCAAACTTTCGTGAAGGTTTGACAGCTCTGGAATATTTCATCTCAACCCATGGTGCTCGAAAAGGCTTGGCGGATACCGCCCTGAGGACGGCTGATGCCGGTTACCTGACCCGTCGTCTGGTGGACGTTGCTCAGGATATGATTATCAACAATGAAGATTGTGGAACTACTGAAGGGCTCGATATCAATGCTTTTGATGATATTGCTGGGCAGCCTTTCAGCGAACGCATCTATGGCCGTTTGTTGGCTGACAGGGTAATTCATCCACAAACTGGTGAGGTCTTGGCAGAACGTAACGAATTGCTGAGCAAGGAACTCGTCCGGGTGATCATCAATGCCAATGTTCAGACAGTAAAAGTTCGTTCTCCACTAACCTGTGAGTTAGTTCATGGAGTTTGTGCTCGCTGCTATGGCATCGACCTGGGACGTGGGAAAATGGTTAATCTCGGCTCAGCAGTCGGCATTGTCGCTGCGCAGTCTATCGGTGAACCTGGCACCCAGTTGACGTTACGTACCTTCCATACCGGCGGTGTCGCTGCAGTAGGTGACATCACGACTGGTCTTCCGCGTGTGGAAGAACTTTTTGAAGCTCGCATCAGCCCCAAAGGTGAAGCGATCATAAGCCGTATCAAAGGTACCGTGCATCTGGCTCAGTCCGAACGGAATGCAGAGCAGCGCAGTGTCCGGGTCGACTTCAGTGAAATGGTCTCGGATACCTACGACATCCCGGAAGATTGGAACGTTCAGGTAAAAGATGAAGATGAAGTTCAGATTGGTGATGTCGTTGCTAGCCACGAAGAAGCCACGATCAATGCTACTCATGCCGGTCGAGTGCGCATAGAGGATAACTTGGTAGTCGTCTCTTACGAGAACCGTGAGAGCGAGGATTACGAAATTCCTTCAACGTCCCTATTGGTAGTGAGCGAAGGAATGAAAATTGAGGCTGGTGAGCCTTTGACCGAAGGATCTTTGAACCCGCATACCATCCTGAGAATCAAAGGGCGTGACGCAACTGAACTGTATCTGCTTAAAGAGATTCAACAGGTGTACCGTACCCAGGGTCAGAATATCAATGACAAGCATTTTGAGGTAATTATCCGCAAGATGTTAAACAAGGTTCAAATCACCCGACCAGGGGATACCCAATATCTGCCGCAAGATCTTGTGGATAGGCTTGAAATTCGCAAGGCTAATGAAGAATTGATTGCTAAAGGGTTGCGACCCGCACGCTATGTAGAGGTTTTACTGGGGGTCTCCAAAGCCTCTTTGAATACCGATTCCTTCCTGTCAGCGGCCTCATTCCAGCATACCATCAAGGTTCTGGCTGGTGCAGCAATTGCCTCCAAGGAAGATCCGCTGTATGGTTTAAAAGAAAACGTGATCATCGGCAAACTGATTCCAGCGGGGACTGGTTTTGAGCCAGGCAATTTTGCTGAGCAAATTATGGAAGCTCAACCGGGTAAATCCAATATCGAAGTTCAACAGTTGGACATCTTTGCTAAAGAAGAGGATGATATTGATTTTGAAATTGACGATGATGACGACGAACTGGAAGGATTTACCGATTTCGATGACCCGATTGAATATGAGGAATAGTCAGGTAAATCACTGAATTAAAGCTATAACCCGGAGCGCTGTCCGCTTCGGGTTTTTTTATGCTATAGTTATACCTATATCGAAATAATCAATTAGTGCCAACAAAAATACTGAATTCTAAGGGAGCGGAATATGGATTCCACCGCTATTAAAAAGATCAATATTAATACCGAGATGCAGCAATCCTATCTGGATTACGCTATGAGCGTGATTGTTTCCCGGGCGTTGCCTGATGCACGCGATGGGCTCAAGCCTGTTCAGCGCCGCATTTTATACGCTATGTACGATATGGGAATTCGTCCGGATACCCCTCATAAAAAATCTGCCCGTATTGTTGGTGAGGTGTTGGGTAAATACCATCCCCATGGAGACATGGCAGTTTATGAAGCCATGGCAAGAATGGCACAGGATTTCTCTGAGCGCTATTTGCTGGTGGATGGCCAGGGTAATTTTGGCAGTATTGATGGTGACCCTCCGGCTGCCATGCGTTACACAGAAGCACGCTTGTCTGAGCCGGCAATCGAAATCTTGAAACAATTAGACATGGATACGGTGGATTTCACCGAAAATTTTGATGGAACGCTGAAAGAGCCGGCTGTGTTGCCTTCTGCACTGCCAAATATGTTGATTAATGGTGCTTCTGGCATAGCTGTAGGCATGGCAACCAACATACCACCACACAACCTGGGCGAAGTCGTAGATGCCCTGGTTGTGATGCTGGAGAACTACGACAAAATAGAAGACATTACTGTTGAAGAACTGATGCGGCATATCAAGGGACCAGATTTCCCAACAGGCGGGTTGATCATTCAGGATGAAACCAGCGATTCGTTAGCGCAAATCTATGGAAGCGGCAACGGTTTAATCCAAATTCGCGCGCGTACGCGCCTGGAAGAAATGTCGCGAGGCCGTATGCGCATCATTGTGACTGAACTGCCCTATATGGTCAATAAATCTGCCCTGATTGAACGGATTGCAGACATCACTCGTGATGGCAGCCTTGAAGGCATCTCGGATTTGCGTGATGAATCGGATCGGCAGGGCATGAGAATTGTGATTGATCTGAATAAAAATTCCGAGCCAGAAAAGATTTTAAGTACCTTATACAAACGCACCTCAATGCACAGTACTTTTGGCATCAACATCTTGGCATTGGTGGATGGCAGCCCTCACAAGCTATCCCTGAAACAGGCATTAAGAGTGTTTGCAGAGCACCGGCTGGAGGTGATTCGGCGGCGCAGTGAATACGAACTAAAGAAAAACGAAGATCGGCTGCACATCCTGGAAGCTCTGCGTACTGCCATAAAAAACATTGACCTGGTCATACAAATAATTCGTAAATCGCAGTCAGTGGAAGATGCCAGGAAGAATTTGATGAGTAAATTGCATCTCGATGAGATCCAAGCTAACGCGATTCTGGATATGCCTCTGCGCCGGCTGGCTTCGTTGGAACGCAAGAAAATAGAAATAGAATATCAAGAAATCAGCGCTGCCATCAAAAACCTTAAAGGCTTGCTCAACTCCCCGGTCAAGATGCGCCAGGTAGAGATTGAAGAACTCAAGCAGTTGAAAGCCAAGTATGGGGATGCCAGACGCACCCAGATCATCCGTCTTGGGAAAGGGGAAAAAGCTTCGGATTTTCTTACCCAAACAGATGTTATGCCCCTGGAAAATTTCTGGGTGGAGGCAAGCGAAGAAGGTCTAATTTCCCGTACGGATGGTGACAAACCCAACCGTCTTGGAGGTGAAAATGCCCCTTGGAGCATGATTCGTACCAATTCACACCAGACCATCTTCCTGGTGACAACTGAAGGTAAGGGTGCCTCAATTCATTCCCTTTCCATTCCAGTCCAAAAAAATAGCGAGGGCAGCATCCCAGTACACAAGTTATCACCTTTGCAGGAAAACGACATTTTACAGGGGATTTTTGCCTTACCGATTGACAAGAGTGAGCTTTCAGAAAGGTTTATTGTCACTGTAACACGGCAGGGCATGATTAAGCGCTCTGCTGTGGCGGACCTGCCAGGAGCTTCTGCTGCGAGCTTTACGCTTGTAAAAACGAATGAAGGAGACGAATTATTCCAAATTCTGCTTACCAGGGGTAATGAAGATTTGTTGATCACCACTGCAAATGGCCTGAGTATAAGGTTTAATGAGAATGAAGTCCGACCGATGGGTTTGGTTGCCGCTGGAGTCAACGCCATCAAACTTAAAGAGGGCGACTATGTGGTGGGTGCGGGAGTTTTGGATCCTAAAGATGAGGTGGCGCTAATCACCAGAAAGGGATTGGCAAAGCGGGTCCGTGCTGAGGATTACCCAGTCCAAGGGCGTTATGGTCAGGGTGTCATCAGTTGGAAGTTAGGCAAGGATGACCAGATAGTGGCGCAATTAACAGGCAAACTCACTGATAAAGGTATTTGCCATTTCAGCAAATCCGCCAGCAAGGTCTTTTCCATCACCAACGCCCCAAGTCGTACGCGCATGGCTAACGGACAGAGTGTTTTTACCCTTAAACCAAATGACGAATTAATTGGTTTTACACCGTTGGAAGACCTGACTGTTTATTGGGAGAAGAACTGAGGATGGAGCAATCTGTTCATTCAGTATCAGGCAGAAGATTACCAACCAGCTCTAATTCCGGAGCGATGGTGCGCATGGCGAGGATGACGTTAGAAACATGCTCCCATAAGTCCACGCCAAATTCTTTGGCGCCTTGTTCCATCATCTGACGGTCTGCGCCGGCAGCAAAGGCTTTGTCTTTCCACTTTTTCTTGACTGAACTGCTCTCCAGGTCGAAGAGGGAGCGGGACGGGCGCACCAAGGCTACTGCGGTAATCATACCGGTGACTTCGTCGCAGGCAAAAAGGGCTTTTTCTATCAAGCTTTCCCGAGGCAACCCGGTGTGGTCGGCGTGGGTCAGAATGGCATGAATCAATTCTTCTGGCAAACCTGCTTCCCGCAATATGGGGGCGCCTTCCAGAGGGTGTTGTTCCATGGTTGGATGAATCTCCCAATCAAAGTCGTGCAGTAAGCCTACCAAGCCCCAGGTGTCTTGGTCTTGGTTTAATTTCTTGGCATAAAAGCGCATAGCTGCTTCGACACTAAGCATGTGTCTAACCAGGCTCTCACTTTTTACATAGGTTCGGACAAGTTGCAAAGCTTCTTCACGATCCATTTTTTCTCCATGATTAGTTATTGAAAATTTGTTCCGGCTCACCCAGGACTGGTAGAGGTTTGGCGATGTAAATATTCCAGACCGCGGCAAGCGTAGCAAAAACTTCCCGGAAATTCCAAAATAAATACCTGGATCGGATGTAATGCGATTGTTCCACTGGCACACCGGTTACATCTAAGCCTAATTTCTGGCATAAATACACCGCTCTAGGCAAATGATATGCCTGTGTAACGATGATCGCATTGGTCAGTCCAAAAATGGCTCCGGCTCGATAACAGGTGTCGTAAGTGCTGCGGCCTGCAAAATCTAATACAAGATCTACATCTGGTACGCCGAGGCTGAGGGCATACTGGCGCATTGCCTCCGGTTCGTTGTAATAGATGAAACGATTATCCCCGCTCAGAAGAATTTTTTGCACTTTTCCAGCCTGGTATAAAGCAACAGCGGTATCAACGCGATCTTGTAAAGGCACTGAAGGGGTGCCGTCGCTGTTCAATCCCGCCCCAGGAACAATTGCAACAGGCTCAGCAGAGACTTCCGAAGCGGACTGAATGCTTTTTCTGGAGGAAATTAAAACTGAGATTCGGACAATTCCAATCACAAAGACACCAACACAGACGGCGATGAGCAAAATTCGGAGTACCTTCGTATACGGTTTAACCATCATGCTTAGTTTGCTGAGGGAATGAGATTCGGCAGCCGCACATCCTGAATTTCGAGCAGGAGCCGAAGATCGGTATAGGTATCGTCAGGTAAAGGCTCTAACTCAGCAATGGTGTACTGATTGGCATCGGTCAAGACTTGTCTACCTGTCTCCGTCCGGCTATAGGACAATAAAAACTCTGAAATTTGGGTCTGGATTGGTAAAGGCAATTCCGGATCGATTGAGAGATTAAGATTGGGAATAACCGCAGGCGAGATCCATATGATTGGCAAGCGCGCCATCACGTCCTGCAAGTCCGTAATCACTTCTGAAGAAGAACGGGGATCGCCTGAGATGGCATAGGTTGCAGTAAACTCGCAGACACCCTTTACGTAGAGAGCCCGAAGATTGGCGCTATAGGAATATGTGAGAATAGGCTCCTGGATGGGAATGTTATTCTGTTTCAGATAACCGAGCGGCAGCCAGTAACCAGCCAGCGAAGTGTCGCTGGTAAGACAGGGGCGCAAACCTGAGAACTGAGCCAAAGCCTTGACAGCGCTTGTGGTGGAAAGCATGGTACCCACATCATAATAACTGGTAAAGCTTGAATCCCTGTGACCCAGGAACTGGATCCCATATGCCGTTACACCCAGGTGATTGGTTACCAGAAGGGAGGAAAGCAAACCCTTTTCTGAAGCCAGCAAATACTCCACTGGTTGAAGCCAAGCCAGGTGGACCTGACCTTTTTGTAATGCGGATTCGAGCGAGAAGTAATCCGGAAAAGACTTGGCAATGACCTTTAAATTTAAGCTCCCAGAAAGTTCATTCGTTAAGGTGTCCAAAGCGGTTAATTGGTCAGTGGGAACCTGATTGGCAATAACTGCCATTACCAATGGATTTGCCTCACTGCCCAATGGGGGGAGTGTCGGGGTAAAGGTCGGCATGGGCGTGGATGTGGCCAGGAAGGGGGTGGCGGTGCCATTTTGCTGCATCAGGGTCGGCCTGGCTGCAGTAGAGGGAGAGCACCCAATCAGAAGCAGGCATGCACATATTATGGCGGCAAGAACAGATTTGACCTGATGTAAATTCATAAGCGAATTTTACCCTATGCGAGCAAGTTCGTTATAGAATAGGGATTAAGTTCCCGGAAGCAGGAATATGCTACAATCCCGGTAACCTACACAAGGAGGTGCTCATGAACATAGAGGTTGTGAAAGTTCAAAATCCAAACCTGACCAATTTTGTGTTGGGTCAGTCTCATTTTATTAAAACGGTAGAAGACATTCATGAAACCCTGGTGAGTTCTGTTCCTGGGATAAAATTTGGCTTGGCTTTCTGTGAAGCTTCCGATCCAAGATTGGTTCGCTGGAGTGGCACCGATGAAGAAATGATCGAACTTGCCAAACAGAATGCCATGAATATTGGGGCAGGACATAGCTTTTTCCTTTTTTTGGGTGTGGGATATTACCCAATTAACGTACTTAATGCGATTAAACAAGTTCCGGAGGTCTGCCGCATTTTTTGTGCCACAGCTAATCCCACCGAGGTAATTATTGCCGTGACAGAACAAGGCAGGGGCATTCTGGGCATTGTAGACGGACAATCTCCGCTGGGTGTGGAAGGACCGGAAGAAATCGCTGCTCGCAAAGATTTGCTGCGGCGTTTTGGATACAAACAATAGGAAAGATCATGGAACTAACTGAGGCGATCCTGACCCGCCGAAGTGTCAGGCATTTTTCGGATGTTCCTGTCGATGAGACAGATGTGGAAAAAATCTTGCGGGCTGGCATGCAAGCACCTTCCGCAAATAATAGTCAACCATGGCGTTTTGTGGTCATTACCCAACGGGAGAAGTTGGATGCGATTCCTGAGTTTCATCCCTATGCCCAAATGATGCGGGAAGCCACCTTGGCTATTCTAGTTTGTGCTTATGTGCCGGAAGGGAAACTTTTTGACCTGTGGGTGCAGGATTGTTCGGCTGCCACACAAAATATGCTGCTAACCTGTCATGCTTTGGGTTTGGGTGCGGTCTGGCTGGGCATTCACCCGAGATCTGAACGAACAGAGCCTCTCCGTGAGCTTTTTGGCTTACCGGCGGAGATTAAACCGGTCACTTTGATGGCAGTCGGCCATCCTGCTGAAAAACCGCAGCCGGTGGATCGATTTGACCAGACAAAGGTTCACTATAACCGCTGGTAGTGGTCATTCTTTGGCAAAACATTCCAACTCGGTCAGCGCTGCCTGGAGTGCCTGGGCACGGTGACTGAATTGATTTTTAAGCTCATCTGGTAATTCCGCCATTGTGACAGGGTATTCGTCCAACAGAAAGATAGGATCGTAACCAAAACCATTCTCTCCCCGCGGCTCTGGGATGATTTGACCGGAGCAAATGCCATGAGAACGGATATGCAAATTTGGACTTGTGAGAAGTACAATTTCACAATGGAAAGTTGCTTTCCAAGGGCGGGGAAATTTTTTCAATTGGCTGACTAGGTAAGTACAACGATCCATGTCTGTAGCTTGTGTATCAGGAGAATATCGCCGGGAGCGGATTCCAGGGTCGCCGTTCAGGGCGTCAACCTCCAAGCCTGAGTCGTCTGCCAGGGTGGGTAAGCCACTTTCTTGATAATATGCAATCGCTTTTTTTAAAGCGTTTTCATAATAGGTCTTGCCATCTTCCTCGATGGTAAGATCTAACGACAAATCAATGGGGGCAATTAATTCAATAGACAGATTTGAAAGGATAGCCCGGATTTCAGCAATTTTTCCTAAATTATTCGTTGCGATGAGCAGCTTTTTCAAGGAGACCTCTCCGGTTGCGTGTAACGGTTATGGAAGGCATGTTATAATTTTCAGATCTTATATAATTGTACTTTGCCAATGGAAAAACAACGCTATTCCCTCCGTACTAACATAGGTTATTTTCTCAACAAACCTAACGGGTTTTCTCGTGATTTTCATATGGAATTCCCGGAAATATTTATTGAACCAGACATCAACGTTTTCGACTTTTATTGTGATTACCGCTTTTCTCGAACCCATGAGGGTCTACTTCTTCATGCAGACCTGAAGGGTGTGATTGAGGTACCGTGTGTCCGCTGTCTGACCTTGAGCCGGCTGCCCGTTGCAACCAGTTTTGAGGAATTGTATGTCTTTGTCGAAAGAGCACAGGATGAATCCGACCAGGTTATCCCCGGAGATGGGTATATTGACCTGACTGAAATTTTTCGTGATTATCTTCTGCTGGAAATACCGATAAAATACATTTGTAAGCCAGACTGCAAAGGTGTCTGCGTAGAATGTGGTCAAAATCTGAACCTGGCAGAATGTGAACACACTGAAAGTCGGATACACTTCCAGGAATCCTAAAAAAGTCAAATCACCTGTCTGTCAGCATAAAATCGAGCATTCTTGTATAAAAAGTAGGACAACTGATATTGGATGTATTTTGTTAAGGGCTGTAACTGACTGGATATGCCGGAATTAATGATAGAATTTTGCACGTTAAGTTTTGGAGGAATGCCTGATGGTTCAAAATGTTTTAATTGCAGTAGCCTGGCCTTATGCCAATGCTGATATTCATGTAGGAAATCTGACAGGTTCTTACCTTCCGGCGGATATCTGTGCGCGCTATCACCGTTTGCGCGGCCGAAACGTCCTGATGGTCTCAGGTTCGGATTCCCACGGCACTCCTATCACAGTCAAAGCTGATGCGCAGGGCAAGACCCCAGTCGAGGTTTATCAGGCTTACCACGAGCGCTTTTTGGCGCTCTTCCAAAAAATGGGTTTGACCTATGATCTGTTTACCAGCACGCATACTTCCAACCATTTCCAAATTTCACAATTGGCATTTACCACCCTGAACGAGAACGGATTCCTGTACACAGCCACCAACAAACAGTGGTACTCGACTGCCCAAGAGCGCTTTTTACCTGATCGTTATGTGGAAGGCACCTGCTATTTCTGTGGCAACCCTGAAGCGCGTTCTGATCAATGTGAAAAATGCGGGCACATGCTGGAACCGGAACTTCTCCTCAATCCTCGTTCTAAAATTGATGGCTCAACGCCAATATTGAAGGAAACAGAGCATTTTTACCTGGATTTGTCGAGTTTGGAACCGGAAATTGTTGCTTTCCTGAAAGCTCGCGAAGATTACTGGCGCCCAAATGTCATCCGTCAGTCGCTGGGCCAAATCCTGGCGGATGGGTTAAAAGGGCGCCCGATCACCCGGGATCTGGACTGGGGCATCCCGGTACCGTTGGACGGTTGGCAGGGCAAATGCCTGTATGTCTGGTTTGAAGCGGTTATTGGCTACCTGTCAGCTTCGATCGAATGGTCCAGACTTAATGGAACCCCCGATGCCTGGCGTGACTGGTGGGTAAACCAGGAATCTAAAACTTTCTATTTCATCGGCAAGGATAACATTCCCTTCCATGCGGTGATCTGGCCAGCTGAATTGATCGGATTCAAGGATGGCATAGACCGGGCACTTGGTGCGCAAAATCCCCAAAAATTGGTCTTGCCTTACGACGTCCCAGCTAATGAGTTCATGAACCTGGAAGGTCGCAAGATCAGCGGCAGCCATAACTGGGCGGTCTGGGGTTTGGACTTCCTCGAACGTTACGATCCCGATCCACTGCGCTATTACCTGACCACTGCCATGCCGGAAAGCAAGGATACCGATTGGGATTGGGAAGAATTCTTCCAGCGCAATAATAATGAACTGGTGGCGACTTGGGGGAACCTGGTCAACCGGGTTCTGGCTTTTACTTACAAGCATTGGGAGGGCGTGATTCCTCAGCCGGGGGAACTGCGTGAATCTGATCTGGAACTGCTCCAAACCATTCGTTCCGGTTTTGACAGCGTGGCTGAAAAGATGGAAAGCGTTCAGTTGCGGGCTGCGCTATCGGAAGTGATGAGCTTGGCAACTGAAGTCAATAAGTATCTGGATGTACATGCCCCCTGGTTTGAAATCAAAACAGATAAAAACGAAGCTGCCAAATCAGTCTTCACTGCCATTCAGGCGATTGACTGGCTGAAGATTATGTTTGCTCCTTTTATCCCATTCACCAGCGAAAACCTGCACAAGATCTTGGGTAATCCTGAGCCAATTTTTGGCTGTCAAGAAACCCGTTCGATTGAAGACAAACTCGGCTGCCACCAGATATTGACTTACAACACGAATGGCTGCCTGATTGATGGGGGTGTCGATCTATGGCAGGCATCTACCCTTAAAGCAGGGAAACCTTTCAATCAACCGGTGCCGTTGGTTAAAAAACTGGACCACAGCATAGTGGAAGATGAACGGGCCAGGTTGGGAAATTAGAGAATAATTTTTTGTTTAGCATATAGACCATCAGAACTTGCTAAATATCCCCTGATATGAAGCGTATTCTGTATTAATTATCGGGAGACAAGTAACTAATTCTTAAGACTAATGAGACTTAGTGTATTGATCCAATATCCAGGGCAGGCAATCCACCAATTGCTTCATAATCGGTCCGGTTCTTTGGTGCCATAAATCCACATTTCCAAGTGCCTCGCCCTCTTTATTGCTGATCAGGTCGGTGACTCCCCTCAAGACCAACCAATCTTTCTGATTCCTGGCGCAAACCCAGGCAAATGCCCCGGATTCCCAATCCCCAGAATCCGCTCCGAGGCTGGAGAGTATGCCCGAGGCATCTTCAGGTCGGATGTCCCTGTCGGCGGAGTACAGCTTGGTCCGTTTAACTTGCAGAGGCAGCTCACCTTTCAGCCAACTCAAATCAGCTTTACTGGTGTAGTGCTCAATAGCCTTTTGATAGCTGCCCATTCCCTCGATGATGTCATAGATGACAGTCTCTTCTGCCAGGATGATCGTATTGAGATCTACACGTCCTTCCAAACCACCGCAAGTGCCCAGATTGAGCAAGAATTTGGGCTGCCAGTGGTCAATCGCATACTGCGTGGCGCCTGCTGTTGCAACCTTTCCCCAACCCCCATGTAAAAAAGTGATCGGGTGCGATCCTGAATAGGTAAAAAAGAACTCTCCATAAGGGGAATGGTCGCGTTTAACAGCCGGGAAGAGGGGAAGAATTTCCTGCCACTCCGCACTGGCAGAAATCAAGACAGCAAAATCACAGCTTGACGATTCCATTGAAACTCAAGAAAGGTTACTCAGTTTGTTTCTTCCCACAAGAAGCCAGATAGATGGCAAACTGTTCCCGACCATCCAAGCCCAGCAAGGCATTCACCTTTTCATCCGAAAAGGCGCCAATGGCGCAAACACCATACCCGATTGATTCTGCAGCCAGGTACAGGTTTTGGCAGACATGCCCAGCATCCAGGTAAAGGTAGCGATAGCCGCGGGTGCCATAGCGCCAACTGGTCCGATAAGGCATAGCCGTCCAGATGAACGTTGCGGCGCTGGTGATGACCTGATTTTGGTTCAAAGAGGCTTCGTTTAGTTTGGTAATGATTTCTTCGCCAAGTTGGAATAATTCGAGGGCATGTTTGTGGGCAATGAAGTGATACATTCCCACTTCGAGTCCCTCCACACGGTTGACTGCCAGGAAAGTTTCAAAGGGATGCCGTGCCCCGGCTGAGGGTACCGTGCGGAGTGTCATGCCGGTTTTCTGAGAGACTTTTTTTACTCCCTGGGTTAGCCAGAGTAAATAGCTTAATTCCTCCAAGGAAAGGTTGCTTTGGGTATCATAACGGCGAACGGAATGGCGCTCCTCCAAAATGGTGCGCAGGTTAGCCGAAGGAAAGCAAATCTCGGCTGGGTTCGGTAAGGGGATCAGGTGGGCATTCTCTGATACCGTGGTCAAATACTCCGGGAAGGCGGCGCCTTGGTTTTCAGACGTCATATCCATATTTGCGTATAAGCCCTGTTCGATAAATGCTGCGCCCAGCGGATCATACTTCTGCATAATAAAGCTCCCTAAAAACGAAACATTGAGAGCACCATTGCCAAAATAATGGTGATCGCCAATATTGTCATGATGATTCTACTGGCATTATTGGTTTTGGTTGTTTTTTTTGCCATGCTTACTCCAATTGTGTTTTTATATTTTGTGCCATTTCAAGGGTGATCCCTTTGATTCTAGCGATTTCTTCCGGTTCAGCTGCCAGAATGGCTTCAATGGAGCCAAACCGTTGAATGAGTTCTTTTCTGCGGGCTGGGCCCAATCCGGAAATGGAATCCAGCCGAGATACTAAACCGATTTTACCACGCTGATTGCGATGTGCTGTAATTGCGAATCGATGTGCTTCATCGCGGATTCGTTGAACCAAATAAAGCCCTTGGGAGCGTTCATCCAACCGGATAGAGTCGGACCGTTCTGGCAGGAACAATTCTTCTTCCTGTTTGGCAAGCCCCACAACGGTAAATCGGTTTTCCAAACCTTGTTCTTCTATTACTTTGACTGCCCGGCTTAACTGACCTTTACCGCCATCCACAATCAATAGGTCCGGAAGAAAACTGAAAGCTTGGTCCGGTTGCTTTCCAGGCAGATTTTTTTCTGCCTGGGCGGTATGATAATGGCTGAAACGACGCCGCAGCACCTCTTCCATTGAGGCAAAATCATCTGGTCCTTCCACATTGCGAATGTTGAAACGACGGTAGAGCTTCTTGTTGGCAACACCCTGTTCAAACACCGCCATGCTGCCCACACTGGCGGTGCCCATAGTGTTGGAAATGTCGTAGCACTCAATCCTGTTGGGTGGTTCCGCCAGGTTTAGGGCGGCTTGAATCTCAGCCAATGCCTTGTGCTGACGGTCCTTGTCAGCTTTCCAGCGGGTTTCGAGGGCTTGCAAGGTAACCACGGCGTTTTCGGTCGCCATATCCACCAGGTTTTTACTTTCCCCGCGTTTTGGAATACTAATTTCAACCTTTTCGCCTCCGCGGCGGGTATTCAACCATTCCTTGATAATCCTGGCCTCCTCTACTTCATGAGGCAGAAGGACTTTTTTGGGAATAAAGGCGGCCTGCGAATAAAATTGCATGATAAATTCCTTCAGGATGGCTTCGTTATTTTCCTCTTCGGTACCCTCCAGGATAAAGTACTCCCTGCCAATCAGCTTTCCGGAACGCACAAAGAAGATTTGAACGCAAGCTTCGCCATTTGAACGCGCCATGGCAATAATATCGGTGTCTTTTTGATCGTCTGAGATGATCTTCTGACGTTCCACCACAAGACCAATGCTCCGGATCTGATCTCGGATAGCAGCGGCTTTCTCGAAGTTCATCGCATCGGAAGCAGCCATCATTTCTTTCTGAAGCCGCTTTACCACTGGATCGGTCTTGCCTTCCAGGAATTTGCACAAGTCATCGATCATCTGCCGGTATGATTCTTTATCAATGGCGCCGATACAGGGACCTGAGCATAGTTTGATGTCATAGTATAAGCAGGGACGGGTGTCTTTACCGGTGATCTCCCGGGCACAGGTGAGGTAGGGGAAAATCTTGCGCAAGACATCCAGGGTCTGATGCACTGCCCAAACGGAGGTATAAGGACCAAAATAACGGGAGCCGTCGTCACTCATCTGGCGGGTAACCGTCAGCTTGGGGAATTCATCCGTCCAATGAATCTTAATGTAGGGATAACGCTTGTCATCCTTAAGTCGGACATTATAAAAGGGCCGATGCGACTTGATCAAATTCATCTCAAGAATCAAGGCTTCCAGCTCGGAATTGACCACGATGAATTCAATATCAGCGATCTTTTTGACCATCTGCCTGATCTTATAGGTATGTTCGGCTGAATCATGGAAATACGAACGCACCCGGTTTTTAAGGTTGATGGCTTTACCAACGTAAATGATGGTTCCATCCTTATCCTTCATCAGGTAGCAGCCCGGATTATCCGGCAGAGTATCCAGGATGCCTTTAAGATGTTCTGATATTTCCATAATTGTTAATTTTAACAGAATTTCTGCGTACGTTTCGTCTGAGGCTATGCGTGCGTGTCTATAACTTACAAATTGCGATTTAGACCGGTACTCTGATATCAGTTAACAGGATTTAAGAAAAAGATAAGCAGAAATATAGCGAGCCTTTTCAGATAACTTTGGCATAAAAGCCCAACAATCTCTCAAAGGTCCCCTAATTGTTATCTGAAATGGCGGTTGTCTGCAGAGCATACTTGGCTTTGCCCGAGTATCCCAAATTTCTTACTTGATGAAAATAAAAACTCCTTGCCAGTTTTGATAGTTTGAGGCGATTCAAGAAGGTATAATTCGGTCAGGAAAAAACTATGCCAATACAAATCCTGCCGGAAAAAGTCGCCTCTCAAATTGCTGCCGGAGAAGTGGTGGAAAGACCCGCTTCGGTGGTGAAGGAACTGATTGAAAATGCCATTGACGCCGGTGCCCGATCCATTTCTATTGAGATTAAGGAAGCCGGCAAACGTGTTATTGAGGTCGTGGATGATGGAAGCGGAATTCCAGCGGAGGAAATGCCACTTGCGCTTGCCAGGCATGCCACCAGCAAATTAACCACTGCTGATGACCTCCTCAATATTCGCACGCTCGGTTTTCGTGGGGAAGCTTTGGCTTCGATTGGTTCGGTTGCACGCCTGACGCTCGCTTCTAAGACCGAGGATCAACTGGCGGGAGAGCGCATTTATGTGGATGGCGGTCAGATAGAATCCACGGATCGTGTGCCCCTATCCACTGGCAGTGTTGTCAAGGTGGAAGACCTGTTTTACAACGTTCCTGCCAGACTTAAATTTCTCAAATCCGATCTGACGGAAAACCGTCAGATCACCGGCTTGGTTACCCGGTACGCCATGGCATACCCATTAATCCGATGGTCACTCATGCAGGATGGGAAAGTCATCTTCCAGACGAGTGGCAGCGGGGAAAAACTGGAAATTCTCCAGGCGCTTTTTGGCAGCCAGGATGCAAAAATGCTCCTGCCAATCCAACTGACAGACCGGGAAATTTCTGTAGAAGGTTATGTCAGCAACCTGTCCCTGACTCGCTCGAACCGGAAGGATATTACCCTGTTTGTGAACGGACGCTGGGTGCAGGATTCTTCTTTAACCGCGGCAGTGATAAAAGCTTATAACACTTTGCTGATGGTCGGGCGCTATCCCGTAGCGATTTTATTCGTTCAAATGCCGCCTCAGTTGGTGGATGTGAACGTACATCCTTCCAAGGCTGAGGTCCGCTTTCGGGAACCTGATATGGCCTTTAATGCTCTGCAAAGAGCTATCAAGCGGGGGCTGCTGGCATTTTCACCGATTCCGGAACTGCGCTCTGCCAACCTGTGGGGCAGGCAAGCCGAAATGGAAAATTACGCTGAGATCCTGGCAGGGCAGGGTGTTGCAGGAATGCCAGCGAGCTCACAAAGGGATGGTTTTGAGGGCAGGAGCAATCCGTTGCAAAATCCGCTGACAGTGGAAAGGCTGCCTTTGCTTCGTCTGGTGGGTCAGGTTGCGGCCACCTATCTGGTAGCGGAGGGTCCGGATGGGCTGTACCTGATCGATCAGCATGCAGCTCATGAACGTGTGCTGTACGATCAGATGATGGCGCAATACCAAGCTTCTGCCATTCCTTCCCAGGCGCTGGTTCAGCCGGCGGTAGTGGAGCTTACCGGTGAAAAAGCAGCCTTGTTGGAAACTCAACTGCCAGTCCTAAAAGAGCTTGGTTTTGATGTGGAAAGTTTTGGTCCAAACACTTTTATCGTGCGTTCGGTCCCGACGATTGTGCAGAGTGGAGACCCAAGAGCGGCATTGATCTCGCTGGTGGAGGAGTTCGAGGAGGATGAAGCGCCTCTGCAGGCTGAGATTGAAGCCCGGGTGGCTGGCAGAGTCTGTAAGCGTATGGCTGTCAAAGCCGGCAAGGTCCTTTCGGAAAGCGAGCAGAAAGCGCTGCTTCTGGATCTGGAATCCTGTCAGTCTCCGCGCACTTGCCCGCACGGCCGGCCGACCATGATTCACTTGAGCGCAGCATTGTTGGAGCGCCAGTTCGGGCGGACAGGAGCAATCTGATCGAAATTAATATCTCAAAAAGGAGGCAATGCCATGCGTGGATTATGTCTGGAAGATCAAAAACTGATCTTGCGGGATAAGTTGCCCATGCCAACCTTGGAGCGGGATGAAGCGCTGATCAAGGTACGGATGGCAGGAATTTGTTCAACTGATTTGGAATTAGTGCGGGGTTATTATCCATATTGGGGAATATTGGGACACGAATTTGTTGGAGAAGTTATTGAAGCACCCAACAATGAATCCTGGATTGGCGAACGTGTGGTAGGTGAGATCACCATTTATTGTGGTCATTGTGAAGCCTGCATGAATGGTCGAACCTCCCATTGTGAAAGGCGGCGTACGCTGGGCATCTCGGATTACAACGGAGTGTTTGCCGATTACGTTAAACTGCCAGTTCGAAATTTGTGGCTTGTTCCTAAAAATGTGGAAGATGAGCGGGCTGTAATTACAGAACTGTTGGCAGCAGCCTTGGAGATTCAGCAACAGATACACATAAAACCAACCGACAGGGTGATTGTGGTGGGGGCAGGCAGGTTGGGTCTCTTGGTTGCTCAATGCCTGGGATTGACCGGCTGTGACCTGAAAGTGGTTATTCGCCGCCCGGAGCCAGGCAAACTGTTGGAGAAATTTGGAATCGAAGCAGTCTATGCCAAGGCGTTACAGGAGCATAATGCGGATATTGTCGTAGAAGTAACCGGATCCGCAGAAGGGTTTGCCCTGTCGCGAAGCCTGGTGCGCCCCGGAGGTACATTGGTTCTAAAGTCCACCTTCGCCGGGGATGCAGCGGTAAATCTTTCGAGCCTAGTGGTGGATGAAATCCGCTTGATTGGTTCAAGATGTGGACCGTTTGGTCCTGCGCTCAACCTATTGGAGAATAATAAGGTGGATGTTTTGCCATTGATCAGCGGGGTTTTCCCGCTGCACGAGGGCATAAAAGCCATGGAAGCAGCAGCCCAGCCTGGAACCTTGAAGGTATTGTTGAAACCGTGACAGGTTCCGATCTGAGGGAAAATCTTCGGCTTGAATAAATACCAGTAATGGTATAATGTTGGTTCGCGGGGCGTGGCTCAGCCCGGATAGAGCGCACGGTTCGGGACCGTGAGGTCGGCGGTCCAAATCCGCCCGCCCCGACAGCCCTTCTGGAGACAGAAGGGCTTTTGTTTGTGGTGAAGTCGGCGAACTAACTACTTTGTTCGATTGTGGAAAATCACCATTTTTCTTCTTAAATGCTTCTATAAAAATGTCTTTGAAGATTTGCATCCAAACATTTACCCCTCTTTGTACTGTTACTGTTTCAAATTCGTATATTTTATAGAGAGGACAGAAGGAGATTCTCCTATGCCCTGTCTCCCTGATCAGATTGCGGCGTTCGCGCCCTATATTCTTCCACCTTTTGGAAAGTCTTTTCCTCAGGATATCATTTAATGCTTCCCAAAACCCCTCAGTTGTTTGCTTCATCTACCCCGCACGGAGTTGTGTGGTCCCTCCATTCAGATCGTTCAGGTTGAGTGTTGCCTTTTAGTCTTTATCAGACCTGTGTATAACGACTTGGACGGTTTCGGCTGTCATTTGAGAGTTCCTTTCTTGTGTTTGGTGTATAAACTCAATTATGAAAGAACTCTCTCTTTTCCATGTACTTTATCATAGTGACGAGATGGGAACTTGACTTGCACAATCGTAATGAGGCATGTATAATTCTGTCCGTTCGGGGCGTAGCGCAGTCCGGTTAGCGTGCTTGCATGGGGTGCAAGAGGTCGAAGGTTCGAATCCTTTCGCCCCGACTGATAACCGCTTACTAATTCTAAAAGTCATGTAAGCGGTTTTTAATATATAGTATCAGAGATGTGTCTTTTCCCCTTGGTCTACAAGTCAGCCCCCCTTTCTCCTTGCGTTGTGTCTGACAGGTCTGCGGATAAGTCTAACTTGGCTCTTATAGATACAAAAAATGATCAGCGATACTAGTAGGGGACTTGCCCATAAGCATAGAAAGTCGGGATAAAGATGGTCGCGGTGCCATCCAACCAGGCTGCCTGGGCTTCGGATTTCAGTTCCAGGATTTCATTCGCAGGTACAAATCCGCCCAGGTCGTAGGCAATCATATCCCATTCATTCAGAAAGACATCCAGAGTGGGTTCTTTCCATTCACCCGCCAGAAGCCCAACATTGACATTATCCAAACCAAGACCTCGAAAAAGGAATCCCAACTTTCTGCCCATTGCCAGGTCCACACCCTGAAAAGCCAGCGAATGATTTTGGAACTGACCGATTTTTTGAAATAATTCCGGGTAATCAATGCGCGATTGGTAATCGGGTTCGGCAAAAGCAAATAAATAACCGCCTGGCTTTATTACACGTTTCATTTCCCGTAATAGAAGCTCAGGTTTTTTCAGCCATAGAAGCAGATAATGACAAACTGCCAGGTCATAGCTTCCTGAAGCGACTGGCAGGGAATAGCCATTTCCGCAGATGATATTCTGGGAATTATTCAGCGGAAGTGAAAATTGACAACGATCGAAGTCGTTATCCAGCCCGGTCACCTGGATTCCCTGATTATGGAAATCAGAAAAGAGAGCTCCGGTGCCGCTGCCGACATCTAAAACTTTATCTCCAGAATGGACCTGGATCTTGGATAACAGAAATTGCCGTAACTTATGGGTCCAGAAAGCCTGAAGTATGTAGCGATTATGCCACTGGATTAATCTCATGGTTGATTTTAGAATCTCCTATCCCAAATTTTATCCCATGTTTCAGTAGCGATATTGCCCAAAGGTTTACCAAAAAACGGGTGTGAGAAAACTTCTCCATCGGGTTGCACGCCAACAATGACATATTCGGTTTCGGGCTGAGGTTCCGCGGCATTGTTTCGTAATTTTGCCAGTTCGATCTGGGCTTTGGGCAAGGGCAGATCGCTTACCAGCGGAATATTGGAATTAGTTATAAACTCAGCGGCTTCAAGGTAGTGCTCATAGGCCTCCTGATTGGCCGGGACGATGGAAATGGCATTTGTGCCCAGGTCTGCCAATTCCTTCACCAAAGTCTGATAATCAGTATCCTTGCCGATGATCAGATTGACGCAGGTGTACAAATCCAGCGGAAGGATTTTAGTCAGGGCTTGCTTCAAATGGGCGTCTCCAGGATCGTAAGGAATCAAAAGATGATCCAGGCCGCTGGTGAGCATGGAACCTAGATAAGAATCATCGCAGAGTTTTTCACCGGAGCTTACCAAGCCTGTAACCAATCCCAACTCCTCACAGTATTGCAGCAGCGGGATCAAGTCTTCTCGCAAAGTAGGCTCCCCTCCATAAAAAACAAGATGGGGAATACCGGCATTGTAAGCTTTGTGGATGATGTCTTTCCAGGCATTTGTATCCAGTTCTGCGGAAAAATCAGCTTGGTCTATGCCGGCATCAGCGCTTTTCGCCCGGTGAGTCAGGCAGCAGTCCAGGCGATAGGGTGCCGAGAGATCTGTAAATTCTGTCAGCGGTTCAAAGCCAAAATTGGTGATGGGTTCCTGGTCTGATTTATGGACAAAGGTCATCAACTGTTCGTGGAAGGAAGCTACATCCTGGGCAATGATGCCTGCTGGAGCATTAAAGCGCTCGGCCACTTTTTCGGTAATTTGTGACTCGCTTTTACCCTGCATCAAGTAATAAGCGAATTCCGTTGCAGTCTGGTTAAGGTGAAGGATGGAAGAGGCATTCACAATCAAGACCCCTTCGCCGTCCGGTTCAACCCGCAGGTGAAGGCGAAATTGTACGGGCTCTGACTCCGGGGAGTGATAGACATAAAACCCACTGGAAAGTGGTTTGGGGGTAGAACCGCGTAAACGAAGCTTATCCACGAACTTTGTCATAATTTCCTCCAACACTACAACAGATCGACAAAAATTGGGCTTACGGATTGGTGGTCGCGTGCCAGAGGGCAGCCACCGCCGCATTCCTGCAAGAAATCGCAATGCTCGCAACCCGCCGGGATATCCTGACGTTCCCGCAGTTGTTTTGAAAGACGGTGATTCCAGATGGAGTCCCAATTATCCTCAAGAATGTGTCCAAGGGAATGGTAATAGGATTGGCATGGGATCACCTGACCATCCGGTTCAATGCACATATTGTAATAAGCAGCAGTACAGCCTTTTACACCCAGACTAAGTTGGGTGGGGTTAAACTGACAATACTGAGTGGGGGTATACCAGATCAGCCGTTGTCCATTTTTTTGAGTCAGGCTGGTTGCCAATTCTAAGAACTTAGGGAGCTCTTGCTCCTTTAAACCTGTTTGGACTGTTTTGCCGTGACCCGAATAGATGAGTGCGTTCAACCCGACTGTCGGGACCCTTTCTTGAGCCAGGAAGGTCAGTATTTTTTCCAGCTCCCAAGCATTATTTTGCAGCAGGGTGGTATTGGTCATCATGTACAACTTGGATTGAACCACGTTGCGCAATCCGGCGATAGTCTCCCACCAAGCACCGCTGGCTTGCACCATTTCATCGTGGATCGCGGGGGAATAAGACTCTACCGTGATTTGAACATGATCCAGACCAGCTTGCACCAAACTATCCACGAGCGATTTATCTGCCAAACGGCGGGCATTGGTATTCAAACCGGTTACCAAACCTTTTTCCTGCGCATAGGCAACTAATTCAACCAGATCTTCCCGTAAAGTAGGCTCGCCACCGGTAAAAACTACATGGGGAATTCGCAAGTCCCAGATTTTATCGATAACGGCTTTCCAGACGTTGGTTTTCACTTCAGGATAATTTCTGGGGCGGGCATTATAACAATGGGCGCAGTTGTTGTTGCAGCGGTAGGTCAGAGCCAAGTCCATCCGATATGGGGCGGATAACTTGGCTGAAAACGGCATTTCCGCTTCCAATCCAAGGTCGCAAACCGGGCATAAGCCGCTTTCCTCATCTATCAAGGCATCAACTTGTTGAATTGTTTCCTGGTAATCTTGTTCTATTTGCTTTTCAGTCGCTCTGAATCTTGCTTTGAGTTCGCCAACTGCCTTCTTTTGATCAACCTTATTCAGGTGGTAATAAGCCATCTGGGCGGCGGTAGGGTTTAAGTGCACCACACGGCTGGCATTCACGATCAAGAGACCGCTATTATCTTCATCCAGCCGCAAGTGAACCCTCGATTTGGAATTGTGATTAACAAAATCAAACTGGTAAAGCCCGGCTGGAATGGGCTGAATCTGGTGTCCTGAAACGCGTTTTATCGGCATGATCATACCAGGTGTCAAACTGGATTAACGCCCTCCACCGGCACAGGCACACGCACAGCCGGCACAGGCACAAGCGCAGGCACAAGAATGACCGCCGCCGCTGCTGCCGCCTCTGAAACCGCCACTGCCGCTTCTTGGGGTGGAAGTTGGAATCGGGATCGGATTGGTTCTGTTGGTAATCCCGCCGGTAAAGCTGGTTACGTCACCTATCACTCCTGCTGCCATGGCTGTTGTGCCATTGATCATAGAGGCAGCAAAATCAGAGCCGGGTATGTGGGGGAGTGAGACATTGGGCTTGCTGCTGCCCGTGCCAGTACCAGTACCCATGCCTGACGGTACAGCAGAAGACACCCCGCCGCCCCCAGAGGCTACTGGCCGGAAAGCTAGGTCATAACGGTGCCACCAGATTGGAATAAAGACAGGACTTCCAGTAAAAGTACGCTCAGTTTTTCCATTGAAATCCTGGTCGAGCATGGTCCATTCAAGGGTATGTTCGTACTGGGCGCTCTTAACCTCGGGTGTTTGTGCGGTTTCGACTGCAGCCCAAGCCCGTTTTACGATATCTTTGTAATAGGCTGCGGTCTCTTTCTTGCTAAAACCTTTCATCTTTTCTGAGACAGAATTTACCAGATCAATCATGGTGGTCTGCAAAGCTTGCTTGCGAGATTTTGTGTCATCCTGATCAAATGCTTTCAAAAAGCTGGTTTCATAAGCGTACAATCCCTCGGGCAAGGGGTCGGAAGCTTGCAGCTTAAGAGGCTCTTTTTCGAGAACAGTCACAGCTTCTTTTTTCAGTAATGAAAACAAAATCATAGTCAGGACTTTATCCAGTGGCTCTTCCATGAGCACACCTGCTTCGACAGCAGTAAGTCCTCGTTTAATTCCCTGACCTTCAATTGAAATCTTGGGCGGAAGATATTGCATCTTGCGCTTTTGAGTATTTTGATTGCTTTTAATCAAGCTAAAAACAACCAATCCAATAATGGCAATGACACCAATGCAACAGGGAAGAGAATCAGAAATTGTTTCAAGCCAGCTGCCTGAACCGACAGATCCCCCTTCCTGGGTTTCATAAACCTCTTTGCTGGAGATACTGGCGGCGGGAACCACGCTGGCGGGGAAGGCGGCTCCAAAAGAGTAGGTGCTGTGAACATTGGCATTTTCGGTGTACCAAGAGTAATAAACCCGCCCATCGGTGGTTAATGAGGCTTCCGGTGTATCAGTGCCTGGCCAGCCCAAAGGGGTGTAGTAAACACCCTCCGTCTCACTTACTCCAGGCGGAAGGATAATAGTCATGCGGTATTTTGTAGCGGTCGATTGATCATATTGCGCACCGAAGCTGCTGGGAGTAAATTGGAAATTTACATAATTTTCACGATCAGATTGGTCATAGGGGAATAGCGTACCACTAATCCCCCGTGCCCAAACGATGACTGTACCGGTCTTGCCGGGTTGAATGGCAAGGTCACCTAACGCCAGTTCAGCGCCCTGCACGTAAGCAGAAGAACCAATCTTGGGGATTGGCTGATCGTTAATGGTACCTTCTATATTTTTATAGTCATAGGAAGCAATTGGCAAACCCAGGTCAATGTAGTCAATCGGGTCGGCATTGGCATCGTTGGCAAAGATCATATAATAATACAAGGTCAGACTGCCATCTTCTTCAAGGTAAGCTTCTACTTCATATTCATTCAATGTGAATAAATAATTTTGCGCTGAAACCGTTTTGGGCGAAAGGAAGGCGAAAATCAGAATTAGCAATAAGACAAAAGATTTAGATTTTTTCATTCTGGTTACCACTTGGGTTCTTCAGTTAATTGATAAGTCGTTCCGCAGCTATGACAGGTCACCACAGGCGCGCCCTGGATCATTTTAATATCATCTGCCGCTAAAGGAGCACCACAAGATTGGCATTTAAGTGAATCCATCTGAATATTACCAGGCAAATCTACGTTAAGGGTGATATTCTGGGTTGATTCCTTGGCTTTTGCTCCTAATTTAGCTCCAAAGAAGATTAACACAAAGCCGATAATCATCCCGATGATCCCAATGGTTAGCCAACTGGTACTGCCATCCGGGCTGAACGCACCCAGAAGGAAAAGGAAGGAAAAAATGATAAAGACCCCCGCAATAATATATAAGATGGTTCTGGCCGCTTTCATCCTTTATCTCCTTAAGTATTATGATAATTTACACCTAAATTTTATTTTACCGGAAGAGTAGACATAATACCCTATATAATATACGCTGTAAACTGATGATATCATCAATTTAGGGCATTGATGAAAAGAGTTTGTGCACAGGAAAGGATTCTTGATTTAAATGGAAAAACAAGCCATTCCGGAGGTTGTGATTGCCAGGCTTCCAATCTACCTGCAGATACTAAACCATTTGCAGCGGGAGGGATATGAAATTGTTTCTTCCAAAGAGTTGGCTAAGCACCTGGGAGTTACAGCGGCGCAGATTCGCAAAGATTTTTCTTATTTCGGTGAGTTTGGCAAGCAGGGCAGCGGGTATAACGTTACTCGCCTGACGGATGAGTTAAGAGAGATCCTCAACCTCAATCAGATCTGGCAGGTCGCTTTGGTCGGGGTCGGAAACCTGGGCCAAGCTTTGTTAAGTTATCAGGGTTTTTCACGGAAAGGGTTTGAACTGATTTTAGCTTTTGATAATAATCCAAAATTGATTAATACGACCATTTCAGGATTAAAGGTGCTTGATGTGGAAAACCTGGAGGAGGAAATTAATAAGTGCCAGGTAAAAATTGCCATCCTTACGGTTCCTTCCCAGGTAGCACAAGACATAACCAACAGATTGGTCAATTGTGGCATAAAAGCCATTCTTAATTATGCTCCCATCACGTTGAAAGTTGACAGCAATATCCGTGTGTTGAACATTGACCCTGTCCTAAAATTGCAAAATCTTTCCTATTATCTTTCGGAGCAAGTTGGGCAGTAATCGTTTAATACCTGCATAAGAATATCGGGATTGTTTATCTGGCGGGTCAAGACTCTTTTTGTTGAACTATCGGCAAGCTGTATGGTAAACCAGCCATTGGTGATGCCTGCTTGTTTGATCTCGCTCAATGGGGTCCATTTACCACGGATAAAAAGACCCTTGGCAGGTTCAAAGGAAACCTTGCCAAACGAAATTGCGCTTGAGTTTTTCAATTGATGTTGTGTCTTTTCCAGCAATATTGGAAAACTGATCAACCTGACCGTGGTGACAAGATCATCGAACCGGTCATATCGGTTGTCGATAATAATCCTCTCATTGCCGGAAGAAGCAGCAAACTTGAGGAATTTTCTCGATTTACCCTTAATTCCAAGAAAACTCGATTGAGAAAAATCCAGCGCAATGCTTGTGATTTGCTTCCAGACCAATTCCTGAGTTTTTCTTCTGTGTTTGAACTTAATACCATCAGAAAAAACCTGTACCGATCGTCTACGGACCGGCCAATTTAAAATTATCAGGCAGAGAGCAAAGATCGCTAAGACTGGCATCAGAGTCAGATACAGTTTCTCGTTTATCCACAGGATACTAATACCAAAATTTTGAATGCGAGGTAAAAACTGTCCATAAGCCCAGTAAGCCAATTCAGCCAGAAGGAACAATATTGCAATACCCAACCACCACAAAGCATTCCTTTTTTTACGGTAGGAACGGTCTGTAAAGACTGCTATCGGTTTTTCTTGCTGGTTAAGTATCTGAGCAGCAGATGCTTTCGCCATGATGCGCCCTACATTGACTGGTTTCTGAGGATCAAATCCAGAATTGAGAAGCCCTTGGCGGTTCCCTCAACTGTGCAGGTTACCGGGTTTTCAACCACATAGGCAGGTATCCCAAGCGCCACAGTCAGGTATTTATCCAACCCCTTCATTAAGGCTGTACCACCACAGATGGGAACCCCACGATCGATGATATCAGAGATCAATTCCGGGGGCGTTTTCTCTAAAACGCGTTTGGCGGTGGCGACAATTTCTTGCAAAGGCGGCTGCATGGCTTCGACTATTTCATTGGTGGAAAGGCTGGCTGGTTTCGGTAATCCTGTGATTTGGTCTTGCCCCTGAATTTCCATGGTCATTTCTTCTTCGGTTAGAATGGCAGCTCCAATCCGTGTCTTAAGCAATTCTGCCGTGGGTTGGGCAATGACCAAACCGTATTTTTTGCGAACATAAGCGATAATGGCTTCATCCAGTTTCAACCCGGCTACCGGTGATGTCTCTGCACTGACAATGCCAGTCATAGAAATGACCGCTGCTTGTGTAGTTCCGCCCCCCAGGCAGATGATCATGTTCCCGGTAGGGGTGTTAATTGGCAGATCAATGCCAATGGCGGCAGCCAAAGGCTGGGGGATCCAGTTGACTTCGCGCCCCCCGGCTCCCAGACCGGCTTCCTGAACAGCTCTTCGCTCAACGCTGGTAATGCCATATGGGACACTGATCAGGATTCTTGGTCTGAAGAAAAGTGTGGGTCCAGTAACTTTTTTAATCAAGATTCCCAGAAACTTTTCAGTTAGCTCGTATTCTGCAATGACACCATTTCTTAGAGGTCGGACGACCTCGATTGATTCTGGAACCCTTCCCATCATGCCAAGTGCAGTTGTTCCGTATTCGACTAATTTCATCTCGTTAATAACAATTGCGACGACGGTGGGTTCCTGAGCCAGAATCTGATTACCTTCTGCTACCTGTGTATTGAATGTTCCCAGGTCGATGCCCAATTCTCTTGAAAATGCTGCCATGAGTGTTCCTAATTTTTCGTTTTTATATAGTTAGTTAATTTTACCATTGTGCTTCAATTGATTGCGATGGTAAGTGCTGGAATTTAACACAATTCCAGAATTGAGCAGATTAGGGGGCGCAAGGTGCGAAAAGTTGTAGCGGATTAGTGGTCAAAATATTGCAAGGCAACCCGTAACTTGTCTTCAATAGTATCCGGTAGATCTTTTGGTAAAGCCTGGATAGCGCTTTGGGCTTCAACGACACTGTATCCCAAGCTGACCAGGGCTTCGAGGACTTGGTCTTCTGCCGTACTGGTCGGACGGCGAAGATCCCCCCCAGCTTCCATGGCAATTCGTCCTTGCAAGTGGATCAGAATCTTTTGAGCGGTTTTCTTGCCAACACCCGGAACCCGGCTGAAGAATTCCGGCTGTTCCGAGACGACTGCCCGACGAACATTATCCAGGGAGAGGGTTGATAAGATTGCCATTGCCAGCTTGGGTCCTATTCCTTCCACACCCAGGAAAAGCAGAAAGAACTGTTTTTCTTCCTGCGTTCTGAAGCCGTATAAAGCCAGCAGATCCTCTCTTACGACCAGGTACGTGTACAGGAATTCGATATCACCGACCTCCACTTCAGCAAGCATGGTTTTAGTCACTGCAACTTCGAAACCGATACCTTGAACATCCAATACAAGCGAGTCGTTGATAATGGCGATTACTTTGCCGGAAATTGATGAAATCATATCTCTCTCACTGAGTTTTGCGTTGATGGTAAACCTGGTAAAGGATTATACCTGTTGCCACTGCCAGATTAAGCGAATCGCAAGCACCTTCCATAGGAATGCGAACGGTCTCTTGGCATAGTTCCATGTAATCCGAAGGCAAGCCTTGGCCTTCGCTGCCCATCAATACCAGGCAGGTTGACGGGTAGACGGTTGTAAAGCAATCTTTCCTGGCTTTGTCTGAGGTTCCGATTAGGCTTAGTTCTGGGTGAGCCTGACACCAGGTGCTAAATTGGGGGAAGGTTGTTTTCACTAATGGTACAGTGAATATAGAACCCATCGAAGCTTTAACCGCAACCGGATCATAGGGGTCAGTGGAATGATCCAGCAAGATCAGACCATTAGCACCCACTGCATCGCAGGTGCGGAGTATCGTGCCAAGATTGCCGGGGTTTTGGACGGCTTGCAACCCGACCCATAAATCCCCTGTCTTTGGGGAAACTTCAGAAAGAGACTGCCATTTTTGTCTGATAACCGCAGCGATGCCCTGGGGTGTATCTTTTCGGGAAAGCGTTGTGAATACCGCTTCACTCACTTCCACCAGAGAAATCTGAAGCGCACCAGCTTTTTCAACCAAACCTTGCCCAAACTCACTGACCAGCAAAGAAGGAGAAAAAATCAATTGCTCGACATCGGCGCCTGAATCGAAAGCCTGTGCAACTACGCGTAAACCTTCTGCCAGAAAAAGCCCAGTGGATTTACGATACTTACCTTCCTCTAATTTGCGTATAGCTCTAATGGTGTCGTTGGAGAGACTGGTGATCATGTTTGCTCGTCGGGAAGGCTTTCCTGCAAACGGATGGAACCAATATGGCACAGCGCCACCGCCAGTGCATCGGCAGCATCATCTGGTTTGGGGATGGCTTCCAAGTTTAGCAATATTTTGACCATCTCCTGCACCTGGCTTTTGCTTGCACTTCCATACGAGGTGACTGCTTGTTTGACTGAATTGGGAGAGTACTCCATGATTTCGAGATGGGCTTGAGCCAGAGATAACTGGATGACACCCCGCGCTTCCCCAACCGCCATGACAGTTTTGAGGTTTTTTTGAAAGAACAACTTTTCGATGGCACAATGCGTGGGTTGGTACTTGCTGAGCAACTCCATAAGATGATCATACAAAAAAACCAAACGGCTGGAGGTTGTGCTAACAGCCGTTGAATCAATCACGCCAAAATCAACCAGTTCGGGGTCACCGACCTGGTTAACCGTTACCAAACCAAAACCAGTAATGGCAATGCCGGGGTCGATTCCCAAGACAAGCATAAAAGTTTATTCTTCCTCGAGACTTGCCAGAGCCTCTTCGGTAAATTTCAGATTCGTGTAAACGTTCTGAACGTCATCGCTTTCTTCTAAAGCTTCAATTGTGCGAAGAATCCCGATTGTTTTTTCCTTGGATAATTCCAATTCCTGCTGAGGAATCATCTGGAGGGCAGCTTCTTCTGGCTTAATATTAGCTTTTTTCAGACTGTCATTGATGGCTTTAAAGGTATCCACTGAACCGATGATTTCTATATAGCCGTCTTCTTCGGTAACATCATCTGCGCCAGCATCAAGAGCTGCTTCGAATACTTTATCGAAATTCTTCCCATCGGATTTTACTGAATAAATGGCTTTACGATCAAACTGCCAGCTCACAGAACCGTTATCTGCCAGATAGCCACCAGCACGTGTTAGGATGTGACGCAGTTCTGCCACTGTGCGATTGCGATTCTCTGTTACGCATTCGATTATTGCAACAATGCCATGACCAAGGTAACCTTCATAGGTGATCTCTTCGAGTTCAGCACCGCTTTTATCTTCACCGGTACCACGTTTGATTGCACGCTCAATACTGTCCTTAGGCATATTACTGGACCTTGCCCGATCAATTGCCAGGTAGAGGCTGACGTTCATAGAAGGGTCACCGCCACCTTCACGTGCAGCTAAGGCAATTTCTCTCGCGAAGCGTGTAAAAACAGCGCCTTTTTTTGCATCGGCAGCGCCTTTTTTGCGCTTAATTGTGGACCAATGTGAATGTCCAGACATAGTACTATTCTCCTCGAATTTGACTTTTGAAAAATTTCAACAATATATTATACCATTGGGAAGGGCTTGTAAACTGGCATTTGACAGCCAGAAGCGGTCAAGTACGCTACAGGGATTGCATGAAAATGGATGTTTTTATACTGACTGAAAGAAATTTCAATCGAATAACGCTGGGTTTCGTTCCATGGGGGTGGATATGGCAGGGAGGATGGAACTGAAGAAATGGACGTTCCTTCTAGCAACCGAAGAAAATCTCCATTAGCGCAGCACATTTTCGTGGATTTGGGCGATAAAGCTATTTATGTGTTTCCGATTCCTATACCCGTCCCTTTCCTACCACTGCGGTTAGTCTGGGTCTTGCCCTACGTTCTGATATCCTACTGAGCAAAAGTTGGGCTGTGCGAGTAATCCCACTAATTTTCCACAACTTAAATGTCAATCTTACAGGTAACGAGTCATTCTGAATGCTATGACCTTGTCAAGAGCGAAGTGAAAAATCTTGACTTGGACATAATTTATTCACAAATCTGGCCGAAAGATCCTTCGTCACTGCCGTTTCTCAGGATGACAAGCGCGGTTTGATTCTATTCTGCAATCGTTTTCTCCGATGGATGAAGCTATCCAGTAGTTTATTTCTGTTGGGCATGTTTGGATCTTCAGACAGGTACATTATGGCAGAATTAGTAAATCCCAGAGCTGTTTGTGGATCTTTACAGGTGTGTTCGTAATATTTCGCCAGTTCTTCCAAGGCTTCAAAAGAACCTAACTTGGCAGTTTCCGTCCACAAGGGTATCGCCTGGTCAAGTTGTTGGTTTCGCTTGTAAAGACGGGCTTGGTACAGGATAGGCTCTAATCGCAAGTCATCGGAATTATCAAAACTGGCGCTTTTCTGATACATTTGGGAAGCCTGGTCGAGATTGCCCATTTTTTCTAATACCCGACCAACTGCGGTAATGTCCTGAAAGTAAGGACTATGCCATTCCATTGGATTGGCTAATATATCCGCCAACATTGCAAACAAAGCTGCCAAGCTGATGACATCCTGTTCGTTATGGTAGAAAATGCCTTTTAATGGTTCCGCATCGCCATCCCGTAAATACTGGCTGTAATACTCTGGAACCAGGTAACCAGGAACCTCATTGGCATCCCGCTTTAACCCAAGCACTTGCTGTTCAATGTTGCCCAAGTTGCACTGTTCCAATCGGGCTCTCCAGATACGGCGGGTCAGGTGCAAAAGGTCAAAATGAGGCAGGTTCTCAAAGGGGCTGTTGAAGCCTTGCAGGATGTAGCGCATGTTGAGGATGGGGATATCAAACGCCTTACCGTTGTAAGTCACTACGGCACAAATGGAGTCGCAAAATTCGCTCAAAGCGGCAAGAAGGGCAGCCTCTTCAGCCGGACCGCGCAAAAAGAACTGTTCCAAGACAAATTCCGAACCGCGAAATCGTCCGACTCCCACCATAAACGCCATAGTGCCTGTTCCGCCTGATAAGCCGGTTGTCTCGGTATCCAAGAAAACGAAGTTTTCCAGATCTTCACTTTCGAGATGTTGTGCTTTAGCCCATTGTGTTATTCCGGCCATGGATTGAACGGGTCGAAGTGGCTGATTCCCATGCAAGTAACCTGGCAGATAGTGATGGTTTGAAGAAAAAACGGCTCCATAATGGGTGTTGATATCTCTTCCAACCACAACCTGGTCAATTGACCGGCTGGATTTGTTATTGGAATTGAGAGGTTTTTCCAACCCAACCTGGACGCCTATCCGCCTCAATTTTTGGGTAAGCGATTCCCAATCCATTTCAATATAATCCTTCCAGAAGAGCCAAAGCCTCGGACTTTCCCCCATGCCCGGCTTCACCGATCGGTCCGACACAGGCAGGGCAGCCATCCAGGCAATGGCAGTCTGTAATCATCTCTCTGGCGCGATCGAGCCAGAAGCGATGCTGATCAAATAACCGTTCAGAAAGTCCAAGCCCACCGGGAAGATTGTCATACACCAGGATGGTCGGACTGCCATCCGAAAGAATTGAGCGTGGTTCAGAGAGAATTCCCAGGTCTTCCCGGTCACACATGACCATCAGGGGTGCCAGATTGCCCAGAGCATTACCGGCACCTGCCAGACCGCTTCGCAGACGCACGTTTTGTTCTGCCTGGCGATGGCAGGAAGGGCATAAGGTGATTAGATTGGAGGGAGAATTTGCCAGGTCGGGATTTATAAAGGTTTTAAATGGTTGGATATGGTGCACATGCAACTGTGTATCGCCACCAGTCGTTCCACATACCCGGCACTGATGCCCATCCCTTGACAGGATTTTTTGCTTCAAGGCTGCCCAACCTGACCCGTAATTATTTCCATCCGCCGTCCACAGGTCTTCTTGCCGGAGTTTTTCGATCAAGTTCTCTTCAAAGGAGAGCCAACACCCAACGGTTTCCAGAAACGATGGCGGCAAGTTAACTTCTCCAATGCCGATAGTCTCAGCGGTTAGCCAGCGTACCTTGCGATATCCGGTGATTTCCAAGCGCAGACTCAATTCACCAAAAGATTTTCTGTAGTTAGAAAAAGAATCCTGCGATTTGATTTGAAAAGTCTCGATTGTCGTGCTTCTGGCAGGAATGGTGTAATACTCGGACTGTACTGGTTCCAGTAAACACTTGCCGTTTTCGAGGTTCAGCGATTTAACCTCAAAAGTCTCTGCTTCATGCAAATAAATGGCTTCAGGATGGACCAGCCAGGCAGCGCTGGCGGCGTCAATTTCCCCGACGATCTGAGGATTTCCTTCAATTTCCGTCCGCAGGGTGATCACATTGGGAGTGGTGCTGCGCAAGGATACTGAGCCAGAAGCAAAACGATCAGCCACCCAGTAGTATCGGTTTGCCTGCAGGTGGACATCACCCGATTGCGCCATAACATCCAGAAAGGCTTTCAACACCTCTCCAGGCAGGTTGCCGAAATGGTCAGCTCTATCAAATGGCAGCTCAAAGGCAGCACACTGGAGGTGCTGCAGCAGGATCGAGTAATTATTGGCGTCAATCAGGGCGTTTTCAGGGGATTGCTCTGTCAGGTATTCCGGGTGCAGTGCCAGGTATTGATCCATCGCATCCGGAGAAGCGACCATGATTGCCAGAGAAGATTGTTGTTTACGCCCCGCCCGCCCGGATCGTTGATGCGTTGTTGCAATCGAACCGGGATAACCAATCAGGATAACTGATTCAAGATCCCCGATATCGATTCCCAGTTCCAGCGCGGAGGTTGCAACCACTGCCTGGATGGAGCCGTTCTTGAAACCTGATTCGATTTCGCGCCGTTCGCTCTTCAGGTAGCCACTGCGATATCCTCGGATCTTTGACCGCCAGGCCGGAGGCATGACATCTAGGAAATAGGTCAGAATCATTTCAACCGAGCGGCGTGTTCTGGCGAACAACAAGGTCTGGTGCCCATCCTGGAGCAACTTCCGAGCAAACTGGATACCCGTCTGAAGGCTGCTTCGCCGTATGCCCAAGCGTTCATCGACAAAGGGCGGGTTATAGACTAGGAAATGACGATTCCCATGCGGGGAACCATCCTGGTTAACGAGCTTTACCGAATTTTCGATCAGATTGGTGGCAAGCTCCACCGGGTTGCCGATGGTGGCAGAGGTGAGGATGAATTGAGGATAAGCATGGTAAAAAGCAGCAATTCGTTTGAGGCGGCGAATAAGATTGGCAACATGTGAGCCAAATACTCCCCGATAAGTATGCATTTCATCAAGCACCACATACTTTAAACCCTCAAAAAACTGCCGCCAGAGGGTGTGGTGAGGCAAGATTCCCTGATGCAGCATGTCTGGGTTAGTGATGACAATAGAGGCTTTCTTACGGATTTCTGTGCGCCGGTGGGTGGGGGTGTCACCATCATAGATGGCACTGAAGGGTCTATGATCACCGGTTGTTGTGAGTGTCAATTGCTGAAGAGACTTCAGTTGATCCTGTGCCAGGGCTTTGGTGGGGAAAAGGTAGAGAGCTTTATCATTTGGGTCTTTCAGAAGCTGGTCTAGGATTGGCAAGTTGTAGCATAAGGTCTTGCCGCTGGCGGTTCCAGTAGAGATGACGACATTGCTTCCGTCTTGGACATGCGCGATGGCTTCAGCCTGGTGACTGTAAAGTTGATGGATTCCCTGGCTGGTTAAGTTCTTAAGCAACTGACTATTCAGGTCTGCGGATAGGGGAGCAAATTTTGGCGGGGTGGCAAGCTGTATATTCCAACAGGTGGTATTTGCCAGAAAATCTGGATCCTGCTTCCATAAATCCAATAAGGCATCGATATTCATACTAATGGCTAAGCTTTTGCTAAAAGTGAACTACTTTTTTAGTTCTTGTTTTTCTTTTTTTCGCATGGCGTCTTTAACGAGCAGGTCCATGACGGGATTGATAGCCCCCCCCATGCGTGTCGCCAGGAAGTAAATAACCTTGGCTTCAGCGCCAGGTACGATAGCATACTTTTCTTTTTGAATACCCTTTACGACTATCTGAGCCACTTTGCTAGCAGACACGGGTTTATCGGAACCTGCTATTACCCTGGTTTCAAACGGTTTATATTGGGCTTCCCAAGCCAACTGGGGTGTATCTGTGTCCGGAGGAAAAACAATCGAAACCTTAATCCCTTTGGGTTTGAGTTCCGACCGCAAGGTATCGGTATAGCCGCGAACTGCAAATTTAGAGCCACTGTAAGCGGTATATCCAAACACACCCAACACACCTGCCAGTGAAGAAAAGTTCACAATATAGCCGCTTTTACGGGCAATTAAATCTGGCAAGAGCGCCTGGTTAACATTCACAGTTCCGTGAAAGTTGATATCCATAGTCCAGCGGAATATTTCCGGATTCAAGGTTTCCACATATCCTGGACGGGCAACGCCAGCGGAGTTAATCACCAGGTCCGGTATACCTTGGGTTTGTTTTAAATCTGTGAGCTTATCGCAAAGAATCTCATAGTTGACCACATCAGCAGAAATGGCACCAAGCCGCTGGGCTGCCCTGATCCGGTGTGTGTTGATTTTGGTGACTGCCTGTTCAAGACGCATGGGGTCTCTTGCCAGGATAAAGACAGAAGCCCCGGCAGTGAAAAGCTGTTCGGCGATAGCTAATCCGATGCCGCTGGAACCGCCGGTAATAAGTACAAGCTTATCGGTAAAGTCTTTCATTAATTATTACCGCAGGTGCTGCAGGAAGAACTGCTGCACGATGAACAGGAGTTGGAGCTTGGGGAAAGCGCCTTGCCAGAACTAAAAGCGTTTACCAAAGATGGCAGGCGTTTAACCTGGTCGCTGGAACAACTTGGGCAGAAAGTTTGAACATTTACCTGGCTGATACTCTTAATTAATTCAAACCGTTTACCGCAGTTATTGCAGGTGTATTCGTATATTGGCATTTTTATTCCTTATCAAATTGATTTGCCTAAACATAAAATATAAAAATTAACAATGTTATTGAACCACATTTCAGGCAATTGTGGGCTGGTTGTACTGGCTTCGAATTGCCGGGATTAAATATTGGTTGAAGGCCTGATCTTGATCATAATCTGGCTGCCAACCCCAATCCTTGCGGGCGCTGCTGTCATCCACATCTTCCGGCCATGAGTCAACGATGCCTTGACGCCGCAAGTCTGGAACAAAATCAACATCAATATTTGGGAACGCCTTGGCGATAATTTCATAAATATCCTGAGCGGTTGGGTTAAAACTGGTGACATTGTAGACATCTTGTGTCAGTCGTGTTTTATCGGCATTTTCCAACTGGATCAGGGATTTGATGGCATCAGGCATGACCATGAAGGGCAAACGAGTATCTGGCCGTACAAAACAGTTATAACGGCTGCCTTTGGCAGCAGCATGAAGCATTTCCGGTCCGTAATCGCTGGTGCCACCAGTTGGGATGGTTTCAGCACTTATTAATCCAGGGAAGCGCAGACAACGAAAATCAAGCGTAGTTCCCAAAGCAGCATCAGATGCCAACTGGCGATAGTATTTGCTGTAATAACGGCCCAGGTGCTCGCAATAGAGCTTGTTGCATCCGTACATGGTAGTTGGGTAAGTGAATTCCTGCTCTTTCACCTTGCCAGCACTTTGTTTGACTTCCAATGAGGGCATGCCATAAACTGCAATTGAACTGGGATAGATAAATTTTACTGATTTCCCCTGCCACTGGGATTGCTCCACCGCCAAACGCAGCAGGTTAAGGGAACCCTCAACATTGATGCGGTGGGCAGTCTCGGGGTTATATTCGGCTTTCGTGGAAAGGATTGATGCAAGATGATAGATTGTACGGATCTGATGTTCAACAACAAGGCGGCCTAACAGGGTCTGGTCCAGAATGTCACCGACGATCCAAGTGGCAACCAGTGGTCTCAAGCCCTTATCGAGGGGATTTACATCCAAAGCCACAATCGGGCAATTTTGGCTTGAAATGTATCTGATAAGACCGTGACCGATTTCACCATTCGCCCCTGTAATTAAAACAACTTCCTCACGCATATGTGCTCTCCCTTGAAATAGTGTAATTACATAGGTAAAACTACTGAAATTCTCCGAACTCCTTGACTTATAGCAGGGCTGACCTGTATTGCAACGACGGTCATATCGTCATGCGGTTCACCATAATCCTTGCCGATAGCTTGATTAAGGACAAAATCTGCCAATTCCTGTACAGAGGGTTTCTGATCCTCCGACAAGGATTCAAGCAAGGTGCACCAATCAACTTTGTAGTCGGATTCATCTCCGGCGGAAGCAACGCCATCGGAAAACATGATAATGGTTAAATCGCTCTCAATTTGGAATTGATATACTGAGGGTGTTAGCGGATCCACTTCGCCTTGATAATTTTCGCGACTGAGCACCTCTCCGTGACCGTTGCGAGTAATTATGATCGGGATAGTGTTATTTTTTGTGAGGATGATCGTATCCGATTCAAGGTCGCAGGAGAGCAGGTTTAAACTCAATTCTGCCAGACCGTGGTATTCAGTTTTCAAACCAGAAAGGACGGCCCTGGAAGCAGCGCCATCGTGAATGCCTTCGAAAATTAGGGAAAGCAAACGGTGAACAGCCTTCCTGGCCACGAACCTGGATCGGTTGCCACCAAGTTTGCCTTCGGCAAGAATGATTGAGACACCTCCATTAGGTCGCTCGATCATTTCGACCTGGTCTCCCTGTTCCGGTGAAGCAAACCGATCAACTTTTGCAATTGCAAAACGAATTTCCATACATGAATTCTAACCCAAACTTAACTTATCGACATGACAAAAGAAAAAATCTTTTCATGTACAATACAATTCAGCTATTACCAAGGCAAAAAGCTTCGCTGCGCTCAGCATGACAGATTACATTGTTGGGTTTCGCTTGCGGTAATGTAAGTCATCTGCTCTTCCTTACCTGCTCAACCCAACCTTGTCAGACTCTATAGGTTGGTGTTGAGCAGATAATTTCATTTTTTCCATCCTCTGCTTTTCCCTGCGAAACCCAACACAATGGGTTTATCTCATAAAAGCGCTGTTTAAGAAAGAAAAGGTACAACACTTCGCTGCAAATCCACAAGCATCGCAGTGGGTTGAGGGTGATAAATATTACAAGAGAATAGTTGTTTTCATGTACAATTCAAGGGAAAACTTAGCACACCGAGGCGATACTTCCGAATGAATTCCTCCTCCCGTTGTAAAAAACTATTTTCATTTGGCATCTTAGTTATCTTTCTTCTGACAGGCTGTCAATTATCATCAAAGACAGTCACTTCAGTCATCACAAAAACAGTAACCTCTACCCTGATCTCTGAATCTGACGGCGGAATTAAGATAAGCCAGATTCAGGGTACGCAGCATCGTTCCCCCCTAGATGGTCAAACAGTGCATGAAGTGCATGGTATCGCGACAGCCATTAAAGGGGATGGTTTTTACCTGCAAGATCCCGAGCCAGATGATGACCTCCGAACTTCTGAAGCTGTATTTATCTCTACCGGTACTTATGGAAGAGTAAAAGTAGGAGATCAAGTTTTGATCCAATCAGGGAAGGTCAGGGAATACAATCCAGCCGGTTTGGGTGAAAATTCCTTGACAATCACACAAATTCGGACTTCAGATTATGTAGTACTTTCCACAGACACCCCCCTTCCTGAGCCGATTATCCTTGGGAGTAAAGGGCGGGTTGTTCCAAACCAGATCATTGAAAACGATGTCGATGGTTACGCCGGCAAGGATGGCAGTTTTGACCCAGAAGAAGACGGCCTGGATTTTTATGAAAGTCTGGAATCCATGCGTGTTCAGGTCAACGACGCAATTGCAGTCAGTGCTACCTCTTCTTACAAGGAAGTCGCCATTGTCGGGGATGTTGGAAAAAACGCCTCTATTTTCTCTGAGAGGGGTGTTTTGGTTATTCAGGAAGATGATTACAACCCTGAACGAATTTTATTGGATGATGCCTTTATCAACATGCCTGATATTTTGGTGGGAGCGCAGTTCACGGCCCCAATTATTGGCATCATGGATTATAACTTTGGCAATTTCAAACTCGAACCGACCCAAAAATTGAAGTTTGAACAGGGAAATAATCCGGAAGATACAATACGTTATACGCTCAATTCCTCCGATTTATCCATTGCAACTTATAATGTCGAAAACTTGGATGCTCTGGATAACCCTGCCAGACTTATGATATTAGCCGAACATCTCGTCCAGGTTTTAAAGTCACCGGACATTATTGGATTGCAGGAGATTCAGGATAATGACGGTATGCTGGATTTGGCTGTGACTTCCTCAGATCAAACCTTGGCAGAAATAATCCAAGCCATAAAAACAGCCGGCGGTCCGGGCTATCAAGCCTTGGTGATTGATCCGGAGCGAAATGCTGATGGGGGTGCAGTTGGAGGTAATATCCGGGTAGCCCTGTTATATCGTACCGATCGGGGACTGAAGATAGCCTCCGGTAAGATCGGGGACGCTGAAACAACAGTCGAGGTAAGCAATGTGGCTGGGAAACCTGTATTGAGCTTAAACCCTGGTCGCATTTCCCCTACGAATCATTTTTTCTCCAATAGTCGTAAGCCTCTGGTAGCTCAGTTTGAATTCAATGGGCAAAGTCTTTTTGTGATCGTTAATCACTTGAATTCAAAGGGGGAGGATGGTCCACTTTATGGCGACATTCAACCAATACCGTTGAATTCTGAAGCTCAGCGTATGGGGCAGACAAAACTGATCAACGAATTTGTTGAGGAAATCCTGGAGGTAGATAGCCAAGCCTATGTGGCAGTAATAGGAGATTTGAACGATTTCCCCTGGTCAGCGCCGGTTCGGCAGCTTTGCGGAAATGAACTGGTAAATTTGGTACAGGGATTGGAACCTGGCGAATGGTATACCTACATTTATGAAGGAAATGGACAGGTTCTGGATCAAATCCTGGTCAGCCAGGCTCTGTCAGAAAAATTGAGTTACTTTGATATTGTTCACGTCAATGCTGAACAATTATCTGAGGACCGACTGAGCGATCACGACCCCGTACTGGCGGTCTTTACGTTGGAATAGAGTTCAGTTTGGAGTGCCGATGACAACAGGAAAGAGAATCAGAGAATTGGTTATTAATATTCTGAGTAGCTCGGCAATAATATTGTTTACAGCGTGTAGCTATAGTCCACAATTGCCAACTTTGACAACCAATTCGGTACAGACCAATGATTTTCCAATAGAAATTCCTTTCCAATCTGTCAAAGAAGTTAAAGTTGTGGAATTTCCTCTGCCTGAAAAGGTCAGCGAGGCTCAAATGGAATTTTCTGGGTTGGCATGGTATCAGAATAAGCTGATAATGCTGCCTCAATATCCTGACAGATTGAAGATAGACGGGATGGGACAGTTATACGTGGTAGAGAAGGACGAAATCATTGATTACCTTACGAATCCTGATGAAGATCCGCTTGAAGTTTCCTTCGTTCCATTTGATGATGGGGGATTGAGCCAATCGCTTGGTAAATTCGAAGGTTTTGAAGGGATCATCTTTTCAGAAAACAAAGTCTTTCTGACTATCGAAACCAGAGATGGAAATCCGATGATGGGTTACCTTGTAAGTGGAGCCGTTAATGGGGATCTGGAATCCATCACGCTTGATCCCACTCGCATTATTGAATTGCCCCCACAGGCTGACTTTTCGAATGCTTCAGACGAAGCCATTACCATCTTTAATGGCAAAATTTACACAATTTTTGAAGATAACGGGAGCACCCAGAACAGTTATCCGCAAGTACATATCTTTGATAAAAATCTCAAACCACTTGAAGAACTTTCTTTCCCGAACATAGAATTTCGCGTAACGGATGCCACTGAAGTCGGACCGGATGGGACCTTTTGGGTGATGAATTATTTTTACCCGGAAGACAGCCACCTTGTTGCTGATTCTGACCCGCTGGCAGAGCAGTATGGTGAAGGCAAGACTCATCAAGCCTCGGATAGAGTGGAACGAATCCTCCAATTGCGTATTATGGATAATGGAATAATCCTGGAAAATATTGCTCCGATTCAGTTTGAATTGTTGGCAGATGGCGAATCACGCAATTGGGAGGGACTAGTCAGGTTGGATGATCTCGGGTTTATTGCCATAACGGATAAGTTTCCTAAAACAATTTTAGGATTCTGCCCGGACTGAGACAGTGTTTCTGTTATTCAAGAAATGTTAACCTGATTTTTCGACAAAATTTACTAAAGTCGTGTAAAATCAATCTGTTATAAGGTTTAATCTGGATACTCAATAGGATTATTGGAGGATTCATTGACTGAAAACACCATAGGCGCCAAACCGGGTAGGGAAAAAAAACTACATTGGCTGAAGACCAAAGAACAAATTACCGGCTATTTGTATATCCTCCCCGCACTAATCATCATTCTCATTTTTGGCATTTTCCCCATCGGTTACTCAATCTACATGAGCCTGTTCAATTGGCAGGTTACCAAAGGACCATTTGTTGGTGGTAAGAATTACCTTTTAATTTTTGGATCCTGGAAGAACCTTGCAGTTTTATTGATTGGGTTGGCATTACTTATCTTGGGCAGTTGGGTTTGGCGCCGGGCATTCAGATCCCTGAATAATGGATCAAGAATTGCCCACCTTGTAGGAGCACTGGTATTGATCTTAGGCGGCGTTTTCTTTGTGACTGGCTGGGGGCAAATGTATGACACCGGGAATACGGATTTCCTAGATTCTCTGATCGTGACCCTGTACTACGCCATCGGGACTGTTCCAATTGAGATCATCCTCGGGTTGGTGCTGGCTTACATTCTCTACCAGGATATTGTGGGCAAAGAAGTGTTTAGGATGATTTACTTCCTGCCTTATATTACGCCTTCGATCAGTTCCGCAGTCGTGTTTCAAATAATGTTTTCCAGCAGGGAAACCTCATTGGCGAATACTGTTATCGGATGGTTTGGGATTGACCCACTGAGATGGCGCTTTGAGCCAAAACCCGTGTTGGAATTATTGGGAATTAACGTCTCCGGGATTTTTTCGGGACCCAGCCTGGCATTGGTATCAATTATGATCTTTGGCGTTTGGTCCTTTGTGGGGTATAACACAGTCATTTTCCTGGCAGGTTTGGGCAATATTCCCAAAGAAATCTATGAAGCTGCAGAAATGGATGGTGGAAGTAAATGGGACCAATTCTGGAATATCACCATTCCCATGATTTCCCCCGTGACCTTTTACCTGACACTGATCGCTTTTATTGGCACTTTTAAAGCTTTCAATCACCTCTATGTTATGCGTACACCCAGCGCTCAGTCATCGGTCATTACCACAAGTTTGCTGATATTTGACCGGTTTTATAAAGCCAATCAGTATGGTGTGGCAACTGCACAAGCAATTGTTCTGTTTGTGATCATATTGGGTCTCACACTTGTCCAAAACAAAATAATGGGAGAGCGGGTTTTCTATGGATAAATCTTTAACCTTTATCCCAGCAAATAAGATTAAACAAAAAGATAAACACAAATTCAGTCGAATATTGGGAAGAGTATTGATGTACGTCGTACTGATTGGAGGCGCCGTCGTCTTTATATTCCCATTTTTCTGGATGATCTCAAATTCATTAATGACTCTTGGGGAAACCATCACTCGACAGTTAGTACCAAAAGTCCCCCAATGGGTTAACTATAAGGAAGCTTGGGAGCAAGCCAATTTTTCCAAGTATTTTTTAAATAGTGTCTTGATTACCCTGGGAACTCTGGCTGGATTGCTGTTCACATCCATCCTGGCAGGTTATGCTTTTGCTCGGATTGAATTTAAGGGTAAGAATCTGTTGTTTGGGATTTTCTTGGCGACGATGATGATCCCGGAGTCTGTCACGTTAATCCCAAATTACATGTTAATCCGAGGGTCTATTATTCCACTTCCGGGTGGAACGTGGATAAATACCTATTGGGCATTGACAATCCCCTTTATGGCTAATGCATTCAGTATATTCTTGCTTAAGCAGTTTTTTGCTCAGATACCGAATGAATTGTGGGATGCTGCCAGGATTGATGGCTGTGATCATACCCGGTTCCTGATTCAAGTAGTGTTGCCAATCAGCAAAGCCCCGGTTATGACAGTGCTGCTGTTTGGATTTACTTCCTCATGGAACGCTTTCCAGTGGCCCTTGCTGGTGACCACAAGAGATACCTGGAGACCACTGATGGTTGGATTGTATGGTTTTATCACTGAAGCGGGTCCAAACACACATTGGCTGATGGCAGGCGCGGTGATTACCATTATTCCGATACTCCTGGTTTACTTCCTGGCTCAGAAACAATTTACTCAGGGTATTGCCACGACTGGTCTAAAGGGATAGTATAATTATGAGTCGGATATACCGAAGGGAAACACCTTCGATTATCAATATTTTCAAATCATATAGTTCAAAATGGAGGTTTTGAAAAATGAGAAGAAAGTCAATGTTGTTTATGGCAATCTTATTGATTGCGTCCATGGTCTTAAGCGCTTGTGGTCAGGCGACTGAGACTCCAACTGAAGCTCCCGTTGATACCGAAGTGCCAACTGAAGCCCCAGTCGAGACAGAAGTACCAACCGAAGTACCAACTGAAGTGCCCACCGAGGTTGATCCTTGGGCTGATGTAGTGCCCGCCAAGGAAATTGTCTGGTGGCATCAGCATACTGGCGAAGAACGCGAAGCAGCCATTGCGCAAATTGTGTCCGATTTCAACGCTACGAATGAATATGGCATCACCGTGACAGCCGAATATGCTGGCGGTTATACCGATATCTTTAACAAAATGCTGCCTATTCTCAATACCCCCGATGTCCCCGATGTTGTTGTTGGCTATCAGAACCAGGTCGCTACCTATCAATTGGCAGATGCCATGTTTGATATGAACGAACTGATCAATCATCCCACCTACGGGCTTACCGAAGAAGAGCAAGCTGATTTCTTCCCTGGTTTCTTTGCCCAGGATGTGTTCTCTTCCTTTGACAATGCCCGTCTGGGTCTGGCACCCAACCGTTCCATGGAAGTAATGTATTACAACTTGGATTGGCTGAAGGAACTTGGTTATGATGCCCCGCCCACCACTCCCGAAGAGTTTAAAGAGATGGCTTGCAAGGCATCGACAACTCCATTTAGTGGTGCCAAAACTGAAGGCAGCATTGGCTATGAACTGAGTGTTGATACTTCCCGCTTCGCCAGCTGGACCTTTGCTTTTGGCGGCGACATGTACGACTACACTAACAATCAATTCACCCTCAATAGTGATGCAGCAGTGGAAGCTTGGACTTTTATACAGAGTCTCTTTGCAGACGGCTGCGCCCGCCTTGTCACCGAAAATTACGGCGATCAGACGGACTTCGGCAATGGCACCCTGCTCTTCAGTGTGGGTTCTAGCTCCGGTCTGCCTTACTACAAGTCTGCTGTTGCAGATGCTGCTGGTTTTGAGTGGTCAGTTGCTGCTATTCCGCACACCACTGCTGACCCCGTTCAGAACGTCTATGGCGCAAGTGTTTCCATTCCCAAATCCACACCAGAACGTGAATTAGCCGCCTGGATCTTCCTCAAGTACTACACCAGCCCTGAGGTCAATGCCATGTGGGCTAAGGCTTCGGGTTACTTCCCGGTAAAGCAAAGTGTAGCCGCAGATTTTGAAGACGTCTTCGCCGCTGATCCAGCTTACAAGACTGCTTTTGATCTGCTTCCTTACGGTAAATTCGAACCCCCAGTGCCAGGTTACGACTTTGTACGTGATAATGTTATTGAAATTGTCATGACCTCCATTGTGGACAATCCAACTGAGGATGTCAAGACTTTGTTGGACGCTGCAAATATCGATGCAAATGAGATTCTTGCCGAACAGTTCGCTCAGATGCAGTAATTTTGTTTTGAAAAAAGTTAGTACAATAACCCTCCAGTACTCTGGAGGGTTATTTTTATGCTATACTCAATCTATCGGGGATGCCAGGTCTCGACGGGAGAAGCTGGTTCCGGATTGCGAGCCGAGAGGTACCGACCTCGTTAACTCAGTACAAAAAACAAGTGCCAAAAGCACAAACTATGCTGCTCTCCCTCTCGCTGCATAAGTGAGATCGAAGTAGCGACCTCCAAATGTTGAGGTCACGTCTCCTGAAGCCGTCTTTCCGGCCGGATTCAGCTAAGACGTCATAAAAGTCGGAATGCGGTTCATCCTGCCGTGGGATGGATTTAAGCGGGCTCTCGGGCTCGAACGGATTGTCTGATGGCAGTTTTGTCGGTTGACCTGCCAGCGGATGAAAATGAATAACCGGATACGCTCGTAGAGATTCGAGGGCCTAATCTTTCGGACGCGGGTTCGATTCCCGCCATCTCCACCTATCAGGACTGTCTGTTTCGGCAGTCCTTTTGTATTGGTTTTTCTCTATCTGGACTGTTGAAACTTTATAGGTTAAAGATAGTGTTTATGGTGAAATTCGAAACAAGAAGAGCCCTCAATCTCTTCAAGATGCATTATTTTCCGGCGATTAGTTTTAGAAGCCCGGGCTCGTCAAGAATAGGAACACCGAGCTCCACTGCTTTGGTGTATTTGGAACCGGGTTCCGCTCCGAGAAGAAGATAATTTGTTTTGCCGCTGACTGAACCTGTCACTTTTCCGCCATTAGCTTCGACCAACTTAGCGGCTTCTTCCCGAGAGAAGGATGGCAGTGTACCCGTGATCACAAAGGTCAAACCCGCCAGTGGTTGGGGAGAGGCTGAAGTGGCTGTTCCTTGTTCCACTGGCCAAACACCATTTTCTTTCAGCTTTGCAAGCACCTCCTGATTGTGAGGTTGAGCAAACCAGCCTGTGATGGATTGGGCAATATTTGGACCTATCCCCTCCAGTGTTTCCAGTTCGCTTGTCTCAGCTTGCGAAAGGGCGTCCAGGTTTTGGTAAGTTTTAGCCAATTTTCGAGCTGCAACCTCGCCGACATCATGGATACCGAGCCCTATTATCAGTTTCTCGAGGGACTGCTTTTTTGAATCTTCAATAGCGGACAATAGATTGTCCGCCTTCTTTTCAGCAAATTTGTCAAGCTTCAAAAGATCGGATTTGGCCAGGGTGTATAAATCCGCTGGCGAGTGAATCAGGTTATTCTCTGCCAGTTGGGCAACAATTTGCGATCCTAACCCTGAGATATCCATGGCTCCGCGGGAAGCAAAGTTCTCAATATTACGGGTCATTTGGGCTGGGCAGGTGGAATTGACGCAATAATAAGCTACTTCCTCCGGAATTTTTTCAATCTCGGAGCCACACGAGGGGCAATAACGGGGAGTTTCAAAAGCTTTTTCGGCGCCGGTACGTTTTTGAGGTAAAGACCCCAGTATGTAAGGAATAACCTCACCCGCGCGCTTCAGCAAGACTTGGTCGCCAATGCGGATATCCTTATCCCGAATAAAGTCAAAATTATGCAGAGTGGCTTGCCTGACGACCACACCACCGATGCTAACGGGCTTGAGAATCGCCAAAGGGGTTAAGACGCCAGTACGGCCCACATTGATCTTAATATCCAACAGGGTCGTTTCTACTTCAACGCCGGGATACTTGAATGCCAGGGCACCTCGAGGATCTTTGCCCACAAAGCCAAGCCGTCTGGACAAGTTTTGGTCGTTGACCTTGATGACGATTCCATCAGCATCATAGGCCCATTCATGGCGGGTTATTGCCTGGGATTCGCATATAGCAATAGCGGCTGTGATACTGTTTGCTGTCCAACGCAAGGGATTCACGGGAAAACCAAATTCTTCAAGGTACTGTAAAATGCCTGACTGGGTTTCTGGAATGGCAGCGCTTGATTCCACAATTTGATAAAGATACAGTTTTAACGGACGCCTGGCAGTAATCGCCGGATCAAGCTGCCTGAGGGAACCGGCGGCGGTATTTCTGGGATTCAGGTAAGCTTTTTCGCCGCGTTCTTCAAGTTCGGTGTTTAACCTATCAAAATCCTGCTTGGTAATGAATGCTTCTCCCCGTACAACCAGTATTTCAGGAGCGAGCCTGCTGCCTGTGATCGGGATGTTTAAAGGCAGGGAGAGAATGGTTTTCAGATTTTCGGTAATATCCTCCCCAACCAGACCATCCCCGCGGGTAGCGCCTAAAACAAACCTGCCCTTTGCATAATGCAATACCACGGTCAAACCATCCAACTTCGGCTCTAAAATATAATCTGCATCCTTCACCTCAGGGGCAATCTTTATAACCCGCTCGTACCAATCCAGAGTATCCTGGCGTCCGAAACCATTGGCAAGGCTCAGAATTGGAGCGGGGTGATTGACTTTGCGAAATTTATCGAGGGGCTGACCGCCACTGCGCTGGGTAGGAGAATCGGGTGTGATTAACTCCGGATGTTCAGATTCAAGCTGCTTCAAGCGGGTAAAGAGTTGGTCATATTCGTAATCACTGATTACCGGCTGATCGAGCGTATGGTAGCGATAATTGTGATAATTTATCTGTTGACGGAGCAGTTCGATTTGGAAGTGGATATCATTCTCAACCATAGTGCACCTATCCCTATGAAGGTAGAAATATTATATCAGCAGGGGAAGCAACAAGCCTTGTACTCAGGCATTGAAAGGCGATAACATGTTCCTGGTGAGACTCGAACTCACATGTCCGGCTTCGGAGGCCGACGCCTTTTCCATTAGGCCACAGGAACAGCCCAGCAATTATACACAAAATTTCATGGGGGATAATGTCAAGCTTCCTGAAGAGCTATCGCTATTTTAGTTTCTCCAGCATTCGGTCATACTTTGCCATCAATTCCGGATGCTTGTTGAGGTAGACATTATTTCCATCGGCATGGCTGCGGGGGATGATGTGAAAGTGAATGTGAAAAACGCTCTGTTGGGCATCACGGCCCGAATTGTTGAAAAGTTGGACATTGGTAATCCCTAATTTTTCTTGATAGAGCAGGCAAACCTTTTGCACACTGGAGATAAGCTCTTTCAATTCTTCTTCTGGGATATCCAAAATGTCCTGATGGTGCTTTTTGGGAATGACCAGGGTGTGATATTCACTGACGGGATCAAGGTCCAGGAAAGCAATTGAATTCTCGTCTTCATAGACCTTCCAGCAAGAGACCTCCCCTTTGGCAATTTTACAAAATACGCAATTTTCCATATCATTCATCCTCTGGTTGTTCAAAGTAAAGATGGGTACGACAGATCCGGCACAATGCCGGGTCAATTCCCAAAACCAGCAGAAGCTCATCCGGGCGGCCGTTGGCTTGCGGCAGAGCCGACATTCGAACGAAGAGCTGGTTCTCTCCGTCCTGGTCTTCCCAATGAAGAGATTCAACCATCGGTTTGAGATCAATCAGCTTCTGCCTTCGCGTAAATGGAATAGTTTCCTGCGAGAGGAGCGTTTCAAGATTCTTTTTTACCTGGTTTATGTCGGCGTCTTCAGGCAAGGTGATGCGATACTCACAGGCAGTCAGACTGGCTTGCAGGCTGGGAAGCTGATTGGGCACTTCGTTCACCTCCAAAACTTGGATATCTGCCGGTAAGGATTTCTCAAGTTTTTCCTGAATGTAGTCTGAATCAAGCGCTTGGTCAAGCAAAAAATCCAGCAGCTCACAGTCGCTGGAAAAACCCAGAGGGAGGGCGCTGGCAAGACTGAGCCTTACTTTAGGGTTGAATCCCTGGCTGTAACGCAGGGGTAATCCGGCACGACGCAATGCTCTTTCAAAAAGGCGTTGCAGATCAAGGTGACCAATAAAACGCAGGTCACCGTTCTTGCTGAAACAAATCCTAATGCGGTGCGGGGTATCGTTCATGATGGGCATCCCCAGTAAGAGTCCGGATTTGACGGTTTTTGGTCGGCGTAAACATCCAGGATGCCGCAACTGTAGCAGGCCTGCCGGCAATCCGGGCGGGTCTTGCCTGCCTGGCTCATCTTTAAATCCTGCAGTAAAAATTGCTTGCGGACGCCCGTCGAGATATGATCCCAGGGGAGGATCTCTTCCGTACTGCGCTCCCGTCTTGTATAAAAGTCGGGGTCCAGGTCAACCTGAGTAAAGGCATCCGTCCAGGTTTGGAGGTTCAAACGCTCGCTCCAGGCATCAAATTTGGCTCCGTTTTTCCAGGCTTGCAGGATAACCGCAGCAAGACGGCGATCTCCACGCGAGAGCCAGCTTTCCAGCACGGTGGTGTCCAATGGGTTAAAAGTCATCTTAATGCCGGATTTACGGGTGCCATCCTTAAGCAGATTGATTTTTGCTTGAATGGATTCAACGCTATCAACTGAATACCATTGGAAAGGGGTATGCGGTTTGGGTATGAAGGTGGCAATCCCCAGATGGATGCGGATACGATTGCCCTTGATAGATTTGCCAATCTGCTGGATTTTACGGGAAAGATCAAGGATGGCTTGCACATCTTCCATGGTTTCCTGAGGCAAGCCGATCATGAAATACAACTTGAGAGAGAGCCAGCCATGTTCAAAAATAGTGCGAACCGTTTCTAACAGAACCGCTTCATCCAGAGGTTTGTTGATAACAGCCCTGAGGTGTTCTGTGGCGGCTTCAGGCGCAATGGTGAAACCTCCGCCGGGGCGCAGTTCCTCCAGTTCATCCATCAGTTCCACCGAAAATGAGGCAATCCGCAGGGAAGGCAGGCTGACTTGAACGCGGCTGTCATGGAATTTTTCATACACAGTTTGAATAATTTCAAGGATGTGGGTGTGATCCGAGGAAGAAAGCGAGAGCAAACCGGCTTGTTCGTGACCTGTGGCGTCCAAACCTTGCTGGATGGCATTGGTGATTTCCTGGACATTGCGTTCCCGCACGGGGCGGTTGACCATGCCGGCATGGCAAAAACGGCATCCTCTTGTGCACCCGCGCATAATCTCAATTGAAATCCGATCATGGACGGTTTCAACATTAGGCACCAGAAAGCGGGTGGTGGCAGGGGGCAGTTGGGCAATAATCTGCTTCTGAATGGGGAAGCTTATGCCCTCAACTTTGGGCGAGACGGATTTTATGGTTCCATCCGGGTGATACTCCACTGTATAAAGCGCAGGCACATAAACGCCCTCTATCCTGGCTAGTTCTTCCAGTAAGGACTGGCGGGGAAGCCCAGTGTCTTTCCATGCCTGGTACACTTTTGTGATTTCGAGGATGATATTCTCTCCTTCACCAATGGCAAAGGCATCAATAAAATCCGCCATTGGTTCCGGGTTAAAACAAGCCTGACCTCCGGCAATGACGAGCGGATCTGTTTCGCTTCTCAGATTACTTTCAAGCGGAATTCCGGAGAGGTCCAATATATTTAAGACATTCGTGTAGATTAGTTCATATGGAAGCGTTATACCTATAATATCAAAGTCATGCAGCGGGGTCTTGGATTCGAGCGAAAACAGGGGAATTCCGTTTTCCCGCATCTCAGCTTCCATATCTACCCAGGGTGCATAAGCTCGTTCTGCCAGAATGTCCGGTTGGGCGTTGAGAATGTCGTACAGGATCGCCAGACCCAAATTGGGCTGTCCCAAGTCATAAATGTCTGGAAAGACCAGAGCAACATGGGTGGGGACTGAATCCCAACATTTCGTTATCTGATTATGTTCACCGCCGACATAGCGACCGGGCTTTTCGACATGGTAAAGGATTTGTTCGAGTTTGTTTTTTGGAAAAGAATTCATTAAACTTTCATCTTGAAGTAAAGATTTGTGATACTTAAAATATCATGAACCATTTATTATATGACAATCTGAGCTACAGTGATTACGAACTAACAACAAGGGAAAGGATGCTCAGGTCAGTCTATAAGCCGTATTTTGTCGAAGGTGGGCATCTATCTGGGCGCTCTGTCACCAGGGCGCTCTTGCGGTTTACCCGGAAATCAACAGAGCCGAG
>JBAQLH010000034.1:0-10850 GCA_049301715.1 Anaerolineaceae bacterium
GTGCCTGCCCTGCTCGGGCAGGCACTGCCTGAGGATGACGCATGACCAAAGGTTGGGTGGGATTGAGTCATATATGCTTCCTCTCAAATAGAACATTTATTCTATTTATGACCCAATGATACAACAAAAATGGGAAAATAAAAGACGTTAAAAGCGGAATCTTTTAAGGGAATTTTTCCGAATCCGGAAATTTAGGCTGGCGTAGGAGGTAGTCAGATAGTCGGAATAGTAGTTAAGTAGATATGCACGAGGCACGGCAGCCAACAGCAGTACAGGAACATTGAGACAATTCGAATAACTCGATATAGTCGATTGATTGAGAGATCAGAGATTGCCAGGATGCGGTCTTCTGTTTTTATATCCAAACAAGTTGCAACAATGAAAATGGCGGATTTTTGAGTCAAAATAATATAATAGGGTACATCGTGAAAAACAATTCTTCCAGGTTATATTTTGTTATAAACTCTACAAGCACAGACAGAAGCATAGAATCGAGCTCTAGGATGTTTGAACTTACTTTTACTAAGGCAGTGTGTGATTTTCTATCCCTGATAAATACGCTAACGTTCATTCTCCCGAAAACATAACAAAAAGTTTTCATCTGTTGAACAATTCTCCAAAGAGTTATCCAAATGCATTGATTACTACAGTAACCACAGAAGTAAGGTTAAACCAAAAGGACTGAGTCCTGTTCAATTCCGAACTCAGTCCTTTATTCCTACTTAACTTTTGTCCAACAATCGGGGTGCACTACAAAAAATCAGGGGTTGTTTCGTTGATCGAGCTGTTTTATGCCTTAGAGGTGGCTTTGGTAACTATTTGTGCGAAAGCATTGGGGTCTCGCACAGCCAGATCTGCCAGAACCTTGCGGTTCAAAATAATGTCTGAATTGCGCATTGCACTGATCAGTTGGCTGTAGGTCACGCCATTTTGGCGGGCAGCTGCATTGATGCGAACAATCCACAGCCGGCGCAGATCGCGTTTGCGATTGCGGCGGTCAGTATAAGCGTACCACTGGCTTTTCAAAAAAGCTTCATTGGCACGTTTGAAGAGGTGATTCCGGGTACCTTCATAACCTTTATTGTGGGCAATCAACCGTTGATGTCTACGGCGACGATAGGGTCCACTTTTTACTCTTGCCATTTCATAATCTCCTTTGCAGTCCCCTGGGCGTCAGATTCTCATCCAGTTGTAAACACCCAGCAGCCGCACTAAACCAATTCGATAGGACCTTAGTCCTTTTTGCTCATGTAAGGGGCTAAACGCTTGATATGCTTGGTCAGACCATTGGATTTCACTGCAATGGTTTCTGACAGCAAGGCTTTGGTACGCTTGGAAGTGTTACGGCGCAGATGGCCCTTGCCAATCTTGGTACGCACGATCATACCGGATCCGGTTGTCCGAAAGCGTTTGGACGTTGCCTTATGAGTCTTTATCTTGTACTTACCACTACTCTGTTTTCGGGGCACGATCAAACTCCTCTAAGAAAATTCAACGGCTGTGAACCGACCGCAGCCGTTGGTTAAAAACCAAACAAATATTATACCAGATTTATGCCAGAGTCAATACTTACTTTTTGGGGGTCAGCATCATAAACATGGTGCGGCCTTCCATATTGGGGGCTTGTTCAATCTCGCCGACATCCTTCAAGTCTTCAGCTATTTCCCTCAGGTCCTCCAGAGCCAATTCTGGGTAAGTGATCTCCCGACCGCGGAAACGGATGGTCACACGGACCTTCATACCATTTTTAAGCCAGCCTCTGGCATCATCTACTTTGAAACTGCGGTGATGGTCACCAGTTTTGGGCCGGAGTCGGATTTCCTTTATCTCAATCTTGGTTTGTGATTTCCGGGCTTCACGTTCCTTCTTTTCTTTCTCGTAAAGGAACTTGCTGAAGTTCATGATCCTGCATACAGGCGGGTCAGCGTTGGGGGCTACTTCAACCAGGTCAAAACCGGCGTTGTCTGCCCTGCGAAGTGCCTCTTCAATAGTTACTACGCCGACATTTTCACCATTTTCGTCTACCAGCCGAACTTTCTCTGATCTGATACGCTCATTAATTCTATAATCTTGTTTACTACTAATTTTCTATTCTCCTCATTCAAACAATTATTAAAAAAACACTGTCCTGGACAGAGTGATATTGAATATTACCATAAAAAGAACAAAATGCCAACATTTGCCTATATTTACTGTCTATTTTTTGATTATCAGAATTACGATACATCGCATTGTTGCTTTTTGTTGTATAATATTTCATGTAACCAAAACATCAAATTATAAAGGCTGTATTACATAAAATATCATGTCACTTAGTAAACAAGAAACTGAATTTCTGACAACATTTTCTGCATCTGGAAAGCGGGTGTTCACATATCAACAGGCTACCAATTATTGGCAATCGAAGGCAGCTGCTACGAATACCCTTGGCCGTCTTGTCCGAAAAGGATGGCTCCAGCGCCTGGAACGCGGATTGTACATGATCATTCCACTGGAGGCTGGACCCGAAAGACTCTGGTCAGAGAATGCATTGGTCCTGGCTTCTAATTTGATCTCGCCGGGCGCTGTTGCCTATTGGTCAGCTCTTCGTTTTTGGAATATGACTGAGCAAATCCCGCGTGTTCAATTTATCCAGACAACGAAAAGGAAGAGATCCCTTACGATTCAGGGAGTCGAATTCCAATTTATCTACATAGCGGAACGTTATTTTTTTGGAATCAGTACCCGGAAAATTGAAGATATCCCAATCATAGTGACAGATCGCGAAAAAACCATCATCGATGCAGCAAGCCGGCCAGAATTAAGTGGGGGGATCATTCAATTAGCACAAGCGATGAAGTCTTCTGTAAATTCTGTTGACTGGGAAAAACTCAACCGTTATTTGGTTAAATGGGGTGGTGGTGTGGTTGCCAAACGACTTGGGTATTTAGTAGAAACGCTTTCTTTGCCAATCCCAGATCGAGTTTCGACAATAAGCCACTGGCAAACCATGATCTCTAAAGGTATTAGCCAATTAGAACCCGGTTCAGGACGATCAGGTCCAATTGTTACGCGTTGGCAACTTCAGATAAATGTTCCTTTAGAATCCCAAGAGCGATAATTGGAGTAACAAATGATAAGTGAAGCTGAAGTTCGCCGTATCGCAGCTGCGACAAAAGTTGATCCTATGGTGATCGACTTGGATTATAGCCTTGGATGGTTTTTGCAGGGTATGCGAAAAACAAGTGTTTCATTAAGAGGTTTGATATTTAAGGGGGGCACCTGTTTGCGAAAGTGCTACTTTCCTGATTACCGGTTTTCAGAGGATCTCGATTTTACTGCTACGAAGCATCTATCACCTATCGATATTGAAGATTGGATCACGAAAAGTGTTGATTGGATTAGCGATCATGATGGTCCTGATTTTCGCGTCCAACCGATCCACTTTGAGGTAGTGGATGATGAATACGGAAGTGAATCTTATCAGGCTCGTATCTATTATCGTGGTCCTCTTCGTTGGGGCGGATCACCGAGAACTGTCAAATTGGATGTGACAAGAGCGGAAAAAATTCTGCTCCCGGTAAATGAAAAACAAATCATACACCCCTATTCAGATCAAGGAAGTTTTAATGATATTGCTCTACCGTGTTATTGCCTGGAAGAAGTAATTGCTGAAAAAATCCGAGCAGTTGGAGGCCAGCGAAGGTTTGCAGTTTCAAGAGACCTTTATGATATCTACAACCTTGTTTCATTTGGTATTAATATCAATGAGGTTAAGCAGATCTTACCTGAGAAGTTTGAGATAAGAGGATTAAGTCTGGAGGGGAGTGATATAAAAAACATAGAACAAAGGCGTTCTGAATTTGAGAGAGACTGGGAGCGTCGACTTTATTATTTGGTAATAAGCAAAGGTCTAGATTTTGAGAAAGCCTGGCAGTGCACTTTACAACTCCTGGATGAAATTAAAAATAATCCATAATTTGATCTTCATCTGATGTGTCCGTTCAGGTAGTCTGAATTTAATAATGTAAAGTGCACTTTATCATCGGGATTCTAAATAACAAATCGAATGTGCAGAATTTTTTTCTCGCAACAAATGATTATTAAAATTTTGTGTAGGAGTGAAACATGAGTGTATATTATTGCCGTAAATGTGCGATAGAGATAGGTGAAATAACTGAAGACATTCAAATTCCAGAAAATCTCATCGGGACGGAGCATAAATTGGAAAAATTCACTCAATATTCACGGAACCAAATATAAACAAATATTCTCAATTTGTAATAAATACATCTGCTTCAGGGTGTCTTGAAATTGATGATTGTGGTAGGAAAAACCTAGTCTTTGTTGCGGGTGAAACAACTGGATACACATTTGTAAACGGCGTGTTATATCGACCTGATGACGCTGTCAGGCTTGTGTTTTTTAAGAACGAGGATAAAATCCATGCTTTCTCAACCAGCGGTTCTGTAGTACCCAATACATGTTCAAAATGTGGTTGTCCAATCGTTTCTTGAGTCAAAATTGAAGAGATGCCAATACTATTTCCCCTTTTTCATCAAACTGAACTATTACCCTCTGGTTTTCTAATCGATCATGTAAAGGGACTACTTTCCTGAGCTTCTTCTTAGTTATTATCCGAAATAACAATTCAATGTCCGTAATCTGTCACAAAATGCGAAAAAGTGACAAACTACGGAATATTTTGATAATTGGTGGAACTATTTTTAGTGATCGGTAGATTTTAACATTTACATCCAATCTCGGTTTTACAAAACATTTGGAGATCCTTTTGCTAATTATCATCAATAATCAACCAGCTTGTGGCATAATAGTGCCACGCGTTATCGATCTGGGAAACCGCGGCTTCAAAACAAATGTGGTAGCAAACCATACCTATGACTGAAATAAATAAACTTTCACATTTATCTAAAAATAACTTCATCATCCCCTAAAATTCCACAAAGTAAAAGGAGTTATCATGACCTTAGAGAAAAACCTCGAAAAATACGCCGATCTGCTCGTCAATGTCGGCCTTAACTTACAACCTGGTGACAAGCTGTATATCCGGGTTACCGAGGACAGCCTGCCTCTGGTACGGCTCGTCAGCAGGAAGGCGTATGAAAAAGGCGTTATTGACGTCAAGTTTGAATTCAGCGACGATGACATTACCCTGCAGCGTTATTTACATGCCCCGGATGCGTCCTTTGAATTTTTCCCAGAGTACTTAGTAGACTACCTAGAGAAAATGTACCAGGATCATTATCACGTTCTATCCCTTATCTCCCCCGACCCGGATTTACTCAAACCAGCTGATCCAGTCAAGATTGCCACCTGTCAGAAAACCGCCGGAAAGGCAAGTAAGCGCCTGCAGAAATACACCATGGAAGGCAAGGTTAAATGGTGTGTGGCTGGTGTGGCAAGCAAAGCCTGGGCCAAAGCAGTTTTCCCTGAGCTTTCCGAGCAGCAAGGCCTGGATAAACTATGGACAAACATTTTCGCCGCTACCCGGATTGATCAGGCAGACCCGCTTCAAGCCTGGAAAGACCATGACGCTTCCCTGAAAAAGCGTCAGGACTTATTAAATGCTGCCCGTTTTGAGAAACTGCTGTATCAGGGACCTGGCACCGATCTGGAAGTTTACTTGGTGGAAAAGCATATTTGGGCGGGTGGTTCTTCCATCAGCGAAGACGGGGATGTTTTCATGGCAAACATCCCAACCGAAGAAATTTTCTGCATGCCACATGCCGATAAGGTCAACGGTACCCTGCGGGCGACCATGCCTTTAAGTTTGCGTGGTCAAATCGTAGACAAGTTCCATTTCACCTTCAAAGATGGTCGGGTGGTGGATTATGATGCCGAAGTGGGCAAACAGAATCTGACTGACCTGCTGGATATGGACGAAGGCGCGAAGCACCTGGGTGAAGCGGCGTTGGTGGCACACAATTCACCCATCAGCAATACTAAGATCCTGTTTAAAAATACCCTCTTTGACGAGAATGCCTCCTGCCACTTTGCTCTTGGCGCTGCCTACAGCGAAAACCTGGAAGGCAGCATCGAAAGAAGCAGTGAGGAGAACCGCCAAATGGGCATGAACGACTCTCTTATCCATACGGACTTCATGGTCGGCGGACCGGACGTGACGGTCACCGGTGTGAAAGCAGATGGGACGAAGGTTATCCTGCTGCAGAACGGTGAATGGTTGATATAGCCCGACTCAGCCCTAATTGCGCCTGCGGAACACAATAGACCTCTTGCGAAAGTACATCATTTGACGCACTCGAGTTTCAGGTTATAGATAGCAGCAATGAGATTGAATCCTAGTGAAAATCGTTTGCGCCGGTTTCTGTACCTTTCACTCAATATCCTGAAAATCTTCAACTTGCGAATGACGTTTTCAACCAAAACACATTCACGGGAAAGTTGTCGATTGCTTGCCTTCTGCTCCTTCGTCAACGAATGGAGCTTCGATTTCTTGGCAGGAATTTGGTTGTTCGCATGAAGATTGCTCAAACCCAGATACCCGGAATCTGCCAGAATACGGATCTGTTTGGAAAACAGGCATCGGCTTCCTTTGAACAATTCAAAATCATGCTGGCTCCCTTTGGCAAAGGTCGTGGCAATGATCGCTTGCGTCTTTTGGTCAACTATCAACTGCGTTTTCTGGGTGTGGCGCTTCTTTTTGCCACTGTAGTGCTGACGTTGCTTTTTTGGGGCCGTTCGATTGGCTGTTCTGTAGCGTCTACCAGCACCACTTCGATCAGTGTGTCACTCGATTGCAGTGCCTTTCTGCCCGGCAAACGAAATTCGCCCGATTTCATCAGTACATCCTCTACTTTCTGGATTGTCCGACACACTGTCCCTTCGCTGACCCCATAGGTGATCCCAATATGAAACTCAGTCCGGTACTCACGCCAATACATCAGCGTCATCAGCAATTGGTCGGCTCGACTCAGTTTCGGCGGCCTTCCAAAATCACGCATCCTTTTCTCCAACACCGCCAACATCTTTTCATACATTTCCCGGCTGACACCGGTGCACCGCTTGAAATCCTCATCCTTAAGTGTTTTGACTCTTTCGTATCTCATGTGTCTATTATCACTCAATTAACACTTATGCAAGAGGTCTATTGTGCAAAATCAACCAGGGTATGTCGTTCGGTGATTCTTACATAGCATTTCCCAGACAAAGGCTCATTAAGCATGTTCAAGCTACGAACGCCATTCCGTTTGTACTCATAATCGTAGCGCCTCTTGTATCCTGCTTTGCGTGGATATCCCTTCCGAGTTTCTTCAATCAACTGTTTCTGACCTTGATCAAAGCAAACCCGGGGGAATTGGGGATCATAGGGACGCTCGTATTGATCGGGAACGTTCTCCATGCAAGCCACATATTCCGCACCGGCCTCCGGAATGCACCACATTTCTTTCTGCCAGGGCTTTATTGCGTTTTTTAAGCGTCCGGCGCACGGTTTCATATGAAATCGTATCAACCACCGCTAACTCCACCATCTTCCCGGCTAATAAGCGTAAGGTCCTATGTTCGTGCCCTTCTGGAACCCGGCTGCAAGCGGTTGCTATTAAGGTGGCTTCGACCCGACTGTCTAATTTGCGCCGCTGTTCGGGTCGCGGATCTTCGTTCAAAGCTTTCTCCATACCGCCCAACACAAATCGCCTGCGAACACGCCCGACACACGGTCGGCTTACATTCAAGGCTGACATGATCTGTGGGTCAGACAAACCCTCATTCGCTTTCAGTAAAATCATCGCCCGTTTTATCTGCCGCACTTTGATTTTGCCTTTACGGGTCATTTCCAGTAACGTCTCGTGTTCTTGTTGATACAATGCAGTTTCCTCGGCATTTTGCGTCTCTCCTTGCCTCCCTTGGTCGCAAGGCGCGTTCCATCTTTTTCACTATGACCAACTATTAGTGGTTAATCTATAGACAAACAAGTGAGAGCCAATCCTTATTTGTTTTTATTCGTAGATACCAATCACCCTGGAACGTAGTTCTAATCAAAATAGAACATATTAGCTTCTCAGTACGTCTTACTTAATAACCACAAAATTAATCTCCTTGAGATATGTCTAACCAAAAGAAAAAGCTTCTAAAGTGTTTTGATTATGGAGGTGAACGATGAATAAAATGCAAAGATTTTTCAACAAAATAAAAGAAATTGGTTTGAGCATTTTGGTATTACCATTTAGTGCGACAACCAATAGTGAAATTACCCAGCAGAACCATGACTTTCTATTTCTGTCACCCAATCAAAAAGTTCTACCTGACTCTCTTCCTTTCCATTTACCAATATTTCAAAGGATCCCAGTAGAAGGATTGTCACCCGAGAAAGCTTCTCAGGAAAGGCGGGGAGAAACAAATTTCTTTTTAAGTCTTGGTGAACTGAAATCAGTAATTAAACTTCCACTATATACGTTTAATCTATCTCCTCTCAACAGTAAATTCGATGGAGCGTTTGTCACCAATTTCGAAAAAGAAAGGAAAATTTGGGTTGTCCGACAGGTCTATTCAGATGATAAAAATGAAGAAATAACAATTGATACAATTCCGATTGAATCCCGACCAGTCCCAGTATCTCCAGTTTTAGTTCCCAGAAATCTGACTGAGGAAAATGCATATATTGATGATGCCGACTACTTATGGGTATATCCAGAATATACAAAAGACACACCAACTTCTGGGATTATACAGAACTATGGGATCGGTTATTCCTTGGTTATTCCTTAATGTGGATTGAAAATGATGTTCTATATGTGATCAACAATTTGCAGAATTCGAATCCTATTGCGTCAGAAATTTTACTGAAGCACTTAATAAAATTATAGGAGGCAGATAATGACAATACTAACAGTGTATGTCTATAGCCCGCTTGCCGGATGGATAAGTGGACGCGATTATTATTGTGGGACAAGTTCAGTCTGTAATGGTGATGCGGGCCTCCATGGTTCTTGTGGAGGAGGACAAAACCGAATAGACGTCGCCGGATCAGGAACACTTTACTTTCGAGCAACAAACATCAGAAGTATATACCTCTCGTACGGAACCTGCGGCAGCGGATGCCCTACAGATATTATGCGAACTCTGAAGATAGGTTTATATGGAAAATCTGATGGATTTTGCCCGGTTGGTTCCGTTCTTTATGCACATGTTGGTGCGCCAACATTGCCCTCAGGTCTATGCAACTATAGTGGTGGTTTATTGGCGATAGGATCTACACCTACAGGGACATGTGGTGATTTCTACACCGGTGCACACTCACACATGGAAAGATTTGGGGGCATCGTGGTTGCACCATGTTGTTATGCGAATGTATCAACAGGCACTGCAATCTATAAGTTCACTTGGGATGATAGTATCATCTGCCCAGGGATTTCAGAATTGGAATTAGAAGGTTAATCAGAATGAATAAAAGTCACATAAATATATTCTTAGTATTATTACTCCTTGCCTCTTGTTCTATCAATCATGATGAAACCCCACGCGCCAGTGAAATTGCAGCGACTGGTGAAATGACGAGCCCAAAATTCCTGACTTATCGGGCACATGGAATTTCTTTTTCTGCTTTCGAAATCGATTATGATTCCGAAGTATGGCTGGAACAAAAGGTAGAAGGGAGTACTTTTCGTTACCTCGAGTCTCTTCAGCAACCTGGTTGTATTTTTCATGACTTAGCAGGAAGTGGAAACGGCCCATATGGAGAAGAATTCCAATTTACGCTTGATGAGAGGAAATTTACCTATTACCTAAATACACCTGATGATTACCCAGTAGAAAAAACACGTCAATCGATCCTGATTTACTATAAAGATCCAAATAGAGATTCTTCAGATCTATGGGGATTTCAAGTTTTTTCTGATTATCAGACGGTTGACCAATGCTTTGACCTTGTGAAAGAGCTTCTTAGCAATCTGAGAATCGAATAAGTTGTCCGTTTCTAAATTATTAACAAGGATGAGCATTGAGGACAAATATATTCGTACATCGGTGATTTTCATCACAACTAGTAGTCAGTCACGCAGAAATTAATGGATGAAGGTGAGGCAATTTGATACGAGCATCCCTGGTACGGAATTGCCAGTTAATGATTGAGTGGATTTTGTTTCGTTCATCTGTAATGGCTTGGATCTCTCTATTGAGGGTAGTTTCATCAGGTATGGGGTGTTTCAACAGTCTGCTGAAAGCGCTCAATTCAATTTCCGCCATATCCAGCCAACTGCCGTGTTTGGGAGTGAAATGAAACTCCAGCTTTTTGAGAATCCAGCGGGCTTCTTGTGGGGGAAAAGCTTTGTACAAAGCAGCCGGTTTATGTGTGCCGAGGTTGTCCATAACAACGCGGATCAGGATGGCATTGGGATAAAGTCGAGAATAATAACATCCAATCCTGGTAAATTACTGTTTCGTCAGGTCAAATAATCAAAAGACGGTCCTCCCCACAATCCATTGAAGGCGACATACCGATGAAAAAAATCAACCAATTTCTGTTTCTTTTACTCATGGCTGCCGCACTGTGCAGTTGTGAACAGGTACAGACGCTGGGTTTAACAACAACTTCACCGGCAGAAACTGTAACCTCTTGTATGCTTTTCCTCTCCCCATTTTCTATCTCTACACTTATACTTAGTCCGACTGTTATGGTCATTGGAAGTCCCTTTCTTTTGTTTTCACTAAACTAATTGTATTGGAACTTCCTCCTTTTTCCCTTGACTATCGACTTTTGAAACGCATACCTTTTTTACTCACAAACTTGACAATATATGCAGAGCGTGTTACGTTAATAGTGTGGTGATCCGCTTAGGAAACCTCTTGGAGGGAATAAATTTATGAATAAGTGGAAAACAAAACAATTCTTTTCG
>JBAQLH010000035.1:0-43722 GCA_049301715.1 Anaerolineaceae bacterium
TCCCACTTCGATCACGCTTTTTGATATTTTAAGGGTTGAAAGTGTTTATTTGATATTGTTTTCAACAGAATAGCCCCACTTTTACCTGGAAAGAATTGCAGGTGACCTTTTTGCAGTAGAGTCATTAATGGTTTTTTTTCCATAGGTCTAACGGTTTCCTTTCTGTGCTATTTGTTGAGAGATTTATGTGTCTGCTGAAGACACCTCACAATAAAAGACTCGCAATAGGTGTTTTCGCCTGTACCAACAATTTCACCCTGCTCGTCATGTCTATTCCGATTCATAAAACGGATCACATTATTAACAGTATAGCAATTGCTGGAGCAGAAAACACTGGTCATTAAGCCAGTCTTTATTGCTTTATTACTGAATCAACCCTTGGTGTACCGCTTTCATGATCGCTTCAGCCTTGTTATGCACATTCAATTTTTGGTAAATCCGCTCAAGATGGTAGCGCACGGTTCGCTGACTGAGGCACAAAACTTCTGCGATTTCTTTATTCTTAAAGCCTTGTGCGGCAAGTTTCAGTACCTCTACTTCTCTTTTGGTAAGAATTTTTGATGATTGGGTTACTTCTATGCCAGTCCCGGGTAAATTGGATTGACTTCCGGCTTTTCCATCCGCGACCGCGGTAATTGATTGAACGAGTGTTGGATAGAGTTTTTCCTCGGAAACACAGACCTCCAAAACATTGCTGCCTGAATCTGAAAGCCCAACCGGAGCAGAGGACTCATAAAATCCAATTACGCTTGTCTGTTGTGTGAGTTTTTGGACCCTTACCCACTGGTTTGGTTTTATCAGTGCCAACTCAAGAATCAGGATATCAGGAGTGCTTCCCTGCATTTTCTCCACACCCTTTTCAAAGCTCTTAGAAAAGTCGATATTGACTTGTTTTGTTCCGTACATCTCAAAGAGAAAGCGCGTAACTGCTTTTCGCCAGCGTGATTCCTCCTGAATGACAAAGAAGAGATTGATCACAACTTCCTCCATTTCCATACTGAACTGAATGGCATTCTTTAATTGTGGGGCAATCTTTTCAGCTCTCTTCCGCTATAAAAAACATTGTAATCGGTTTTAGAAAACCCGTTTTATCAGCTTTCATTTGCTAACCCAAAAATGGGAATGTCCCCTTTTCCCAAAGTTATCGGTCAGGCGGAACACCTGACAGGGGTTGTTTCAAATGTAAGTAGTCTGGTTAGTCCTCCACTTGATGCTCTTCCACAAAGAGCTTTCTGTAAACGAAAGCCTTGCCTCTTAGGGCGTTTCCCTAAATAATTGTTAACGAAAGTGACTTTCCATCTAAAAAAACCGAAACTTGTCTAATAAAAGTGTAATTGAGAAAATTTGAAGGGTTTACAACTCGCATTATTAGGATTCTCTTGACTCGATCAAGCAGAAAGCGCAGGCGCACTGGTATGAAACATGCAACTACTCTTTAAATGAAACTCATAGTTTCCCTTGCACAATTAATTTTCAAGCCCGCACGGGTTTCCAGTGTGGCTCAAAAAGTTTTTTCTCTGGTGATTTTGAGCATGACAATGGTGACACTTCAAGCTTGTTCCCAACCCATGAACAACTACGATCCCTGGCGGGTGCCGGAGAGCGGCGAGAATTCTCCCACCCACACCTTGGCAGCTCCTACCGCTGCACAAGAACCCACCAAAGCGCCCCTGCTTACCCTGACACCGGCACCAGCCGGACCGACCCCAACCCCTAATCAGCCTGCCATCCTGCCGACCCTGCGGACTGAAACAACCCTTTATGTAGTTCAATCCGGGGATAGCCTGGCAAAGATTGCTTTGTCTCATCAGGTTTCTGTGGCTCAGATTTTGGCAGTCAATGAAGATATTGAAGATCCTAATCTGATTGAACCGGATCAGGAATTGACTATTCCCCCCGCCAGCGCCAATGAATTGGCGACCAGTTTTAAGATTATACCGGATTCTGAACTGGTTTATAGCCCTTCTGCGGTAGGATTTGACACAGCCTCTGCGGTGGAGCAGTTTAACGGAAAATTGACTACCTATACAGAAAAGTTGGATGATGGCAGCCAATTGACCGGTGCACAAGTGGTTCAGCGCGTGGCGGATGAATTTTCGGTTAATCCCCGCCTTCTGCTGGCAGTGCTGGAATATCGCAGCGGCTGGCTTACCGGGCAGGTCTCTTCAGAAAGCACCACAGATTACCCTCTGGGCTTGAGGGATAGCAACCGAAAAGGTTTGTACAAGCAGCTCAGTTGGGCGGCCAATGAAATGACCCGCGGTTATACCCTGTGGGAGCAAAAGTCTCTGGCAGTCTGGACTCTGACAGATGGCGAGGTAATGCGCATTGATCCAACCATCAACGGAGGTACAGCCGGGTTGCAGTACATGCTGGCATTGCTGCTGGGCAAGGACGAATGGAAACAAGCCGTTTCAGAAACGGGTTTTTATGCCACCTATCAAAATCTCTTTGGGTTCCCTTTTACCTTTGCAATTGAACCGCTGGTTCCTGCTGATATTTCCCAGCCCGAGCTTTCCCTGCCGTTGGCTGAAGGGGATACCTGGTACCTGACTGGCGGTCCACATGTAGGCTGGGGGACCGGTTCAGCCTGGGCCGGTCTGGATTTTGCACCCCCCGGGGAAGAATATGGCTGCTATGACAGCGATACCCCCGTGCTGGCTGCCGCAGATGGCTTGATTGTGCGTTCTGAAAATGGAGCAGTGGTGTTGGATCTGGATGGGGACGGAATTGAACAGACCGGTTGGTCGCTGCTCTATATGCATATTGCCACTGAAGGTCGCGTCAGTGTGGGGATTTATGTGGAAGAAGGAGATTTAATTGGCTACCCCTCTTGTGAGGGCGGTTATTCAACCGGGACACATTTACACATTGCCCGGCGATACAACGGTGTTTGGATTGCTGCTGATAGTGCCACGCCTTTTGTTTTGAGCGGTTGGGTTGCATCAGGCACTGGTGTGGAATATGACGGATATTTGGATAAAGATGGGCAAACAGTCGAAGCTTTCAATGGCCGTGCCGATTTCAACGCGATCAGTCGATAACGGCTCTCGGGAAACTCGCCGGCGCAAACAGCGCCAGATCCGCCGACACCGACGGCAGCGTCTGATATTAACTTCTTTGGCACTGGCATTGGTGGCTGGTACTTCGCTGGTTCACACCACAACAGCTCCGCAAGCCAAGCAGGATATGTTATTTGTTCAGCCCAGAGCAACTGCCACAACGTCGGGCACTGAAGCGGTTGTGGAATTATCCCAGGAAGTCGCGGAACCTGCTCAACAGCCTACTCAGACCTTGCAGCCAACGGAAAGCATTCCTGTATCGACCGCGCAGCCAGTCGCACTGCCAACCCAGGCTCAAATGATCACATATGATAAAGACAACCCGATCCTATATTACAGTCAGAGCGGAGATAGTCTGGGCGTTTTGGCAGTGCGCTTCGGAGTAGAGGTTGACGAAATTACCTCCATCAGCCCGCTGCCTGAAGAGGGTTTTATCCCTGAAGGACAGCTTCTGCTCATCCCAGCACGGCTTGATTCGGTCAGTTCAAGCCTTAAGCTTTACCCGGATAGTGAACTGGTCAATTCTCGCTCTGCACTCGATTTTGACGTTGATCTTTTTGTCCAGCAGGCTGGCGGGTATCTTTCCACTTACTACGAGAGTGTCTATGCGGTTGGGTTCATCAGCGGGGCGGAAATCATACGACGGGTGGCATTAGACTTTTCAATCCACCCCAGGTTGTTGCTGGCTTTATTGGAATATCAGAGCGGTTGGGTGTATGGTGTCCCCGAGACGGATTTTGCCAAAAACTATCCCATGGGTTTAGAGGAATCGGGGCAGCGCGGACTTTACAAACAGTTGGTTCTGGCTGCTGGAAAATTGGGCACGGGCTATTACGGCTGGCGCGAAGGCACCATGGTTGCCATAACCTTCCCGGATCGATTTGTTCTGCGGCTGGCAGCGGAGTTAAACTGCGGCACTGTCGGATTGATGTACTTTTTCTCCCAGACGCTTAACTTAGAAGATTGGGCGAATGCCCTCTATACCGAAAACAGCTTCCTGGCGACCTACGAAGCGATGTTTGGAAATCCCTGGCTGATTGCCCAGCAGTACGAACCTGTTTTCACACCTGATGTTCTGCAACCAGAATTGATTCTTCCCTTCGAGACGGGGGTAACCTGGTCCTACACTGGCGGGCCGCATGCTGCCTGGGGTGCAGCAGAGGTAAGGGCAGCCTTGGATTTTGCCCCTCCCGGCGATGCCCCTGGCTGTGTGCCCAGCAATCATTGGGTGGTAGCATCGGCACCCGGGCTGGTGGTGCGGTCTGAAAATGGTTTGGTGGTGGTGGACCTTGACGGGGACGGCTATGAGCAGACCGGCTGGAACATCATCTACCTGCACATGGCTACTTCACAGCGCATCGCTGTTGGCACTTGGGTAGAAACCGGCGACCGTCTCGGCCATCCCTCCTGTGAAGGGGGTATAGCCACCGGAACCCATCTGCATATGGCTCGGAAATACAATGGGGAATGGGTGCCAGCTGAAGGTCCGCTCAGCTTTGTTTTGAGCGGTTGGAAAGCCAAAGCCGGTTCGATTGTCAATTCGGGCTGGCTGATCAAGGACGACCAAGTCGTCCGCTCCAACATCTACGGAACATCCGCTTCCCGTATCGTTCGCAGTGAATAATGCGAATCCCAAGTTGTGGTATAGTATTGCTTTAAATTACCGGTAGGTAGCGGTAAAAATGCAAAGATTCAATCACAGACTTGGTCAATGCCTTTGTCTGGTACTTGTTTTGTCGGTACTGGCGAGCGGCTGTACGACCACCAGACCCACGTATATCATTCCGGCGGATCAACTTACTCAGGAAGCCCTTCTGCCAACCTCTACACCATTCCCGACGCGGCCGGTGTATGAACCCGGAACGTTGGTGGACTATACCGCCCAGAGTGGGGATACCCTGCCTCTTCTGGCAGTGCGTTTTGGAACAACGGAAGACGAAATCCGGTTGGCTAACCCAGAAATTCCTGAAGGGGCTACTACTATGCCGCCCGGCTTTCCGATGAAAATGCCGATCTATTACAAACCACTTTGGGGAACAGCTTTCCAGATTATTCCGGACGCGGCTTTCGTCTATGGGCCTGATTTGCTTGATTTTGACTTGGAGGCTTTTATCGAAGCTTCCCCTGGCTGGTTCAAAACTTATGAGACCTATATACAGGAACAATACAAGGATGCCGCCGGCTTGCTGCTATGGATCTGCGAAAACTACAGCCTGAATCCCAAGCTTTTATTAGCTTTGGTGGAGTATCAAACCGGCGCTCTGACTAATCCGAATCGGAATAGAGCCAGCGAGCAGAATTTTTTAATCGAAAACGATCAGTACAATGGAGTTTACCTGCAAATCTATCACATCGCTGATATATTGAATGACGGTTATTACCGCTATCGGCAGGGAGAATTGACCAGCATTGAACACCTGAGCGGGCAAATCGAAAATATTGATCCTTGGCAGAACGCTGCCACGGTAGCGCTTCAGTACTATTTTTCTCAATTTTTGGATGGAGAAGACTATTTGCGGGCGATCGGACCGGATGGCTATGCCAAGACTTTTCAAGAGTTATTTGGTGATCCTTGGGCGCGGGATACTACGGTATTGCCGGGGAGCTTGTACCAACCGGAATTTATCCTGCCTTTTGCCACGGGTACTATCTGGGCTTATACCGGCGGACCTCATACTGGCTGGGGCACTCTGAAACCCTGGGCAGCGATCGATTTTGCCCCGCCTTCCGAGATGGCAGGCTGTGTTGCTACCAGCGCTTATTCCCTGGCAGTGGCAGATGGCGTGATTGCCCGAGTTGGAATTGGCATTGTTGTGCTGGACCTGGACGGGGATGGGGACGAGCGCACTGGCTGGAATGTTTTTTACCTGCACATTGCCCAGGAAGGGCGGATTGCCGAAGGAACCGTGGTCAAACAGGGTGACCTGATCGGGCATCCTTCCTGTGAGGGCGGCAATGCCACCGGCACGCATGTCCACCTCGCCCGGAAATACAACGGGGAGTGGATTTCCGCGGAAAGTGTCATTCCATTTAATCTGGAAGGATGGACCCCGGTGGAAGGCGTTGTGGCTTATCAGGGGCAGTTAGTGCGCGGGTCTGATGTAGTAACCGCCAACACCAAGTCTGACAGCGCCAGTATGATCGCTGCGGATTAGGCTGCTGTTATGGCTTATCTCTAAATCAGTGTGTTTTGTACATTGGAAAAGACGATCATTTCAGGGTGGCTCATCCCCAGAGGGAGTGCTGTGAAATACCCGCTAAAGGATACCTGTCATTGCACTGAACTCTTAATTACGATATTGATGAAGGTGCCTGGAGGATCAAGGTAATCCATTACTACCCTACAATTACAATAATGAGTCAACAATCCGCCTTACGATCTGAATGACGGTCTGAATGGAAACCCCGACATCTACATAGTTTCCTGAAACTGAAAGCGGCACCCCCCAATATTAATGGAAATAGGTAGTCACACGGCAAAGTTTACAAATTTTTCTTCTGTCAATTCATAATCAACCGATGTCTGCATTTCACCAAGTTGATCTGTCCACGCATTGATATTTACACGCGATTTACAGAATCCAAGCTGTTCGTAAACATGTTGCGCCCTTGTATTATTCAGGTTAGTGTCAAGAATTATCTTCGTGAAACCAAATTCTTTGAATAATGCGCTGATCAGTATTGAAAGAAACTGTTTTCCATAACCTTTTTCCTGCTGTGAGAAATCACAAATCTTAATTCCAATTTCTGCAATGTTGTTGTCTCTGTTCCTGAAATTCATTTCTCCCACAGGAACATTCTCCACCTCAATGATCAACCTTCTGCGGGTTTGGTCTGTATCCGTTAGGAGGCTCTGCGCAATAGCTTCCGGCGTTTCCCCCGTCCCATTGGGGAAGCCTGCGTGCGCCATTACTTTTCCATCATTCCACCATTTTGATAACAGCGCCGCATCCTTCATTGTGGCATTTCTGATGGTTAGATTTTCTCTGTGAATGAACATCAACCCCTTCAATTTCTGGGTGATTTTATTTTTTCAAGTTAACCTTTTTTATAAGCCCAGGTCATGCGGATTAATGGAACTGCCATTGTAGCGAATCTCAAAATGGAGATGCGGACCGGTGGACTGACCGGTAGAGCCCATATAGCCAATCAGTTGACCAGCCGTAACGGTGGTTCCACAGCCCTGGATAAATCCGCCATCCATAATATGGGCATACAGGCTTAAATAGCCATTGCCATGGTCAATGACGATAGTGTTTCCGTAGCCCCTGGTAGACCAGCCTGAATAAATGATAACGCCTGAGTCAGCCGCATAGAGATCATATCCCAAACGCCCGGCGTAATCCAGCCCGTTATGAGTGGGGGGATTGTACTCGTATCCCGAGATCCAATGTTCCGAGGTTGGGAACTGCCAGTTGCCCGTACCGACTGCATTGGCTGTGCTGTTACAGGCATAAGCTCCCAGGTAAGACACATTCGGGTGTGTTCCGGTTCCATCGTCAGTAGCGCTGACCGTTGTGACCCAGGTGGCGGCAGGTCTGGTGCCGCCGGGAACGTACAGTAATGTGCCGGCTCTGATGTTTGGCAGGCTTAAATCGCCAAGGGATGCCCGGTCCAGATTGTTCAACGGTTCATCAATAATCACATCGGGACTGACGCCATAAAATTCAGAGACCCCATTCAAGCCTTCACCGTGGCTCCAGCCGTGATATACGCCATCTGATGGCAGGATAAATAGTTTCTGCCCAGGATAAATGCCATCCGGGGTATCTCCGATCAAATAGCGGTTTGCCCACAAGACCGTTTCAGGTTTAAGTCCGAATTTATCGGCAATGGTGAAAATCGTTTCGTCTTCACCTACCATGTAAGCAACCAATTCCTCCCTGGGAACGGGGTATGTTTCAGGAGTAGCAACCGGCAGGGATTCAATTTCCTGTTTTGCCGCGTAGCTTAGCAGACTATCCGCTGAAACGGTTTCAGGGCGCGTCCCGCCGGGAACGACCAGTCGGGTGCCCGCAGCTATGTTGGGCAGGCTCAAATCTCCCAAAGTTGCCCTGTCAAGGTGGTTCAGAGGGTAATCGATGATTGTATCAGGTGTGACACCATAGAATTCTGAAACCCCATTCAAGCCTTCACCTGACTGCCACATGTGGTAGACCCCGTCTACTGGCAGGATGTAAATTTGCGTGCCTGCCGTAAAAACCTGAGGGTCGTCACCCAGTTCATAACGATTTGACCAGAGCAATGTTTCAGGGGAAAGGTTGAATTTCTCAGCGATGGAGAAAATGGAATCTCCTTCCTCAATTACGTAAGTGACCACTTCTGTTCGAGGTGCCACGGTAGGCTGGGGTGTGATGGTAGAAAAGGAGACCTGTGTAAGGCTGGGGCCTGGCTCCAGGGCGCCCTGGTCATGGGTAACCTGGGGCTGGTTGAGCGAACTTGTCAGGGTAGGGGGCTCAATTGACCCGCTTGGGTTGTCAGAAGTCCTTTTGGCAATCCAAACGACCAGCAGAATCAATGCGATCAGCACCATCAGGATGGCGATTTGCATGCCGGGCTGTTTATATAGAGATTCCTGTGTTTTTTCGTTTGGCTCGGAAACTGGTGTTTCCTGATCTTTCGGGGTCAGGTCATCACTTTCAGGCCCGGGTTCAGGTTGTTTGGTATTTTTTGGTTCTGTCATTTCTACTCCGATTTGGCATGATAACCATGTTTGCCGGAGGTGTCAAGTTGGCTTTTTGGCAGCCTGAAAATATCTGGAAGCGGAAACAAGTTTCTAAACCCACTCAGTTCGAGAAGTATTTGTTCATTATCAGGTTCAAATCTGCCTGGCTGTATTTGGCAATGGCATCGAAGAAGTTATCGCGGTTGGCAATGCCGTACGTATTGGTGATGGCGTAATCCTTCAAGGCGGCAAAAAAAGCTTCATCCCCGATTGTGTCACGGATTTCTTGGATGAACATTGCTCCGCGCAGATAGACTGCATCCCGGTAGCTGGGGTAGCCACCAGCAATATAAATATCGGAATTTACATACCCTTGAGGGGAGAATCCGCTGATGCGATTATCCCACCACCACTGCACCAAGTCAGGGTGATACTGCTGATAGTACAGCACTTCATGGTAAGTCGCCAAGGCTTCATCCAGCCAGGGTTCGGTTGCCTGGTCATTCCCCACCTGGCTGTAAAACCACTGATGCGATACTTCATGCGGGGTCAGGATGGTCAGGTTGGTTTTGGGGGTCTGGTCGTAAAAATCAAACACCCCGTAACTGATCATTACCATACCGTCCATTTCCATGTTGTGAACAAAGTCCGCCACAACAATGGAAAGCATCTCACGCGGGTATGGATAGTACAGGTCTCCAAACAGCTTTAGGGCATTGGCAGCAATTTTCGTGACAGCTTCGCCAGCCGGGATATGCTCATGGAAACAATAAGAACGAATGCGGACACCATCCACGGTGATCTCATGTTCTACATAACTATCACTGACTGAGAAGGAAAACCCGCGGGCAAGCTCCAGGTGGTAACTCCAAACGCCGTCCTTCTTGACGCCCGGGGCGCTGGCAGCGATCTCGATCAATTCTTCGCGATCAGTTAATTGCAGAGTGACATCGAAATCTGAAATTTCATTCACAACGTATTCGCCTACTACCATGTTGTCTTCTACTTGCTGTGGATGAAATACCCACCCCGTTTCTTCATTGTAAGGTGGAATGTATGGATACCAGTTGGAAAGGTTGGTTTGCCTGCCGGAAACGCCAAAGGTGCCTTCACGTGTGGGGAAGTTGAGTTGGTAAGTCAGGTTTATTTTGGTGGTTTCACCGAGCTCCAGGGCTGGCTGCATCTGGACGTACATATTGACGCCATCGTAACGGGCTTCCAACTGCGCTTCGGCCTCTCCGCCAGTCAGAGAGCGCAAGATAAAGCTATCGGTGTAGTACTTGGGCGGCACAACCAGCAGAACTTCAGAAAGGGACTGTTGCGTTCTATTCGTATAGGTAATAGTTTGAGTGACTGTTCCAAAATGAGTGTAGTAGTTGAGGATTAAGGCGAGCTGATAGTGTGTGCGGTTCTGTGGGACATTAAAGGTAACCTCCGTAGGAGTGACTGAGGTTGCTTCAAGAACGGTAGGCGTTGGAACGGCGGTCTCCGTATTGGAGATTATCACTTCGGGCCCGGGCAAGGTTGCCGTGCTGATGGGTTCTGCGTTCTTTGGCGCGCAGCCTGAGAAAACCATAATTACCGCGGTTGCCCATAGGAGTGTCTTCCCGAGTTTATTTGTGATTTTCATATGTCACCTCTCCGATGGCTCAAATTCTACCAGAGTTTCAGAAACTCCAATGGTCCCCGATTCAATCGTGGCATAAAGTAAGGAAACTGCGAAAAAGGGGATGAAACAATCCGGACAGTCGCAAGGGAAAGCAATCTTGTTCATCTGGTTTGGTCAGCAAGCAGTTGGGTGTATGGGAGTTATGTTCCTTAGTATGTTCGTCAATCCGATCCTAACCGGTTCCACTCAAGCTGTCTGGCAATCCCAGGTGGATTTCTCGGTTCATGGGCGAGTGTTTTCAGTGCACCGGCCAATAGTGCAAATCACAAGCGCTTGTTTTGCTGTTGATTGCCAGCGCTGATCCTCGTTTTCATCGGTATCTTGGTGATCCTGGTGGCTGCGATCAGTTGGAACGTCCCGAATATCTGTAATGTTGAGACCCTTTTGCCGGATTACCAGGGGAATCCTGATGCAAACCTGAATAGCTGAAACCCTTTTTCTAATGCTTGCCTGCAATAATACAAGAGCATTATTTTTAAAAGGTCAATCCATGAGAAACTCATATTCATTTCTGATCAACCCGTTCTCAAAATCAAATATATCGATAGAACGATGCCCATGATTATTAACCAATATTGCCATAATACGCTGCCCATTACAACTGGTGATCATCTTTTCACAAATGAAGGAATCCTCATTTTTGCCATAGGCTGATCTCATTTTGTCCATATAGTCACCGATCCCATAAGTAAATTGTCTTTTTGAATCAGAAAATAAGATCCATTCAACGCTGGGGTGGAGAAATGTTTTGTAGCGTTTCCACTCTCTTTTGTTCTCGGCTGAAAAGAATTCCATTAAACTATTTTCATTATCCATTTTAAATGCTTCTTTTCATCTTGGTTCGCGCCGATGTCCTCCGTTGCAAAAGCCGGCAATTTATTCCGCAGGGTCCGATCAACGCTGCTCGCATGTTTTCCAGGTAAACCTCTGAAATTTCAGCCTTCAATGATGGTAATGGAATGGCTCATTTCCGCCACTTGGCGGAACATGGCAATGGCTGGGCAGTATTTTTCTTCTGAAAGCTGAACCGCTCGTTCCACGTCAACCTGGTTGATCCCCTTGCCAGTGACCAGGTATTCAATGGCGATGTGAGTAAAGACTTTCGGGTGTTCTTCTGCCCGTTGCACATTGACCCGTACCTCAAAAGCGCTTACCTCTACGCGTTTTTTGCGCAGGATGGAGATGACATCCATACCTGTACAGCCGGCGATGCCGAGCGCCAGCAGCTCAGTCGGACGCACTCCGCTATCATGCCCTCCCGTTGCGGGTATGGTATCCATTTTCACCGGAAATCCGCTGTCAGCTACGCCGGTGAAGTTCAGCTCTCCTTGCCAGGTTACTTTTGCATTCATTTTATTCTCCTGTCTCTCCGGCCAACTGGTCGGAAACTGAATTTTATCAAGTAAAAACACCCGTCTGCGTCTTTCCACAATTCAGGCATACCAAGTTCAACAGGCCGTCATAATCCACTCTGCCTGTCAGGCAAAACGGACAGGGTTCCCCATAACGCAGAGCCAGCCCATTGGATGGACCGCAGCAGCCATATTTTCCCGCTTGTGGCAGCTTGTTTTGTGCCACTTCCTGGGTCTCTTCCCTTGCAGAAGTATCCCTGGTTTGTTCGCTCATGTCCTGTGTTTGCCTCTCTCTCCAAAGGGCACTGTAATGGGCGCGCTGGATTGGGTAATCCAATTAATTATCTGTTTATCAATCGAACCTCTGACCTAATTGTCGGGCAGTAACTACAGTATTAAATTGTGGTTGCATCACTGACCAGGGGCCAGTTGGGCAAGACGTCAAAAGCCAAGTCGTCCATCTGACCATTAATCAGGTGCTGGTATCCGGCAGCGGCGACCATGGCGGCATTGTCGGTGCATAGGTTAATGTTGGGGATATGTACCTTAAATTTGGTCTGGGATCGAAAAGTTTCCCGCAGGGCTTTATTGGCACTCACACCGCCGGCAACAATGATCTCTTTGGCTTCGAATTCCTGGGCGGCAGCCATTGTCTTTTCGAAAAGCGTCGCCACCGCTGCTGCCTGGAAGCTGGCTGCGATATCCGCCACCGGTATCTCTTTCTTATTTTTTCTCAGGTCTTCAACGGTTCGCAAGACCGCGGTCTTCAGCCCACTGAAGGAAAAATTCCAAGGTTCTGCCAGCCGGGCTTTGGGGAAGTTAAAGGCTTTAGGATTTCCTTCTAAGGCGGCTTTTTGGATGGATGGTCCTCCCGGGTAGGGCAGTTCCAACAGTCGGGCGACCTTGTCAAAAGCCTCGCCGGCAGCGTCGTCCGCGGTGCAACCCAGGCGCTGATACTGCAGGTGGTCGCGCATAAGGATCAATTCGGTATGCCCGCCGGACACGAGCAGGGCAATCAACGGAAATTTCGGTTCGGGTGCGGGTTTGGCATTGGCTGGGTAGAGCCAGGCTGAATACAGGTGCCCTTCCAGGTGGTTAATCCCCACGATGGGCAGTTCGGCTGACATTGCCATTGCCTTAGCCATGTTTACCCCAACCACGAGTGAACCTGCCAGCCCAGGTCCGCGCGTAACCGCCACCGCGTCCAACTCCTTCAGCTCCAGGTGAGCTTGCTGGAGGGCTTCATTGACGGTGGCATAAATAGCTTTAACGTGTTCACGGGAGGCGATCTCAGGATAGACCCCGCCAAATTGGGCATGCAGGTCTACCTGGCTGGCAATCACCGAGCTCTGGATCTCGCGGCCGTCCACTACGACTGCTGCCGCGGTCTCATCGCAAGAACTTTCCACCCCCAGAATGCGTAAACTGGTTTTCTTCATATTAGCTTCCTCCCATGGGGATCACCAGGTCCAGCGGAAATTCCGCAAATTTGGCGATATTGCCCTCCTGGCTGACGAAATAAGTATCCTCCAGGCGAATGCCATAACCCTTTTCTGGATAGTATAACCCCGGTTCCATGGTGAAGACAGAGCCAGGCTGCAGATTGTTGCTTGGGTCGTCAGCTCGGCTGAACCAGGGCTTCTCATGCACATCCAAACCTACACCATGACCCACTCCATGCACGTAGCCATGGGTTACTCGCGGGTTGGTACGTACGGTTTCATGCCCCATGGCTTCAAACAGTTCACAGGTGCGTTGTTGGTACAGGTTAGGGTTGTCACCCGCCTTCAACTCAGAAACCAAGGTAGTGTAGGTCTGGAGCACCTGTTCGTAAATCTGCTGTACTTCATCGCTGGCGTAACCCAGGCACCAGGTACGGGTGAAATCATAAAAGTAACCGCCGCCTTTCTCACAAGGGAAGATGTCGTAGACGATTGTTTGCCCCAGGCGGATCGGATCAGAGGGCGTACCGGAACTGTGTGGCACGCCGGCATCCCGACCAATCGCAAAAATGGTGTCTTCCGGGTTCTCAGCGTCTTTTTGTGCCAGCCACAGATTGATCTGCTGCTTGACATCCCCGATGGTCAGCGGCGAACCATCTTTCTTGACCAGGGTCTCATCTTTGGCCGTGTGGCTGGTCAGAAAATCCAGGGTATTCCCCACCACCTCAACAGTTACATTCGCCATGCCGCGAATGCGTCCCAGTTCAGCCTCATCTTTGGTGGAGCGGGCTTCCAGCAGGATGGCATCATCCACGTCCCCGGCAAATTCCAACCCGGGCAGCAAGTGCTCCAACCGGCGCAGGATGGAGTAGAACGGTCCGAACTCACGCATCCCGTACAACAGCACCTTGCCGCGGGTCAGACCAATATCCTGCAGGATTTGCTGGTATCTCAGAGCAGCCGCCTCAAGGGGATCTCCGCCAGTCTGCCTGAGTAGAGCGTTCAGGTCATAGTTGGCATAAGAAATCAGCTGGTAACCTGTTTTTTTAGCTTCGTCCCGTTCCATTAGTCCATGGCAGAGATAGGGTATCTGCCCGGGCAGGTAAAATAGGTCAGCGTTGGTCAGGTGAGCCCCTCCAGTTAGATAGACCATAGAGGGGTTATGGTTGGCGGCGCCGCTTACCCATAAAGCTGCGGCATGGTTTTGTTGCATTAGGGTGTCTATCTGTTGTTTCATCGTATATCCTTTGTCTGAAGTAGTGATTTTTGTATTCCGATCAGCAGGGTTTCTTCCTCTTCAGGTTGGATAGTGCGGGGGTCAAAAACCACCTGGTCGTCTTGAATGCGGGCAATAATGGGGGGGTGATGCTTCCTCAAGTCTGCTAAAAATTTCTGTGGGGAGGGTGCTCTGAGAGAAAGCAGCCAGGTGGGCAGTGTCTCTTCCGGCAGGCTGCCGCCCCCAACTGTGGATCGGCCTGGAATTACTTTTCCCTGCCCAAGTTGTGCCTGCCAGCACTGTGCCTGCCGGTTCAGGGAAGCTTCAGTGCGAGCGAGCATCTGATGGAGCGGGATTTCTGTTTCCGCTTCGCCTTTCAAATAGTGCAACAACGTGGCAGAAAGCGCAGCCAGGCATAATTTGTCTGGTCGAATTGCCCGATAGAGCGGGTGTTTACGGAGCTTGTCAACCAGCGCCTTCTTTCCGACAATAATGCCAGCTTGGGGACCACCCAGCAATTTATCTCCCGAGAAACAGACCAAATCGCTTCCGGCTTGCAAAGCTTCCTGCACGGTCGGTTCGTGCGCCAGCCCGTATGCACGGGTATCCAGCAGGGCGCCGGAGCCCAGGTCGTATACCAGCGGAAGCCCCCGCTGATGGGCCAGGTTTGCCAGCTCTGCCAGTTCCGGTTCGGTCGAAAAGCCGGTGATCTTGAAATTGGAATGATGTGCCACCAGGATCAAGGCGGCTCCCTCGTCAATAGCAGCTTCGAAATCCCTGAGATGGGTGCGATTGGTAGTGCCGATTTCGAGCAGATGAGCGCCTGATTCTCGCAGTACATCCGGAATGCGAAAACCTCCGCCAATTTCTACCAATTGGGAGCGGGAAATAGCCACTTTTTTGCGCCTTGTCAGGGCAGTTAGGCTTAGAAGAACCGCAGCAGCATTATTATTCACTACCAGGGCGGCTTCCGCACCAGTGAGTTGTACCAGCCGGTTTTCAGCATGGATATCACGTTTTCCGCGTTTGCCAGCCTGCAGGTCATATTCCAGACTGGAGTAGCTGATAGCGGCTGAGTGCACTGCGCGCAAGGCTGCCTGACTGAGCGGTGCCCGGCCCAGGTTGGTATGCAGGATCACTCCAGTGGCGTTAATCACCGGTTGAAGGCTTGGGGTGGCTTCTTGTTCCAGAAGTTCTGCCACACTACCGATAAATACTTCATCAGAGGGGATGGGCTGACTTTCCGGGTGAGACTTGCGCAGATTTTCCTGAACCTGGCGGATGGCGGTGATAGTCCACTCCCGCCCATAAGATGCGATCAAATCCTCGGCAAGCGGATGGTTTAAAACATGATCAACCGAGGGTATCTGACGTAAGTTGGACATAACGTTTTAAGAGGTGGGCTGCTGGGGTTTCCAACGGCTGCGTTCCCACAAACGCAGCAGGAATTCGACCAATACAAAGGCTGCTCCCAGAATGAAAGCCAGCGGAAAGGTGAGGATCCGGCCCATCTGCAGCCAGGAAAGCAGGGTGATATACCCTCCAACCCAGCATGCCTGGCGGATGATCACGCCTGTTTCAGCGAGAGGGGTGGAAGGGAAACGTAGATTGAGAAAGTAGGTCATTGGGAGCGCCAGCCCGGTAACCAACAGGAACAAAAAGAAAAAGAACAGCCAACGCGGACCCAAGGTGGGTACAAGCAGGATGGTTACCAACGCCAGTCCAACTCCGCCGACAATCACGAGCACAAGAAAAGCCGGAAGATAATCTTTAAAAGATTTTGGGGTCTGTGTTTCCGATTCCATTGCCATAAATTATAACGTATTTTAGTAAGGAATCGGAGAAACAGAATTGGAGAAACTGGGCTTGAATCAAGATAATACCCAGTTTTGGAATAATGTACCCGACTCCTCTGACAAAACAGCCTATTATATTTTAAGTAAAGTACAATAATAAATAGCCCTGCCTCTCATCCTATAAGGTTTGAAGGGACCCATTTTCAGCAGATCATATCTGCAGGAGACTGTGATGAAAATAGGAGCGTATCTTTCGGGAGTAATTGCCCTGGCAGTTCTGGGAGTGACCGCCTGCCAGGCAGTGCCAACTGCCACCCTGCCAACCCAGCAGGCAACTCCGACTATTACCGAGGAGCCTGTTGAAACCCAGGCAACTGAAGCACTGCCCACACAGACCTCGATAGAGAACGCCAGCGGCTGGTGGAATGACGTCGTTTTTTATGAAATCTTTGTGCGCTCTTTCAAAGACAGCGATGGGGACGGAGTGGGGGATTTTCAGGGCATCATCCAGATGCTTGATTACCTGAACGACGGCAATCCTGAGACGACCACCGACCTGGGCGTTGGCGGAATCTGGTTGATGCCGATCATGCCTTCGCCTTCTTATCATGGGTATGACGTTACCAATTATCAGGCAGTCAATCCGGATTATGGCAGCCTGGATGATTTCAAACAGCTGCTTGATGAAGCTCACAAACGCGGAATCCATGTCATCATTGATTTTGTGATCAACCATACCTCCAATCAGCATCCCTGGTTTCTGGCGGCACAAGAGTCGGATAAAGGCTTCCATGACTGGTACGTCTGGTCTGTGGCGGATCCTAATACTTCAGGTCCGTGGGGTCAGGACCCTTGGCATAAGGCTTCCAACGGACAATATTATTACGGCGTTTTTACGGACAGCATGCCCGATTTGAACTATGAAAATCCGCTGGTGACCAAGGCTGTTTACAACGCCAGCAAATTCTGGCTGCAGGAGGTGGGGGTGGATGGCTTCAGGGTGGACGCCGCCCGTTACTTATTTGAGGAGGGCTTTGCTCAACAGGATACCAAAGGCACACTCCAATGGTTCCAGGATTGGCGAACATTTTATAAATCCCTTAACTCTCAGGCGTATACGGTTGGCGAGGTTTGGACGGACCTGCGGACAACTGCCAGATACGGCAACCCTAAGGGGTTGGACAGTTTATTCATGTTTGATCTGGCAACCGATATTACAGGTTCAATCTACTCCGGCGACGCTTCCAGAATCATCAATTCCTACCTGGATATCCTGGAATACTTCCCAGACTACCAGTTCAGTACTTTCCTTACCAATCATGACCAGCAGCGGGTTGCGTCGTTTTTCGATGAAAAAGCAGGCAGATCCAAGCTGGCAGCTTTTGTCTATCTGACCGGGCCAGGTACACCCTTCATCTATTACGGCGAGGAAATTGGCATGACCGGCAACAAACCTGACGAAATGTTGCGCACCCCCATGCAGTGGTCAACGGAAGCCAATGCCGGTTTCACCACCGGTACCCCCTGGGAGGCAGTCAACCCGGGCTGGGAAAAAATCAATGCTGCTACACTGGATCAGGATCCAGATTCAATTTTAAGCTGGTATCAGGAGCTAATTGCTCTGCGCAACCTGCATCCTGCCCTGCGTAGCGGGGATTACCTGCCTTTCACTTCCAATTGCAATAGACTCTATTCCGTCTTACGTGTAGAAGGGGATGAAGTCCTTCTGACTCTGGCAAACATCGGGATGACAATTTCCGAAAATTGCACCATTTCCATTGAAAACAGTCCACTTTCTGGCGTCTATCAAGCGGAGAGCTTGTGGGGGCGGGAAATGTTTACCGAGATTACTTTTGAAAGCAATGGTTCTTTGACAGAACATTTTGTCTCACCCAGGCTGGAAGGCGGCGAAACAATGATTGTGCGACTGATCCAACCATGAGGTGGGCTTAGCCATATGAAAAGAAAGGGATAACCATGAAGGAAAAGATCATTAGTTTGATGGTAGTGTGTTCGGTCCTGCTGGGTGCCCTGGCAGGCTGTACCGCCAAACCGGATACAAGCGTATTGTATGTAAACCTGACCTGGCACCAGCATCAGCCGCTTTATTATAAAAATGCCGATGGGGTCTATACCCGTCCTTGGGTGCGTGTGCATGCCACCAAGGATTACCTGGATATGGCAGAGACTGTTGCAAAATATGAAGGGTTGCAAGCCACCTTCAACCTTACCCCTTCGCTAATCAGGCAGTTGGATGATTATGCCAATAATGGAGCCAAGGACCTATATTGGGTCTATGCTGAAATTCCTGCCAGTGAGCTGACCAAGGAGATCAAAACTTTCATCTTGGAGCGTTTTTTTGACGCTAATTGGGATCATGTGATTGCGCGCTTCCCACGCTACCAGGAATTGTTGGATAAGCGCGGCGGGACGGATGAGGCTGCCATCGCTGGCGCGCTTGAGACCTTTACTGAGCAGGATTACCGCGATCTGCAAGTCTGGTTCAATCTGGCATGGGTGGATCCGGATTATCTGGAGCAGGAACCTTTCAGAGCACTGGTAGAAAAGGGCCGGGATTTCAGTGAGGAAGACAAACCGATTTTGTTTGACGGCATTCTGGAAATAATCAGGAAGGTCATCCCCTATCACAAAGAACTGCAGGATCAGGGCATTATTGAAGTTACCACCACCCCCTATGCCCATCCGATCCTACCGTTGATTTATAACTCCGACCTGGCGCTGGTGGGGAATCCCAAAGCGATCATGCCGGATGAAACCTTTAGCTATCCCCAGGATGCTGAAGCCCAACTGGCTAACAGCGTGGAAATGTACCAGGAGCACTTCGGCAGGGAGGTGCGCGGACTATGGCCAGGAGAAGGAGCTGTGGCTGAGGATATTGTCGGCTTGGTTTCGGAAGCGGGATACACGTTTATGCAAACCGGTGAACCGGCGCTGGCTAAGAGCCTGGGCATGGAAGGCTTTACCCGTGATGCCTCCGAAAAGGTTACCCAGCCGGATGACCTGTACCGCCCCTATTATGTTCAGGGAGAGACCGGAGGGCAGGTCGGAGTATTTTTCAGAGATTGGAATCTCTCGGATAAAATCGGATTCACCTATTCAGGTATGGCAGGCAAGGACGCCGCAGCCGATCTGGTTGGAAGGTTGGAAGCCATCCAGGCAGAGTTTGTCAGCAACGGCAGCACTGATCCTCATATTGTTACCATCGTGGTGGATGGGGAAAACGCCTGGGAAAATTACGACAATGACGGCAAGGAATTCCTGAACAGTCTGTATGAAATGCTCTCCACCAGTGAAACCTTGAAAACCATCACGCCTTCGGCATATTTGGAGCTTTTCCCTGAGCAGCGGGTTTTGGAAAACCTGTTCCCAGGAGCCTGGTTTAGTGCCAATTACGACACCTGGATTGGTGAAGATGAGGAAGCCATCGCCTGGAATTTGCTGGGCAAGGTGCGAACTTTTCTGGCGGAATATGAAGACGGCAGTAAAACTGCTGACCCGCAAGCCTTGGCGACTGCTTTTGATTATATGTACCTGGCGGAAGGCTCGGACTGGTTTTGGTGGTACGGCAGCGATCAGGATTCGGGTCAGGATTCCTATTTTGATCAGGGCTACCGCGAGCTGCTTAAGCAAGTCTATATCTCTTTAGGCGCGGAAGTGCCGGCATTCCTGGATGTTCCGGTAATCCAGCCAGCACCCATCCAAGCCAACCAACCCCTGATGAAACCAGGATCGCCCGAAATCGACGGTGAGATCAAGGACGAAGCCTGGGGGTGGGCGGCTTATTATCAAGGCAGCGAGGCCGATCCCTTTGACGGGGTGTATTACACCCTGGATGAGCAGAACCTCAGCTTGAGGATCGACTTGAAAAAAGAACTGACTGGGGACCAGTCGGTGGAGTTGTACCTGGGAATTCCCGGGGAAACGGAACGATTATCCTGGGAAATGCAGGATGGCAATATGCTGGTCATCCCCGCATCGCGGGCACTGCAAATCACCGGCGCTGTTCAGACCCTGGATCTCTTCCAGGTGGAAAATGAAAGCTGGATCCCGACTGAAAAAAAGCTTGGCGAGGTGGCGGTGAAAGGCAAATATCTGGAAGCACGAATCCCGATTGAGTATCTGGGAGGCGTGAAATCCGGCGATACCGTACCATTTACGCTTGTGCTTCAACCGGAAGGTTTGAGCTTTCCGGCAGGGGCGCCGGCTTCCATCCAGATTCTGAGTCTGGGTCCGGCAACCCAGATATTGCTGGTGGAAGACCCTCAGGGAGATGATAATGGACCAGGAACGTATACCTATCCCAAGGATGCGGTTTTTAAAACCTCGGATTTTGATCTTAAGTCAGTTGAAATTAACACCGATTCTGCCAATCTGAGTTTCATATTTTCGTTAGTTGGTGAGATCAGCAATGGCTGGAACTCACCTAATGGCTTCTCGGTGCAGACATTTGACGTATACATTGATAAGGACCCTGGTGCAGGGACCGGTGAACGCATGCTGCTGCCGGGGCGCAATGCTGCTTTGGGAGCTGGAAATGGATGGGAATTTGCCCTATGGGTAGAAGGCTGGACCCCGCAAGTAGTGGTGCCTGATAAGGCAGGTGAAGGGAATCCGCCTGTGAATTATACTGAAGCCAGCAGTGCCATGAAAGTGTACGTGGATGTTGGCAAGAATGCTGTGGTGGCAGTGGTTCCGCTGGAATACTTTGGTGAAGGTGATCCAACAACTTGGGGATATACTATTACACTGCTTGGACAGGAAGGCTATCCTGCCGAAGGAGTCTGGCGAGTGCGGGATGTTGGCCAGCAAGCGGAACAATACCGTTTTGGCGGCGCTCCAGCGGATAACAACCATACCCGCATTATTGACGTTGCCCTGGCAGAGGGCAGCAGCCCCAGCCAGGCAGAAGTTTTGGGAACCTATCCTTCCACTGCCAAACTGATTAATGGACTTGGTCCAGATGATTTTGCCATCCTTCCTGTCATTATTCCAACAGGGCAGTAAATTTGGACAGGATGGAACAGATGGAGTTCTTGAATATGGATGAAGAAGAATTTTACCTTTCGGAACAACCCCGTCCGACTATCGAGGTCAATCTGCCGGATGGGAGGGTCATTACTGGAAAAAGGGGAGCCACCCTGGAGTCGTTTATGGATGTAGTACAGGACCCTGAAAAAGGCCTGATTGTGGGTGCCATCGTGGATGGCAATTTAAGGGAACTGACCTTTCCGCTCCAACGTGATGCCATGGTAACGCCATTGACCATGAGTGATGCTGATGGTGCCCGGATCTATCGGCGTTCATTGACCTTTTTACTTGAGGTTGCCTTCCGGCGTTGTTTTCCCAAAGGAGTTTTGACCATTGATCATTCTGTTTCTTCGGGCGGGTATTACTGCCAGGTCGAAAACATCCCCGATTTTTCACAGGAAGACTTGGACTTGATCGAAAAAGCGATGCGGGATCTGGTTGAGCAGGATGTACCTTGCATTCGGGAAATTGTCTCTCTGGACGAAGCCATTGCTTATTTCAAGGCAGTGGGAGAAGAGGATAAAGTCCGTTTACTCAAATACCGGCAAAGAAAAGACCTGGTGCTTTACCGTGTGGGTGAAGTGCGCGATTACTATCACGGATACATGCTGCCTTCTTCGCGCTATCTCAAATGGTTTGATTTGGTACTGGTTGGCCGTGCCTTCATTTTGCGTTTTCCCAGGCGGCACGCGCCTTCGATGCTTTCGCCAATGATCAAGTACCCGAACCTGTTAAAAACGTTTCGGGATTATGGAGACTGGCTGAAAAAACTGGGCATTCCTTCGGTGGGTGCACTGAACGATTCCATTCAGGAAGGGCATGTGGATGAGGTCATCCTGGTCTCAGAGGCTCTCCATGAAATGCAGATTTCAGCAATTGCAGAAACCATTGACAAACGTAAAGACCAGGTCCATGTCATCCTGATTGCAGGTCCTTCCTCTTCAGGAAAGACCACCTTTTCAAAGCGCTTGAGCATCCAGTTGCTGGCGCGCGGGATTACCCCTTTTGCCATGGAGATGGACAACTATTTTATCGATCGGGACCTGACGCCATTCAATGAGGATGGTGCCAGGGACTTTGAGTCTTTGCGGGCGTTGAATCTGGAACGCCTGTATAGCGATGTGAGGGACCTGATTGATGGGAAGGAAGTCCAGTTGCCAAAATTCGATTTCAAGTCTGGTCTCGCTGGAGAGGGGGAATGCGTGAAACTGAATAAAGGAGAAATGATTATCCTGGAAGGCATTCATGGATTGAACCCGGCATTGTTGCCAAACCTGAAGCATGAAAATTCTTTCCGAATCTATGTCTCCTGCCTGACTCAGCTTAACCTGGATCGGCATAACCGTATTTCCACTACCGATACCCGTATGCTGCGCAGGATCTTACGGGATTCTCGGGACCGCGGTTACAGTGCAGCGGATACGATCCGGCGCTGGGAATCCGTACGGAAGGGCGAAAAGCAGCATATTTTCCCCTATCAGGAAAATGCCGATGTGATCTTTAACTCCGCCCTGGTATACGAATTGGGAACCCTGAAACCTCTGGTGGAACCGCTGTTGCGACAGGTGCCCTTTGGAACCCCCGAGTATATTGAAGCAAAGCGCTTGTTAAAGTTTTTGGAGTGGTTCCTGCCAACCGGGACGGAATATGTGCCGGATAATTCAATCCTGCGTGAGTTTATCGGCAATTCCATCCTGACTGATTTTTTACTCTGGAATAAATAGTGGGTTTGCCGGACTGTTCTGGTTTTGGAAAATCGCTTGTAAACAAGCGGGCGTGGACCCTGTGATTCTGTACCAGGCGGGAAATTTTGCCGGATTGTCGTGGTGAAGAACTTTAGCTGCTTCTGTTTCGCTGGGCTACATGTGCGGGTGTCTTAGACCAAATTATCAGACCAACTGCTTATTTCACTTGTCTGAACGAAAAATCCCCGATTGAAAGATCGGGGATTTTGTTTCTTTGTTTTTTTAATTATACTGACACTCACATGCACTTCTTGACCATCTTAGACAGGCGTTCCACGCCTATCCGGATAGTTTCAGGATTGCAGGCAGAGAAGTTTAACCGCATGGTATTTTCTCCGCCGCCGTTGGGATGGAAAGAGGCGCCGGGAACATAAGCCACCTTTTCTTCAATGGCTTTAGGGAATAGCTCGACAGTGTTGCACTGTTCCGGCAATTTTAACCACAGGAATAAACCGCCTTGCGGGCGCGTCCAGGTTGTTCCTTCAGGCATAAAATCCTCAAAAGCCTGAAGCATGGCATCCCTACGTTCTTTGTATTCTTTGCGGATCAGGGCAATATGATCTTTAAGCCAGGTTCCACTAGCCAATTCGTATGCCAGATACTGGTCGAAAGTCGAACTTTGTAAGTCAGCACCTTGTTTAGCCTGTACCAGTTTTTTGATGACTTCCGCCGGGGCGATGACCCAGCCAACGCGCAGCCCCGGTGCCAGGATCTTTGAGTAAGTGCTGGTATAGATCACGTTACCAAGATAGGTTGGTTTGTCTTTTGAACGCAATTCATCATCCAGCGCTACCAGTGGGCTAAGGTGCTCGCCTTCAAAGCGCAATTGCCCATAGGGATCGTCTTCGATGATGGGAACGTTGTAACGGTCAGCCAGTTCCACTATTTTTATGCGTCTTTCCAACGGGATCGTAACGCCGGTTGGATTCTGGAAATTAGGCAGAACATACATGAATTTGATGTTTGTCCCAATGACTTCCTCTAGCTGGTCTGTCTGAAGGCCGTCATTATCAGATGCAACGGTAGCATATTCTGCGCCGTAGACGTTCCAGGCTTGCAGGGCACCCAAATAGGTGGGCGATTCGGTCAGGACGCGGTCCCCCCGATTGAGGAAAATCCGACCGAGCAAATCCAGCGCTTGCTGTGAACCAGTGGTAATGACTACATTCTCACTGGTGACGCGGATCCCATACTGGCAGGCGCTCTCCGCAATCAATTCTCGCAGTGGAGCGTAACCTTCAGTCTGGCTGTATTGCAATGCCATGGATCCATTTTTCGTCAGAACAGTATCACAGGCTTCTTTTACACGTTCAATTGGAAAAAGCTCCCCAGCAGGAAAGCCGCCCCCAAACGAGATAACGTCGGGTTGGGAAGTCACTTTCAATAGCTCTCGAATCACAGAACTGGTGATGCCTGCAGTTCGGTGAGCGTATCGATGATCCCAGGAAGTATGCATATTATTTTTTTCTCCTTTTTTTGTTGTGATTAGACTTTGAGGAATCGACTGATGATCGTTGCAGCACCAGGCAGGGTAACCTTGTCGCCGATGGTGAGTTCGGCTGGGGCTTTTTGAACCTTGTCTGACGCGCTTTGATAAATGAAAATTTGGCTGCCTTCAAGAGCGGCTTTTACCTCCACAAAAGCCTGGCCGGTCAAGTAACCCTGTTGGTCGATGGCACAGCTAGTAACCTTGCCAACGGTTTTGCCTTTAGCGTCTACAACCGGGTCGCCATGATGTGCCATACGGACACCCTTCTCGTCAAAACGGAAGCGTATCACCACACCGGCACGCTGCCTTTCACGCCCGCGGAAGGCTGAACGACCGATGAACCAGGTGGTGTTCATTTTGACATAGGGCAAAAAGCCGGCTTCGCTGATGGTGAGGTTAAAATCCCCGCCCATTTCGTGACCATAAAGGGGCAGCCCGGCCTCAGTCCGCAGAGAGTCACGGGCACCCAATCCGCAGGGTTTTAGCCCAAGAGGTTCCCCTGCTTGCATGATGGCATCCCATAATTGGGAAGCCTTGTCTGGGTGAACGAATAATTCAAAGGACATTTTCTCGCCGGTGTATCCTGTGCGGGAAACGACCACATCCAAACCCATCAGCTTGCTCTCGCAAAGTTGGGTTCGGTTGAGCCGAAGAATATTCTTTTGTTCCACTGGTTCCGCCAGTCTCAGGAGGATATCGCGGCTGAGCGGACCCTGCAGGGCGATGTCCACCCGCATATCCGCACCCTCTTTTGGATCTTTGAGGTTGCGCAGGTTCACGTGCCTGCCGGGGCTGCGTACCCATGGACGGTCAGGATCAACCAGGACTGTGCCTTCACGCACAGCGTTCAGCCAGGTCCAATCCTTGGCTTCGTTGGCAGCGTTGACTACTACTAGATATTTCTCCTTCCCACGCCGATAAACCAGCAGATCATCGATCACATTGGCATGGGGGTCCATGAAATGGGTGTAGAGCGATTCCCCCACTCGCAGGGAAATGATGTCATTGGAGCAAACCGAATCCAGGAACAGAGATGCATCAGGACCTTCCGCCTGGAAAACACCCATATGGGTCACGTCAAACAAGCCGGCGGCAGTACGGGTGGCGTTATGCTCTTCCAGAACGGAGGAGTACCAGACGGGCAATTCCCAGCCTGCAAATGGGATGATCTTTGCACCCAGTGCCACATGAGTGTCATAGAGTCTGGTTCTTTTAAGGGGCTGGTCAGCAGGCTCCTGCCAGGAGAATTCAGGTAAGGCGGATTTCTCCCCGGCTGCTGGCATGCCGACAAAGTATGGTTTATCCAGGCAGACTGCTTCCCCTGTGAGTGTTGGATTGCGAAGAGAATCGGCCAAGATGATGGAAACAGGCCCTGGAATGCGATGACAAAGGTCTTGGTCGTACCAAACGAAGCCGGATGAGATCCCATTTATCCAGGCGCCAGCCAGACCTGCCTGGGCTGACGGAACGGTCAAGATAAAGCGGATAAGTCCCTGGCATGTCAGAACGCCTTCAACATCGCCCATAGTGGTATGCATCTGGGTTGGCTGCGAATCGCCTGGCCGCAGTGCTTCAATATCACTGGTGAGCAAAAATCCCAAAAAGCTGCGTACTTTTTCTCCGGAAATTTCAAAGGCAGTATGAGCACCTTCAAATTTGTCATCAATGAAAAAGTAATGCGGCAAGCTGTGCCGGGTGGATACAGCCTGCATGCACGGTTTGGCATCTGCCAGGTCGCGTACATTGCTGCTAATCCTCGTAAGGGCATTAAAGTCTACCTTAGCGCGGGTCTTTTTGCCTGCCCGGGCGCACATCAGGTAGGGGGTGGTTGAACGGAATAGGTCAGTAATCAGGTTGGCGATAGTTTCAAAATCCTGCTCGACAAAACCACGCTGAGTAAGCCAGGTGGTACCCATGCGCACGCCGCTGGCTGTCAGAGCAGAACGATCGCCAGGAATGGTGTTGCGGTTGACCACGATACCAACCAGGTCAAGAATGCGGGCAGCCAGATCGCCGTTCAGCGGAACACCATCAGGACCGCGGAAAGACTTGCAGTCAATCAGGGTCAGATGACTGTCGGTACCCTGATAAGGAACCCGCACACCGTTTTTTTGGAAAGTGGCGGCGAGTGTGGCGGTATTTTTTAGGGTTTGAATCTGCAACTGCTTGAATTGTTCAGTCTCTGCCAATTTAAAGGTTAATGCCATGGCTGCGATTGTGTTCATGTGAGGTCCGCCTTGTTCACCGGGGAAGACGCCCTTGTCAATGCGTTCACCAATTTCCCTGTTTCGGGAAATGATCACCGCCCCACGAGGACCACAAAGGGTTTTGTGGGTGGTAAAAGTGACTACATCGGCAATCCCAATGGGGGAGGAGCACACCCCAGCAGCGATCAACCCGGCGATATGGGATACATCAGCAAGCAGGAAAGCACCGACGCTGTCGGCAATTTCACGGAACTTTTGCCAATCTGGAATCCACGGGTAGGAGGAATAACCTGCAATGATAATCTTTGGCTGGCACTCCTCAGCAAGCTTCAGGATGGAATGATAATTAAGCTTTTCAGTCTCAGGATCCACCGTATAATGGATGGCTTTATAGAAGAGACCAGAGCGATTAACCGGAGAACCGTGGGTAAGATGACCGCCATGGAGCAGGTCCATGCCCAAGATAGTATCTCCCGGTTGGATCAGGGCAGTGTACACCGCATTATTAGCCGGCGCACCGGAAAGCGGCTGAACATTGACATATAAGTCGTCGGGTTCCATGGAATTGGCGGCGAATAATTCTGCTGCCCGGCGGCGCGCCAGGGCTTCGATAATATCGGCATATTCCACGCCTTTGTAGTAGCGCAGATCACTGTAGCGGCGGTAAGTGGCAAGCTGTTGGGCGTAGTCCAGGATTTGATCTTGGGTCATGGTGCGGGTCTCGACCCTCGGGTAGCCCTCTGCATAGATATTGGTAAAGGGGGATGCCAAAAGTTGCCGTACTGCCATGGGAGCTGTGCTTTCGCTTGGGATCATGATCAGGCGCCTGGCTTGACGCTCGCCTTCCAATTCGGCCAATGTTGACAGGTCCGAATCGAGATCTGGAAGAGGTTGGTTAAAAAGAAATTGGTTCATGGTAATTTTCCTTGGGCATAAAATTGAGCCTTCACTTGGGCAAAATAAGTATCAGGGATTGAAGAAGTGAAAAAAAGAAAAGGAAGGACATAAGTCAAACTAACCATTATCGGGAAAAGACTTATATGGAATCCCGCATAACCTTGCCCGATAAGGTTGTTAACCATCCTTCCGCAGCTTTCCATTACATTCATTTTACCCTATTTGGATGAGTTTATGGTTAACAAAATGAAGCCCCGCTTGGGTCAAAGGTATAAAATTTTTCTGAAGTTGGATATACTCCAGGCGCTTAGGGGTTGTTCCCGAATGTTTTACCAAATTCCGAAAACAGAAAACGATGCTATATAATCAATGCTGAATTAATAAGCCAAGGTGATGATTTGGATTCTAACATCGAAGAGATGGAACTGATCAACTCAGCCAAAAAGGACCCGAAAGCCTTTGGTGTGCTGTACGAACGCTATGTGGAGCGAATCTATAACTATATCTACTTTCGCACCGGAAGCGTCCACGATTCAGAGGATCTGACCGCCAAAGTGTTTTTTAAGGCAATGAACAATATCGGACGCTACCGGAATATGGGAGTGCCTTTTTCAGCTTGGCTATACCGGATCGCCCATAATCAGGTGGCTAATTATTACCGTGATCAATCCAGAAAAAATGAGATTTCCATCGACGATCTGCCCATGCCAAATCTTACAACCAAGCAGATCGCTCCGGAAGCCTCCGCGCTCCAAAGCCAGGAAATAGAATACCTCATGATGGTGATCAACGACCTGCCGAAACAAAAGCGTGAGTTGATCATCTTAAAATATGTTCAAAAACTCTCTAATGCGGAAATTGGCGTAATTTTAAACAAAAGTGAAGGCGCAATAAAAAGTCTCTATCACCGAACTTTGTTGGAACTAAGAGAGAAATTAGAGAAGGATACTGGTGGGCTGGCTTTGAGAAGGGGATCTATCGAAATACCAGGAGGAAGACATGAACAAGACTAAGGCATCGGATGAAACAGGTGCAGAAGAATTAGAGGATTTTGAAAAACACCTGGAGAGCAAGTTCCATCCAGTTTTGCCCAACATTTATTTTAAGAGTGCACTTAAGGATAAACTCGCCCAGTCGAATATTTACCAAAAACGCAAGGAGACGGCTTCATGGTGGGCACTGTGGCTGGGGGTTTCCCTGCTTGGGGTAATTCTGGTGGAGATTGGAATCTTAATCCATCGGAATCGCCTGCGAAGGGGCGGAAATTAAGCTTGAGCTTGAAATTGCCTGAGTTTATCAATTAAGACTGGATTACTTGGTTCGACCAAGATGGTTCCATCCGGGAAGACGATGGTAGGTACACGGCACAGACCTTTGTTGGCAGACTTGACAAATGTTTCAGCCTGTTTATTTTGATCCACGTCGAACCATAAATACGAGATACCCATCTCTGCAAAAACATTTTTTGAACGTCGGCAATCCCCGCACCAGGTGGTTCCAAAGAACCGAATTTGTTTTTCCTCTGTCATATTTTGTATGCCTCGTCAAAAACCTTTGTTAGTTCATTAGTAATTATAAGTCCTGGAATCTGGAGATTACTCTCGACAGCAGAGGTTGCGAGAAGTTACGATTTTAGGCTATTCACGTATTTAATAAAGTAAGACGAGGTTGCCAAGGCAGCCTCGTCTGGATTGTTTAATGATTTTGAATCAAGCCCAATTTTGTTTCTTAACGAAGTCAGTAATGACCGGAATGACCACATATTCGCCTTTATTGGCTCTAAGCCCCCAAATAACTGCAAAAATAAAGCCAACAAGACCAATCAGGGAGCCAAAAACTCCGCTGAAAATGGCTGAAAGGAGCCACACAACCACACCAAAGACCAAAGCCTGGGCGTTGTGTGCTTTGATAAAGGGGCGATTGCGCTTGTCCTCGATCAGAAGGATAATGATGGGCACGATCGGGGAAAGGATATAAGCCAGCATTGACCAAACCTTGTCATCGGAAGTTGCAGTAGGGTCAGGAATATAATCTTGTGTCATGAGAAATTCCTCCAAATATACATTTCTTATATTTTCTATTAGAAAGGGATTATAGCACGATTAGGCTTAAGGTTACGATCTGTTTGTAGTACTAAATCTAAAAAAAAGTTTAATTGTTGTGTGAATAAGAAAGTTTCTCAGGTATTGGAATTTAGCAAAGTGCCGGAGATGAATAGAATCTGCGCCAGGTGATAAGTCACAATGATGATCAATTTGGCTTGGGGAATGCGCTTGCCTAAGCGGTCGCAGGCATGCAGGATGTCTGAAGCTAAAAAGCTAAGCCCGCCCAGACTCACCAGCAGTGCAGCCGGTTTTGACCAAGCCGGCCGGAACAGGCACAAGATGGCTGACGCGGTCATTAAGACCAGGACAATGCTATAAGGAATGTAAAGCTTGCGCATGGAGTTAAGTTCTGGCTTGCCGCGGGTCTGTTTCAGAATAAATCGGACCAGGTAAGCAATCAGAGCAACCGCCAGACTGCTGCAGATGATAGTCGGAAGCAAGGGAGCTGTGTAGCGGTTGAAGCCGACCAGGTACATCACATGAGCAAAAAAGAAAGAAACCAAGCCCGCTATAAACCAACGAAATGATTGGGGGATGAGGAAGATATCCCCAAGCAAGGAAAGCACCAGTCCGGCCGAGAAGAACAGGTTCTCGGACCGAAGGCCGCCATTCAGCAGGAAGTAAGAAATCAACCCAGCCAGAACGAGAGGTTTGGTGACGAAATACAGTTTCCAATTCTTGCAGGCTGCCCCAATCCAATTGAGGAGGATCAAACCCCCAATGATTGCCATGAGAAAGGGACTGCCGGTCTGTTGCATGTTCAGCTCTTGTTGGCTAACCCCAGCTCTTTAAGAAAAGTCTGGTCATTTTTCCAGTCTTTATGAACCTTGACGCTCAGATCCAGGAATACCTTTTGACCGCTCATGGCTTCAATATCCTGCCTGGCGGCAGAGCCGATCCGCTTGATCATTTCCCCGCCTTTTCCGATGACTATGGCTTTTTGAGCCTCCCGCTCAAGAAAGATGGTAGCTTTGATGTACAACAGGTCATTTTCCCGTTGGGAAAACTCATCGGTGCGGACAGCGATGCTATAAGGCACCTCCTCTTCAAGAAGGGTCAGGCAGACTGCCCGGATCATTTCCGCGGCGATGTCCCGCTCAAAAACTTCGGTGACCTGGTCGGGCGGGTAGTATTGCGGTCCTTCTGGCAGGTTCTCAACTACCACGTCGAGAAGGTGCTGTACGCCATTGCCCGTCTGCGCGGAGATAGAAAGCGTTTGGGTGCTGGCCACAAGAGCTTCATAGAGGCGTTTATTCGCAGACAGGGTCTTGCTAACCGCGAGGTCATTCTTATTAAGAACAAGCAGAACCGGGATATCTTTTATCACTTCCCGCAAAGCCTCAGCCAGTTTTTCATCCATTGCATCAGGCTTTTGGCTGCCATCCACTAGGAATATGATCAGGTCGGCATCGTGTAAGGCATAGTTGGCTTCGGTGTTGATAAACTGACTCAACTTATCTTTTGGCTCATGCATCCCGGGGCTATCTATAAAGATGATCTGAGCCAGGTCGGTAGTCAGAATGCCGAGCTGGCGCTTGCGGGTGGTTTGCGGTTTGGCTGAGACACTTGCTACGGGCTGACCCAAAATGCGGTTGGTCAGGGTGCTTTTGCCTGAGTTGGGTTTGCCAACGATAGAAACAAAACCGGATTTATAAATTTGATTGCCTTCAGTCATAATAATTCACTTTCTCTGCCTTATCTCAGCAGCTTTCCATTAACGATCTCATGCCCCTCATGGTGCAGGAGCCAAATTTTTGTGTTGATTCCATCAGGTGAGGCAAAACCATGCATCTTTTGATCAGATCCCACCACGCGGTGACAGGGCACGAGCAGCAGCAGCTGGTTTCTGGCAAGGCTGGTGCCGACTGCCCGCGCTGCCCCTGGCCGCCCGACAAACTTGGCAATCTGGGCATAAGTTTTGATCTCGCCAAAAGGGATTGACTGGGCGGCATCCAACACCTTGCTCTGGAATTCTCCCAGACCGGAAAAATCCAAGGGAACTGAAAAGCAACGCAACGCCCCGAGAAAGTACGCTTGGATTTCCTCCACCACTGACATGAATAATGCGGATTGTTCCAATTCGTTTGAAGCAGAAGTGGAGAAGGCTCCCTCTGGGTTTATTATGCGCACACGACTCACGCCGATAGGGCTGACTTGAACTTCAAGCAAGCCGATGGGAGAGGTGATAGTTGCCATTTGCAAGTTGGTGATCAATAGTTCCTTTAATATTTTGTAACTATATCGATATTACCACGTTCACGGACAATATCATCAAAACTCTTGAAAGTGAATGTAGCAACTCAGTCCATATTCTGGTAGATTGTTTCCTGGTCTTTTTGATTTTATTTGTACAGGTCTGGGCATCTGTCTTGGGGGGTAACCTCAGGTCTTCAAATCGTAGGGTAATCGTAGGTTAAGCGTCAAGCAACTGCTGGGGAGATAATATAAGATATAGTCGAAAGGGCGACTTCTCTTCTTCTTCTTCTCCTCCTTAATACTAGTGCCGGGGTCGGCGTCCTCGGCACTAGCTGATTCTACCAGTACTTTCATTAAAACTCCCAATCTTTTTGAATATTATGAATAATTGGTCCTGCGATGGGTTTGTTTTGTAATACAATCTTTCTGAAAACTTTTGCTCATGGAGAAATAATGGAACAGACATACGAAATTTATTCAATCGAGATTGCGGGCATTAAAAGAGAACTGCGCTTATTCGAAGTCAAGCCGGGCATGCGCATTGCTATTCTAAACATTCTGGGGGATGTCGAACTGGTGGATGCCTGTGCCATAGCCCTGGCGGACAAACTGGTTGGTATCTCTTATGATGTGATTATCACGGCCGAGTCAAAGAGCATTCCGATTGCGCATATGCTAGCAAGGGTGACTAACAAACCGTATGTAGTGCTGCGCAAGGAATGCAAACCCTACATGGGCAAGGTCATTAAGGCAGAAACGCTTTCCATCACTACCGGGAAGCCGCAGCAATTATTCCTGGACGAGAAAGATAGCGGCTTGCTGTGCGGGAAGCAGGTATTGATACTGGATGACGTTATTAGTACCGGCTCTACCCTGCAGGGTATGCGCCTGATCGTAGAGAAGGCCGGCGCCAAAGTTGCCTGTGAAGCCGCCATCCTGACCGAAGGTGACCGGGCTGAATGGATGCATATCGTTTCCTTAGGGCATTTACCGGTCTTCCTGGATTCAAAAGCATAAATCTTCCAAGTCTGAGGTGTAGAATAACCCATGTTAATCCGGATAGGATTGGAACACGGCGTGGAAGGGCGGACGCTGGCTTGGGGGTTGGACTTCCTAGGTTGTTTTGCTTATGGCAGCGAAGATAGCGAGGTGCTGCTTCGTTTCACCCAGGCATTACTCAAATATGAAGACTGGGTTAGCTTGCACACCGACACCCCCTGGTTTACTTTAGGGGAACTGGATTTTCGTACCGTGGAAGTCTGGAACACCTATGTGATTAATGGTGGTTCGGATGGGTACGAGGTCAATGCCTGGTTTCAGGATGACAGCCGTTTGCTCTCACATGCAGAGGTTGCGCAGGCTTTGCTGCTGCATCGCTGGCAGAGGGAGGAATTACTTGCCGGATTTGAATTCCTGCCGCCTGAAATCCTGACCATTATGTTTCCCGGGCAGCGTTGGGATATTCTGGGAATTTTGCGGCATATTGCCAAGGTAGAGTACTGGTACCTGGGTAAGTTGAACTTTACTCTGCCTGAATTGCCTAAAGAGGAAGACCCTTTGATTTTATTGGACTTTACTTATAATCTTGTACAAATTTCACTGCCAGAATTTGTTGGAAACCCGATTATTCTTGAAAGCCAAGGCGAGACCTGGTCCTGTCGGAAGGCAGTGCGCCGGCTGCTCTGGCATCAGCGGGACCATATTGACCATATTCGGCAGTTGGCTCTCAATTCAGCGGATTAAAGTAAAACAGGCGCCTCACCTGCGCCTGTTTTACTGTTGATCAAAACATTGTTGAGTCACAACATGATCCTGATTTGAACAAATTTGAAAGGAGAGAAACAATAGTTGTTCAAATCAAGTACTGATGTTAGCACCTAAGTTTTAAGAATTGCCTAAGTAATTGTTATTAATAGGTTAATAAATCTTGTTGAATTCTTAAATCAGGTTGCAGATTGGATGAGGCAATCTCATTTTAGTATGGTCTTTGCAGGATGTTTTAAGGTGGAGCAGGTCGGTTTATGCTATCATTACAGCGGTATCAAAACCATGAATAAAAGAAAATCTGTTTTCCCATTTCTGTTATTGAATATCCTAGTGTCAGGTTTAACCGTATTCCTGGTATTAACTTATTGGGAAAAAAACCATCCCAACCAACAGATACCGCCAAATGATCTCCCTGAGATCAGTGCGACTTCCACAAGCGAACTTTCTCCTGAAAAGGGTATTACCCCTAAAATGCCTGTAGGCGAGGTTATTGTCTCGGTGGAAGGCGTTTTTGGCGCTGGAGACCTAGATTTGGAATATATCCTAATCCGAAACCAGAGTGAAGATGCTCTCAACTTGTCAGGCTGGCAACTGGTTAGTTTCTCTGGAACCTCGTTTACTTTTCCCAATTTAAGCCTTAATCGAAATGGTGCAGTACGGCTCTATTCCAAAGCAGGTGATAACAATGTGATTGAACTCTTTCTGGGTTCGGAACAGGCTTTGTGGCAAGCTGGAGATGAGATCAGCCTGCAAGATCCAAGTGGGGAAATTTATGCCACTTACGTGATACCATAGAGGGGAGAAAGAAATGTCACAAGCACTCTACCGCACCTGGCGCCCTTCCTCTTGGGAGGAAGTGGTTGGTCAGGAACACATTGTTCAAACACTCAAGAACGCAATTGCCGCTAACAAGGTGAGCCAGGCTTACCTTTTTGCCGGTCCGCGTGGGACGGGCAAGACCACCAGCGCCAGACTCCTGGCAAAAGCCGTCAACTGTCTGGCTGAAGATGCCGCTCAACGCCCTTGCAACGTATGCGAGAACTGCCTGGCGATCAACCAGGGGCGCTTTCTTGATCTGATCGAAATCGATGCAGCCTCCAATACCAGCGTGGACGATATCCGCGAACTGCGCGATAAGATCAACTTTTCCCCCAGCCAAGGGCGTTTTAAGGTGTACATCATAGATGAAGTGCACATGCTCTCAACCTCAGCATTCAATGCTCTGCTGAAAACACTGGAAGAACCACCCTCTCATGTTATTTTTGTTTTAGCCACCACAGAAATTCATAAAATCCCTGCTACGGTGCTTTCAAGATGCCAGCGGCATGAATTCCGCCGGATTCCCGTGCAAACCATCCTGGAAAAACTTAAGTCGATTTGTGCGCAGGAAAATATAAGTATCGATGAGGAGGCGCTCAGCCTGATTGCCCGGCAGTCCACCGGCAGCATGCGCGATGCCATCTCTCTGGTGGATCAACTTTCTTCGTTGGAAAATAGAATCACTCTGGCGACTGCTCAGGATATTCTCGGAACAGCCACCAGCCAATCGGTGATTGATCTGGTGCGAGCCATCCAGGATAATGCCAGTGGTAAGGGCTTGGAAATCATCCATAAAGCTCTGGATGCCGGCGCTGACCCTCGCCAATTTGCCCGGCAGGTGGTGGAATACTTGCGCTCCCTGCTGGTAATCAAGCTTAACGGGGGAAAGGACCTTGAGATCCTGCCGGAAGTCCGCAGCCAGATGAACAAGAGCGCCCAAGCGTTTGAAATGACTGACCTGATCAAGAGCATCAATACCTTCAGCGAGGCCGCTACAGACCTGAAAGCCAACTGGCATCCTGGGTTGGGATTGGAATTGGCTTTCGCATCGGCAGTATCCCAGCCGGAGACTTACCCAACCGTAACAGCATTACCTGCTCAAACCGGTGAATCTTTGTCACCCCCAGAAACGGGGACAAAAACACCCAGAAAAACTCCAACTCAGGCAACCCAGACAAGGGATGAGGAACCCTCGGTTAAGACCAATAAGCCAATAGAAATGCAAGCAGCTATAAACAAGGCTTCACACGAAATTGGCAGCCAGTCAGCACCACAAAAACCAGATAGTCAGTTCAGCTTGGAGAGTGTCCGGCAAAATTGGGATCAGATAAAAAAGGCAGTCAAAAGTGAGGACCCGGTGACTGGCGCTTTGTTGAACTCATGCAAGTTGATCCGGGCAGAAGATAACACAATTACCCTTAATTTCAGCAGCGACTTGCTGCGGGATAAAATGATGGAAGAACGACCGCTGCGGCTTGTTCGCAAAGTGCTGGCAAAATTCTATTCCCGCGAGATTATGCTCAAATGCACGGTCGGTATAAATTTAGTGGAAAGCAATGAAAATGTTGACTTTGCCCCTAATGGGTTAGTAGACATGACCTTGCGGGAGTTGGGCGGCAAGGTTCGTAAAGCTGAAACAAGAAAGAAGGAAAAGGAATAATTATGGCTAAAGGTTATAATGCTTCACCCTCAGCCCGCGGCAGCGGGAATATGATGGCTCAGATTGCCAAATTGCAGGAACAAATGGCAGCCGCACAGGAGCAGCTTGCCAATGAGAGCGTTACGGAATCTGCCGGCGGCGGCGCGGTTTCTGTTACCATGAGCGGCGATCAACACTGCCTGGCTGTGAATATTCAGGAAGAGGTTCTGGCGGATGCCGATGCAGAAATGCTGCAGGACTTGCTGCTGACTGCTGTCAATAAAGCCTTGGATAGCTCCCGGGCACTTTCTGAAGAAAAAATGGCGCCTTTTACCAGCATGCTGGGCGGGATGGGCATGGGACGGTAGTCTGATCCATGCATACCCTGCCCGATCCAGTCCAAAATTTAATTGATGCGTTTGCCCGCTTACCGGGAATTGGTCCCAAGACGGCTTCCCGGCTGGCGTTCTACCTGCTTAAGGCACCGGACGAGGTCTCGTTGGATCTGGCTCAGGCATTGGAACAAATGAAGACCGAGACGCATAGCTGTACCAATTGCTTTAACATTACCCTGGCTGGGCAGGAACTGTGTGACATTTGCAGTTCGCCCGAGCGGCGGGACGATGTAATCTGTGTAGTGGAAGAGCCGCTGGACGTGCTGGCAATAGAACGAACCGGAGCTTACAATGGAAAGTATCATGTTTTATTGGGGGTGCTTTCGCCGATTGAAGGGATTGGACCAGATCAGCTTAAGATATTCCCACTGTTGGAACGGTTAAAGGACAGCCCGGTCAAAGAAGTGATCGTGGCGACCAACCCGAGCATGGAAGGGGACGCCACAGCATTATATCTGCAGCAGCGCATTGCACCGATGGGGATCAAGATCAGCCGGCTGGCACGGGGGCTGCCAGTAGGCGGGGATATCGAATATGCCGACCAGAACACACTTCAGCGGGCATTGTCCGGCCGGCAGGCGATGGACTGAGTCTTTTCAAGTATAATTTTTAAATTAAGCAATTACTCACACTCATGGAGTTGGTATTATGGTTTTAACTGGTGCTGAAGTTCGCCAATCTTTTATTGAATTCTTTGAAAAGCGGGGGCATACTCACGTACCGAGTGCCTCACTGGTGCCAGGAGGGGATTCAACCCTGCTTTTCACCAACGCCGGCATGGTGCAATTCAAGGACGTTTTTTTGGGCACGGATACGCGCCCATATGCCCGGGCAGTAGATTCGCAAAAGTGCATGCGGGTCTCCGGTAAGCATAACGATCTTGATCAAGTCGGCCGGGATGACACGCATCATACCTTCTTTGAGATGCTGGGGAACTGGTCTTTCGGTGATTATTACAAGCAAGAGGCGCTTTCCTGGTCTTGGGAGTTGCTCACCGAAGTGTGGGGGCTGGATAAAAGCCGCCTGTGGGCAACTACTTTCAAGGATGAATTTGGACAAATTCCGGATGACGATGAGGCTGCCCAAATCTGGCTGCGCCAGCCAGGTTTTGACCCCAGCCATCTGGTGATGAGCGGACGGAAGGACAACTTTTGGGAAATGGCGGAAACCGGACCATGCGGACCCTGCAGCGAGATCCATTATGACTTCGGTCCTGATGCCTGCCAGAAGAAGGACGATCCCAATCATATCTGTGATGTTAATGCTGGCTGTGGGCGCTGGACAGAAATCTGGAATAATGTCTTTATCCAATATAACCGCCTTTCCCCAACCGAACTCGTTCCATTACCCAAGCGACATGTTGATACGGGCATGGGCTTTGAAAGAATCGTTTCGATCATCCAAAACGTAAAAGGCAATTACGCCACAGATCTGCTGGCGCCCTTATTGGATGTGGTGCAGGAAATCACCAGTCAGACCGACCGGCAACGGCAGGAAAACCTGACTCCTTACAGGGTCATTGCAGACCATGTCCGAGCAGCCAGTTTTTTGATTGCCGATGGTGTCATTCCTGGTAACCTGGGGCGTAACTATGTCTGCCGAATGATCATCCGACGGGCAGCCCGTTTTGCCCGGAAGCTGAACCTGACCGAACCTTTCATGGCAAAAGTGGCTGCAAAGGTCATCAGCATTTATCAGGATGCCTACCCGGAACTCAAGCAAAACGAAGCGCTGATCCTGGATACCTTTACGCGCGAAGAACAGCGCTTTTCCGAAACTCTGGATGCCGGTTTTACTGAGCTTAACCGCCTGATTGGCGATCTGCAAACCCGCAATGAGACCGTTCTGGATGGTAAAACCGCTTTTGACCTGTATGCCACACTCGGCTTCCCGCTTGAAATCACGCGCGACATCCTCGGCGAAGAGGGCTTGTCTGTGAACGAGGCTGGCTTCTACGAAAGCATGGAAGCGCACCGCGTGGCTTCAGGAGCAGGCAAGGTTTTCGGAGAGATGGACGGCAAGCATGTTGAGCTTTACCAGCAGGTTCTGCAAGGGTTAATAAGAGAGGCAAAACTGGGAAATGCTGGAGTGGCTTATGACCCTTATGATCACTATTCGGTCGAATCTCCCGTCCTGGCGATTTTTAAAGACGCTCAGCCAGTCAGTCAAGCCCAAGTAGGCGATGAAGTGGAAGTTTTGTTGGCAGAAACCTGCTTTTACATCGAATCCGGAGGCCAAGTTTCGGATACCGGTAAAATTATTTCCGATTTGGCGGGGGCATGGGAAATTTCAGTTGAGGCAGTTCAGAAACCAGCCGCTGGGGTGATCGTGCATTTAGGCAAGGTGATTGCCGGAACGCCCAAGGTGGAAGACCAGGCAATTGCCAAAGTGGATGTGCAGCGCCGCAGAGACATTATGCGCAACCACACTGCCACACACCTGCTGCATGCCGAACTGCGTAAAGCTTTGGGGACTCAAGTCCGCCAGGCAGGTTCGCTGGTGGCACCTGACCGTCTGCGCTTTGATTTTAATTACCCAAGTGCTCTGACAGCCAAGCAGATCTCAGAAATTGAAGCAGCAGTTAATCGGGCAGTCATGGAAGAGTACGACCTCAACACTGTCGTTAAGCCTTTGCAGCAGGCGATTGGGGAAGGAGCGATGGCGCTCTTTGGAGAAAAGTATGGTTCCGAGGTGCGCACTATTCAGATTGGAGATGAAGAGACCATCTCGTACGAATTGTGCGGTGGCACTCATGTGCATAATACCAGCGAAATCAGGCTTTTCCTGATCACCAGCGAAAGCAGTGTGGCAGCCGGGATCCGGCGTATCGAAGCGGTCACCGGCAGACAGGCGTATGCCTTTGCCCGTCAACGGCTGGACATTCTGCAAGCTGTAACGCATGAACTCAACGCGACCCCCCAGGAACTGCCTGCCAAAATTGAAGCTCTTCAGACAGAGCTGGTGCAATCCGGCAAAGAAATAGAGCGGCTGCGCAGCCAGATTGCCCAGGGGAATTTTGCGCACCAGTTGGAAAATGTCCAGGTGGTCTCGGGCATTCCGATACTCAGTGCGATCATCCCAAATGCCAATTCGGAAAGCCTGCGCAACCTGGCGGATCAATTTCGCCAGCGCTATCCCTCCGGTGTGGTAGTGCTAGGCTCAGTTCTGGACGACAAGCCGGTATTAATCGCTGCGATCACACCAGATCTGGTCAAGCGAAATTTACGCGCCGGGGATCTGATCAAGCGTGTGGCAGCCGTGGTGAGCGGCAGCGGCGGCGGGAAACCAGAGCTGGCACAAGCCGGCGGCAAAGACCCAAGCAAACTGAAGGAAGCTCTTGACCAGGTGCCGGGTTATATTCGTGAAAATCTGAAATAACAGAAGGAACCATGAGTCAGGATATTACCCCTCTGCGGCAACAGTATCTGGATATCAAGAAACAATATCCGGATACCATTCTGTTTTTCCGGTTGGGTGATTTTTACGAAACCTTTGATGATGATGCCAAAAAAGCCTCCGAAGCGCTGGATATCGTTCTGACCTCAAGACCGGTTGCCAAGGGTGTGCGGGTGCCGATGGCGGGCATCCCTTATCATGCGGCAGAAAATTATCTTGGCCGGTTGATTGAAAAAGGCTACCATGTTGCCATCGCCGAGCAGGTGGGCGGGCAACCCGACAAGGGACTTTTCACCAGAGAAGTTGTGCGGGTGATTACCCCGGGAACGGTTGTGGAACCGGGCCTGCTTTCAGCCGGGCGGAATAACTACCTGGCTTCCGTGTATGTGCAGGAGAATCGGGCAGGAATTGCCTATCTGGATATCACTACGGGGGAATTTGCTGGTACGCAGCTTGAGGATGAAAAAATTCTGTCGGTCTTACGGTCAGAACTGATCCGGATTAATCCGGCAGAGACGTTAGTATCCGATACCCAGATCTTATCCAATGGCTTTCCTGGAACTGTGACAAATGTTCCCAACTGGTACTTTGAGCCGGGACGCGCCACAGAAATTTTGAAAAACACTTTTAAGGTTGCCAGTCTGGATGGTTTTGGCTTGAAAAATCTGCTGTTGACTGTTCGGGCGGCAGGCGCTCTGCTCAAGTATTTGCAGGAAACCCAAAAAGGGGTTTTGGGTATACTGACCAGTTTCAACACCTACAGCCTGACGGATTTCATGGTTCTGGATTCCGAAACACGCAGAAACCTGGAGCTGACTGAGACCTTGCGGGATGGAAAACCAGAAGGTTCTCTTTTGTGGGTGCTTGATCAGACTCGTACGCCGATGGGCAAGCGTATGCTGCGCCAGTGGGTCAATAAGCCGCTGTTGAATTTCCAGGCAATCAATAGCCGACTGGATATGGTCGAATACTTCCACGAGTCGGGGGTTTTGCGCAAGAGCCTCAGTGATCTGATGGCGGACTTTCACGACTTAGAACGGTTGGTCAATCGTATCAGCGCCGGGATAGCCAGACCGCCAGACCTGCTGGCCTTGCGGGAGGACCTGGCGCTGCTGCCTGGTCTGATTGAACTTCTGCCAGAGGGCGTGGAGTCTCTAACTCCGATAACTTCTCGAATTCAGCCCTTTGGAGATCAGCTTGAACTCCTGAATACTTCCATTCAGGATGAACCCCCGGCAACTCTCGCCAACATTGGTATTATCCGACCAGGTTTTTCAAAGGAACTGGACAGCATCCTGTATTCTTCCCAGCATGCCAGGGAATGGATCAACAACCTGGAAGGCGAAGAACGCAAACGCACTGGCATTAAAACCTTGAAGGTGGGGTACAACAAAGTATTTGGCTATTACATTGAGATCAGCCGCGGCAATGCCGAACACGCCCCGCAGGATTACATCCGCAAGCAGACCCTGGTGAACGCAGAGCGCTTCATCACGCCGGAGCTTAAGGAATACGAATCCCTGGTGCTCAACGCGGAAACACAAATCCATGAGGTAGAACTAAAAATCTTCCATTCAGTCTGCGATCAGCTCAGCCATGCCGCCAATGAGATTTTGGAAACTGCCCGGGCAATTGCCCAACTGGACTGCATCCTTTCATTGGCGACTGTAGCCGCCCTGAACAACTACACCAGACCCGTGGTGAAATCTGAAAAAGGCCTGAAGATTGAAGGCGGCAGGCACCCAGTGGTAGAGCGCATCAAGACCGGCGAACGCTTCATTTCCAACGATACCGTGTTTGAGGACGGGGAGATAATCCGGCTCATCACGGGGCCTAACATGAGTGGCAAATCCACCTTTTTACGTCAGGTTGTCCTGATTGTTTTGATGGCGCAGATCGGCAGTTTTGTCCCGGCTGATTCGGCAGAGATCGGGCTGGTTGATCGGGTTTTCACCCGAATTGGCGCTCAGGATGCCATCCATGCCGGGCAGTCCACTTTTATGGTGGAAATGATCGAAACTGCCAACATCCTTAACAATGCCACTCCGCGCAGCCTGTTGATTTTGGATGAAATCGGCAGAGGAACCAGTACCTATGACGGGCTGTCCATTGCCTGGGCGATCATTGAGTACCTGCATAGCCATCCCAAATTGAAGCCATTCACCCTTTTTGCCACCCATTACCACGAACTCACCGAATTGGCAGAGATCCTGCCAGGGGTACGGAATTACAATGTGGCGGTGATCGAATCTGAAGGTAAGGTAATCTTCCTTCACAAAATTGTTCCTGGGGGCTCGGATCGCTCTTATGGCATCCACGTGGCACAGCTGGCTGGGCTGCCCAGTCCGGTAATTCAGCGGGCAAATGAGATCCTTAAGCAGTTGGAAGCGACTTCCGGTAAAACCCTGCCGCAACAAAGCGTTACTGAAAATCAACTGCGTTTATTCCCTGAAAACAACCCGTTGGTGGAAGCCTTTAAAAAGGTTGATTTGAATTCACTTTCGCCGATCCAGGCACTGAACCTGTTGTACGAATGGCGCAGAAAATTTTTTCCGGACGAATAGTTTTTAGTTAATGGGATATCAGGCTTAAAGCCAATCAGGCTGACCGTTGAGGAAATCAACCCCGCGCATGCTTTTCTTGCCCTCCGGCTGGACCAGGTCGAGAACCAGCAACCCTTGCGAGGTACCAATGGCTGGATAACCGTTGACGATATAGCGTTCCCCTACCTCACATTCAAAAGTGTCGTGAGTATGAGCTTCGTGGATCTTAATATGTTTATTGTTAAATAGGAAGAACGTGCCGGGCCAGGGCTGGTAGGCATGTATCTTACACACGAGACTCTTGGCAGTGGAAGCGAAATCCAGCAAGCCATCGCTTTTTTTGAGCATGGGAGCATAGGTTGCTTCAGTTTCCTGTTGAGGTAATGGTGCCAGCATACCGCTCAGGTAGGAAGACAGAATGTCGACCAGCGTCTTGGCGCCTAAGAAAGCCAATTGCTGGGAAAGTTCACTTCCGATAGTACCGGGCCGAATTGGGACTTCCCTCTGCGCTAAGATCGGGCCAGTATCCAGGCCTTCGTCCATCAGCATAATGGTTACTCCGCTGCGTTCATCACCAGCGGCAATGGCTGCTTGGATAGGGGAAGCCCCCCGCCAGCGGGGGAGCAAAGAAGCGTGGACATTAATACAGCCTTTGCCGGGCAGATCCAAGACGATTTTGGGAAGAATCTGACCGAATGCAGCTACCACGATCAGGTCAGGCTGCCAGTTTTCTAACTGCTCCATCGCGCCTGGCGTGCGAAGCGAAAGCGGCTGAAAGATCGGCAAATGAAAGGATTCCGCTAATTGTTTGACCGGAGAAGCCTGGGGAAGACGACCGCGACCCGCCGGACGATCGGGTTGGGTGACGACACCAACGACAGAATAATGGTGATTAAGCTCTTCCAAAGTGGGCAAGGCAAAATCAGGTGAGCCCATGAAAACAATTCGCGCGGTCATGCCTGAAATTTTATCACAGGCACCCCATAGACACATAAGGGAATTGTGAAGATCCCTTACTCCATAACAGCTGTTGCGGGTTCACGACTCGCACTTGCGGTCGGCCTATCGTCATTTTGAAAGGATTTTTCGCATTTCAGGAATCTCTTTCTTTCCTGGCTAACAATTGCTCTTCACGACCTTCTCGCAGGTATCTGTTTCAAATGTCCGTGATCAGGACGAAAGAGGAAGATCTTCATTGATTATAGCCTTGAATAAATTGGCATAAGGCACGGACATTTTCCCAGACTTCAACACTGGAAAACTGGCTGTGTGG
>JBAQLH010000036.1:0-21214 GCA_049301715.1 Anaerolineaceae bacterium
AGGAGTTACGGCCTGTCTCGGCAAAGCGCTCATGTTCCATTTTGATCACCTCGGTTGCATAGATACTTGAAATTGAATCATAGGTTGGTCAAATAGTCAATTTTAAACTTGTTTTTCAACACCCTCCAAACATAATCTTGACTCATTATGTCACAAAGAGTATAATTTATCTAATCATAGGATTAATCAGATTAATTACCTCATGACTCCAACTCTCAAACGCGATCTTCTCGAATATCTTGCTGAAGCCCAAGTTAACCACGCTGAAATTCCCAGCATCCCAGAAATCAGCCAGACCCTTGGCATAAGTGTTGCCAACGTTCGAGAGCAGTTGGAAGTCGCCCGCTGTTTGGGTTTTGTGGATGTCAAGCCAAAGGTTGGCATTCAAAGCCGGTCTTTTTCTTTGACCCAACCGCTGGTTCTTGGCATGAGATACGGGGTCAAAGTCCAGCCAGGTTTGTTTGCGGCTTACAGCGATCTGCGAAAGCATATTGAGACCAGCTACTGGTATGAGGCAGTATCCCTTCTAACGACTCAAGATATTGACAAGCTTGAGCAGTTGGTCACCAATGCCAAGAAAAAAATCCAGGAAAAACCAATTCAAGTGCCAGAAATTGAGCATCGCACCCTTCATCTGACCATTTTCCACCGCTTAGATAACCCGGTGGTTCAAAGTATCCTGGAAACCTACTGGGATTTATACGAAGATTTGGAATACAACTACTATCTGGACCAGACCTATCTGGAAACGGTATGGAATTATCATCAGACAATGGTGGATGCCCTGGCTGCCCATGAATTTGAGAAGGGCTACCTGGCATTGACCACGCATATGGACTTGTTCCAGCAGCGCAAAAAAGCTGAATTGCGACAACGATTTGAATAAACAGGAGAGATGGTTGTCATGATCATGAGTGAGGCGAATTGTCAGGACGGAATGGTGCCGATAGTCAATGAATTTTGTATGACTATCTGCTCCGTTAATGGATCAGGCAGTGCTACTGCCAACAGCACGCTATATGGGGCGCTTTTCAAAATGGGCATTCCAACTTCGGGGAAAAACATCTTTCCATCCAATATTAAAGGATTGCCAACCTGGTTTGTGATCCGGGCTTCAGAAAAGGGATATATCGGCCGGGTCCCCTACGATGACATTATCGTGGCAATGAATCCCGAAACCTTTTTGCAAGATCTCACCTATCTTCCCAAGGGCGGCGTAATTTTTTATGCAGACCACATCCAAAAACCCGAAGATGCCAGAAGCGACTTGATTTTTTACCCCATGCCAATTCGTTTACTGTTAAAACAGGCGGATGTTCCGCGTAATTTGCGTGATTATATGGAGAACATGACCTATGTTGGTATTGTCGGGCAGGTTCTCGGAATCACCCTGGAGAGCATTGAATATGCCCTTGGCAGGCACTTCGCTTCTAAACCAGCAGCGCTTGAGTCCAATCTGAATATGATCAAAACCGGATACGAATGGGCGGCTGGTAATCTTGAAAAGCGGGATTGTTTCCATGTTCGTCAACTGCCCCCGCTGGATGACTGCATCCTGACTGATGGGAACAACGCTGGCGGTCTGGGCGCCTTGTTTGGCGGTGCAGAGTTCTGTTCATGGTACCCCATCACGCCGTCTACCAGCATGGTTGAAGCCATGATCGCTCATGCTCCGAGTCTTCGCAAAGATCCTATCAGTGGAAAAAACACCTGTGTGATTTTGCAAGTGGAAGATGAACTGGCGGCAGCCGGCGCCGCTATCGGAGCTGGTTGGGCAGGTCTTAGAGCGATGACTTCTACTTCGGGGCCAGGTCTCAGTCTCATGACTGAAAACGTCGGACTGGCTTATTTTACCGAAACCCCTATAGTAATCTGGGATGTGCAGCGTGTCGGGCCTAGTACAGGGCTGCCAACCCGTACCGCCCAGGGTGATCTATCCATGATCTATTACCTCGGTCATGGAGATGTCAGCCATGTTCTTTTCATCCCTGGCAGTGTCAATGAGTGTTTTGAATTTGGCTGGAAATCTTTTGACGTGGCAGAGCGCTATCAAACACCCGTTTTTGTGTTGAGCGACCTGGATTTGGGAATGAATCAGTGGATAACCAGGAAGTTCGAATATCCGGACCGCCCGATGGACCGTGGGAAGGTCTTATGGGAGGACGATCTGGCCAAGTTTGAAGGAAAATGGGGGCGTTATCTTGACGCTGATGGTGATGGCATCCCTTATCGGACGGTCATGGGCAACCAAAATCCAGCCGCGCCTTATTTTACCAGAGGAACCGGCCATGATGTTTTTGGCAGCTACAGTGAGGATCCCAAGAATTGGGCTGATTTGCTCTTGCGCCTAAAGAGAAAACTCGAGAATGTGACCAATGACCTGCCCGAACCTATGATCAGGAACAAAGCGGATGCCAAAATTGGTTTGATTGGCATGGGGTCCACTGAACCGGCATTGATTGAAGCCCAGGATTTGTTGGCAGAAGCTGGCATCAATGCAGACTTCCTGAGAATTCGATCTCTGCCATGTCATGCGGATGTGCACGATTTTATCGACAAGCATGAAGTTTGCTACGTTCTGGAATTGAACCGGGACGGACAGTTATGTTCAATTTTGAAATTGGAAGTTTCAGAACATTCTCATAAATTGTTCTCCATAACCGATATTGGCGGTTTTCCTATGACCGCAATTTGGGCGAAGGAGCAGGTTCTGGACAGGGAGCAGAAGAGAAATGGATAAGTCACAAGCACCAAAAGTTGAACAAAACCTGGTTGGGCTTTCGCCGATTGATTACCGGGGAAAACCCTCTACACTCTGTCCGGGTTGTGGTCACAACACCGTCTCTAATCAGCTTCAGGTTGCCATTTATGAGCTTGGGATTGTGCCTGAGATGGTGGCAAAATTCAGTGGAATTGGCTGTTCCAGCAAGAGCTTAAATTACTTCCTGCAAAGGTCTTTCGGGTTCAATGGTGTGCACGGGAGGATGCCACCTTTAGCAACCGGGGCTTCTTTTGCTGATACCCGCATCAAGATCCTGGGAATTTCAGGCGATGGGGATACTGCCAGCATTGGCATGGGTCATTTCAAGCACCTGATCCGGCGCAACATCCCAATGGTCTACATCATTGAAAATAATGGCGTTTATGGTTTGACCAAGGGTCAATTTTCTGCCACCTCGGATCTGGGTCTGGAACTCAAACACCAAGGTAAAAACTACCTTCCTCCCCTGGATTTGTGCATGGAAGCGCTGATTAGCGGTGCCAAATTTGTTGCCCGGGCGTTTTCCGGTGATATTAAGCAGATGAAGGAACTATTTAAGGCTGCTCTTATGCATAATGGGATTTCCGTAATTGACGTGATCAGTCCCTGTGTCACTTTCAATAACCGCGATGAGGCATTGCAATCTTATGCTTGGGGGCGCGAAAACGAAGCTCCCATTCAGGACATTACCTACATTCCCAGCCGAGAGCCAATCATGCTGGAAGATTATGACGATGACAGCATTCGGGAAGTGAAACTGCATGACGGATCAACAATTCTGCTAAAGAAGATTCAAAAGGATTACGATCCGACCAATAAGAATGCTGCTTTAGACCTTTTGACTGAGTCCTATAAGAACCATTATTTCGCTACTGGATTGATCTACTTTGAGGCGTCAGAGACTACCATTTATGATACTTTTAATCTTGTGGACGAACCCCTCAACCGGTTAAGTCCAGAGCGAATCCGACCCGACAAGGCATCCCTTGACCGCATCAATGAGTCGCTCCATTAAAAGATCGGCAGAAATAAGGAATGAAAAAAGACCGGGCATGGCTATGTTCGGTCTTTTTGAACCTGTCCGCAAAAAAGGTTGGCTTAACCCCGAATGGTGTATAGCAGGGTCAGGTTGGGTTTGCCAAATTCGCCTACCGGGAAGCCGGAAATCACCACTACCTGATCGCCAGCGGTGATGGGCGTGGAAGATGAAATGGCTGTTTCCACGTGCCTGATCATGGTTTCGAGTGTGTCGGCATGCGGCACGAGCAGAGGCGTGACGCCCCAGGCAATCCCGAGCCAATGGTAGGTGGATATTTCCGGTGTGAAGGCATAAATTGGCACCTGCGGTTTGGTTTTGGACATCCACAGGGCACTCCTCCCGGAAAGAGTGAATACCACAATGGCTGCGACCTTAGTACTCTCGGTCAGGTCTTTGGCTGCCCGTGAGATTGAGACGGCATCATCGATTTTCTCGGTGTTAACCAAGCTATCCAGGTGCCCCCATTCACCCAGATGTTTTTCGGACTCTATGATGATCTGATCCATCATCTTGACACTCTGCACCGGGTATTTACCCGCGGCAGATTCAGCAGAAAGCATGACGGCATCAGTCCCGTCAAAAATAGCGTTGGCAACATCCGCAGCTTCAGCACGAGTTGGTCGGGGGTTATTGATCATCGATTCAAGCATCTGAGTGGCAGTAATTACGAATTTGCCATTTAGATTTGCAGCTTTGATGATGGCTTTTTGGGCTGAGGGCACTTCCGCAGGGGACATCTCCACACCCAAGTCACCTCGTGCCACCATGACCCCATCGGTTGCGTCGATAATCGATTCGAGGTTTTCAATTGCTTCTGGCCGTTCCAATTTGGCAACGATGGGGGGGAGATATTTTGCCTGAGTCATGCTCCGCATGGTTTCGCGCACTGTCACGATATCGGAAGCTTGCCTGACAAATGAAATCGCCACCATGTCAACATCCAGGGATAAACCGAATTCCAGATCCTCTAAATCCTTGGGGGTCAGGCAGGGGATATCCAGTTTGGAACCGGGCAGATTTACCCCTTTATGGGATTTCAGTTTGCCACCTAAAATAACTTTGGCATAAATGGTTTTCCCTTCCAGGGCAGTTACTTCAAACTCAAGCTGACCATCATCCATCAAGATATGATTGCCTGGAATGAGGACTTCATGCAGTCTAGGAACATCAAAGGGAATAAAAACTGTGCCCTCCCGGACGTTGCCCGGGTCTTCTGAGGAACTTAAAGCGACTTCTTCACCAGACTTTAATAAGATGAATTCGGATTTCAGGTCGCCTATCCGCAACTTCGGTCCTTGCAGGTCCATTAAAATTGTCACAGGCTTGCCCAATTCCTCGGAAAGCTTGCGCAGGATCTTCACCTTCTCAGCATGGTCCGCGTGGGTACCGTGCGAAAAATTGAGTCGGGCTACATCCATTCCAGCCTCAATCAGGGCACGGATTTGTGGTTCTGTTGAACTACTGGGTCCCAATGTCGCAACAATTTTTGCAAACCTGTTCATCTTTGCCTGCCTCTTGGGTTCAGCCTAACACCTTAGCAATTTTAGGAATTGCCCAATCCAGGGTGTCTTTGTCGATCACCAAGGGTGGTGCGAAGCGGATGACATGTTCGTGGGTTTCTTTTGCCAGGATGCCTTCCTCCTGCAATGCTTCACAGTATTGACGGGCACCGCCAGCTTCCGGTTTCAGTTCAACACCAATCAGCAATCCACGCCCGCGGACTTCCTTAACCTTCGGGCTGTTAATCTCCCATAACTGATCTATGAAGTAATTGCCAAGTTCGTAAGCCCTCTCAGCCAGGTGTTCTTCTTCAAGCACCTCCAGCGCTGCAATGCCAATGGCACATGCCAAAGGATTGCCACCAAAGGTGGAGCCATGTTCGGAGGGCACGATCAAACCCAGGATCGGTTCATCTGCCAGTACAGCAGAAATGGGATACAACCCTCCCGAGAGGGCTTTGCCGATGATCATCATATCTGGGCGAACGTTCTCATAATCGCTGGCAAATAATTTTCCGGTGCGGCATAAGCCTGTTTGAATTTCGTCCGCAATGAAGAGGACGTTGTTTTCCTGGCAGGCTTTCGAGACTCTTCGAAGATACCCATCAGGCGGGATAATTACGCCATTTTCGCCTTGGATTGGTTCCAGCATCACTGCGGCAGTGTTGGGGGTAATGGCTGCTTTGAGGGCTTCAAGATCCCCATAAGGGACAACTTTAAACCCAGGGGTGAAAGGACCAAAGGCATCCTTATAGAGTGGCTCTGTTGAAAAGGAAACGATTGTAACCGTACGGCCATGGAAGTTCCCGGCTGCAACAATGATCTCTGCTTTGTGTTTGGGAACTTTCTTGGTAACATAAGCCCATTTGCGGGCTACTTTGATGGCGGTTTCGACCGCTTCAGCACCGCTATTCATGGGTAAAGACATCTGGTAACCGGTCATGTCCGATAGTTTCTTATAGAAGAGACCAAGCTTGTTGTTGCGAAATGCCCGCGAGGTCAGGGTAATATTTTGAGCTTGTTCAACCATCGCGTTGACGATTTTTGGGTGGCAGTGCCCCTGGTTGAGGGCAGAATATGCACTGAGGCAGTCCAAGTAACGTTTCCCATCCACATCTTCTACCCAAACTCCCTCTCCTTTGGTAAGAACAACATCAAGGGGTTTGTAATTATGAGCGCCGTATTTATCTTCAAGATCAATGTAATATTGGGAATTCAACTTAATTTCCTTTCATTAATGTGTAAACGATAGCTTTTTGGGCATGCAAACGATTATGGGCTTGCGGGAATATCCTTGAATGCGGGCCATCAGCAACGTCATCCATTAATTCATGGTTGCGATGTGCCGGCAGGCAGTGCATCACAATTACGTCCGGGCTTGCTTCAGAAACGAGTTGGGAATTTACCTGGTAGGGTGGAAAAATCTTCTCGCGCAGGGCGGCTTCTTCTTCCTGCCCCATGCTTGTCCAGGTATCGGTGTAGATCACCTGGGCATTTTTCACAGCTTCATGCGGATCAGACAGGAAAGTCAGTTTGGAGCCGCTCTCATCAGCAATTTTCTGCGTGGTACTGATGGCACTCTCAGGCATACTGTAACCTTCTGGATTAGCAATGGTGAAATTAGTGCCGAGTTTGGCGGAAATCTGCATCAACGACACAGCCACATTATTCCCATCCCCAACGTAAGTGACGTTTAAACCCTTGAGTTGGCCGAAGTTTTCATAGATGGTCAAAGCGTCTGCCAGAGCCTGGCAGGGATGGCTATAGTCACTCAATCCGTTGATCACCGGGATATCAGCCCAGCGTGCCAATTCGAGAACATGCTGATGTTCAAAAACCCGCGCCATAATCCCGTGGACATAGCCAGACAAGACGCGGGCAATATCAGCAATAGATTCACGTTTTCCCAGTCCAATTTCGGAGGGGGAAAGGTATAAGGCATCTCCCCCTAAGTGACGCATCGCCATATCAAAACTGACACGGGTGCGCAAGGAGGGTTTTTGAAAAATCATTGCCAGCACTTTGCCTTTGAGGACGGGCTCGTTACCGCCTTTCTGGTACTCAGTCTTAAGGTGTACCGCCAGATCCAGCAACGCTTGCAGTTCCCCAGGGGTGTATTCAATGATGTCCAGAAAATCCTTATGCATATACTCTCCTAAAATGTTTTATTATTGGTTTTGATCCTTTTCATCTTCCTGGTCTAGGTGCATCGATGAGGGATCACGCATTATCGGGATTCTACCAGACTTAAGGTAGTCCAAGCCATCCAGAAACCTCATCAGTTGGGATAGGAAAAGCCAGACACTTAACGCTACCAAAGCAATGGTGATCCCATTGATCCAGCCGGGAATGGCATTCTTGGCACTCTCAAGAGAGGACTGCACAGAGGTTAATATCTCTTGGTAACTCTCAATTATGGAACTGGCATCACCCAGATTGGTTTTGATAGCTCCTATTTGAGTGGCAAGATCTGTGATGTCTGTACTGAGGGTTTGAACGTCTATGGCTGATTGATCAAGATCGGTTTCGATTGAAGTTAATACTGCCGGGAGAGCGCCAACATTGACAGCCATATTCTCCAGATTAGTGTGTAATGGAGTTTCTGGAGTGTAATCTAGTTTGACGAAAGGGATTTTTGCCAGTGCTTCCAAGGTCGATTCGATAAGTTTGGAACTTTCCACAGCGGATTCCAGGGTTGCCTGGCTGTCATCGGCAATCTGGACCATGTCCGTTCCGATCAGTTCACTGACGTCTGAAATCAGCGGAGAAAGGCTTTGGACCGAGGTTTCAAGGGTTGAAATCGTATCCTCAAGTTTCTCAAAACTGGTTTCTACTTCATCCAAAGTGCCCAGGATCAGACTCAGGCCGGATTGTGTTGTTGTCAATGTTGTAGAAACAGACTCGGTTAGAGATTTCGTTTGGTTGAGGAGGTTTGGTCTGATGAGCAAGATTGAAACGCAAAACGCCAGAGCGATGATCATCCCAAAGATGCTCAGGAGGATTGTAATCAGTCCGCGTGCCCGGGAGGTTTTTTTTCGTTCAGTTGCCATGGTAAATACTGCCTAAAAGCGGATTGTGGATGTCGGCTAATATTCTATCCTGAAGGGGACTCATTTCACTAAACCCATCTTCGCCGGCATGGTCATACCCACAAAGATGCAGAGTGCCATGGACGAGCAGCATTTCCAATTCAGACTGAAGCGCAGCCCCCCTTGCTTGAGCTTGGGCGAGCGCTTTTTCATAGGAGATGACAATATCACCAAAATAATGGATGCCGCTTTCAGGATCAATATAATCATTTTCAAAGGAGAGGACGTCGGTTGGCTCGTCCACCTGACGATGGAGGCGGTTGAGTTTCTGAATGGTTTTATTGTCCGTAACCTTTAGGGTGATCCCCTCTGCCATAGGAAGCCCTAGGTGTTGCAAAGAGGTTTTGAATGCCAGTTCCAACCGTTCCGTGTTGATATCTTTTCGATACTTCTGTGGGATGGAAAAGTCGATCAAGGTTTACTCCTTCTCGGCCGGTAATTGAGGGTCGGATGACAGATTTACATTGACAGGCTCAGTTTTATTTCCCTTTAGTTCTGGATAGTGGATTCGTGGGTGAAAAGACCGCTGCAAAGTTTCAAAGAAGGAATCTCCGATGAGTGTCAGATCGCGCAGGGTGAGGTCGGTGTTATCCAACTGACCTTCGTTTTTGTAATAATCGATGGCTTTTCGAATTAGCTCGCGAACTTCCTGTTCAGTTTTGGGGGATTCAGCTCTGAATCGCGCTTCCGTGCCATCAGCCAACATTAAAATGGCAGTCTCACGGGAGCTTGGCTTGGGTCCGGGGTAAGTGAAAAGGGATTTATCCACGTCCTCTGGATGATCTGCCTCGGCGAGTGCCTGGGAATATTGGTACCAGGTTACCATGGTGCCATGATGCTCCTTGATGAAATCAATGACGCGTGATGGCAGCCGGTATTTTTTTGCCAAAGCCACACCGTCGTTTACATGATGAATGATCGTAGCAGCAGCGCTGACGGGATCCAGGCTATCGTGCGAATCAATCTTATCCTTGTTCTGGTTTTCAATAAAGAAATCGGGATTATTAGCTTTTCCGCAGTCATGGAATAAGGCTCCAACACGCACCAACATTTGGTCTGCACCAATGGCTTCAGCCGCTTGCTCTCCCAGATTGGAAACGACCAAACTATGTTGATAAGATCCTGGCGCATTCTGCAGGATGTACTGGAGTAAGGGATGATCCGGTCGGGAAATATCAAGTAATTGCAGCGCAGTGGGAATATCCAGTGATTGGGAATATAAATAATGAAGTAACAAAGCCAGGGTGCCAGAAAATAATCCATTAATCAATGCTGCTGCCAGCAGGGAAGTCAGCCCAAGCAAATCGGTATAGGTATCCCCCAAGCGGAAGATAGCCACCACACCCATTCCGACCAATCCAATTATTAAGCCGGAACCAAGAAAAGATCCGATTCTGCGGGCTTTGCCGATGGTTAACATCCCGACCAGGGAAGGGAGCAGGTAAAAAAGCGCTAACTCAGCTTCGCGACCGCTCCCGAAGACGGTTAATAAGCTTAAAAACAAACTTAATATGACACCTAATTCAAGATTAAATATGATTGAAATAGTCAAGCCAAACGCGGCAATGGGATAGAGATAAGGAATAATTGTGCGATCCACAACCAGGAAGCGCCCGATTGCCAGGAATATCACGAAGGTGCTTGCTGTCACGATGCTGGCTTTAAGCGTAGTAAATGGTTGATCCTGGCGTTTTTTGTAGTAGAGCGCGGTCAGGATGCCAATGATCAACACTAAAATGGCGCTGGTAATGTATTGCGTGTTTTGGTTGGTCGGTTTTGCCAGACCGAAGACATTCAGGGCTTCAAAGTCTTCTTCCCGAATGATTTGCCCTCGCCGAACCAGCACTTCCCCGGCGATGATCTGTCTGGAGATGGGCTCAATGGCTGTACGGGATTGTTCACGGGCAAGCGAAGTTTGTTCCTCACTCAGCAAGCTGGTTGGAACGATAAGTTGGGAGGTTAAAGCAATGATAATTTGTGATTGTTCGGAAGGAAAAGAAAAATCAATCATTGCAGGGAGATTGCTCCGAACCTGCCCGACATTATCATTACGGATGGTTTCTCGGAGGACCTGTTCGAGCACACGACTGGCTTCGTTTTCGATGTTCTGCCAAGCTTGATCGCTCAGGTTGAGTATCTCTTCAGATGTGGATTCAGTCAGGATGATGGCAGACAAGGAAGCGAGATCCTCTAGTTTCTGTTCCCGAGTAGCAAAAGCGTCGTTTCTGACGCTGGAAATGTAGTACAGGATGCTGTTGAGTTCTTCCAATTGGTGTCTGGTGATGCTGGGGTCAGCCGGTAAATAGACTGGCTCCACTGCAGCAGCAGCTTCCTTGCGGGCACGCTCCGTATAGATCTTGCTCTCGTATGTGACAGAATACGGGGCAAGAATCTCCTGAGAAGCCACTTCGCCGACCCCGGTTGGAACATTTGAATTTTGTATCAGGTCTGGCAAAACCAGGGATCCATAAATAAGCAGACAGGTCACGATCAAGACGATTGTCTTGAGTACACCCTGTGTGAATACCCCTGCCTTTTTCGCAGACTTCTTTCTGTTTGCCATGTCAGCTTAGTTTTAGAAGGCAATCCTTCACAACACGGCTTGCATCCTGGTTGGTCGCCCGACCTGCCAGCTTGGGTATCAGCACTTTAAGCACATTGCCCATATCCTTCACAGAGGTCGCATTGGTCTCAAGAATGATATTCTGTGCCATTTGGACCAGCTCTGATTCTGAAAGCTGTTGAGGAAGGTAGGCTTCCAGTACTTTGATTTCCTGCTCGGATTCGGCAACCATCTCAGGCCGGTTGGCTTTCCGGGCATCGGCAATCGTATCGTTTTTGGTCTTAATTTCCTTTTGCACGATGGCAATGAACTCGGATGTATCCAGAGTGGATCCTTTTGATACCTCAGCCAATTGGAGCGAGGAAATTAATAGGCGAATGACGCGTTTTTGAAGGACGTCATTTTCTTTCATGGCTTTATGTAAATTGTCTTGAAGGGTTTTGTTGTAATCCATGCGCATTATTATACCCGCCTATGCATGCTCCTAATCTATAACATGTAAACCGTTGCTAGGGACCCAGGGTAATCAGGAGCTTGATATTTTCCAGGGTGGCTGGTCCGATCCCGGTTACATTCAGTAATTCATCGATTTGGGTGAAGGGTCCATGATCAGCGCGGTAGGTGATAATGGCACTGGCTTTTGTGCTGCCGATGCCTGGCAGTGAGATCAACTGTTCAAGGGTGGCAGTGTTGATATTAACTAAACCGTTGATTTCCAGATCAGGCTGTGAACCTTTAGTAACTCCATCGGTTGGAACAACTTGACCTTGGAGAGGAACATAAAGCCGTTCACCATCGCTTAAAAAAGCAGATAAGTTAAGTCGTTCCAGGTCGGCATCCTCCGTTGTGCCACCGGCAGCGTTAATGCCATCTTGAACCCGAGCTCCCGGCTGAAGCGAATAAAGGCCTGGTTGGTTGACCGCCCCCGCCACATGCACCTGGATGAGCGCTACCGTAGGGGATGGGGCAGGAGTAAGGTCTGGTGGAACGGACACCAATTGGATCGGCTGCCCGCGCTGCGGCAGAATGAACAACAAAATGACTCCTCCAAGCAACAGCCCCCCAAAAATGCCAATCAGGATATTTTGCCAGGGTTTCATCTCATTCAGCCCTCGTGTGGTGGTTCTCCAGTTTCCATGGCGTACATACTTTGGAATGCTTTGATGGAAACCTCAAGCATGTCCAGGGAGGGTTCCCGAGTAGTTAGTTTTTGCAGAGCCAGGTTGGGCTTAATCAACCAGCGGACAAAAGCAGAGGTTTCCATAGCTTTGGATGCCCAGCGGATATACTCATAAGCTATACCTGCCACGAAAGGAAGAAGTAATATCCTTGAAAGCAGGCGCCATCCCAAGGGTAATGGGCCTAAGAGAGAAAAGAGTAATACTGAAATCAGCATAAGGGTCAAAAGGAAAGCGGTTCCGCAGCGGGGGTGTTCCCTGCTCTGTTTGGAGACATTTTCCGGAGTCAATTCCAGCTTGGCTTCAAAGGCATTGATGGTCTTATGTTCCGCACCGTGGTACATAAAGGTCCGGTTGATGTCCGGCATTTTACCGATCGCTGCCAGGTAGATTACCAGGATGAGCAGGCGGAGTAATCCTTCCAGCAAATTGCTCCACCAATTACCGAGACTATGCACGCCATCCATCCAGCCAGCTACCAGGGCAGGCAGGAGGAAGAACAATCCCACGCCGATAATTATCGAGAGAAGAATGGTAAAGACCAAGGACTTGCCTTCCAGTTTTTCGTCCTCACCCGTCTGGACGTTGGCAGATTTGGTTAAGTAATTCATTCCAAGACCCAGGGAATCCCATAGGCTAATCAACCCTCTAACAAACGGAACTTTAGCCCATTTGGATTGGTAGATTGCTGGAAGCGCTTCTTCAAACATTACAATTTGACCATCCGGGGCGCGCACTGCCATGGCGACGTTTTTCTTGCCGCGCATCATGACTCCCTCCATGACCGCCTGACCACCATAGGAAGGCATCCTCAATTTAGAATCAGATGTTTTTTTCATTGGGCAAAACTCAAATAGAAGCGAATCAATGCCTGAACGCCTTTCTTCCAAGTCGGAAGATGCTGATGTTCATTGGGGGAATGAATATTGTCATCAGGCAGTCCAAAACCGGTCAGAAGGGACTTGACTCCGAGGAAGCGCTGCATTGTGGTTGCTACTGGAATACTACCGCCCTCCCGTTTGAGGGAAATGGGTGTGTTCCAAGTCTCCATCAGTGCCTGGCGCAGATGATCGACGCCGGGGGCATTATCCGCCAGATAGGCTGGAGCACCAGAATGCTTGAAGATCGTGGCATGCACAGATTCTGGCACAAAGCTCCTAATATATTTCTCTGTTAGCGCATAGATATCATCAGGCTCTTGGTTTGGCACCAGACGGCAGGAGATTTTGGCTTTGGCATAAGCCGGAATGATGGTTTTAGAACCCTCTCCGATAAAGCCGGAATAGAAGCCGTTGACATCCAGGGTTGGTCTTGCTCCGGCACGTTCAAGCAGAGTGTACCCTTTCTCGCCGTAAAGTTGAGGAACACCAGTAATCGTGAGGAAGTTTTCATCAGGATTGGGAACTGAGGCGATTTTAGCCTTCTCTTCGGAGGTAAGGGGCAATACCCGATCATAAAAACCGGGAATGGCTATTGAACCATCAGGATTGTGCAATTTTGCAATAATCTCTGAAAGGACAATGGCTGGATTGGCGACGTTGCCTCCAAACAAACCTGAATGCAGGTCTACCTTAGGACCATCAATGCGAACTTCAAAATAAAGCAGTCCGCGCAGCCCATAGACAATGGTGGGAGAATTTGGTCCAATCATACCCGAATCCGGATTCAACACCATGTCACACTTTAACAATTCCTGGTGTGATTCGATGAATGAATCCAATGATGGTGATCCAATTTCCTCTTCCCCTTCAAACAAGTATTTAATATTCAATGGCAGCTGAGAAGCTTTAAGAACGCTATCCAAAGCAATCAGACTCGCCATGATCTGACCTTTCATATCGGAAGCCCCGCGGGCAAACAGATTCTCACCCCGAATGGCAGGCTCGAATGGCGGGGTTGACCATTCGTCGAGTGGATTAGGCGGCTGGACATCATAATGACCATAGACCAATAAGGTCTGTGCATTTGGAACGGTGGCACGCTTTTCAGCAAACAAGATTGGATGCATTCCAGTTGGGAAAATTTGAACAGTTTCTGCACCCATTTTCTCAAGCAGGTTGGCAAGGAAAGTAATGGCTGCGGTCATATCTTCCGTACAGGCTGGATCCGTGGACACCGAGGGGATGCGGAGCAGGTCCAGGTAGGTTTCCATGTAATCGTCAAAATGATCTTCGAAATATTTAATCGATGTACTTGAATTTTGCATGATTGATCCTCGTTCTTAAGAACTCTGTTGATTATATGCGATAAATTCTCGAATTGTGTTAGCATTGACTAAACAAGAAAAAATCCAGGAGAAGAAATAACTGTTTATGGCAGCAGAAGAACTAATAGTCCCCTCTGATAAACATAATTTTTGGACTTGGTCAGCCCAGCAGCAACCCTCGATAATCAACATCGAAAAAGCCCAAGGCGTGTACTTTTGGGATACAGATGGCAAACGCTATCTCGATTTTAACGCAATGGTAATGTGTGTAAATATCGGGCATGGCAACCGCTATGTGCAGGAAGCCATGGTCAATCAAATTCGTGAACTGACCTTTGCTGGCCCGCATATGATGACCAAACCACGCGCTGCTTTGGGCCAAAAATTGGCTTCTCTTACCCCACCAGGGTTGGATCATTTTCTCTATACGTTGGGGGGCTCGGATGCCAATGAAAATGCTGTGAAACTTGCCCGAGATTTCACCGGCAAATTCAAGATCCTGACCCGCTATAGGTCTTATCACGGAGCCACAATGGGTGCCATGGCGCTCACAGGCGATTACCGCCGCTTGCACTGGGAACCTAATGTCATGCCTGGTGTGGTTCATTTCATTGACCCCTACCGCTACAGATCTGCTTTCTTCAAAGATCAGCGCGGCATCAGCGAGGAGCAATTCACCCAAGCCTACCTTGATCATCTTGAAGAGATCATCTGCTCTGAAGGACCAGACACGATTGCAGCCATCCTGATTGAATCGGTCACAGGCACCAACGGGATCATTGTTCCGCCAAAAGGATATTTACAGGGCGTTTGGAGTCTAAGTAAAAAATACCATATTCTGCTCATTACTGATGAGGTCATGTCTGGTTTTGGGAGAACTGGAAAATGGTTTGCTTTTGAGCATTGGGGGGTTACTCCCGATATCATCACCATGGCAAAAGGGCTAACTTCCGGCTACGCCCCTCTTGGGGCAGTGGCAATGAAGGATGAAATTGCAGCACATTACAATGAAAAAATGTATTTTGGGGGTTTAACTTACAACAGCCACCCTGTCTCATTGGCAGCGGCGTTGGCTAATATTGAGGTCATTGAGAATGAAAACCTGGTGCAAAATTCTGCCGAAAGAGGAGAAACCTTAAAGCGAATGCTGGCAGAGCTTCAGGCGAAGCATCCCTGCGTAGGGGATGTCCGCTCGATTGGGCTCTTCGGGGCAGTGGAACTGGTAACAAATCGAGATACCAAAGAACCGCTGACTGAACCAGGGAAACCACTCAGTGCAGCCATGAAAAAAGTTAAAGATTACATTGCTGACCATGGCGTTTTCATGTACAACACTTTCCACATGCTCTTGATCATCCCGCCTTTGATCATCACCGATGACCAGCTTGAAGAAGGAATGAATGTGATTGATGCAGCTCTGTCCCTTGCAGATGAAGATCTGGCAGCAAGAAAACGGTAAATTCCCCCAGTCGAGCCAATATGCAAAACAGCGAACACCATAAATTGATCATCCTGGGAGCCGGACCTGCCGGTTTGACCGCGGGGCTCTACGCTGCCAGGGCGGATTTAGAGCCTGTAGTATTTACTGGTTTGCTCCCTTACGGTCAGGCTTCTCTTACCCATATAATTGAAAATTACCCAGGTTTCCCTAAAGGAATCGGTGGAACAGAGCTTGGGCAGCTTATTGAAGAGCAGGCGGTCAAATTTGGAGCGGTAATTGTGTATGATCAAGTAATTTCACTTGATCTGTCCGTCCGCCCGTTTGTTATTAACACCTATGGGAAGAGTCTCACTGCGGATGCGGTAATTTTAGCAATGGGTGCTGACTCTAAAAAGTTGAATGTGCCAGGAGAAACAGAACTTACTGGCAGGGGTGTTTCATATTGTGGTACTTGCGATGGCTGGTTTTTTAAGAATAAGGAAATTCATGTGGTTGGGGGAGGGGATAGCGCCCTGGAAGAAAGTCTATTATTGACCCATTTTGCCAAGAGCGTCACGATTATTCACAGGCGTGATGCGCTCAGGGCTGGCGTGATTCTGGAAAAACGGGCTAAAGACCATCCAAAAATCCATTTCCTTTGGGATACGGTTGTCCGGGAAATTTTGGGCGAAGAAGGGGTGACCGGTTTGCTGGTTGAAAATGTTAAAACTGGGCAGCAAACCGAAATCGGCAGCGATGGCGTGTTCGTTTTTATCGGGCATCAGCCTAATACAGGCATTCTTGCCGGGCAGATCGATCTGGATGAGAAAGGCTATGTGCGCGTTGACAACCTGATGCAGACCAATCTGCCTGGAGTATTTGCTGCCGGGGAAATTGCCGATCCACAGTACCGGCAGGTCATCACCTCAGCAGGAATGGGAGCGGCGGCGGCTATTCAAGCAGTCCATTACCTGGAAGCATTCGAGAGCTAAATTATTTTGCAGCTTATGGGGTAGTCGTGGGCTGCATCCCGGTTCCAATCCAACTGAAAACGCGTTTCTCACTTACCACGCCTGCTTCTTCGTAAATCGGGTTGATTTCTCCCTGATTGATCTGTCGGGCTACTGTGACAGACCACTGAATGATGTGCGGGTTCGCGTCGATCGGTCGAAAGCTGCTCGGTAAAATAAACTTTGTATCTGTAACGTATTCCACCAGAATTTTTCCGTTGGAGGCTGTCAGGTCTTCAATGGTTACCCGGTAAAGTTCGTTTTCCCGCAGATCAGCGACCGAAGCCCACTGCAAGGTAATAGCTTGATTTTCTGCTGTGAAAGCAGCCCCGGAACTGGGCAATAGCAAGTTGGGAGCCGGATAAGGCGGTGCAGGGGTCGGGGTGGGTGTGGGACCGGCAGTGGGTTTGCGTTCGCATAATGGGATGATCAGTGGCATACCTTCATAAACAATGGTATTGGTCATGTTGTTGTATTCCTGAATGGAAGACATTTCGACGTTGTAATTCAAAGCAATGCTATACAAGGTCCAGCCGGATTCCACTTCAATAGTCAATGTTTGACAGTCAGATTCCGTCGCGACTGCTGCTTCTGAAGTCGCGGTTGGTTGAGGAGAAGGTGTCGGGGTTGGTTGCGGGATCCTCAAGACATCGCCTTCCTTGATGGTGCAGTTGGTATCCAAATTGTTTTCCCGAATGATGCTTTGAATGGATACACCAAAGAAACCGGCGATGGTCGAACAATAATCCGTACTTTTGACTGTATATTCGATGGGAGGCAGCGGCGTCCAAGTTGGCAAGGGCGTCGGAGTAAGCGTCATTGTGGGGGTTAAGGTCTGTGTAGGGGTCAGTGTTGTGGTTGCCTCCGGGGTTTCTACGGCAGCAGCCGGTTCCGGTGGTTTTACAATGAAATAGATCAGCAAACCGACCAAGGCAAGGAACACCAGCCCCAATCCAATGGCGACTGGCAAGGTCAATTTTACTTCGGGAAGGCGCTTGGAGGGCATGCCTGAACCCTTTTTGACTTCAGCGGTGGCGCTTAGTTGCGCTCCACAAACCAGACAGCGGGTAGCGTTTTCGCTCAAGCGAGTTCCGCAGACCGGACATATTTTGGTGTTCTTAGAGTTTTTTTCCTGGTTCATATTTTTCATTTCCAGTGGGTTAGTATACTCAGGGTATTTAAAACCTGCAAGCCTGACACGGTTTAAGATTTTTCGGGCACTGTTACAATAAAGAGCATGTTAGCGGTTTATATCCACATTCCATTTTGCAGGCAAAGATGTTTGTATTGTGATTTTATCACGTATGCCGGCAAGCAAGATTTTATCCCAGCGTATGTACGCGCGCTTTGCACAGAAATTAAGTCCCTTGGTTTGGGCGTTGGGGACTCAAATCAGCAGGTCGAAACCGTCTATTTTGGAGGAGGAACACCTTCACTTTTGGAGCCTGCAGAAGTCGAAGCCTGCCTCGGTTCAATCCAAGTGGCTTTTGGTCTGGATAGCCAGGCGGAAATCACTCTTGAAACCAATCCCGGCACTATCCAATCTGAAAAATTGAAAGCATTTCGGTCAGCCGGCATCAACCGTCTTAGCTTGGGTGTTCAATCTTTTTCTGATCAGGAGTTGTGCACTCTGGGCAGGATTCACAGCGTAGAAGATGTTTACAAAAGTGTCAGGGCTGCCAGGTCTGCCGGGTTTGATAACCTCAGCCTGGATTTGATTTTTGGAATTCCAGGGCAGCACCTTGCTGGCTGGCAGGAAAATTTACGCAAAGCTTGTGAACTGGAGCCGGAACATCTTTCGCTTTACAGCCTGACGCTTGAGCCTGGCACTATACTGGCAGACAGGGTGGATAGAGGCATGCTTGAGGTTCCGGACCAGGACGCCAGCGCTGACATGTTTGAAATGTGCATGGAATATCTGACACAGAAGGGGTATGACCATTACGAAATTTCCAACTGGGCTGTGGATGAAGCCAGAGAATCCCGCCACAACAAGACCTATTGGAAAAACCAGCCTTATCTGGGCATCGGTGCCGCAGCCCATGGGTGCGCTTGCGGCTACCGGGTGGAAAACGTCCCTGAAATTCAGGACTACATCGACAAGATTACTGCTGGTAATAAACGATTGCCATTTCCATTTTCACAGGCAAACCTGAATCGGATCAGGCTGGACGAGAAAACTACCATGCAGGAAACCATGCTGCTGGGTTTACGATTGGTGCGTGAGGGAGTTTCGTGCAGCGAATTTGAACAGCGCTTTCATCAGGATGCCAGGGCGGTCTTTTCGCAGGAAATCACCCGGCTGGTTTCAAAAAAACTGGTGGAATGGGTAAATTTCCCGGATGGGGAGCATCTCCGCCTGACCCAACAGGGAGTGATGTTGGGCAATCAGGCTTTCATGGAATTTGTGTAATTATTTGCTGATGTGAAGCGGAGTGCCGTAGCCGTAGGTTGCCCACTCTCCGGGAGCCGAAACGGGGGTCGCCCAGCGGTAGACCCATTTGGCATCTTGAACTGACATATTGATGCATCCGCCGCTCATGGGGGTGCCAAAATTGGTATGCCAGAAGGTTCCATGCGTTGCCATACCATCTGTCATCTGGAAAAAGCAGTTCCAAGGCACACCGACCCATTCCCTCGTATATATATTATCGGTTAAATTACCATTGCCCATGTGCTTGGAGGGCATTTTGGTCTGGATGTTATAGGTTCCATCTGGCGTAGGGGAACCCGAGGAAATCTTGGTTTCAAAGACGAGCTTACTCCCTTCGTAGGCTTGGAGAGTTTGCAGAGGCAAAGAAACTTCAATGCGTTTTTCACCCAGGGGAACTTCCGGATTGATTGGGGCAATTTCCTCATCAGGGATGAATCTGAGATGCTCTGACGGTACTGCCAATTCTACGCTGATCAGCTCATCCTTAATCTTGTACCAGGTTTTTTCATCCGGACCAGTGATCACATCCATGACCCAATGGGTTGATCCATAATACAGTAAATACTCAGGGATCCAGCCATCGTAACGGCTGTAGAACATGGAACGGGTATAGGGTACGGTTACCTCTGCCAGTTGACCGGTCTCGCGGATTTCCGTCTGCAGCGGGTTGAGCTGATACTTGACTTCGTAAAGATCACCACTGAAGGCATAACCACCCCAAACCCGATACCAGATCGGATTCCAAGCCGGACCAGCCGTGCTGACGACTTCCTCATAGACATTGATGATATCGTTGAATGCGCGCTGGTACATGATCACGCTGGTTTCATCCGGCAGTTTGTGGATACTGGTACCCTGTTTATTGCCGACCAGCATGTACCTGGGCTTCTTGTAGCTGGCTGAGACAATCCGATTAGGCATCAGGGCGGTGACTCCCAGCCCCAATAATCCATATTTGAGAAATTCTCGGCGGGTCAGTTGTGTTTTCATAACAGGAATGACGGAATGTCAGGTGCGATCAGTCAAGTTCCCGCGGAATGATATCCGCTACAGATTGGAAGATATAACGCGGACGGTAGGAATATTTATCCATGCCTTCCCTGGTAGTGGTTCCTGAGAGCACCAAGACAGTATCCATACCAGAAGAGATGCCGGAAAGTATATCCGTATCCATGCGGTCACCAATCATAATGGTATTTTCTGAGTGCACATCCAGGTAGTTCAGAGCGGATCGCATCATCAGCGGGTTGGGTTTGCCGACAAAAAAAGGTGCAATGCCGGTAGCTTTTTCAATCAGGGCAGCCATAGCCCCGCAGGCAGGCACGATCCCATTCTCGGAGTTGCCGATTGGATCGGGATTGGTGGCAATGAAGCGTGCTCCGGCATTGATCAGTCGGATGGCAATCGTGATCTGTTCAATATTGTAGGAAAAGGTTTCACCCAGAACGACATAATCCGGATTTACGGCTGTTTGGACGTAGCCGATAGCGTGGAGCGCTTCACTTAAACCTAATTCACCAATCACATAGGCGGTGCCTTTAGGTCTTTGCTTATCAAGGAATGCGGAAGTTGCCAAGGCGGAAGTAAAAATCTTCTCCTGAGGTATGTCCAGGCCTGATATTTGAAGCCGGTGGGCTAAATCCCGAGTAGTATACAAAGGGTTGTTGGTCAAAATTAGAAATTTACGTTTTTCCTGATTCAGTAACTGAATAAATGTTTCTGCTCCAGGAATCAGGTTAGACCCGTGCACGAGCACGCCATCCATATCAATCAGGAAACTCTTTTTTTCTTTTATCATAAAAACTCCATATAATCCATATCTCCATCATATGAGGACATACTAAAATAGTCAAGCCACCATTGATTTTACCAATAGTATAGCTTTCTCAAGCATATTGGACACGAGAGTGTTGGAAAACCTTTCGTATCATTCTCATTTCAAAGGACGCACCGTCGGAGGTAGGCAGAGCGGAGCGGGTACATAGAAGCGGGGGGAACGGCAGCCCCGTTAGGGG
>JBAQLH010000037.1:0-2958 GCA_049301715.1 Anaerolineaceae bacterium
GCGATCATCTCCATGGGTGTTCCCGGTTGGTCGCTTGCGGTTAGCATTATCGTGCTCACGTGCCTCTTCGGCAGTCCAGCCTTCCAACAGTGCCTGGCGGGAGAGGCGAATCTTGCCATCAGGGCTGATATCGGTCACCATAACAGTCAGCTCGTCCCCCAAATTAACAACGTCCTCAACCTTTTCAACGCGTTCGCTGGCGAGTTGGGAAATATGTACCATGCCGTCCACCCCCGGCAAAATCTCGATGAAAGCGCCAAAATCGGTCACGCGCACACACTTGCCGGTGTAAATCCGTCCAATCTCGGGGACTTCCACCAAGCCCAAAATGCGCTCTTTGGCGACTTCAAAGCCGACGCCATCAGTTGAAGCAATATACACAGTGCCATCATCGTCAATATCAATCTTGGTGTTGGTATCTTCCTGCAGGGCACGAATATTCTTTCCCCCGGGACCAATGATTGCACCGATTTTATCCACCGGTACTTTTACAGTCTCAATGCGGGGAGCATGAGGCTTCAGGCTCGCATTAGGTTTGGCAATGGTGGCCAGCATGATGTCCAGGATGCCAAAGCGGGCAATGCGGGCGCGTTCCAACGCTTCAGCCATGATTGCCGGCGTAATGCCCGCAATCTTGATGTCCATTTGCAGGGCAGTGATGCCTTCACGCGTGCCGGCAACTTTAAAGTCCATATCTCCCAAGTGATCTTCAGCGCCCAGAATATCGGTCAAAATGACATATTTGTCGCCTTCCTTGATCAGACCCATCGCAACACCCGAAACAGGCGCCTTAATCGGTACACCGGTATCCATCAGTGCCAGGGTCGAGCCGCACACCGAAGCCATTGAAGAGGAGCCATTGGAAGAAAGCACTTCCGAAACCAGGCGCAAAGTGTAAGGGAAAACCTTCTCGTCCGGAATTACCGGCACGAGAGCCCGTTCCGCCAGCGCGCCATGGCCAATCTCCCGGCGGGACTGTCCGCCCAGCCGCTTGACCTCGCCCGTGCTGTAGGGCGGGAAGTTGTAATGGTGCATATAGCGCTTGGATTCAGCCGCCACCAGGTTATCCAATTCCTGGGCTTCCTTGGGAGTTCCCAGGGTTGCCAGGGTTAGTACTTGGGTTTCTCCGCGGGTAAACAAGCCCGAGCCATGCGCCCGCGGGCTGATGTCCACCTCACAAGAAATCTCACGCACTTCGTCAATCCTACGGTTATCGGGTCGTTTGCCTTCATAAAGGATGCGATCGCGCACAATTTTCTTCTCGGCTTCGTCAAAAGCAGCCGAATAGGTTGCCTCTTGTTCAGGGGTCAACTCCTGACCTTCCGCCACCTCCAGCAGATAAGCCTGCTTGAGGGCATCAATGCTGCCATACATGTTTTCTTTGGTATAAGGCTGGTCAAGAATGGCTTTATATCGTTCGCGCAGGCTCTCAACAGCCTGATCAGTCAAACTCTGGTCGAGGGTATACAGTTGAATTTCCTTCTTGGCTTTGCCGATTTCATGTGCCATACGCTCCTGCAGCTCCACAATAGGCTGAATGGAGCTATGTGCCAGTTCAAGCGCTTCCACCATCAAGCTTTCGCTGACTTCTTGAGCGCCGCATTCCACCATCAGGATAGCATCCTTGGTGCCTGCTACACGCAGGTCCAAAGAGGAAACATCCATTTGGCTCAGGGAAGGGTTGACGATCAACTGCCCTTCCACACAGCCGATCCGGACTGCTCCGACTGGACCGCCAAAAGGAATGTCAGAGATCATTAAAGCTGCCGAAGCAGCATTAATCGCCAGCATATCCAGAGGATTCTCGGTGTCAGCCGAGAGCGACATCAGCACCACTTGGACTTCATTACGCATCCCATCAGGGAAGAGCGGGCGCAGCGGGCGGTCTGTCAGGCGGGCTACCAGGGTCGCATCTGTGCTGGGGCGTCCCTCACGGCGGAAGAACGAACCGGGGATGCGCCCTCCGGCGTACATACGTTCCTCATAGTCTACGGTAAGGGGAAAAAAATCGGTGCCTTCGCGGACGCCACCCATGGTGGCTGCTGCAAAGATCATACTGTCTCCTTGGCGCAAAGTTACTGAGCCACCTGCCTGACGGGCAAGCCGCCCGGTTTCAAAGGTAACTTCCTTATCGCCCAGGGTGGTTGAAAAATATTTAGGTTCTGGTTTCATTTTGTCCTTTCATCTGGTTGCGCCAGTTCAGGGACTGAAAGCCGCTGACCACAAATTGATCACCATCTTTCAATACCCGACTGGCATAAGGTTTAAATTGTTAATATCCGCGGATAGAATACCCTACCAACCTGGTCAGTGGACCAGTCAGCAAAGTATCCTCCGCGGTTGGATCACCGTTTGAAGACGAAACGTGTTATTTCTTGCGGATATTGAGTGATTCGGTAATGGCAAGGAAACGATCGTAATCTTTCTGGCGAAGGTATGCCAACAGCCGGCGGCGTTGGCCGACCAGTTTGAGCAGCCCACGGCGTGAACTTTCATCGTGCTTGTTGATACGCAGGTGATCAGTAAGCTGGCTGATGCGTCTGGTAAGCAGGGCAATCTGAACCTCTGGTGAACCTGTGTCACCGGGTTGGCGTTCGTACTTCTTGATAATCTCAGTTTTTTCAGCTTGGTTTAAAGACATGACGTCTGCTCCTAAAGAATATTTATGCAAGTCTCCTGGTTTGCAGCCAAAATTAACCGCTCACCGGACTAGTCACAGTTCGATATTATAACAGATATTGAAAAAGCGCAAGAAAAAGCCTTGACAACTTTAAATCTATGTTTGGGGCAATTTTTCTCTGCTTTTGAACAGTAGTGTCAAGTATTTTTCGCACATTTAGGAATCACTTGGTAGTAGTTCCTCCAGATGCTGCATGTTCAGATAGGTTTTCTGACCCCAATCCGATTCTTCAATCTGCCTCAACCGCGCACAAACAAGCATCAAGGCAGACTGCCCAT
>JBAQLH010000038.1:0-3071 GCA_049301715.1 Anaerolineaceae bacterium
CCGCCACACAGTCAGCTGCGGCGGCGCAGACGCTGGCCGCTCAAAAGGGCATCCTCTCGGGCTGCCACTGGGGTGTGTTCTACGGCATCGTCAAGGATGGTCGCGCCGTCGAATTCCGCCCCTGGGAAGGTGACCCGAAACCGTCGCCCCAGCTTCCCGGCGTCATGGATTCGCTCTATTCCGAATCACGCATCCGCTATCCGATGGTGCGTCGAGCCTGGCTGGAACAAGGACCCGGGGCGGATCCCGAAGGGCGTGGCAAAGGCGATTTCGTCCGTGTCAGTTGGGACAAGGCCATTGAATTGGTTTCGGGCGAACTAGCCCGGGTGCGCGAAAAATATGGCCAACAGGCCGTATTCGCCGGATCCTATGGGTGGAAGAGCCCTGGCAAACTACACAACTGCCAGACCCTGCTGCGGCGGATGTTGAATCTCACTGGTCAATACACGAACAGCGCCGGCGACTACTCGACCGGGGCCGCCCAGGTCATCCTGCCCTACGTGTCCGGCTCGATCGAGGTATATGAGCAATGCACCACTTGGAAGAACCTCGCTAAGAATTGCGAACTGATGGTTTTTTGGGGATGCAACCCCGTGAACAACTCGCAGATAGCGTGGCAAATTGCTGATCACGGCTATTGGCCCGGCATCGAGATGTTGAAGGCAGCAGGCACCAAGGTGCTGTCCATCGACCCGGTGCGCACCGAGACTTGTGAAGCCCTGAACGGCGAATGGCTGGCGCCGCGCCCGCATACCGACGTGGCGATGATGCTCGGGATCGCCCACACCCTGTACGTCGAAGGCCTTCACGACCAGAAATTCTTGGACCGCTACACCACCGGTTTTGCCAAATTCCTGCCCTATCTGCTGGGCAAGAGCGACGGTACGCCGAAAACTGCCAACTGGGCGGCGCAGATTTGCGGCGTCCCGGCCGATACGCTGCGCGACCTCGCACGTCGCTTCGCCAAGAACCGCACCATGCTGGCTCTCGGCTATTCCACACAGCGTCAGCATCACGGGGAACAGGTTCACTGGATGCTGATCACCCTGGCCTCGATGCTCGGGCAGATCGGCCTGCCGGGTGGCGGCTACGGACTCAGCTATCATTATTCGTCGGGCGGCGCACCGACCCGAACCACGCCGATCCTCAAGGCGATCGACGATGCTTCGGGGCAGAAGCAGGAGGGTGCGGCCTGGCTGGCAGGAGGCGGCGCGGTTTCGATCCCCGTCTCGCGTCTGGTCGAGACGCTCCTGAACCCCGGCAAGACCATGCAGTTCAACGGTCATGAAATCAAGTTGCCGTTGCTCAAGCTCGCCTACTGGGTTGGCGGGAATCCGTTCTCCCACCAGCAAGACCGCAACGAGATGCTGCGTGCTTGGCGCGAACTGGACACCTTCATCGTGCATGACGTGCAATGGACCGCGTCGGCCCGCCATGCCGATATCGTGCTGCCCGCGACCACCTCTTACGAGCGCAACGATATCGAGCAGGTCGGCGACTATGCCATCAGTCATATCGTGCCGATGAAGAAGATCGTCGAGCCACTATTTGAGGCCCGCAACGACTTCGACATCTTCGCCGACATCGCGGCAAAGCTCGGCAAGGGCTATGAATTCACCCAGGGGCGCGACGAGATGGACTGGATCCGCGGGCTTTACGAGGCTGCCAAGATCGAGTCCCGCGCAAAGGGGATGGAGATGCCGGTGTTCGATGTCTTCTGGAAGATTAACAAGCCGCTGGCATTCCCGCTCAACGATGCGAATGCGGACTTCGTTCGCCATGCCGATTTCCGTGCCGATCCGCTGCTCAACGCCCTGGGCACCGCCTCTGGCAAGTTCGAGCTGTATTCGACGGCGATCGAGAAGTACCACTACGAGGACTGCCCGCCCCATGCGACCTGGCTCGAGCCAATCGAGCGCCTTGATGGGCCGGCCACCACGTATCCGCTGCACGTTGCGGCCAATCACTCGCAAATGCGCCTGCATTCGCAGTTGTGCGGCACCGTCAACCGTGAAAGCTATGCGATCGCCGGGCGCGAACCTTGCCTGATGCACCCCGAGGATGCGCGGGTGCGTGGCCTGTCCAATGGTGATGTGGTCAGGGTGTTCAATGCTCGCGGCCAGATTCTGGCAGGCCTGAAGACCACCAAAGACATCCGCAAGGGGGTGATCCGCATCAACGAAGGCGGCTGGTTCGATCCGTTGAACCCCGGGGAGATCGGCAGCCTGTGCCGTTACGGCGACGTCAATAACCTGATGACCGGGCTTGCGAGCTCGCGGCTCGGCCAGGGAAACTGCGGCCACACCGGTATGGCCGAAGTCGAACGCTTCAAAGGCAAACTGCCGCCGGTGACGGTGTTCAGCCAGCCGGCCTGACAGTTGCCTGCGATTGGCCCGGCCCGCGAAGGGCTGGGCCCTCGCAGGCCTGCTGTTTTGGCACGCCGATTCTGCTACTGGGTTCTATAGCTTTGCAAAAGTATGTGCTTCGTCAGTAAAACCTGTGGGTGAGTTCTGGCTCAGTAAACTTTCCGAGCACGTGATATAGGGCGAGTTCAGTGATTCTGAAGGTCCGAAACCCGTAGGATTTTCTCATGGTCACTTTGACCTTGTTGTTCAGACCCTCGACAACGCCGCTGGAGAACTGCTTTTTGGCCCGAAAGTAGTTGAGGTGGCTCGCGGTGGTTGCGTAGCGTCTTGGCCACCTTCTTCATCGGCTCGATGCGTGAACGCATAACCAGCGTAATCCATTGATCCAGGAACTTCGCGGCCCATGCTGGTGAGTCGTAGCTCCAGAATTGTCGGAATTGCTCCTTGAGCAAATAGGCCCGAACCGTCTGCAGGTTGTATTTCAACAGATCGCTCAACCGCACGCGCTGCTGGTCCGTGAGATTCTCTTTGCTCTTGAGCACGCACCAGCGTGTCTTCGTGAGCACCGGTTCGAAGCCGTGTTAACGGCGGCGTAAATCCGCTGAAAAATGGCGGCGGAAATTGGTGTCGAGCAAATTTTGTTTGCCAAGGTCACAAAGGGGCTTTGTGACCCAATGTGATTGTTTTCCCCTGTGGGCCGCATCA
>JBAQLH010000039.1:0-38488 GCA_049301715.1 Anaerolineaceae bacterium
AGTATGAGCATAGGTACTATTTACAAAAAACAAACCCAGAAAGTCCGAATATTAAGGGTTGGTTTAGCAATGAGAGCGGGAAAAGCGAGTTTGTGATAGAGAGATATGGTCAGGATCGGTCAGGAACACAGATGTTTGATAACGAAACCGCCACAAATGTAACAATCAAGGCGATCCGTATGCAATACTATTTTGACTTAACATCAGGTAGAAATATCAAAACTATTGATGAGTATACGACAACGGATAACAGGATAATCACATACAATACTATTCATCATATAAACTTCTATGAACAGTTACCCGAGGAATTCATTAACGCATTATCAACCATAGAATCTTTCAAAAACTAAGGTATTCCCAAAAGGGAATTGATTAAACCTGACAGGAATCACCTTGCCTAAGCTGATAAGAACGGAACGAGCCCAACAACCACTGCAATAGAAACGTAGAGTCTTTATGGAACAGGAAACAATCATTAGTGCGACCAACATATGGAAAGCTTTCGGGAGGAGAGTAATTCTAGACGATTTAAATTTCATTGTGCCAAGAGGTGTTATTTACGCAATCTGTGGAAAGAATGGGATCGGGAAGAGTGTGTTCCTGAGGACGCTTTCAGGGTTTATCATTCCGGACAGGGGAACCGTAACCATTCACGGTCAAGAAATAGGAAAGGAAATAGAATTTCCAAGATCAACAGGGATATTAATAGATCGCCCGGGATTTATGCCCGAGAAAAACGGATATGGCAATCTATCACTACTTGGTCAAATAAGTGGACATGCGAATAAAGGGCAAATCCGGTCAGCCATGGAATCTGTCGGGCTTGAGCCCGATGACGGCAGGCCGGTGCGAACCTATTCAATCGGAATGCTTCAGCGCCTGGGTCTGGCTCAAGCCATCATGGAAGATCCTGATTTGTTATTACTGGACGAACCAACATCCGGACTTGATTACGAGACTCAGGAAGCCATGTATGGGTTATTGCGGAGTTTACGGGAACGGGGAAAGACGATCGTGTTTACAAGTCACAGTCCATATGAGGTAAAGAAGCTGAGTGAGAAAACGTATTGGCTGATCGATGGAAAACTTCAAACCCTTGATCCGGGCCATTGACGCAGTACGATCGACAATACTAAATAGTGCGACATGAAGAATAATATTCTGAAAGTTGAACTGAAGAGAGCTTTTCTCAATCCAAGATGGGTTCTAATCGTGATCGTATCTTTCGTTCTTTTTATAATCAGTCGCACAAGATTCCCTGCAATTGCTCTTACGAATGAGTTTGCCCCTAACTCGGTTAACCAATTAATGCTGAGCATGTATTATAGTGAGTTTGGCTTTCTTGCGCCTCTTCTCACTTCGATTCCTTACGCGGATTCTTTGTTGTCTGATTTTCAAACCGGGTCTATTGATTTTATGGTTTTTAGAACCAAACGCGGTAATTATTTCCGTGCAAAGCTGTTCGCTATTGCATTAACCGGTGGCATTTGCATGATTTTGATTATGACTTTAATGTTTGTGTTTGGGGTGGGTTCACACCATGGCATTGATTTTACAGCTAAAACGTTTATCTCCGGGCGTCTGGGAGCCGTTGCGCCTTTAGGGCCATTCTCTGATTTGTTTTTAGTGAAACCCGGATTATATCTTGTTTATATGTATTTTTCAGCGTTTGCTTTTGGGGTCACGTATGCACTTTTTGGAACAGCAATGTCAGTGTTTCTTAAAAACAAGTTTATTGGACTTGCATTCCCATTATTTTTTGTTCAAACTGTTGCATTTGTAGGCTCTCGAATTTCGCCTATTCCATGGTACTTAAATCCTCTCCAGGGACTAATGCCATTTGATTATTCTTATTCCGCTTCAAACAATCTGTTCTATCAGACCAGTCAATATCTAATGATCCTGGTTCCAAGCCTCGTTGTAATAATACTTGTTTGCAAATCTTATGGAAAAAAATAATACTGTTAATAATAAAACGTCTGCCTTTTATGCGTATACGTGGTATCAGATTAAATGGCAACTCCTGAGAAAACGTTGGTATCTCCCGATTTTACTTGGTCTTCTTTTAGGTATCCGTGCTGCGATGATCTTGCAAGGCGGACCGAACGTCGTGGTTCTAAAGCCAGCGAATGCCTGGGATGTCCTGTTTTCAGTTTTTGGGAATACGTTCATTATTCATTTAGCAATAGCTACCGCTTACCTCTACTTAATCGGCGATTTGCTTCCAGAACCGCCTTATGGCCAATTAATCTTATTTCGATTGCGATCCAGACGATTTTGGTGGGGGAGTAAAATTATCACCTTGTTTTGCCTGACTTTAGTTTTTATTAGCTTATTAACTGCGTCAATTTTCCTTGTGGGTGTACTTACCCACGGGTGGAGTACCAGTTATTCTGAACTCGCTCATCAAAATTGGTATATTACAGGATTACCTGCAAACCTTTTCAAAGATGGCAATCCTTATATCAACCCCGCAGAGTTGTTTGCACAAACTATTTTTCTTCTTTTTCTTGCACTATTCACATCCGGGCTGGTTGTGCTTATTGTAGACCAGCTATTTTCAAAATCTTTCTGGGGGTTAATCGCTGGGTTTGCGTTTATTTTTGTGTCTTTCATTGGTAATATCCTGAGTGGGCCGCCAAGTTGGGTTAAATGGCTTCCGTCACAGCACTTTGCATACATCGGCGGTATGCCTATTAGAACAATTCCTTTTCTAACATCAGTTTTATATTGGATAGTAGCAATAATCATACTGGTTGGCCTTGGATACTTTCGCGCAATAAAACAGGATATTTTTTCAAATTCCCAGGAGCAATAACGTTTTAGTCCCGGACGGCAAATCTTTATCTCAAGATTTTATGCCTGCCTTCCGTTGAAATGACATCAATCAGCGATTTTGTGACGGTTATGCCTGCTATACCAAGAGCCTGCCAAGCTATTATCTCAGGACCACTTTCATGCTCATGATACTCAAATTCATGTGTATGGTTATTTCGAACAATCTCGTCAATTAGCCTAATTGGTTTCTTTTGAATGGCGCCGGCAAAAACAACCATGCTCAGCTCTTATCTTTATTGTAATTGGTTCTGCGTGTGAGTTATTCATAACGTTATCCATAGGCTTTTCCTCGAATATGTGAGCTATCATTCCCACTCGATGGTGGCAGGGGGTTTGGTGGTGATGTCATAGACCACCCGGTTGACGCCGGGAACTTCGTTGACAATGCGGCTGGAAACCCGGGCAAGCAAGTCCTCCGGCAGGCGCGCCCAATCCGCGGTCATGAAGTCTGTGGACGTGACAGCCCGAAGGGCAACCGTCTCCTGGTATGTGCGTTGATCGCCCATCACTCCGACTGAACGAACCGGCAGCAATACGGCAAAAGCCTGGGAAGTGCCCACAAGCCCTGCGCTGCCCTGATCTTGAAGTTGCAGCAAGCCAGATTTTTGGAGCTCACCGGTAAAGAGGGCGTCGCATTGGCGCAAGATTTCAAGGCGTTGGGCTGTAATCTCACCCAGGCAGCGCACCGCCAAACCAGGGCCCGGGAAAGGCTGACGCCAAATCAAGTCGTGGGGCAGGCCGAGTGTTTCGCCAACCGCGCGAACTTCATCTTTGAAAAGGAAACGCAGGGGTTCGACCAGTTTGAAGCGCATATCTTTCGGAAGGCCGCCTACATTGTGATGGCTTTTGATGCGCTGCGCTTGGGAAGCTCCCAAGCCTTGTGATTCGACGACATCCGGGTAAATGGTGCCTTGGACAAGGTATTCCACCTCGCCGAATCGTTCGGAGGCTTTTTCAAATTCGCGGATGAAGGTTTCGCCAACGATCTTGCGCTTGGCTTCGGGGTCTGTGACACCTTTGAGATTCTGTAAAAATTTTTCAGAGGCATCCACGACTACCAAGTTATTGCCAAGCAGGGGTCTGAAAGCTTGTTCGATTTCTTGGCGTTCGTTCAGCCGGAGCAGACCGGTGTCTATAAAAACACCCGTGACGCGGCTCCCCAAGGCATGTTGCACCAAAAGGGTTGCCACGCTGGAATCCACACCGCCGCTGACTCCTGAAATAACCCGAGACGACCCAACTTGCTGGCGAATTTGGTCAATGCTGCGTTGAATGATGGATGCTGGCGTCCAATCAGGGGCGCAACCGCAGATATCCAGGACAAAACGGCGTAGAATCACCTGGCCCAGGGGGGTATGGTGCACTTCTGGATGGAACTGCAAGCCGTACCGTTTGTGCTCCAAATCCGCCATAGCAGCGACCGGGCAATTCTCGGAACTGGCAAGCGATACCCAACCGTCAGGCTGCTGCACGATCCGGTCCCCATGAGACATCCAGACGGTCAGCGCATCTTCCTGCAGCAGCGGGTTATCGAGTAGAACCTTCACCTGGGTAAGACCGTATTCATGTGCTTTGGCTGGCTGGACCTTGCCACCGAGTGCGTGGGTAAGGGCTTGCATCCCATAGCAGATTCCCAGGATGGGCAAGCCGCTTTCAAGCAAATATTCTTGCAGGTAAGGCGCCCCTTGGTCGTAAATCGAAAGTGGACCCCCGGAAAGGATAATACCGCGGGTGTGATCGTCCAACACCTCGGTTTGCGGTGCAAACCAGGGTCTGATCTCACAGTAGACCTGTGATTCACGCACCCGCCTGGCGATCAGTTGGGTGTACTGGGAACCGAAATCAAGGATAACGATTTTATCGTTCATAAATCTGACTTATAAAGGCAGTTTGATCTGCTGATTAATCACCGAAAACAATCTTGCCGTCATCCATGGAACTGATGGTTACCAGGGAATGAATGGGGACATTCAGATAAGACAGGAGTGCTCTGCCCCCTTCGAAGTTTTTTTCGATCAAAGTGCCGATCCCGACCACTTCGGAACCAGCCACCTGAGCCAGACGGACCAGCCCGGCGATTGTGGCTCCAGAAGCCAGGAAGTCGTCAATGATCAGGATCCGTTCGCCTCGGCCCAGGTATTCCGGGGAGACGATTAGTTCGACAATGTGCCCCTTGGTATGGGAGGGCGCCACGGTCAGGTAGACTTCGCTCGGCATGGTGATCGGCTTGGACTTGCGGGCATACACAACGGGAAGTTGGAGATATTTAGCTGCCATTAACGCAGGCGCTATTCCGGAAATCTCGGCTGTCAGAATTTTTTCCGGCTTGGTGGCGGCAAACAACCTGGCGAATTCCGCACCACAGGCATCCATCAGGATGGGATCAACCTGATGGTTGATAAAACGATCCACCTTGAGAATGCCATTGCCAAGATTGCGTCCGTCCTTCAATATCCGTTGTTTTAAGAGTTCCATCAAGTATCTCCTCAATTTGAAGTTTTTATTTGAAACAACCGAAAGGTTGTTATTTTTCACCCTACAAAGCGAAAGAGGGAGTCAAGACTATCGGCAAAATAAACCTGTCTGTGAAGAAAAAATAGGACAGACAAGCCTCGGGCAAACTATTTATCCTTGCAAGGCAAGTATAACATTGCCAAGTCCGTTGCCCGTAAAAATGGCTAAAGTCCCTGAAAAGATCCTCAGTCTTCACCCGGGTGTGTTCCCTGATGACCTGGCTGACTTAATCCTTTTGATGCAAGAGGTCGCCTTGCATCACTGTAACCGCTTTGCCTCCAATGAAAACCCGGTCAGCACCCAGCCGCACCCACACCTCACCGCCACGGGGGGAAGCTTGATAGGCATGGAATTTAGTTTTGCCGAGTTTTTCTGCCCAATAGGGCGCAAGCACGCAGTGCGCCATTCCAGTTACCGGGTCTTCATAAATCCCGGTGCCAGGCGAGAAAAAGCGGGAGACAAAATCGTACTTCTCATCATCGCAGCGGGCAGTGATGATTAAATCGGGGGTACCTAAAAGGGCGATTTTCTTCCATTCTGGGGTAAACTTTTCGATCATCTGTCGCTCGGGGAGCTCTGCCAGCAGCACTTTGTCTTCATACGCCGCCACTGCCACCGGTTCCTGCCCGAGGATTTCCAAGAGCAAGGGCGATGGGGCGGTAGGAACAGGGTTGCGTCTGGGCATGTCAAGCTCGATGGTGCCGTGGTTGAAGCTGGCAGTAATTAACCCGCTTGACGTGAAAAATTTAATGTTTTCGTCGGGTTCAAAGAAACCAAACTCGTAGAGAATATGGGCACTTGCGAGGGTGGCATGACCGCACAATTCCACTTCGGTTTTAGGAGTGAACCAGCGCAACTCGTATCCTTCACCTTTGGCGAGCAGGAAGGCGGTTTCGGATAGTGCCATTTCAGCGGCAACATTTTGCATCCATGTTGAATCTCGGGGAGTCTCAAGCAGGCAGACTGCAGCCGGGTTGCCTTTGAAAGGTTGAACTGCAAACGCATCAACTTGGAAAATCGGAATCTTCATTCTCTGAGCTCCTTTTTAGCGTTTTCATGATTCTAACCCAAAAACAAGGATTTTTGGAACGGAATCGGACAAGACCAGCAGAAAAGGTACTTGGTTCGTAAACGGAAAACTTGGGCATTGTGATGAAGATAATACCCGCGAGAAGCCAGCGCGATTGAACGGGTATAATACTCCCGTATGAAGAACCGAAATATTTTTCCTCTCCTTTTTGGAGGATTGCTCTTTCTTTTTGCTTGTGCCAATAGTGCTGACCAGGTGACCGCCCAGTCCCAGGCGGGGGGAGAAAAGTATTATGATCTGCCACTATGCCAGCCCGGGCTTTACCTGGCTGAGCCACTGGACTGTCTGCCCCTGGGAGCTTCCCAATCCGTTCAGGTATTGAGCGAGAAAGGCATTCCTTACCCGGTGACAGACTTACCGGCTGCCTCACCTGACCCTGCTCTGTCGGAACTGCCGGTTTACGTAGCCAAGATCACCGCTGGCTCCACCGCTGCTGTTCCGGTTTATGCCAGTCTTGATGAAGCCAGGGCGGGCGGTCCAGCGATCCGCACATTAGCAGCCGGACCGATGCGCTACGTTTCCATGGTAAACCAGGTGGCTGTCGATGGACGCACTTTAGTGCAGTTGGAGAGTGGGGAATGGATGGAAGCTACCCCGATTTATTCATGGACCCGCTTTCAAGGTTTGCAGTTTTCGCAGACCCCCAAAAATGATTTCGGCTGGGTGGTGAATGAGACGGATAGTTACACCGCCCCTGGTTTCAATTCGCCGAAGACCGGCAAGATTTACGCAAAGTACGACCCAATCCAAATCTACCAAGTGGCGGAAGCGGATGGATACTACTGGTATCTGGTGGCTCCCGACGAATGGATCAGTTCACATAAATCCCGGAGGATGGTGGTGGACGCGACCAGACCGGAGGGTGTGGAGAGCGACCGCTGGATAAATATTGACCTGTATAACCTGACCCTTAGCGTCTATGAAGACGGTGAGTTGAAGTTTGCTTCATTGATCGCCAGCGGGCTGGCACCTTTTTACACCCAACCGGGAACTTTTCAGATTTTCCGGGCGGATAAAACGGTGACTATGCAGGATGCCTACGAGGCTGATCGGTCGGATTTTTACCATCTGCAGGCAGTTCCCTGGGCTTTGTTCTACGATCGTAATACCGCCATCCATGGGGTATATTGGCCGGTGGTGCTGGGGTTCCCTCAGTCGCATGGCTGTGTGAATATGTCTCCCGGGGATGCGCACTGGGTGTTCAACTGGGCGGAAGTTGGGGATTGGGTTTACGTGCATGATCCCTCCGGCGCTACCCCGACAGATCCCGCGCTTTACGGCGGAACGGTTGGCCCGTGATCCCTTTGGCATGGATTCCAAAGAGTTTTATTTCCAGAATTACATAGTGTTCCCGCAAATGGAAGACGAATGCAAAGCCATCAAGCCCTGATTCCTGAATGTAATGGGATCTGCAGGCTGTCTTTGATTAATATCCCAAGAGGAATAAGTAAGAAAAAAGCTAAAGATTAAACCGAAAAAATGTCTAATCCTGATCGATTGTCACCTGAACACTGGTTGCAAATTTGACGCCGTAGATATCGCTGGCTGATTGCTGCATGACCAGACGTGCTCCGGTCGGCTCACTTAACCGGGGCAGGTACAAGGTCGCTTCAAAAGGGTAGTCCTTTCCGAGCATGGTTAAAGGAACAAAAACCGCCTCGTGGGAGAGTATTCTGCCCGTCTCGCTGATCAGTTGAATATTCAGCGGTGAGGAGCTGTTGGTTACGATGCTGCCCATTACTTGAAAGGAAAGATTGCTGATCGTGCTGCCATCCACCGGTTCAGTAATTTGAAACGGGATGTCAGTATTCATCTGAAGAGTGCTTGCCTGTGGAACCTCCGAAAGGGTGACATAGTTGGTGTACATTCTTACTGTTCGGTTGAACTCATCATTCGTGGTAATGCTCAAATGCGCGTAGGTGGGTATCGTAAACACATCAAAATAGAGTTGGGTCGAAAGGGACTGAGTAGGCAGGGAACCGCAGTCTACCGGTATGATCTTCCTGGCAATGACATCGTAAGAAGAAGTATCCAGGTTGACCTGTACATTAACCGCATTAGTGCAGTCAATCTCATATTCAACTTGAAGAGGCGAAGAAACCGTTGTTGTGGTTGGGGCAGCCTGGGTTTGCGCTGTTGCAGCAGTGGCGGTTGGATTGGCGGAACCAGCCAGCAATAGTACCAGGATGGCTGTCAATGGGATCCATACTCGTTTTGATTTTGAAATAGGCTGGTTTGTCATCATTCGATAAAGGGGTAACCTGACCTGATTCGATCCAGGTCAGGTTGTATTGGTTTAGGCCTATAGGTGATAAATCTCGCTGTATTTTTTGTTCAGATAGCGCAGATAAGGCTCAGGGTTGATGGTATCGCCGGTTGCTCTGCGCACCAGCTCTTGCGGATCGTAGCGGAAGGCGTTTCGGTGGATATTTTCGCGCAGCCAGCCAAGAATAGTGCTGAAGTTGCCCTGAGCCATTTCATCAGGAATATTGGGGTGATCGGAGAGCATCTTTTCCCACAATTGGACAGAAATCAAATTGCCAAGAGCGTAGGTGGAGAAGTACCCAATCATACCGCCAGACCAGTGAACATCCTGCAAGACGCCGCTGGAATCATTTGGCGGGGTAATACCCAGGTATTCCTGCATACGGGTATTCCAAATCTCGGGCAGGTCTTTGGTATTCATGCTGCCTTCAATCAGACCGATTTCAATTTCAAGCCGCAGCATGATGTGCATATTGTAGGTGGCTTCATCGGCTTCCACGCGGATCAGGGAAGGCTCAACCTTATTAATACCGCGGTAGAACTCCGCCAGGCTGAGGTTGCCCAGGTGCTGCGGGAAGAGCATTTGTGCGATTGGGAAGCTGAACTGCCAGAATTCTTTAGAACGACCTACCAGGTTTTCCCACAAGCGCGACTGGGATTCATGCACAGCCAACGAGGCTGACTGACCTAAACTGGTGCGTTTATACTTTGGATCCAGCCCCTGGTCATAAAGTGCATGCCCGGTCTCGTGCATGGTGCTGAACAAGGCTGAAAACCCGTCATTATCCAGGTAGCGGGTGGTGATACGCACATCCCCGTAGCCAAAACTGGTGGTAAATGGGTGTGGTGCCAGGTCGATGCGCCCACGGTTCCAATCGTACCCGAAACGGGTGGAAATAAATTCGCCGAACTTGCGCTGTCCTTCAATGGGATAGTTTTGTTTGATAAAACTGTTATCCACTTGTTTGGCTTGGGCAATCTGTTTTAACAGCTCCACTTGCTTGGGGCGCAAAGTATCGAAGATGCGGCGGACATCAGCGGTTTTCATGCCTGGTTCGTATTCATCCAACAGAACATCATAGGGATGGTCATAAGGTTTGAAGTAATTTGCGTATTCTCGCTTTAATTCCACAATATGCTGCAAATGGGGCTGAAAACTGGCAAAATCATTGGTTGCCCTGGCTTTCACCCACACCTCGTGAGCTTTAGAAGTTGTCATCACCAGTTCGATTAATTTCTCTTTGGGAACACGGGTCAGACGGTCATACATGCGTTTGGTTACTTTGATCTCACGGGCAAAATCATCATCAGCGTCCGGGTCGGATATTTCCGCTGACAGGTCTTCAATCAACGACCCTAATTCATCCGAGGTAGCTTTTTCGTGCACGATTCCTGCAATCAGGGCAGTTTGATTGCCCCGGTCTTCTGCCCCACCCGCGGGCATATTAACCTGTTGATCCCAATCCAAAAGCGCTTCGGTGCTGCCAAGATCTGATGTCTCAGCGACGATTGCGCGTAACCTCTGTAGCTTATCTTCTGTATTCATATTTCTTTCCCAAATTTCTTAGTGTCAGTTAACAAATCTTCCAGTGTAGTGGCTGACCGTCCAAAGCATTGACCACTTCGGTGGCAATGTCCACAGCAGCACGCAATTGTGCTTCAGCGGTTTGCGCCCCAATGTGGGGCATGGCGATAACTTTAGGATGTTTGACCAGTTCCCAGGTGAGAGGCGGTTCTTTTTCGTAAACATCAAGTCCTGCTCCGCGCACCTTACCGGATTTGAGAGCTCGCAAGAGAGCGGCTTCATCAATGATCCCCCCTCGGGCTGCGTCGACGATAAGAACGCCATCCTTCATTTTAGCAAAGGCTTCATCGTTCAATAGGTGTTTGCCCTGCTCGGTCAGGGGCAGATGCAGGGTGATAACATCGGCTTTCTCAAAGATTTCATCGATGCTGGCTGCTTCAGCTCCATTCGCGTGCATATAATCCGCATCCCGGAAGGGATCATAAGCGATAATCTGCATGCCAAAGGTGGAAGCGTATTTCCCGACCAGGCGGCCGATATTTCCAAAGCCAATCACGCCCAGTGTCTTTCCATTGAGTTCAGTGCCATTAAATTCTTTCTTCAGCCAGGTTTCAGTTTTCATACTGGCATCAGCACGAGGGATTTCCCGCACCAGGGAAAGCATCAAGCCCATGGCGAGCTCTGCTACGGCGGCGGAAGTTGCCACTGCAGCATTCACCACAGTGATATTGTGAGCTTTGGCTGCATTCAGGTCGATGTTATCGACACCTACGCCCATGCGGCCGACAACCTTAAGTTTGGTGGCAGCAGCGAAAACTTCAGCGGTGAGTTTGGTACGACCACGAATGATCATTGCGTCATATTCAGGAATAATTTTTAACAACTCTGCGGCTTCAATACCCTTTTTATCCACCGCCTCCCCCGACTTGTTGATGATCTCCTTGCCAATATCCTCAAGACCATCTGTAATCAATACTTTCCAAGCCATGTTTTTCTCCTTTTGTTTGGTAATTTGGTTACATTATGATTGTACTCTTCTTAAGACTCTGGAATCACCTTTTCTTACAGTAATTCCAATTGAATCAAGGTGTTCGAGCAGGGCTGCCGCATATTTGCGGCTGGTCTGAAAGTAATCCCGCAGCTCCGCCAAAGAGAGGCTGCCATTAGTTGTAATAATTTGCTTGACCCAGTCAGCCATCTCCTTATAAACAACCGGTGAGAGCAATATCTGGTCAGAAATTCGAACCAGCTCGCCTGAGGCAATCAGTCCATCCACCAATTCCTGCCCGACTAGCTCGCTCGATTCTGCATAACTTGGCGGGGTGTAGGGCGATTGGGAGAACTTCTCTAATAATGGGGCGGCGAGCGCTTGCTGACCGGCAGTTAGCTTGACTTGATGGGAACGGAGTGAAATCATCGTGCCAGATTGGGCGATCATCTCCAAGCCGGACAACTGATCTATTGATGCGTCAAAAACAAGCTGTGGCAGCTTGAGTTGGGCACGCAGATTTTCACACCCCAAGCCGGGTTTGAGCGGATTGGCAAGATGATATTCTGATAATGCTTTGGTGACTTGACTGCTGATCTCCTGCCAGCCCTCTTTGGTAGTTAAGAGGCTTTTGAGCGGATTTGCATTCTCCTGCAGCGATACAATCTCGCCCTTCTGCTTCAGTTCGGAAATTAATTCAAGCCCGGATTGCTCCCCCATGCCTGATCTTTGGATTACCGCTGAGGCATTGGCATAGTTCATGGAAGCCAAAGCTCCTAACAGCAAATCTGCCTCGCTTCCTGCGAGAATTTTCTCCAAGTCTTCAAGGGCGCTGCTGGCAAACCGGCGGTGCAATTTTTGCGGATGCGGATCAAGCACCTGACCACCCCCGAGAGTCTCGGAAGGGGAGGGCAGCCTGAGGATGAAACGATCTCCACGCACCGCAACGACAGGTTTGGTTAATTTGAGTTGAAGGAAGCCTTCCTCTCCAGGTTTAAGGCTCTCAACCCCCAGGAGCCGTGCCTTGGCAGTGGTTTCAGATGCACCTAAATAAAGTTTTACCTCAGTATTGTGTTTGAAGTCCATCGATAGATTTTGCAGATAGCGAAAATGGACATCCAAAAGCCTGGTTGGAAGATAACTGCCAGGATGCGCGATTACATTTCCCCGGTCAATTTGATCGGTAGTTAGCCCATTGATATTAATCGCGGTACGAAAGCCGGAAGAAACCTTTTGCAGTTTTTGGTTGTGATTTTGCAGACCGCGGATTCGCCCGGGCAGGTTGGAAGGCAAGCAGACTACTTCATCCCCTACTGAAAAGCTGCCGTCTAGAAGCGTGCCGGTTACTATGGTGCCAAAACCCGTCAAAGTAAACACCCGATCTACGGGCAGCCTGGGTTTTCCAATATCCCGCCTGGCTGGAGTTTCAGCCAGGATGTGTTCTAGGGTTTGAAGGAGTTCAGGTAAACCGGATCCGGTTTTGGCGGAAACCCGCACTATAGGCGCTTGCTCCAGACAGGTATTCCTGATCAGTTCGTGCGCTTCGAGCTCTACCAACTCCAGCCACTCAGGATCGGACACCAGATCGGTTTTAGTGAGGACGATCAGACCTTTTTTGATTTGGAGCAGATCTAAAATTGCCAGATGTTCACGGGTTTGGGCTGAGACACCCTCATCTGCGGCAATAAGCAACAATACCGCATCGATTCCCCCAATACCTGAAAGCATATTGCCAATAAAATCCCGGTGCCCGGGCACATCAATAATGCCAACCAGTTCACCGCTGGGCAGTGTCAGGGAAGAAAAACCGAGGTCGATGGTCATCTCCCTGGTGATTTCTTCTTTTAAGCGGTCAGGATGCACACCAGTCAAGGCAGCCACCAGAGTGGACTTGCCGTGGTCAACGTGACCGGCAGTTCCAACGATATGCATCTTGGTTACGAAGCTTTCCGTTCTGCCAGTGGAGCGATGCTTTGAATGGAGTCCTGGTATGCCTGAAGAATGGATTGGACATGCTTGATGGTCTCGCGACTCAAGCGGTCCACGTCATCCTGGGTTTTGACTGTAATGTCGTCGAGCGCTTCAATTTGTGCGGCAGTTGACGAAACCTGCTGGTTGATGGCATGTAATTGTTCTTCCTGACTCAGCAGATAATTAGTCCACCGTTTCAGGTCATCCGCTTTGAAAGCGTTCCATTCCTGACGGAAACGTTCATCATTTAAGCGCTGGACTTCACTGATCTCGTTAATGCGGCGTTCAAACCGTTCGATGATCTCGTCCACTCCCGCGACTGCTTTATCAACCGCTTTTTTGGAATTTTCCAGGTCTTCCAATTGGGCATTCAGATTGAGATTGACTCGATCTATTTCTTCGAAGCGTTTTTCCCATCCTTTAAAGGTCTTATCCTTATCCAACATGGAATTGTTGACCTTATCCATAAAGGCGGATTGAGCTTCCTTACGATCTTTTTCATAGGTCTGCAATTCAGTAATGCGGGTGTCGAGCTGCCTGAAACTGTCGCTGAAGGCGTCGAAACGGCTGCGGGTCTCCTCCACGCGCTTGCGTACAGAAACAACTTCCCCCTGAACATCGGTCAGCCGTTTGGCATCCTGACGGCGGTTTTCCTCCAGCAAATGCAGGGAGCGGCGGTAATCTTCATCAAAACGCCCAACCTCGAGGATTTTGGCTTTTAATTCTTCATTCAGACGGGCAAGGCGGGAATCTTCCACTTTTAAAGTCTTTATCTCAGTGCGCAGGGGTTCCAACTGCTCGGTAAATGGGTAGATCTCGCTGACAGATTTTTTGGTGGCTTCAATTTCCAATTTTGTCCGTTTGACAGACTCATTAAGGTTCATCTCCGAACGCTCATTTACATCCCTGATCTGCTTGGTAAGGTCAATATTCAGCCGGTTGATCTGGTTATCATACTTATCAAAGTTGGCAATTTGCGTACTCAATTTGGTGATACTGAGTTCCATTTCCTTGAGTTGTTTACGCAGGGAAATATTCTCTGATTCCAGCACTGTTAATCGATTTTGCAGAGAAGCCAGGTTGGTTTTATCGTTGCGGCGCTCATTATCCAACCATTCAACGCGTTTTTCTAATTGTTCGAAACCGGTAAATTCATCCATTTTTCACCTATATAGCCAATGGTAATGTCTGTTCATTAACATTTTGATTATACCCATAAACACAGATTGGATTTTGCGAAGTTTATTATGTGGAGATTATTATTTTCCCATCTGCTGATTTTAAGGATTTCAGGAAGATGGCAGTAGGTGAACAAACGGCGCGAGGATATCGACAAATTTTGGGAGAGCCAGTTGTGGGAACAACCCAATTACCAGGAAGATAACCAGGATAATACAGATCGGAACAACAACCGATAATGGCTCAGAAGAAACTGGCTTTTCAGTTGTTTCAGGAACGGGCGTGCTGAATTGCCGCACAAAACGCATCATCGAGATCAACATTCCCAGGATGCCCAGTACGATCCATGGGGATGTTCCCATGCCCTGATAGGGAACCAGGTACCAGATCATTTGTTTGACAGGGAAGATGGGAAGGAGTGGCAAGCCGATCAAACTGAGCTGGCTGGCCAAGATGCCCGCGCTGATGAAAGGGAATTGTTGAAAAAGACCTGCTAATGATGTTAACTCCAGGTTCTTTTCCGGAGCCAATTTTCTTAATGCCGAAATGGACCAAGCCCACAACCAATAGCTCAACATGCGTGGCAGGAAGAGCATTACCAGGTAAGACAAGCCGCCTTGCTCCGTCAGCCCAATGGATAGAATGGAATACCCTGTTTCCGCCAGGAAAAAGTAAGCAAATTGCCTGGATAAATTGGTTTGCAGAGCAGCCAAAATACCTGCTACCGCAATCATGATGACTCCCATCAATTGAAGGCTTTCGTAAAGTTGGGGAAGGCTACGCAGCCAGGCATACTGATCGAGGAAGTACAGAAAAAAGACTACAAGCGTCGTCTGCATAGAATACAGCAAGAACGTTACTACCCAGGGGTGGCCATGCTGACTGATGATCGGAATCCAGGAATGAAAGGGAAATGCTCCCAGCCATAAGGCGAATCCAAACAGAACCATCATAGCGGAACGAATGATCAAAGGATTAGTAGAGGGAGCGGTTCCAATCCCGGAAAGCATCCAGCCGCTCATTAAAATGAGTGCCATTGCCAGGGTCTGAAAGACCAGGTAATAGAGCAAACCCCGGCTGGTTTTTTCTCCACGTGGGGAGAGCAAGGGAACACTCAACAGTGCAATCAGCTCTACTACCACTGCAGCATATAAAAATGGCTGAACAGCTAAAGCGGTTATCCATAAGGCTGTAATGATCAGCGAAAGCGTGTTAAACCAGGTGCTGGGTTTATAAAAACTTCCCCCCAAGTTCCACAAAAAATTGACCAGGTAAAGCAACCCAACCATAGTGAGATCGACACCTTCCAATTGAAGGCTTCTACCAAAAATTAGAATCTGGTCGGCAATTTCGATCCTGCGTCCGTCTGCCAGGAACACCAGGTCATTCGGGAAGAACCAAGCGAGCAAGGTTAAAATGAGCGATATCAAACAGGTGATGGGATAGGAAAGTTTGGGTTTCCCCTGCAGTGGAATGAGCAGCACTGCCAAGGCAATCGGAATGATGATCCAGATAAGGGGGGTGCTCATGGCGTTTCAGTCTCCGAGTCCTTAACCAAGAAATAAGCTCCAACCAAGCCAAGGCCCAAGTTCACACCGGCAAACAGCGCTTCCAGCAAAGTGGAAAGCTCAAGAGAGGCATACAGCAATTCAAAGCCGGAAAGAAAAGTAAGCAATCCGATGATGATGTAGAACGGTTCTGAGATCATCCCAGCTTGGAGTAAACCGAGCCCCATCAGTCCAAAACTGGTCAGTAAAAGGTAATCACCTGTTTGCGGAAAGACATTAGCCTTTATTTCGGGCAGAAACAAGATGCAAATCAGGATCATGAACAAGCCTGCCAGAGCTCTAAAGACCTCCCCGATACTTAGCCGAAAACGGGTTTTAAGTTGGTATATATCTCCAACCGAAACCAGGGTGATATACAGAGTTAAAGTAACCATCCATCCGACCAGAAGTTTGATCACAGCCAGACTCGGAGTACGGACACTGGTCATAAAGATAAATACTGCCAGGTACTGAATTGCTAAGGCAATAATATTGACCAGCCACTGCCTGCGCACCAGGTTGGTCATTGCTGCCAACAGAGAAATGATCACGGAGGCTAATAACCAAGGCGAACTCATGGCACTGTAATCCTTGAAAGAAACACTGTGATGAAGATCAGCAAAAACACCAAGGACCAAAGGATACCGCCTTCTCCTTCCACGATGGCAGTTATCGTGCCAGCCAAAGCCCCAAGCTGACGTGACAGAAAGGCAACAAATTGATATATCCACTGCAGGCTAAATATTTTTTGTAGTATTTCCAGAATAACTTTGGCGAGACGATAAAAGGGAATAACTTGCGCCACATTGGAAAATGGGAAACGCAATCCAAGTTTGAAAACGGCACCGACACTCAGACCGACAATAACAAAACTTGCCAGACCAGCCCACCATTTACCCGTGGTGAAGACACCGGGCCAACCTACCAAGCCAACTATCAGCATGGATTGAAGGATCAGGATGAGCCCCAAAGGGTAGGTGATGCGAGCGTGTTTTTCCAATCCGGTGATGGTACTGCCTGATTCAAATATATATCGCAAGTATCCCAGAACAAGCATGGCATGCGAGAAAATCATGCAGGCAGAGCTGAAAGTGAAGCTCGTTCCGAGCAGACCATCCCAACCGGAGGCTGCCGGGGTGTAAGGCAATGCGACCAGCCCCAGCAGACCCATTACGGGCAGAAAACGGATCCGGCGGACAGGGGGATCAAATAAAAATAATTCTCCACCGCTAAAAAGCAATGCCATACCCCAGGCACGGCTGCTTTCAGGCTGTCCATTTAATGCACACATGATAGCAAAGGCAGCCAATGCAACAATCCAATACGGACGGGCTTCAGTTTCATTCTTACGAGTCAGCCACATTCCTGCTGCATACATGGCAGCGATGGTGGTCAGGATGTTCAATAATGTCAGCAAGCCTTTTTGGGGGATAAGGTAGTCTGAAGGCAGGTTGGCAATCAGCATCAAACTGGATGCAGCCGGTGAAAAGCGCAATAGCAAACCCATACCTCGCGGCATGCTTGGTTCACTAATAAAGGGCAAGTTGAGCGGCAGTACACCCAGACGCAAGCCGGCTGCTACGAGGAAGTAAAGCCCTGCTGTCGCCGGAATCTCTGCCAGGGAAAATCCTGGCTTGACCTGCCAACCAATTACAGTCGCACCTATCAGGGCAAAAACGCTCAGCAGGCGCACACCAAACACGGTGACCAGATGAGGGTCAGTTTTGTCCTTCGGCTGATTGACATGTAGATAAACCAATTCAATCACATCCACCAAAGCCCAGACGACTGCCAATGAAATAGGATCGCCTGATAAAAGTGCCACCAGGTTGATGGCTGTGATTGCCAGGGAACCAGCCCAAGAGGCAGGAGAGGTTTTGAGAAAGCTTCTGGTGGAATCGGTGAAAATAACCGCCATACATAAGGAGATCAGAGCAAAGGCATAAGGCCAGCTATTGTAATTGATCACCAGGAAGTGGGAAGAAATGAAAAGCGTTTCCGGCGTCCAAGACCAGAGAGGAAATTCACTGGGAAGGTACAACCTCAAGTAAAAGACAGCCAGCCATGCCAGAGTAGCGCTGATCAGCGCAATTGTCCAGGAACGAGCAATCTTTGGTTTGACAGCATTGGTAATAGCGATCGTCAATGAAGCCAAGAGCAGCAGAGCGATGATGCCAAGGATCAGCATGTCTTTGCTTCCTGCCAAGCAGGGTTAGAGAACTTCACCAGTCGTACGGTGTAAATAGCGTCCTCCTCCGGGCTTTCCAAACCATTGACCATCCCGGACGATTTGTTGACCTCTCAAGAAGACCTGGCGTGGAAAACCGTGCAATTTCCAGCCTTCGTAGAGATTGTAATCCGTCCGGTGCTGCGCTATCCGGACACCATAATTCACCTCAAATTCTGGATCCCAAAGCACAACATCAGCATCAGAACCAACGGAAATGCAGCCTTTCCGGGGATAGAGACCAAAAATACGGGCAGGATTAGTGGATGTGAGGGCGACGAACTGGTTTGGTGTGATCTTCCCTGAGGCAACCGCGTGACTCCAAAACAGGGGCAGGCGGTCACCAACGCCCGGCAGTCCATTGGGAATTTTTGTAAAATCAGTCTTGCCCAATTCTTTGCCGGGAATGGCTATCGGTCGGTTTTCATAAAGGATGGGCTTAGTTCCATCATAGAAGAACGGACAGTGATCTGTGGACAGTACCTGGATTATGCCAGCTTGGATACCCTGCCAAAGCCCCTTTTGATCCGCGGTGGTGCGCATAGGCGGCGAGCAGATCCATTTGGCTCCATCCTCCTTTTTAAGATCCTCTTCGGTGAAAAATAGATACTGAGGGCAGGTTTCCCCCATAGCCTTCAAGTTATGAGCACGGGCATAAGCTAACTGATCCACCTCTTCGGCGACGTTCATGTGTACCAGATAGACCGGTGCGTCTGCCTGAGCACCCAGGGCAAACCCACGCAGGCTTGACTCTACCTCACCCCAGCCAGGACGGGTGCGGGCATGCCAGATGGGTTCTGTATGCCCTTGCTGCAGCGCTTCCTTTACCAGGATATCGATGACATCACCATTCTCAGCATGGATCATGGTTAGGATTCCGTTTCTGCCGGCAATCCGCATGGTTTTAAAGATATCCCCGTCACTCAGCCGCAAGCGGTTGTTATAGGCTGTAAAAACCTTGACCGTTGTTACACCGAGTGCAGGCAGTTGGGTTATTTCTTCAGCCACCTGGTCGTTGAAACGGGTGATGTTCATATGCAATCCATAATCAACGCTGGCGATTGGGTCGGCTTCAGCACGCTTGCGGGCAATATTTTCTTCCAGGGAGCCGGGGTCTTGTGAGACAAAGTCGATCAGGCTGGTAGTGCCTCCAAAAGCTGCGGCTTTACCACCAGTGTAATGGTCGTCCGATGAGATGGTACCCGCCATAGGCAGGCTGAGGTGTACATGAGCGTCCACCCCGCCGGGCAGAATCAATCTATCAGTTGCATCGATGATTTCCGCATCCGGGCAGTTAATTTCTAGTGCTATTTGGGCAATCTTTTCATCTTCAATCAGGATGTCTGACTGGTAGGTCTTTTCGGCAGTAACGATTGTTCCAGATTTGATTAGTTTTTTCATGGCAAGGTCTCACAAAGAATCATTAATGGATGAATTCTACCCTATGCTTACCTGCCGGCAATATAGCACGGCTTTCAAACTATTCTTCTGTTTGGTCAGAGGCGAACACACCGCTGAATAACGCCAGTATGGCAGGGTCAACTGGCAGTTGAGGGAGATCGGAGGCATGATACTCATTGGCTTTCAAAGCGCGTTCCCGCAAAGACTGCCAGAGGATAGGGCGTTCTTCGTCATGAACAGGCAAATCACTGAGTGACTGCGCCTGTTGAACCCGCCGCATGGTGGTATAGAAAAAGGTAACTCGTTTCCACGCGCCGGCTTGGATCGGCTCAGGAAGCGCCTGGAGGGGACCTAATTGAATTTTGAAGTATTCCTCCTGGGCACGAGGGTGATCAGACTGATCATGCAGCAGTTCGGCACGGGTAGTCAGTTCATGGCCCAAAATCGGGGCAATCCAGCGAATCTGCCAGCGCTCTGCCTGTGGAAAAGCCCCGGTTTGGTAAAACGCAAGATAATCCACCGAGATGACTTTTGGAGCGCTTTTGAGCGGAATCCGATACCATCCCAGCAGTCTGGCAATATCCAAGTCGCGCTGATTGGGAACGATCGCGACCAGTACCAGGCTGGTTTCTGGAATGTCCTTGATTCCGCTCATTGTTCTTCCTATATCAGGCTACCCCGGCTTTTTGGTTGAACTCATCGATCAGAGCATCAATTTCAGGCACTTGCGATTGAATTTCAAGCCAGTAATCCGGGTCATACCATTGTGCCTGGATTTCCTCGTAGGTTTTTCCTTGCTGTTCAACCCAGGTATAGTACTTGAGGTTGTGGATGCGCTTGCGACCGTAATAGGTTAGCTCTTCCATGTTGTCAATTCCCTGACCTTTGAGGTAACGGGCATCATCTGTTGCTGCATTAACCGCAGTGTAAGAGCCGTGTTGCTCGCGCATTTCCTTCAAGCGGCTTTGGTAGAGCTCCATGGAATCGGTCAGTACAGTCACCACGATATCCTGATCAGTAAGCTCATTATATTTAGCAAACTTTATAGCAGACAGCACGTTGGAAATGCTTGAAAAACCTAACAGGTCCAACTGGCTTACGGTTGTTTCGTCCACACCCGAATCGATCAAATATTGTTTCCCCTCCGGTTCATTGAACAGGCGGGCAAGGTTAACCACAGCCTGATCATCAATTGCGGTTACAAAATCAGTATTTTTCGAATTATGGATCCAAGGTACATGTTTATCGCCAATACCTTCAATGCGATGGGCGCCAAATCCATTATTAAGCAATGTGGGACATTGCAGAGCTTCACTGGCAATGATCTTGCTGGCAGGGAACTGCTGTTTGAGATAATCCCCGGCTGCGATGGTTCCTGCTGAGCCTGTAGCAGAGACGAAACCGCAATACCTGTCATCAGGGCCAAGTTTTTGGTTAATCAGTTCTGTTAATGCACTGCCAGTGATGGAATAATGCCAGAGGTAGTTGCCGAATTCTTCAAACTGATTGAAAATCATCAAATCCTGACCGCTGCGGCGTAATTCCCAACATTTATCAAAGATTTCCTTGACGTTGGATTCGCTGCCAGGCGTGGCGATGACCTCACTGGCAATGTTTGCCAGCCAGTCAAACCGTTCCTGGCTCATCTCTTCCGGCAGGATGGCGATTGAATCGCAGCCGAGCAGGTGCGAGTCGTAGGCTCCACCGCGGCAGAAGTTGCCAGTAGAGGGCCAGACTGCTTTTTGCTGGGTGGGATCAAATTGCCCAGTCACCAATCGAGGCACCAAGCAGCCAAACGCGGCGCCTACTTTATGGACTCCGCAGGGGAACCATTTGCCTTCCAATGCGATGATGCGGGCATTCACCCCAGTCAGGCTGGACGGAAACTCGAGGTAATTTAACCCACCAAACAAACCACCCTGAGCGGTTGGTTGATTGTGCCAGGTGATGCGGAACAGATTCAAAGGATGCAAATCCCATAAACCGATACTCTTGAGTTGCTCCTGGATGGAAGCAGGAATTAAGCTGGGGTTCCTCTGTTGGGCAAAGGTGGGGATAATGATACCTTTTTCATGCACGCGTCCGAGGGTTCTTTCCAAACGGTCATTGTAAATTGATAAATCGATTTTTGCCATAAATATTATCCTTTAGTAAATACAAATTTATAGTTTATTTTGGTTTGGCGGAAGGTCCAGTCGGGTGGGGTTAAATCCTGGCTCTGGTCCTTCGGCAACAATATATAATGGACGTCCTTTAACCTCATCATAGATCCTGCCGATGTATTCCCCAATAATCCCAAGGCAGATCAATTGGATGCCGCCCAGGAATAAAACGATCAGAAGGGTGGTTGCCTGTGCGGTGAAAGGAGCGCCTATAATCAGACGCACGATAAGAACAACCAAGCTCAACGCTACCGAGACAGAGCCAATGTAGGTGGCAATTTTCAGGGGAACGTAAGAAAAGCCGGTGACCGCGTTGAGTGCCAGTTTGACCATTTTCTTGAAGGGATACTTGGAGGCGCCCGCATGGCGGGCAGCCCGTTTATATTCCACTCCTATCTGCTTGAAACCGGTCCAGGCTCCCATACCGCGTAAAAAGCGGTGCTTTTCACGCATTCCGTTCATGATATTGACCACTTTTCGGTCTAAGAGCCGAAAATCACCGGTATCGAGCGGAATCTTAATATCGGTCATGCGATTAATGGTGCGGTAGAAAATGGAAGCGGTTTTCTTCTTGAACCAGGTTTCACCTTCGCGTTCCGTGCGGACCGCATAGACTACCTCATAACCCTCGCGCCATTTGGCGATCAGTTCATGGATGACTTCAGGTGGGTCCTGAAGGTCGGCGTCAATAATGATGACTGCATCTCCGCGGCTGTAATCCATTCCGGCAGTCACAGCGATCTGATGACCGAAATTTCGGGCAAAGATCACAGGGCGGACGCGTTCATCAGTATCGGCAAGTTGGCGGATGATATCTGTAGAGCCATCGTGGCTGCCATCGTCAATGAGGATTAATTCCCAGGGCTCACCGCTTTTGTTCATCTCTTCACGAACGCGAGCATAGAGTAGGGGGAGGTTTTCAAGCTCATTGTAAATAGGTGCAATAATTGAAAAGACAGGGTTAGTCATGGATCACCTTTGTTAATGCTTGCAGGGTGGGTTCAATGATGGGAGCAGGTGGCACTGCCTGGGTTGCAGCTCGCACGTCTTTGAGACCGCTGCCGGTGCAAAGCACCAGGGCAGGGGACTGAGGGTCCCTTAAGCCTTGCTCTACTGATTTTACCAGCCCGGCATAAGCAGCGGAAGCTGCCGGCTCAACAAAAATCCCAACCTTTCCCAACGCAGGGATTGCTTGCAGGATTTCTTCATCGGAAACTGTGATGTAACTTCCTCCGCTCTCACGGACCGCTTGGATGGCGCGCAAACCGTCACGTGGCAGGTCCACGCTGATGCTGTCGGCAATTGTGGTGGCTTTGACTGGTTGGATTTTATCTGTTCCGGAGGCAAACGCGTTGGCGATGGCTGCGGATTTTTCGGCTTGGACACCCACCAGAACTGGCAAACACTCAATCCAACCCAGGGATAACAAGTCCTTGAAACCTTTATGAATCCCGGAAATGATATTTCCATCCCCTACAGGGATGAAGACGGTCAGCGGAGCTGAGCCTGGTTCCATTCTGCGCAGTACCTGCTCCCAGATTTCGAAAGCGGCGGTTTTTTTACCTTCAGCCGTAAAAGGGTTATAACCGGTATTCCGGTTGTACCAGCCAAAGGTTTGTGAAGCGGCAATGCTCAGATCAAAAGCCTGGTCGTAATTTCCATCTACCAGGATGACCTGTGCCCCATAAGTCAATAATTGCGCCACTTTGGCTGGCGGGGCAGTTCGAGGCGCCAGGATGACTGCCTTTCTGCCCACACTGGCTGCCATGCAAGCCATGGCTGCACCGGCATTGCCGGTGGAGGCAGCCACAATCACCTCAGCGTTAATCTTGATGGCATGAGTGATCACCACGGCGCTGGCGCGGTCTTTGAACGAAGCACTGGGGTTGCGGCTCTCATCCTTAATCCACAACTGCCGGAGCCCTAATTCCTGACGGAGTGCTTCAGGCTGATAAACCGGGGTGCAGCCAACCTGGTGTAATGGGGTAGCGTTGAAACCGGGATCAGATACTGGCAGGAGCGGCTGATAGCGCCAGATGGATTGCTCGCAGCTGTTGAGAATCAATGCCGGATCTGGTTTGGATTTAGCCGACTCGAAATCCAGGTGGATCGTCAAATTGCCTCCATCCCGGGGGCAGGTATATTGAACCTCATTAGCTGTGTAGGTGCTGCCACAGATTGAGCAGGTTAAATGGTTAATAGTCATGCCAGTCTCCTGATTACGCCTGAACCAAATTCAGATGTAATGCCAGACAATCATACTCCAAAGGCAAACTCAGGGCACAATCCAGGTTCCGGTTTTGCCATCCAGGGCATCCTTGATGTGTTCAGGATTGGTGATGAGGGCTTTTTTGCCACCACATGCCATGTATTTGAGGATGGCTTCAATTTTTGGAAGCATGCTGCCTTTGGCGAAGTGCCCTTCTTTAATCAGCTGCTGGGCTTCCGCAACGGTGATCTGATCAAGCCAGCGCTGATCTGGTTTGTTGAAGTTCACAGCCACCTTTTCGACAGCGGTGCTGATCAGAAACAGGTCAGCTTGGATCATGCATGCCAGGATGGCGGAGCCAAAGTCTTTATCAATGACAGCCTCAACGCCAACCAACTTTCCCGCTTCATCTTCAATGACCGGGATGCCTCCGCCGCCCACAGCCACAACTACAAAACCCTTGTCAATCAAGCTGCGAATTGCCGATGCTTCTACGATACGCTGCGGGATGGGGGAAGGTACCACTCTGCGCCAGCCGCGACCGGCATCCTCGACCATGGTCCAACCTTCCTTCTCCATCTTGGATTTAGCTTGGGCTTCATCCAGGAAGGAGCCAATTGGTTTGGAGGGGTTTTGAAAAGCCGGATCGTTATAGTCGACGATGGTCTGAGTTACTACTGTTGCAGCAACCTTGTCGATTCCACGCTTGAGGAATTCATTGTGCAGGGCTTGCTGGAACATGTAGCCAATCGCACCCTGGGTATCCGCGCCACAGTAGTCGAGGGGAACTTCATGCAGCTCATGGCTGGAAAGCTCCGACCTGCGCAAGATGAAACCGACCTGAGGACCGTTGCCATGCGTTATAACGACGTCCCAACCATCAATGATCATGTCTGCAATGTGTACCATGGTATCCGCGGCACATTGGAACTGGTCCTGCACCGTTTGGTGATTTTTATCCTTGATCAAAGCGTTTCCGCCGACTGCGACGACTGCTAAACCTTTTTTTTGCATACCTGTTATCCTTTGCTTTATAAATTTATCGGTGAGAGTTTTTCTTGATATCAACCCAGGATCAATCTCTTTGAGGCTGAGTTGTGTTTTTCGATGTGCCTTGGCAGATTCAGGGTGGCAAGGTTACTATGTTCTACCACCACCTGACCTCCCACTATGGTCCAGTCAGCTCTGAGCGGAGTACAAAAGACCACAGCTGCCAATGGATCCGCCAGCGCGCCGGTGTAATCAAGCTGGTTAAGATTAATTGCGAAAAAATCAGCGCATTTTCCAACTGCCAGGGAACCAATATCCTGGCGGCCAAGTACAGCGGCTCCACCACGGGTGGCAATGGAAAGTGCCTGCCGGGCAGTCATTAATGGAGGCGCATCCGGAGCGGAACGGGAAGCGCCATGTACACCGCTGTTGAGGCGTGAGAGCAGCATGGCTTGCCTAACCTCTGCCAGCATGTGTGAGCTGTCATTGCTGGCAGAGCCATCCACACCCAGACCAAGCTTAACGCCGCAAGACAGCATGCTCATTACCGGGGCAATGCCGGAAGCCAGGCGCATGTTGGATGAGGGGCAATGTGCCACCCCGCAGCCATGTTTGGCGTACAGGTCAATTTCTTCCTGGTGGACATGTACGGAATGAGCAAACCAGACATCCTCACCGATCCAGTCGACGGACTGCATATAAGCAACCGGTTTGTAGCCAAACATTTCCTGGCAGAAGTCGTCTTCATCCTCAGTTTCGGCTAAATGGGTATGTAAATGGACGTGATATTCACGAGCCAGGGCGGCGGATTGACGCAGCAAGTCACTGCTGACACTGAATGGGGAACAAGGGGCCAAAACAATTTGCAACTTGGAACCTGGGTTGGGGTCGTGATACTGCTGGATCAGACGCTGGCTGTCTTTCAGAATGTCTTCTTCCGTGTTCACCACAGTGTCGGGCGGCAAGCCACCGCGCGATTCCCCCAGACTCATCGATCCGCGTGAGGCGTGCAGGCGCAGACCTATGGTACGGGCGGCTTCAATCTCATCATCCAGGCGGGAGCCGTTAGGGAAGAGGTACAGGTGATCGGAAGCCGTGGTGCAGCCAGAGAGCGCCAGCTCTGCCAGGGCTGTCTGTGTGCTGGTGAAAATATCATCAGGAGTCAGGCGTGCCCAAATAGGGTAAAGTGTTTTAAGCCAGGTAAAAAGATTGGCATTTTGGGCAGCGGGCAGCGCCCGTGTAAGTGTCTGAAAGAAATGATGATGCGTGTTAACCAATCCGGGCAGGACAATATGATCTTGCAAGTCGAGCACCTGGTCCGCTTCGGTGGGCAGGGAGGCTGAAGGACCAATTTGCTCAATAAAACCATCCCGGCAAAAAAGGCCGGCATCCTGGATTTCCCGATCCTGGGAATCCATGGTAGCGAGTAGAGCAGCGTTTTTTACCAGAAGTGTTGACATGTGATTCTTTCTAGAAAGTTTTGGAAGCTGAGGTCTGATCTGCCAACTCCGCGGCATGCAGAGTATTCTTAAGCAGCATAGCAATCGTCATCGGGCCGACACCGCCGGGAACTGGGGTGATAGCTGAAGCAACCTGAGCGACCTCGTCAAAGGCTACGTCTCCGACCAGGCGGTAGCCTTTTGGAGCGGCAGAGTCTTCCACACGATTGATGCCGACATCAATGACGACAGCACCGGGCTTAACCCAATCCCCTCTGACCATTTCCGGTTGTCCGATGGCAGCCACCAGAATATCGGCTTGGCGGACAATCGCAGGCATATTGCGTGTGCGGGAATGGCAAATCGTAACAGTGGCATCGGCTTTGACGAGCAGCAAGGCAACAGGCATACCGACAATGTTGGAGCGGCCAAGCACAACCGCGTTGGCACCGGAAAGCTTTGCGCCGCTCTGCCTCAAGAGATAAAGAATACCGGCAGGTGTGCAGGGAACGAAAAGCGGTTCACGTCCTTTTTGTGCCAGCCTGCCAATATTGACGGGGTGGAAACCGTCTACATCCTTAATAAGATCAATTGCACTCAGGATTCGCTCCTCATCAAGGTGGGTGGGCAGAGGAAGCTGAACCAAGATTCCGTTGACAGCCTTGTCCCGGTTCAGTTCATGAACCAGGTCTTCCACCTGAGCCTGGGAAGCGTTGGCAGGGAGAGTTTTACCAAAAGAGTTGATGCCGACTTCAGCACAAGCTTTTTGCTTGTTGCGAACATAAACCTGGGAGGCGGGATTTTCACCAACGAGGACAGTTGCCAATCCGGGCACAGGCAAGCCTGCTTGCAGCCGAATAGCCACAGCTTCTTTCACTTCCATCCGGACGTTTTGGGCAATTTGCTTGCCATCAATCAAACTTGCCGACATGTATTCTCCATTGATTCTTGCAAGCAATTATACCCGAATCAAAGTTATAATTTACTTATGACGATAACCAATTCCCCCATTGTTGTTGGCATTGCAGGCGGTTCAGGCTCAGGGAAAACCACCTTGGCGCAAGCGATCCTCGATGAGATCGGCCGTGATAAGATCGCGTTTCTCCCTTATGACGCGTATTATCTTGATCAGACGGCACTCAGTTTTGAAGAGCGGCTCAAGGTAAACTATGACCATCCGGACTCGCTTGAAACGCCGCTTTTAATTAGCCACATTAAAGCACTGCAAGCCGGCAATGCCATTGATTTACCCGTTTATGATTTCAAGCAGTACACGCGCTCGAAGGAAACCCGCCAGGTTGAACCCAGGCAGATTATCCTGGCAGAGGGTATCCTGCTATTTTGGGATGCCTGTCTGAGGGAATTGTTTGATGTCAAGCTGTATGTTGATGCAGATCCGGATATCTGCTTCATCCGCCGTCTGCAGCGAGATATCCAGGAACGAGGACGAACGGTTGATTCGGTTATTGGGCAATACCTCGGTACAGTTCGTCCGAGTTACATCGAATTCGTGGAGCAATCCAAACGATTTGCGGATGTGATCATTCCGGAAGGCGGCATGAACACCGTAGCGTTGCAAATGGTGATTGCCCGCTTGCGCAGCTTGCTGAACGATGACAGCTCCGTTGGAAAGTAAGCCAGTCTACGCAAAAAAACAGATCATCTGGCGTGTTTTGCTGATGATCTGTTTAATCGCGGTGACCGTCCTCCTGATTGTCCACCGTGATGAAGTCCAGCATTTGCAAGCATTGGGCTACCCGGGTATTTTCCTGTTTTCAATGCTCTCGAACGCTACTCTTCTGCTCCCTCTGCCCGGAGTTCTGTTTACTTCCGCTATGGGAGGAGTGTTTAATCCATTCTGGGTGGCAATCGCAGCCGGCACTGGGGCAGCGGTTGGGGAACTCTCCGGGTATCTGGCCGGGGTAAGCGGACAAGTGGTAGTGGATAAATCGCCGCGCTATCAGAAGATATATGATTGGATGCAGAAGAACGGAAGCTGGACAATTTTGGCGCTTGCATTCATTCCAAATCCCCTCTTCGATATTGCTGGATTCGTAGCCGGCTCGATGAAAATTCCAGTGTGGAAGTTCCTGGTCCTTTCAGTAATCGGGAAAATCTGTAAAATGCTTTTGTTTGCCTACTTGGGTTCTGGAGCAATTGCGGTGTTTGAGTAAGCCGGAGACGCGTTTAGTCTTCTTACCCTGTGTTTGAGGTCATAGCCTACCTTGTCAAGAATGGCTTTAGTATTCGCATAGGTACCTGTTCGTACAGCCCGTTTGATCTGGAGGAGCCTTCATCAGGTATAATTTTGCATGTGGATACTTTTGTTCAAAATACACGCCAGGTATTAGGGTTACAGCTTTCCCGCGAGCAGGTGGCTGCTTTTCAACGGTATGAAAATGAATTGACTGAATGGAACAGCCACTTCAATTTGACCGCTATCCGAGATTCGGCTGGCATACAAACGAAGCATTTTTTAGATTCATTAACCTGTTTGCTGGCATTAGATTCTAACACTCCACCGCGCAGCATGATCGATATCGGTACCGGGGCAGGATTTCCAGGAATCCCATTGAAATTGATCTTTCCGTATATGCGGTTGACTTTGGTTGAATCCATTCAAAAAAAAGCTGGTTTTTGCACCCATATGGTCGAGACTCTTGGACTAAAACAAGTGGAAGTCCTGTCCGAGAGGGCTGAAGAGGTTGGGCAGAACCCACAGCACCGGGAGGCTTATGACCTGGCGGTGGCAAGGGCTGTGGCTGGCACGCCCACGCTGGCGGAATACCTGCTACCGTTGGTGCGGGTTGGCGGGCTGGTGATCATGCAAAAAGGTGATAGTGCCCACGCTGAAACACAGAAAAGTGAAAAAGTAATTGCGAGATTGGGCGGCCGGATTAAAATTATTATCCCGGTGGTATTACCAGGTGTGGTGGATGAACGATACCTGGTGGTGCTTGAAAAAGTCGCCCAAACCCCACAGACTTTTCCCCGCCGGACAGGCTTGCCAGCAAAACAGCCGTTGGAAAATTAGCTAATTATTACGAGGAGCTTTTAATCTGCAACCTTGTAATAAGAGGCGGGTTAATCAATATAGGATAGGACGCTATGGAAAACAAACCGGAATTAATTTTCTTTTGTGAACTGGAAGCTTTGCCTCTGAAAAAGTTGTTTGAAGATCGCTTTGTGATGGATGATCTGAAAAGTCTTCATGCCGGGGTTTCGTTGGGAATCCTGGATCTATCGGACGAACGGGCTGAGGTGGTTCGCAAACTGAATAAGTTGGGCATCCCGGTGACTGCCTGGCTGCTGCTGCCCGAGGATCAGGGCTATTGGTTCAATCTCGAAAACTATCCCCAAGCGATTGCGCGTTATGAAGCCTTCAAAAAATGGTCAGAGCGAAAGAAGCTAAGATGGTCTGGCATAGGTTTGGATATCGAGCCGGATTTCAATCAGATGCAAGCAGCGATAAACAAGGATCGCAAGATAGCCGGGGAAGCTTTGAAACGTCTGAAGGATAAGGATGCTTTTGAGCAGGCAACCCTGGCTTATACCGGGCTGGTAAACCAGATTCACCAGGATGAATATTTTGTGGAGGTTTATCACCTGCCGGTAATTATGGATGATCGCAAAGCCAGGTCAACTGTGTTGAAACGGGTGGCAGGTCTGGTGGATATTCCGGTCGATCGGGAAGTGTTAATGCTGTATTCCAGTTTTTATCGTCCTTCTGGTCAGGCTTTGCTGTGGCAGTACGCCCAGGATGCCGACGCTATTGGGATCGGAAATACCGGTGGGGGTGTGGAAATGGAAGGTTCGGATGCGAAAATTCCTTTAAGTTGGGAGGAGTTTTCGACCGATCTGCATCTGGCCTGGCGGACCGGTAAACCTGTCTATGTTTTTTCTTTGGAAGGGTGCGTTCAGCAGGGATTCTTGGGCAAGTTGATTACTTTTGAATGGAATGCCCCCGTCGAACTTCCTAAGACAGGGCTGATTCAGGCAGGTAGGGGCGGATTGCAGGGCGCACTCTGGCTAGGACAGCATCCCTGGACGGTTTTAGCAGGTCTGGCAGGGGTGGTCGGCGGAGTACTTCTTTTAACTAAAAAAAAGCGCAAATAAAGCTGAGTGCGGAAAAGCCTGAAGTAGGCTTAGTATTCCCCGCTTATTAAGTCTGGCGATCGTGGCGTAGGACTGTTCCCTGACAGAAAGCAAGGTGGTTTGTGGCTTGCAAACAGAGCGGCGGGAAGATTAATGTCTATTTATATTGCCATATCTCCACTGTAAGTGAAAACAACGACTAAAGATTTCATCTCAAACCCTAAGAATTTTTCTGTGCATCCCGGCACTGGCCGCTCTGTTGGTAAAAATCATGAGCAAATCCTGCAAATTTCCAAATGATTTCGTGTTAAAATTAAAGATTACCCTTTATCTTCATTAAAGGTAGGAACAAACGGCATATATGGAAACACAGCAACAAGTTATCCTCGTTGTAGGGCTGGGAAACCCAGGCATGGAGTACCGCAACTCGCGGCACAATGTTGGTTTCATGGTCCTCGGGGAAGTGGCGCAGAAACTCGAAATTCCCTTGAAGCGGATCAAGTTCAAGGCTCAGATAGGGACAGGTAGGTTTGCTGATTCTTCCCTGGTCCTCGCCAAACCACTGACTTTTATGAACAATTCAGGCAGTGCAGTTGCTCCTCTGGTGCGTTACTTCAAGATTCCGACAGAAAAAATCCTGGTGATTCATGACGACCTGGATTTGCCCATGGGGACCCTGCGTATGCGTCCGGCAGGTGGAAGCGCTGGTCAGCGGGGGATGCAGTCCATTGCAGAGAGCCTCGGCACCAATGCCTTTCCCAGGTTGAGGGTGGGTATAGGGCGTCCGCCTGGCCGGATGGACCCGGCTGATTATGTGCTGAAAGAATTCCTGCCAGCCGATCATGAACTCAAGAAGATGGTTTTGGAACAGGCAACGGAAGCAGTTTTGAGTTTTATTCAGGATGGTCTGGAAACAGCCATGAACAAATATAATGGCGAAATCGGCTGACCAGCACATTCTTTCCTACCTGAAAAACCTGCCAGCTTACCAGGATTTATTGTTGGGGCTTAATACAGGTCAGTTCAAAGATAGTGAGCGGCACGGGTTGGCATTGCCACGTGCCGTCCGTCTGGCAGTGCTGGCAGCTTTGCATCATGACCTGCAGGTGCCGATTGTCTTGCTTACCAATCGGGCTGACCGAGCATTAGGATTGTTTGATGAACTGAACTTCTGGCTGCCAGGCGGCAAAAACCTGTATTTTCCCGAACCTAACCCGCTTTTTTATGAAAACCTGCCTTGGTCGGAATCGACCCGACGCGAGCGGTTACAGGTTTTTGCGGAAATGGCAAAATACCTGTTGCCCAGAGCTGAGCCAAGCGGCACACCACCAGTTGTTATTGCCCCGATCCGTGCAATTATGACCCGTACCATCCCGCGCCGGGAATTTTTACACAGTACACAGCGCTTGAATGTAGGGGATAAGCGGGACCTGCAAGAGACCACCCATGCCTGGATCGGTATGGGCTACGAGCACAGTAATATTGTGGTTAAGGTGGGGCAGTTTTCAAGGCGTGGTGGAATCTTGGACGTTTGGTCGCCGTCCGAGCCCTGGCCTGTCAGAATTGAATTTTTTGGCGACGAAATTGATACCCTCCGTCAGTTTAATCCTGCCACCCAGCGCACCGAAACAACTCTGGAGAAGACCCTTGTCTTCCCGGCGGCGGAGGCTCTGCCAGCCTTTGCTGAAAAGCAAAACTTACCGACTGCTGATCTGACCGAACCGAAGATCCCAGTTCTGTACCCGTTCCCTTCCAGTTTGATGGATTACCTGCCCGATTCCGCCCTGATCCTTTTGGACGGAGAGGAATTTATCTCAGCGGCAGTCAACGACATCGAAGAAGAATCCATCCAGCGCTTCGACGATCTGGTGGAACAAAAACTGCTGCCTAAGGATGAACCCATTCCATATATTACCTGGTCAGAAATTGAAGATAGTTTCAACCATCACCAGGTGCTGGAATTAGGGCACACCAATGCCACTGCGGGAACCCCTCTGGCTGCTGTTTTTGATCCGGGGCCACGCTTTGCCGGACGGCTTAAGGATTTCCAGGCACATCTTAATTTGCTCGATCAGAAACAGCAACCCTGGACCGTGGTATCCAGGCAGGCAGCTCGCCTGAAGCAGCTCTGGCAGGAAAACCACCCAGACTTCTCGGAAGAACAGGCGAACACGCAATTTGTAGAAGGCTCGCTCTCTGGTGGCTGGGTATTGAAGGTATCCAGCATAAAAAGCCACCACCTGTTGTCTGACAGTGAGATATTTGGATGGGGCAGGCCGCAAGTTCGGCGCCGGATGCCAGTCATCTCGGAATCGCCAGAGACAGTTTATGAAGACCTTAAACCCGGGGATTGGGTGGTGCATGTGGATCACGGGATTGGGCAGTTTGTGGGACTGCACCGCCCGGTGATCGATGATATTCAGAGGGAATACCTTACCATTCAGTATAAGGATAACGACTTGCTGTATGTGCCTATCCATCAGGCTGACCGGATTTCAAGGTATATCGGTCCGGATGGAGGTACGCCCAGCGTCAGCAGGCTGGGCAGCCCAGAATGGGCACAGACCAAGCACAAGGTCAGACATGCCGTCCAGGAAGTGGCGAAGGACCTGCTGGAGTTATATGCCAAACGCCAGGTTACCAAAGGTTACCAGTTCAGCTCTGATACCGATTGGCAAAAAGAATTGGAAGCCAGCTTTCCGTATATTGAAACCCCTGACCAACTGTTGGCAATTCAGCAGGTGAAAGCGGACATGGAATCTGAGCGGCCAATGGACCGGTTATTGTGCGGGGATGTTGGATACGGAAAGACAGAAGTGGCACTTCGGGCTGCTTTCAAAGCTGTCTCGGATGGAAAACAGGTGGCAGTACTGGTTCCGACCACCGTGTTGGCGCAGCAGCATTACGACACCTTTGTGCAGCGATTGTCGGTTTTTCCGGTGCAGGTGGAAATGCTTTCGCGCTTTCGCAGCCAGAAAGAACAAAACGATATTATCAAACGTTTGGCGAAGAAACAGATTGATATTCTGATCGGAACCCACCGGCTGATCTCCTCGGATGTGCAGTTCCAGGACCTTGGATTGGTGATCATTGACGAGGAACAGCGTTTTGGAGTTGCACATAAAGAGCATCTGAAACAACTGCGGGCGTCTGTGGACGTTTTGACACTGACTGCTACCCCAATCCCACGAACACTCTACATGGCTTTAACCGGTGTGCGCGATATTTCCACGATCAATTCCCCACCGGAAGAACGCTTGCCGATCATCACGCACATTGGGCCCTATGATCCCAAACTGGTACGGGAGGCGGTAGTACGCGAGTTGGATCGCGGCGGGCAGGTCTTTTTTGTCCATAACCGTGTCCAGTCTATCCCGGCAGTTTACAACCATCTGCAGAATCTGATCCCGGAAGCAAAAATTGGAATTGGGCATGGACAGATGCCGGAAAACGAATTGGCGGATATCATGCATGCCTTCAGTTCCGGTCAAATCGATATGTTATTGTGCACTTCGATCATTGAATCCGGGCTGGATATTCCCAATGCCAATACCCTGATTGTGGACCGGGCGGATACCTTCGGACTGGCACAGCTTTACCAGCTGCGTGGACGGGTTGGCCGAGGCGCCCAAAGGGCATTTGCCTATCTCTTCCGCAGCGCCCGCCACCAACCGACCAGCGAAGGGCAAGAACGCCTGGAAGTTTTGGCGGATAACTCGCAACTGGGTGCCGGTTACGCCATTGCAATGCGCGATTTGGAGATGCGCGGGGCGGGGGACCTGCTTGGGACGCGCCAATCCGGCTATATCGCAGCGGTCGGCTTTCAGTTGTATACGCGCCTGCTTTCCCAAGCGGTCCGGGGCATGCGTTTGGACGCAGGTATGGAAGCGGAACCTGCCAGCGGGCTGCCTTGGCTGGATGTTCCCAGTCTCAATATTAATGTGGAACTGCCGCTTTCCAGTGAGATTTCATCTGCTTATATCCCGGATCAGGAGCTACGCCTGACCCTGTACCGGCGCATTGCCTCTCTTCGCAGTGAAGAAGAACTGGTCTCTACTGAAATAGAGTTTTCGGATCGTTTTGGTGAACCGCCAGAAGGCGTGAAAGATCTGTTCTTCCAGATGAAAGTTAAACTACTGGGCGAAGCGATTGGGTTGGAATCCATTGGCATGGTCAATGGGCAGTTAGTGCTGACCTACCCGCCGCTGCCGCAGGATGTGAAGCAGCGAAATCTCAAGGAAATCGACCCGGCTGCGAGAGTGGGCAGGAATTCCTATTGGATAAATCTGGCAAACCTGAAGGGTGAAACCTGGCAGACTGCTCTGGTGCGAATTCTGCGAAAGCTTGGGGCATCGGGTAAATAACCGCCCAAAGCTTGTGATATACTGCCCCAAGCTTGATCTATTCCTCAAGTTGTCGATCAATGAGCCAAGCCGATCAAAAAGCTTACCAAAAACTCAAGCCGGCAATTGCCATTGCTCTGGTTATTGTTGGTATTGGTTTAATCCTGCTGAGTTTCTTCAGGGATTTCACCCTGATTGTTAATGGAACCGTCCAGCAGGTCAGGTCCTTGGCGTTCACACCTGGCCAGGTCATCCGGGCGGCTGGTTATTCGCTAAATTCCGAAGATCGAGTTTTCCCCGACGTAGACAGATTGCTCCTGACACAACAAGTAGTGATCTTGGAGCAGGCTCTGCCGGTGGAAATAGTTGTAGGTACGGAATCCTTCCATTTATTTACCACAGAGCGCATTCCGGCAAATCTGTTGATTCAGGCAGGGATAAAGTTGTTTCCTGAAGACCGCCTGATTTGGAATGCCGCTGAAATCGATCCTGCTGAGCCCTTGCCGCCGGGAATGGCAGTCATCTTGCAGTTTGAACCAGCCCACCGGCTTATGGTACGCAGTGAGGCCGTGGAAACGGTTTTATTTACGGATCAGCGCACGCTGGCAGAGGCGCTCTGGCAGGCAGGTATCCAGATTGATGCGGAAGATAAAGTTTCACTTCCGTTGGAGACAATCCTTGAAGACGACTTGGAAGTGGGGATCACAAGGGCAAAGCCTGTGACAGTCTCGATTGGCGATCAGGTGGTAAGTGGATTTTCAGCAGCCAGCAGCGTTGCTGAGTCTTTAGCTGACCTGGGGTTATCTCTCCAAAACCTGGATTACACCAAGCCGGCAGAGGATCAATCTGTCCCGGAAGATGGTTCAATCAAACTGGTGCGGGTACAGGAAGAGATTCTGCTTGAAAAAGAGGAGACTGCTTACAGCAACACTTATGAGGATGATCCCAACGCAGAGCTGGACACAACCTCCGTGCTGGTACCCGGGCAGTTGGGATTGGTAGTCACCCGTTCGCGCATCCGGCTGGAGGATGGCATCCAAACTTCCAGCCTGACTGAAGGACCCTGGAAAGCCAGCGGTCCGATTGATGGTGTTTTGGGGCGGGGCACAAAGGTGGTTATCCATACAGAAACGATCAATGGCGATTCGATTGAATACTGGCGCAAGGTGAGTGTTTACGCCACATCCTACATGCCTAGTTCCCAGGGGGGTTCCACCGGAACCGCATCCGGGACGCCGCTGACAAAGGGTGCCATTGCGGTCACACGTGCCTGGTATAACGGCATGGCTTTTCAACAGGTCTATGTTCCAGGCTATGGTTATGGCATGATTGCAGACACCGGTGGCGGCGTTGATGGGCGCTATTGGATTGATCTTGGTTTTGACAACGACAATTACGAAAGCTGGCATTACTGGACGACTCTGTATTTTCTGACCCCTGTTCCCAGCTATATCCCGGTGGTGCTGCCATGAAGTATCTTAACATTCTACCTTTGCTGAAAAAATTTGATTTGCATCCTAAAAAATCGCTGGGGCAGAACTTTTTAGTTGAGCCGGGAGCATTGCAAAAAGTGGTCAATGCGGCAGGTGTTACTTCATCGGACCATGTGCTCGAGATTGGGGCTGGTCTTGGCAGCTTGACCTATCTGCTGGCGCAATCGGCTGAGGAGGTTGTTGCGGTAGAGTTGGATCAGAATTTGATCCCAGCCCTGCGGGAAGCGTTGGCGGAATTCCAGAATGTTCGCATAATCCAGGGGAATATGCTGGAGTTGAAACCAGAAGCCTTAATGCCGGTCGAAGCTTACCTGGTGGTGGCAAACATCCCTTATTACATCACCTCAGCTCTGATCCGGCACTTGCTGGAGGCACAGCACAAACCCGCCCGGATTGTCCTGACCATTCAGCGGGAAGTGGCGGAAAGGATTTGTGCGCGGGATGGCAAACAGAGCCTGTTGGCGTTATCAGTGCAAGTTTTTGGGAAGCCGGAGATCGCCACCCATATCTCGGCCGGGTGTTTCTATCCGCAGCCTACAGTGGATTCGTGCGTCTTGACCATTGCGCTATATCTTGAGCCACTTATCCCAGAAGAGGATTTGGACGCATTTTTTACACTGGCCCATGCCGGTTTTTCCCAGAAGCGTAAAACCCTGCGGAATGCCCTTTCTGGCGGACTGGGAATTCCTACAGAAAAAGGAGAAGAGCTGCTAAGGGTAGCCGGGGTGGATTCACAGCGGCGGGCAGAAACATTAAGCCTGGCAGAATGGGGACAGTTGACCCGGGTATGGAAGGGTAAAAATAACCAATCTTAAGTGAAATACAAGCAGCGCGTATATGACCAAGGTCGGCTCGGACATTAGGGACAGTCGGAACGCGATCAGTTACTATTTAAGGAAAAAAAAGGCTGCCCGAGTGAGGCAGCCTTAATAAGTTCATTTTTTGAATTACAGCGCTCACATTAGAAATGGCAGGATGATGCTTGAATTCTGGAAAATGCCCACTACACCTGTAAGTACCAGGAGGAACGGGAAAATGAGGCACAGACCGACCACCAGGAGCACAAGCAGGACGATTGCCCAAGCCGGAAATTTGTCTTTCTTAGCGGCAGCAGTGCCAGAAGCAGGAGGCACATCCCCGCTGGAGGGAATATCTACGATGATCGGTTGCTTGGTTTTATCGGTTTTGGCATCAGACTGACCTGTTTCAGACTCTTGACCTGGCGTATACAATTCTCCACTCCAGCGGGAAGAATCGTCACTGGCTGAGGGCTGTGGGGCTCCCCACCGGTCCGCCTCAGCAGGAGGAATCATTGCTGCCGCTTCCGATTGAGTATCTTTGCTCCATTCTTCCGCATTAGCTTTGGAAAAGTTGTCGGTTGCTTCTTCGGCTTGGTTTTGAATGGACTCTTTAGCAGATGGTTTGGCTCCCCACTCTTCGGCAGAGGCTTTTGTAAAGTCTTCATCCTTTTCTTCAGGTTTGTTTTCGGTATTGTTGTCCATGGTTCCTCATTGAATCGTCCAAGTAGCAACTGAATTATACCGTAATAACCCTATAGAGTATCTATTCACAAAGTGGATGTTACAGGGTGGGATCTGACCCGTTGCATCGGCAAGATTTGCCAACCTTGCCGCCATTAGGTGGTCATTTTGAACAAAGTTAAGAATTATACTGTGTACATTGTAAACATCTTTCTTTCCGTTCAGGATGACACACTGCGTTCAAAATGACAGCCGGTAGGTAGAATGGATTTACCAGGGGCAGTTTGTGTATATGTTACCCTAAGAAGTCAAGAATCTTGTCCCGGGAAGGATAATAGGAAGCAATTTTCTTAGATCGCACTTTGTAGGGTAGGCTCCCGACCCACCCTACAAAGTGAAATTAGCTCAAGCAATCCGAAGATCATCAGCCTTCTTTTTTGATAACCCGGGAACAATCTTTTGATCGAGCGGATACAATAAAGGTTTGATGTAACACTTTGCCAGTGAATGGGCCTTGAGACTTCAATTGCCTTCCTTAGTCGGACGATACTTGGAACAACTGGTCGTATCCGGATAGCCAATCCCACGGATTTTCCAGCTCCCTTCCTCTTTTACCATGGTTACCAAACGGGTAAAGTTTCCCGAGGGCTCAGCTCCCCAACCGCCTTCAAAATCCATATAGACAACAATCATGTACCTCTGGCAGACATCAACAACATCATTCGACC
>JBAQLH010000040.1:0-135337 GCA_049301715.1 Anaerolineaceae bacterium
TCACCCATGGCTGCTTCGCCAGTGCAAGCTCAACAAGTTGATTCCGGAGAGATTGATGCCATATAATCAACCATTGACAAATATATGCACCTTAAATATGAGGCTCTGCATAATCTCACACTGCAGGATTACGAGACGGTGGCAAGCAAAGCACCGGAAGCTGAAGCTGCTCTTGACTTAGAATTGAACAAATTGGAGATTGAAATATACCATGCCAAAGTGTATCAACTGCGTTATGTAAGTTACAAGTACTTCCTGGATTACTCCGGAATAACGATTGACCCACTCGCTAAAACTGCCACTGCCTTGGTAACTGAAGGGCATGATGTGGTATTTGAGATTACAGACCCGCTTGTATCCTCTATGGGAAATCTCGAGCATGAGATCAAACTTGTTAAAGAGGATGGTGAATGGAAGATCGTTTCCGACCAGTACGAGGACTATCTCTGGCGGCTATTAAATACAGGTGAATTTACAAAAGGGGAAATGATTAATCGGATCGATCAAAGTTTGCAGGAGCTGGAAAACCTGGATAATTCCAGTCCACAACAAACGAAGGAAGAGATACCAACCCCCAATTCAATCTTAGGGGGTGGATACTACCGGGATGGTGCAGTTGCATATGCCCATCAATGGGCATTTGATAGAAATTCTGCCTACTACAACTTTGATGCTTGGGATGGAGATTGTACCAACTTTGTTTCTCAGGCAATGCACGAAGGGGGTGGCATTCCAGAGACAGCCAGCAGTTATGGGCAAGGTGCTCTTGGCTGGTTTTATGACAATGCATCCAATTATGCCGCTGCCTGGACAGGCGTTTATCCGCTCTATGATTTTGTCATCAACGGTCATTTTTGGGCTGGGGGACCGGAAGGTGTGATAAGTACCGCTGAAAATTTACAAGTTGGTGACATCATCATGTATGACTTAAGAGACTATCCTTCCGAGTATGATCATAGCGTGATAGTTGTGGAGATGGTGGATCTGGGAAACGGGTCATTGTTTCCATTGATTGCCGCCCACAGTGAAGATAAGGACAATTACCCTTTTACAGCTTTTAATTACTACAGAACCTATTCTCTTCACATCACGGGGTATTGATAGGGAGGTTGGCAGTATTAAAACTGCTTGGATTAGAATTATTGTTGACCGTAGATCTACGGTCAACAATAATTACAGAAAACAGGTAAAAATGGAGGTTGATACCATGCGAACTTTACATGCATCCTGGTTTATCCTGTATGGCATCCTCACCATCTGCGTTCTCGCAGCTTGTACTGCCACCACGGGAGACACTGCCGAAACGGGTTCGCCCTCCCCTGAGACAATTACACCTGAAAGAGTCCCGACACAAAGACCTGCCACAGCTACCATTGAACCCACAGCAACTTCTACTTCGACGACTGAACCAACGGCTGCCACCCAGGCAACTGTCGGAGCCACTCCCACTCCGCTCCCGACCCTGGAAGAAAGATACTTCTTAATGGCGCCGGAAGAAGTTATTGTAGCGTACTATGCATTTCTGACAAACCAACAGTACGCACAAGCCTATCAGTTGTTGACCCAATTGGACAGACCCTCTTATAGAACAGCAGAGCGCTATATCCCAAATGCTAGTGCAATCCCGACCAAGTATGAGATACTTTCCCTTCAAAGATATGAAGACTGGCGTGCCACTGCAGCCACAACACCTGGGATGCATTTGGGCTGGTCGAATGATGTTGTTGATGTCTGCCAGAGGTACATGATTGTTGTCTATACGGATTTTGAAGGCGGTTGGGGAGCTGAGCCCTCGGGAAACTTTACCCATTTGGTAACCATGGTAAAAGAGGAAGGGAGCTGGAAAATCCGTGGGATTGGCTATCCGGATACGACCAGTTGTTCCAAGTATCGTCCGACTAAGGAAGGCAATTGAAGTCTCAAGATCCCTTTTCTATGAATTTTTGATACTGTAACTTTGATCAGCCTTAGTACCACAGTCAGCGTCCTTTCTGGTAGAATTTCAGGTATGAAACCAGTTTCTATCAGACACTCGGTCTCCCCACTGCGATGGGTTATCGGCGGCTTTGGTATTTTTTTTATCATCTTTAGCGTAATTATTCTGGTGACCGACCTAGTCAACTTTTCTAATGAAGAAACCAATTATCCTGTTGGTGTCAGCGTGCAGGGGATTCCGTTGGGAGGGCTCTCCCGCAGCGAGGCAGAAGTGCGTCTGCAAGAGGCTTTTTCCCAGCCGGTGGAACTGCATTATGGTTCCTCACGAATCCAGTTCAATCCCAGCGAACTGGGTTTCACCCTGGATGCGCAAGCCACTCTGGACCAGATTGAAGCTGGTTTACCAGGGAAAAACTGGTGGAAACACCTGTGGGGTGGCAGCAGCCAATGGGTGCAAGACTTTCCTGTTCAGGCTGTCATTGATGAAACAACCCTGCGGGAGTTATTAATCCAAACCATTCCCCCGCGCTATGATCAGCCTGCTACCGCCGCCATGCCTATTCTTTACAGTACCAATTACACCGCTGGCACACCGGGCTTGGAAATGGATCTGGATGCCTCACTTGCGTCAATTCGAGCAGCCCTCTTCTCGCCTGCTGGCCGGGTAGTCGACCTGGTTTTGGAAGGGGCAGCCCCTTTAACCCTTGATCCTCGCAATTTGGAAGTGTTCCTCAAGCAAGCCGTTCAGTTGGAGGGATTCGACGGTTTGGTGGAAATTTATTTGCAGCAACTGCCAAGCGGAGAAGCTCTTCATTTTGCAGTTCGGGATAACCAGCCTGTGGCAGTGGATGTGGCCTACTCCGCTGCCAGCACCATCAAAATTCCGATTATGGCATCTGTCTTCAATCATCTACCGGAACCAACTCCGGAACAGGCGCTGACCTGGATGGAGCGAATGATTGTTTACTCCGAAAATCCTCCGGCCGACTCCCTGATGAGCACCTACCTGGAGGAAACTACCGGTCCGCTGATAGTTACTCAGGACATGGCTGACCTGGGATACCAGAACACCTTTTTAGCGGGCTATTTTTATTCTGGCGCCCCGATGCTGCGGCGTTTCACCACGCCCGCTAATTCCCGGACGGATGTTTATCTGGACCCGGATTTCTATAATCAGACAGTCCCATCTGAAATTGGCGATTTGTTGAAAAATATTTACCTTTGTGCCCATGGTAATCAGCCAAACCAGGTTGTTGGCATGTTTGCTGGTTCTGTAACTGCGGCTGAGTGTCAGCAAATGTTAGATTTGCTGGGGAGAAATCAGATCGGGCTGCTGATTGAAGCCGGCTTGCCCCCGGAAGGCTCCGTTGCACACAAGCATGGTTGGACTTCCGACCTGGACGGGCTTTTGCATACCATGAGCGATGCTGGGATTGTATCCACACCCGCCGGAGATTATGTGCTAATTATTTTTATTAACTCGAGCAGTCAGTTGGTCTTTTCGGAAGGAAATTGGCTCTTTGCCAAGCTGTCACAAACGATTTATAATGCATTTAATCTTGAAAATCAGGCAGCTTGGTTAGCAAATTAGCCGACTTTAAGCAGGTCATGCTGCAATCAGGGGAGTGAGCAAACCATGAGAGTTATCTTGACGCACGAACAGGCAGATTTGGACGCCCTGGCTTCCTTGCTGGGTGCACACCTGCTTGTTGCCGATTCCTATGCCTTACTTCCCCGCACAATTAACCGCAATGGTCTTGCTTTCGTCAAAAATTACGGTTCATTGATTGATTTTATTAAGGCCCAAGACCTGCCCAATGAGCCTATCTGCCAGGTAACCCTGGTGGACACTCAATCGATGGTAACCCTGAAGGGTCTAAATACCCAGACAGAAGTTCGGGTAATTGACCATCACCCCCGTAAAGCCCAAATTAACCCGGACTGGCAGGTGATACTTGATACAACAGGTGCCTGTACCACCCTGCTGGTCGAGAAAATTAAAGAAGCTGATATCCCTTTGAGTTCGGTTCAAGCTACCCTGATGCTAATGGGTATCTATGAGGATACCGGTTCGCTTGCTTATCCTAGTACCACCACACGGGACTTGCTGGCGGCTGCATATCTTCTGGAGCATGGCGCAGATCTCAACATTGTATCGCATTACCTCAATCCTCCCCTGTCTAATGCCCAGGTATTGCTCTTTGACCGGTTAATGAAAGACATAGCCACGTATACTATCGAAAACCATACCATCCTGATCGCAAAAGCCAATGCGATGGATATTCACGATGAAATTTCCACTGTGGCACATCGATTGCGGGAGTTTTTGAACCCAGATGGCTTGATCCTGCTGGTTTCCACCCGGCAGGGCATTCGGCTGGTAGCAAGATCTACCACTGACGAAGTGGATATGGCTCAGTTAGCCCACTTCTTTGGAGGCGGTGGTCATAAACGGGCAGCTTCCGCTTTGATTCGCTATGAAAGCCGACCAGCTTCCAATGAATACCCTTGCCAAGTTAAGAAGGTTTACCAGCAGGTTGTCTCTCTCTTGCCGGAAATCGTCCACCCCGCAATTCGAGTGCGGCAGATCATGTCTCGCAAACCGTTGCTGCTGAACCCCGACACTCCGGTTGAGACTGTGGCTGACATGGTTAAACGCTATGGTTTTGAAGGCTACCCGGTGCTTGAAAATGGCAAGGTAGTCGGGCTGCTCACTCGCAGAAATGTTGATCGTGCCCTCAGCCTCCAGTTGGACGCCACTGCCCGCAGTATCATGGACGCGGGTTCCATTAGTGTTTCTCCGCAGGATTCCCTTGACCATCTGCAAGAAATCATGGCTTCCAGCGGTTGGGGGCAGGTGCCAGTGGTAGATCCGGAAACTAATGATGTAATTGGCATAGTCACACGGACTGACCTGATTAGTACCCATAACGGAAACGGACTTAATCACTCTCCTAGCCAGGAACAATTAGCCCACATGGTTCACAATGCCATTCCTTATCCCCGCCAGATCTTACTCCAGAACATTGCCCACGAAGCCACCATGAAGAACATCCAGGCTTATATTGTCGGTGGATTTGTGCGCGACCTGCTGCTTGGTCAGCCGAGTCAGGATTTTGACATTGTCATTGAAGGCGATGCCATTGCATTTGTTAATCACCTGGTAAAAAGATTTGGTGGACGGGCTGTGACACACCACCGTTTTGGCACAGCCAAGTGGGTGATTGGGGATTCAGCTCAGGACGTGGCGGAACGACTCAAGCCAGACCGTCCCATGGATCCGCAAGCTCTTCCAGAGCACCTGGATTTGATTACTGCCCGAACGGAATTTTATGAAAAACCGGCTGCTCTGCCAACCGTGGAGAGCAGCAGTATCAAGATGGATTTGCACCGCCGGGATTTTTCCATCAATACCCTGGCGTTGCGACTAGATGAACCGTATTATGGTAAGCTGTTTGACTTTTGGGGTGGATACCACGACCTTCAGAATGGGTTGATCCGGGTCTTGCACGCACTCTCGTTCGTGGATGATGCCACCCGAATTCTCAGAGCAGTCCGCTTTGTGACACGATTTGACTTTAAATTCGAACCGCGTACGCTCAGCCTTTTGGAAGCCAGCCTGCCACTGCTCAAGGAACTGACTGGGCCGCGCTTAAGGCATGAATTGGATGTAATCCTGCTTGAACCCAAAGCGCTTCTGATCCTGAAGGTTCTGGACAGATTGAGCATACTGGAAGCCATTCATCCAAATCTGCCCTGGAACGCCGAAGTGGAAGCCCGTTTGAATTACCTGAACCATCCAGCCGCTCAGGCTGAATGGAAAGTGGAGAACACAGAAGGTCAATTGAGCCTTCGACAGGTTTTTGGCTATTTTTATTGGCTTGAAGGGCTCCCATTGCAGGAGTTGGAGTTGGTAACGGGTCGCTTACGCTTACCGGTTCGCACGGTTCAACAAATCCGTCAGGTGACGGAACTACGTCAGAAACTGCCTCAGTTAGTCGGTTTATCTCCCAGCCAGGTTGTCCAGGTGCTTGATGACATGTATGCAGTCGTGATCACCGCTGTGTATCAGAGCACACCAGATGCCACACAGCGGGAAGTGCTACGTGGCTACATGATTCAATACCGCCACGTCAAACCGCTCACAAACGGATACGACCTGCGCGCTTTAGGGTTGCCGCCTTCTCCGCAATACCAGCAGATCCTACAATCGCTGCGGGCAGCCTGGCTGGACGGAAAGGTAAACTCCGCGGAGGAAGAGCAAGCTTATCTGCAAGAACTGTTCAAAGTATTATGATCACCCAGATTGTCTCGGAAGCCACCTACCAGATGTCTGACGGTGAAACCATCTACATCCGTCCAATTCGGCAGAGCGACTTGCCGGCGTTGGAATGGGACGGGGAGTACGCTCACTTCCGCCGCCTGTATGCAGATCATTATGCCAACAGCAGAGCCGGCACTACCTTGATTTGGATAGCAGAGACAGAAGCCCACCTGGTGGTCGGGCAAATGTTCTTGCTGCTCTATTCGAAATCCCCTGAAATAGCCGATGGTATCCATCGGGCATATCTTTTCTCGTTTCGCATCAAACCGGCTTTTCGAAACCAGGGCTTGGGGACTTTTATGCTACAGTTTGCTGAAGACCAACTGCTTTTGCGCGGGTATAACAGCATTCGGCTGAATGTAGCCCGAACCAACCCGCAAGCTCGCAACCTGTATGAGCGATTGGGCTACCGCATGATTGGTCCGGATGCAGGTGTCTGGCGCTACCAAGACCATCTGGGAGTCTGGCATACCGTACGTGAACCAGCTTGGCGCATGTTAAAGCAACTTCGATAACTGTAATTCTGTTAAAAGAGGAAACGGGAGATTTTTACTCCGCTGCCAGAACAACCAAGTGAGACTCACTTTTTTCCAAGACCAGCAGCCTGTGATTTCAAAATTCCCCGTTTGTCTCAAACGGGGAGCAAACCAGTTAATCCCGGCTTGCCCTCCACAAAGAGTCGTTTAGTTATTCGTCTTCTTCAACCTGATTTTCTTCTTCCTGATCAATTACCTTAGACTCTATTTCAGTTTCCCCCGAGATCAATTCGATTTCTGGTTCATCCCCTTCCTGTTCTTGTACGGAAGATTGATTTTCCCGAATTTCTTTCATCCATTCAGTAAAAATGGCTTTTACTTCTTCGTATTCCTCATCAACCATATCCTTAGTGATTACCAGAATGTTCTTACCTTGTTTGGCTGAGATAAGCAAACCATAACGCTTTTCTTCAAGATTGATCAAGTCACCTTTGGATAATTTTAATTCAGGATACTTAGGCTGGTTTTGCAGAAGATAGTCGTCAAAAATCTCCAGCGAGTATTCATCCCACAATAATTTTCGTTGCTTATAAGCCTGGTAACCAGAATAACCAAAAAGCGCCAACATGAGCGGAATCATCCATATCATTGAGTTTATGGACTCTTGTCCCCAGTTTAATGCCAGCGCGACAACAACCATGATCAAGAAAGTTATTCCATAAACCTTAAGAATCGTGGTTTTTTGCTTGGGTAATTTGTTCGGATCAAGGCGATATTTCTTCATTTCCTGTCTTCCTCCAGTTAAATTGTGTGTATTATATCCCGATCAGGCAAATCGGATACGAATGCCCTTGGCACGAATGCCCTTGGCACGCTTTCCTGAAAATTGATCAGAAATGCTAGATGTTCCAATGAACGTGAAAAAGTACAAGGCAGATCAAATGGTGTTTGGTGAAACAAGCCACCCGAATTTTAGGCAGGCATTATTTTTTATGTGTATAATATCCTCTCGGTAAAAATCATGCAGCTATATTTTATCCGCCACGGACAATCAGAAAATAATGCCATTTGGGAACAAGGCGAATATATAAACTACCGCATTGCGGATCCTATGCTTACTGATAAGGGCAAGAAGCAAGCTTACCTGTTGGCAGATTTTCTTGCGGCTGATAATAATCAAGCACCTGAATACTGGCTGGATGTCCAGAACCGCAGAGGCTTTGCCCTCACCCATATGTACTGCAGCCTGATGGAAAGGGCTGTTCAAACCGGTACGATCATCTCTGATAAGTTAGGCATTCCGTTAGTCGGTGTACAAGACATGCACGAAGTGGGTGGAATTTATCTAGAGGAAGAAGTGGATGGAATTAAGCACGTTCAGATTCTACACGGACGCAATCAGGAATACCTCCTAAAGAATTACCCCAACCTGCACCTTGTAAATGAAATCCCTCAGGAAGGCTGGTGGCGGGGGGGCAAGGAAGAAAGAACCGACAGAATAGCGCGGGCGCAGCGCGTTTTGGAATTTTTAACCCGGCGGCATGGTGGTACTGAGGACCGGGTGGCGGTGATCACTCACGGGGGCTTTTTTACTTCTTTCTTTCGGGTATTATTCCGCTTGGATTTGGATGACCCGGGGGATAATCCATTGTCATACCAAATTATCTATAACAACTGCGGATTAACACGTTTCGATCTGTGGGGGGATCAGTTCTTGTTTATGTATCACAACCGTACCGATTTTCTTCCAGCGGAATTAATCACATAGCCTAATCAGATCGCCCCCACTCAGTTATTACTTGGAGCCTGGAGGCATTACAAATCAACAATTTATCTTTGAGTCTGATACAATGGATGGAACATAAGTAAATTGTAGTTAATATAAAAGAAATATTAGTTTTATACCTGCACAAGGAAGTAAGTCAATCTCATGCCTGTTTATGTTAATTTGATCATCATCGCCATTCTCTTTTTCTTTAATGGCATCTTCGCCATGTACGAAATTGCCATGGTCTCTGCCCGGAAGACCCGTCTGCAGCAGCGCAGCGAGGATGGCAGCCAAGGCGCCACGGATGCTCTGGATTTACTAAAAGATCCCAACCAGCAGTACTTGTCCACCATCCAGATCATGATCACGCTGATCGATACCCTGGCGGGTGGCATTGGGGGCGCCATGCTCTCAGAACCCTTGGCTGTGGTAATGAAAAATGTAGATTGGCTGGCACCCATTGCTGATACGCTTTCCTTGGTACTGGTTGTGATCGTAATCACCTATTTCTCCATTGTAATGGGTGAGCTGATCCCTAAGCGGATAGCTGTTAACCAGCCGGAAAACGTAGTGACCAGATTGTCTCCTAGCATTAAGACCCTTTCTCATATTTTCCGACCTCTGACTCGCTTCTTAGGCGCCTCCACCGACTTTGGCATAAAAATCCTCAAGATCAACACCCAAGCAGAGCCAGGGATCACAGAAGATGAGATTAGGGTCTATCTTGAACAGGGGCGGGATATCGGTGTGATCGAGCAAACAGAATCAGAAATGTTTTCCGGTGTCTTCCGCTTGGGGGATCGTCGGGTGGATGCTTTGATGACCCCGCGAACCGAACTTGTCTGGATCGATATCGAAGATGACCAGAAGACCATTGCCGAAGAACTGATGTCCAGTGAATATTCCCGCATTCCGGTTGCCAGGGGCAGCCTGGACGACGTGCTTGGAATGGTGAATGTTAAGGGACTGGTCGGCATAGATATTTATTCACCGGAATTCCGGGTTGAAAAACATCTCAGTGAGCCGTTATTCTTCCCTGAAAATATGCCTGCACTCAAGGCTTTTGAAACATTTCGCCAGACAGGTAACCATCAAGCGCTGGTCATTGATGAATATGGCGGTGTGCAAGGTATGGTAACCCTTTACGATGTTTTGGAAGCCATTGTTGGTGAAATTCCGCTGGAAACTGGCGATAATGATCAGGAAGCTGTATTGCGTGCAGATGGTTCCTGGCTGTTTGACGGCTTGATTGCCATTGATCAATTAAAGGAACTGCTTGACGTCGACGATTTGCCGGATGAGGATCGGGCAGGTTACCAAACCCTCAGCGGCTTTGTTATGAACCAGCTTGGCAGCATTCCCAAGATTGGGCAGTCTTTTGATTGGGGCAATTATCGCTTTGAAGTAGTTGATATGGATAATCGGCGGGTTGACCGCGTCTTGGTGAGCCCAATCTCGGAACTTCAAGAAAACACAGGCGAAGCCTGATCGTGCTCAGCGCTTTTCCGGGCTCCATCGGGAAAATAATGCATGGGAAAGAATGTGCCCGGCACTTTCTTCAATTGTAACCAACTCACCACATTCCAAGCTGCCGCTATTTCCGACCACTTCCTGGAGTGCTTGAGCGGTGATGACGGCTGAAGCCTGAATGGCGTATGCTGTCAGGATAATAAAACTGGCATCTTTTGCAAGGAGGGCTTTGCAAGCGGTTAGCAGATCAGGCATTTTTTTGTAAAAATCCCATACTTTGCCATCAGAACCCCGCCCGAACTTGGGAGGATCCAAGATTAGCCCCTCATAGGTGTTGCCCCGTCGTGCTTCCCGTTGGGCAAATTTGAGCGCATCTTCCGCAATCCAGCGCACAGGGCGATCAGATAACCCGGATAGTTTGAGGTTGTAACTTGCCCAGGTGAGGGCATGCTTGGAGGAATCAACATGCGTGACTTCTGCGCCGGCTTTGGCAGCCGCTACGGTAGCGAGCCCGGAATAGCCAAATAAGTTCAATACTCTCAGCGGCTTTCGCGTCGATTCAATGCGCTGCATTAGCCAATCCCAATGGCTGGCTTGCTCCGGGAAGACGCCCACATGCCTTGAAGTCCCTAACTGCACTTGGAAGCGCAGGGATTTGTACGACATTTCCCAAGATTTTTCGATGGGCTTGAGCAGTTTCCACTGGCCGCCATACTCCTTGGTCTCTTCCTGCATCACGGCGTGGGCTTTTTGCCAGGCTTCAGCCGGCAAGGATTTATGCCAAATTGCCTGAGGCTCCGGGCGAATCAGGAGATTAGGACCGAAGCGCTCAAGGGTTTTCCCGTCGCCGCTGTCGAGTAATTGGTAGTCGGTCCAACCTTCTGAGGCTTGGAGCAGAATGGCGGGCATGGGAAGGTTTGTTTTCATGTTTAGTCCATTAATGGGTGAACAGGTTGATGACGATTGGCGTTAGGTAATACACCAGTAAAGCCAGGGCAGCCGCTTTTTCCAGGGGTTTATAAAAGGACATTTGCATCTCCAAAGCAGATTGCGATCGGCTCATTTTGAGAAGAGCAGGCAGGATTAAGATTCCAGACAGGATTACTATAAGCACAACCACCCACAGCGGTACTAATTTTTGAAAAAAGAGGGTGAGAACCCCGGAAATGCTGCCGACTGTCAGTAAAAGAATCATCACGATATGGGTGACTTTCTCTCCCAGGAAAAAGAGAGTGTAGCGATTCGTACATAAGGGCTGGCTTTGCAAATGGCGCAGTTCATTACTCAATTCCCCGTACAAACTCAGACAGACTACCATGAGAAACGGAAACAACAGTTCCTGGGACCATTGCCCCTGGAAGGCGAAATACCCACTCATCATAAACAACCCTGCCAGCAGCCAACAATGGGAAACCAGGTCGAGCAGTGCCACGGTTTTGACACGCACACTCCGGTGGGAGTACAAGATTCCTACCCCCAGGCTAGCCAGTCCGCAGAGAAGGACTTTCCAACCGAGCACAGCGTATAGGATCAACGCGACCAAGGCGGTCAAACAGGTGGCAATTTTTGCATCGCTGGTGCTGATCAGGCCGGCGGAGACCGGGTTTCGACGGGCTTCTTCCTGATTGAAGGCGTCGTAGGGAGCGTCTTGCACATCATTAAGCATAAAAGCAAAACCTGCCATGAGCCAGTTGGCTGCCAAGACCAGCACAAACCTGACTCCAAACTGCCCGTCCGCTGCGGCAATTCCCACCAAGCTGGTAGCAAGGACAAAATAAGAATACTCTCTGGTGTGGGTCAGTTGGATTAATCCGTCTATTTTGGCTTTCATGTTGAATTTTCCTTGGATGAGTATACCAAAATTATCAGAAGCACACCGATCCTTTCGTTTTGGAAATTCTTAACCCGCCAGCGTGAAAGGTTGTTAGAATAACCTGAATATTAAAAAATAATGGAGGAACACGGATGAATTTTGATCAGGTATTCGATCGGCGGAACAGTGAAAGTGTTAAGTGGTTGACATATCCAAAAGAGGTTCTGCCCCTGTGGGTGGCGGATATGGATTTTCAGTGCCCTCAAGCAGTCAAGGACGCACTGCATGAGCGCGTGGATCATGGCATTTTCGGTTATGGTGTGCCGCCTGCGGACTTTGCCGAGATTGTGACAGAACGCATGCGGAGGAGGTATGGCTGGAATGTGGCTGAAAAAGAGATCAACTATGTACCTGGCGTTGTGACCGGTTTCAACCTGGGCATCCGAGCGGTTTGCCAGCCTGGCGATGCGGTCATCATTCATACCCCAGCTTACCCGCCTTTCTATAGCGGACCTCAGAATGCCGATCTGGTGCTGGTAAAAAATCCGCTGATCAGGAATGCCGATAATAGCTATTCGATTGATTTTGACCTTTTCGAAAAACAAATCATTGAAAATAAAGTCAAAGCTTTCATCCTGTGCAACCCCCAAAACCCCACCGGCAGGGTCTTCACTCATGACGAACTGGCAAGATTGGCAGAAATCTGTCTGCGCCGCCAGGTCATCATCTGTGCCGATGAAATTCATTGCGACATCATCTATGAAGGGCATAAACACATCCCGATAGCTTCTCTTTCACCGGAAATTTCCTCCATTACCATGACCTTTATGGCACCCAGTAAAACTTTTAATATTGCCGGGCTGTATGCCTCTGTGGTTGTCACACAAAGTCCTGATCTGAATGAAAAGTTGTGTACCACCCGCAATGGGATCGTAGGATATCCAGACGTACTGGCGATGACGGCTGCCAGGGCAGCTTATAAATACTGCGGAGATTGGCTTGAAGAACTTCTCAAGTACCTGCAAGGCAACCGGGATTGGCTTTACCAAGCCCTGCCAGAAAAACTGCCTGGGGTTCACATGGCTCTGCCTGAGGGTACCTTCCTGGCTTGGCTGGACTGCCGGGCTCTGGGGTTGGAAAGAAATTACAAAGATTTTTTCCTGGAAAATGCCAAGGTGGCATTGAATGATGGGCTGGAATATGGCAAAGATGGGCGCGGCTTTGTGCGGCTTAATTTTGGAACCCAAAGGGCAACTCTGATGGAGGCAGTGGAACGCATGTCTGCTGCGTATGCCCAAGCAGTCAAGTAGCCGAAGCAGAATCCATTAAACCTCGGTGTGTTGGGCAGCGAAATGACAACGTAAAGGCGCTCATCAACTATAAAGTAAAAGAAGATAAGGATAAAAAAAACAGACCGGAAAACCGGTCTGTTTTTTGTTCTAAGTTGAACACTTACTGTTCGATTATAACCACGTTGGCTGCTTGTTTTCCTTTGGGTCCTTCTTCGATGGTGAATTCGACAGATTGACCTTCCTTGAGACGTTTGTAACCATCCATCTCAATGGCGGAAAAATGGACAAAGACGTCCTCGCCATTTTCCTGACCGATGAAACCATAGCCTTTAGGGGCACTGAACCACTTGATTGTACCTACACACCGTTCTGACATACTAAAAAACTCCACTTTCTCTAACTTTTTCTATTTCTCACTTGTCAAATCAACAAGAAACTTTAATTTATCACTTACTATAATAATTGTCAAGATTTTCAAAGTTAAAACCACTCGAGTAAAGGTATTTAAATAGCGGGAAAGCTGTGGCATTTGATCTTGGCAAGTATAATGTCGATATTGGATTCAACGTTTGCAATCCTTTAAATTATATTTGGAGTAAACCGTAATGCGCAGCAATGATCCCACTTATCTTACCAAGTATCAATACCAAGATTCTGGCAATCTGAAGGCACGGATTCTGATCCATCAGCTCTACAGTACCGGCAGGCAGGATTGGCATGAGTTCATTTTTGAGCAGTTACAGATCACCAACGGAATGCAGGTATTGGCATTGGGCTGTGGAAATGCCACGCAGTGGCGGGCCAACCAACAGCGCTTTCCGGTCTCCGCTCGGATTATATTAACAGACCTGTCTTTTGGAATGGTAAAAGAAACTCACTCGGCTTTGAAAAATGTGCTTCCCTTCAGGCAGATTTGCCAGAATGCACAATACCTGGCTTTCCCTGGTGGAACCTTTGACTTGGTAACTGCTAATCACATGCTCTACCATGTACCCGAGCCGGGCTGGGCACTGGCGGAAATTGCCCGTGTGCTCAAACCTTCCGGCAGGGTAATGGCAGCTACCAACGGAGCTGGTCACATGCAGGAATTAGAAGATTTGCTGCATAAATTTGACCCCGGCTATCAAAAAGAGGCTCCTATGTCTGCCAGCTTCAGCCTGGAAAATGGTGCGCAGCAGTTGAGAGAGCATTTTGGGCGAGTCGAAAAGGTGCTGTACCCGAGTGATTTATGGGTAACGGATGCCAGCTTGCTTGGGGATTATGCCTTCTCGACCCCCAGCGTAAAAGAATATTTCCAACCCCAACAAAGGGCAGAATTAAGCGCTTTTTTTCAAAAACAAATCGACAGGGAGGGGGGAATCTTTATCAGGAAGGCGACCGGGGTCTTCCTTGCCGGAGAGCCTGTTAACTAAGGCTGTGTCTCGGCCTGCAGGCATAAAAGCAGCTGGCGCAGATCGCCTGCTGGCTCTGCCTGGGTGATGGCAAGCACTTGCTGTTCCCATTCAACTTCCTGACTCTGCTCATCCAGAGTTGGAAGAAACCTGGTCTCGGGTAGTGCCTGGGATTTCAGGATCAAACCAAGACCGCCGGGAGTTTGGTTCACTGATTCCTGAAGGATGGCGGATGACACAACGCGTTGGGCATCCTCGCGTAGGGTGACATCTGTCGGTAAAAGCTTGCCCAGCCAGGCGGTCAGTTCATGGTCTTTTTCAGGCAGGAAGACTGTAATTGGCTGGTCGTAAGTCACACCGGCCTCTGAAAGCGAGGGGATGTCCTTCCAGTTGTTGATCTCACCAGTCAGAATCTGTTTGAGCTCATCCAGGGATATACTGGGCACCGGACTTTCTAAGTAATGGATAAACGTAATTGCTTCCGGACCTAGAACGGAAAGAAAAGCCTCATCACCGGTTTTTTCTCCCAACCGCAGCACCAAATCATTAGCTTTGTAATCCAACTTCGTGGGCGTGGCTGTATCCACCAATAAATTTGATTGTGTCAGGTAGCCAGCGCAGCCATTCAGCCTGGGTAGCCAATCTTGTAATAGCGGGGTAACCTGCACCTGGATAGGCGTAAGAGTGGCAACTGGCGAGACGGTTGCGATGGGCTGGCAGGCGGTCAGGAGCCAAACCAGCGCTATTCCTATCAGAATCCAGGTTTTACCGCGCATATGCCACAAGAATGACAGTCACTGAGAGCAGCCCGCAGTAAAGCGCAAAGGGAAACAGAGTCTTTTCCTTCAATAAGCCCATGAACCAGCAGATTGCCAGATAACCCACCACCATCGAGGTCAAAAAACCTACCAGAATGGTCGGCAGCATGCCTTCCAGAGAGGGCAGAGAAAACAAATCAATTACTGACAGAAGCCCGGCGGCAGCCATGATCGGAATGGACATCAGGAAGGAAATCCGGGCGGCATCCTGGCGTTTGAAACCGCTCAGAAGCCCGCCTGAAATGGTGGCGCCGGAACGGGAGATGCCCGGAAAGATCGAAGCAGCTTGAAACAACCCGATTACCAGGGCGTCTTTGGGTTGAATCTCCCCAGAGACACGTGTTTTCTTGGAGAGGATCTCCGCTGTGGTTAGCAGGACGGCAGTAACAAACAACATGATGGCAGTTTGGACTGGATCGCTGAAAGCAGCTTCCACTTTGTCCTTGAGCAAAAGTCCTGCCAATCCAGCCGGGATGGTCGCCAGCAGGATCATCCAACCTAAGCGGCCATCCTGCTCCTGAAGAAGCTGCTTGCTTTTGATACCGGAAACCATTGCCTTGAAGATGCTGACCAAGTCTTTCCAAAAATAGACAATTACTGCCACCAGGGTGCCCAGTTGCACCAGGACGTCAAAGACAAAAGCTTCGTTGCCATCCAGGTTCCAGTTGAGCAGATAAGGAACGATAACCAAGTGCGCTGAGGAGGAAACAGGTAAAAATTCAGTTAATCCCTGGACAATTCCCAGAATAAATGCTTGAAAAATGCTCATTTACGTTCCTCTTCCTTTTTGTTAGCTCGAATATTTGCCAGCTTTTCCTCGGCGTAGTGCGAATATTGCCCGGCCAGGATGGCTTGGCGGATTTCACGTGCCAGGTTCAATAAAGTGTGCAGATTATGGATGGAAAGCAGGGTGGCAGCCAGCATCTCTCTGGCGTTAACCAGATGGCGCAGGTAAGCGCGCGAGAAGTGCTGACAGGTGTAGCACTGGCAGCCTGGGTCAATGGGGGATTCGTCATGCGCATAGCCAGCGTTCATCAAGTTTAACCTGCCGGTAAGGGTCATGGCACTGTTATGCCGTGCCAACCGGGTCGGGAGAACACAGTCAAAGATGTCCACACCCCTCAAGACACCTTCCAGCAGATCTTCCGGGGTGCCGACTCCCATCAGGTAGCGTGGTTTATTGGTGGGCAGGATGGCATTTACCTGCGAAATTGTACGGTACATATCCGGTTTGGATTCACCGACAGAAAGCCCGCCGATAGCATGCCCCGGAAAACCCAGGGAACTGATTGTTTGAGCGGATTGTTCGCGCAGGTCCGGGAAAATACCCCCTTGAACAATCCCAAAGAGTGCCTGGTCCGAGCGGGTTTTCGCGTCCAGACAGCGCTGTGCCCAGGTATGCGTGCGTTCCATCGCCAGGCGTGAGACCTCGTAATTTGTGGGTACGGCACATTCGTCAAAAGCCATGATGATATCTGCGCCTAAATTTTCTTGCACTTTCATGGATGTTTCCGGAGTCAGGCGGCGCATGGATCCATCAATATGTGATTTGAAAGTCACGCCATCTTCATCGATTTTCCGGGTATTGGTCAGTGAAAAGACCTGGAAACCGCCTGAATCTGTCAGAATAGGTTTGGGCCATTGCATGAATTGGTGCAGACCGCCCATCTCTGCCACCAGCTCATCGCCAGGGCGCAGGAACAAGTGATAGGTGTTTGCCAGGACCAACTCCGTTCCCAATTCCTCCAGTTGAGCCGGCGTAAGGGATTTGACCGTTGCCTGCGTTCCCACCGGGGCGAAAATGGGGGTTGGCAGAATCCCGTGGGGGGTGTTAAATGCACCTGCCCTGGCTTTGCCGTCCTGGGCTAGAAATTCCCATTCGAACATGGTTAATGGATTTCCTTTTCAATATAAGGGATAAGCGGAGGAGGATACTTGCCTGTCTCAGGGAAGGGTATACTGTGCTCACTTAGCAGGGCGAGAACTTCGGCATTCAGACGTCCTGTAAGGTCAATCTTTTTGTCAGCATTAACAGGCAGCCCTAAATCTAACCGGTTGAGTTTAACTTGGGGGCCGTCTGGAACTATGCTGGCAAATTGGTTGATAAGGCTCATCTCATCTTTCGCTTAAGGCAATCGCAAGTTATTTTACCTGATTATGCCGTTTCGTATAAAGAGAAATTTGAGAGGTTGAACTGGCGCGCGTAGGAATACTATTACAGCATTTATGTGAAAAACCCAATAAAATTAATAATTTGAAGACAATCAAAGTGCAGTATTGCCCCAAAAACGAACAAAGTTTACTCTTAAGGATCGTTCCAAACGTAATTGAACCAAAAATAGACGATTGTGTTGATAGGGCAGACTAATAATCTATCCATAAAAATCCCAATGCCATTTCTGTAACCATTCAGTTTCCATGCGGCAGAGCTCCGCGTTTGCCAGTTCCATCCATATCGTCTATAATAACAAAGGTTTTTCATGAGTTAAGAATGGAGTAACCATGAAAAAAAAGACAAGATTCCTTTTTCCAATCTTACTGTTGGTCGCAGGTATTGTTATTGCGGGAGTAACCCTGCTGAAACCAAACAAAGTCGAATCCCAGGAATATGCCCCCTTCCCAACCCGCTGGTCGGCACTGCTAAGTCTGAGCCGCTTGTAGTTGCTGCAAATGCGGAAGTTCAGCCCTTCGAATCTGCTGTTGACGGGCCCATCACCCTCGATGACCTGATCAAGCAGCTTGAGGGGCTGGAGCAAATAAATATTGCCATGCGCAGTCAACCCGGCTGGTACCACACCACAACCAAAAGTTGGACCCAGGCGCGTGAGAGCGAAAGCACGATGGAGCTCAGACCCGGGGTTGACATCAGCTACCTGAACCCGGGCCCGATTGCCATTTCGGATCATTGGAGCCAGGTGCTGGACAGCCAGGGCACGCTTGGCAGGGGCCGTTTTCTCGTTGACACAGACCCCGAGGGTAACGAAAAACAAGTGGTGGTTTCGGATGACCAGATCGCCGGAAACCTGACCTGGCTCGAAAATGGGCTGCAGGATGCTTTCGGCAGCAAAGAGCAGGAGGCAGCCGCCGGCATCAGCCCCGGGGGTGGAGAGGCTGTGGTTAAAAGCAGGCTTACCCGATTGATCAGCGGTTTAAAAAGTGTTGCTCCCTACCTTGTGGAGCTCACCGCCCACACCAGCCCCGACGGAGAAACCCTGGTCTTTCATTATGAGACCAAGGCTGTAACCCCCTATGATTTTGACAATCAGCCGGAACCCGTGATTGGGTTTTTCGTAGATTACACAATACGCAAATTGGATGGGGAGGTCATGGCGCATTCAACAGGCGTGGTGTTGGAATCCGGGACGGTTTATACCGATGTCACTACCATAACCCTGGTTGCTGAGATGGTGCCCGCGATGCCGCCTGAAGTGCAGGCGAATTACGAAGCCAAGCTGCAGAAGTTACGCAGCCTGCTGCCGGCCGGGGAGTAACTACTATGAAACACAAAAAGGTTGTTTCCCTTGTCACAATAATATTGGTAGGGCTCTTCCTGGCTGGTTCGACAGTTTAGGAAGGTTCCGGATACTCCATTCAATCCGCGTGGACCAAGACCTACCTTGATTACTCAGACACTTCTGACGCGATAGCAAATGCGTGGGGAGGTAGTTATCCAGAAAGCACTACACAGATGCGCTGTTCATTCTATAGTGAAATGTCCCCCTAGAGTAAATAATAGAATCAATATGTAAGGAAAGATACACTGCTTTGCTGCGCATCCCAACCAACACAGTGGGAAAGGCAGATTCCAAGCTTGTCATCAAGTTACTGCGCGGGTATACTTGTCTGCTGTGGAAATTAATAGTTATTCAACCTGGTTGGAAATTGACCTAAACGCGATCAAAAGCAACGTCGCCCGCATCAGGCAAATGACAGGCGTGGAAGTGATGGCTGTGATCAAAGCCAATGGCTATGGTCACGGAGCCCGTCCGGCAGCGCAAGCAGCCATCCAGGGTGGCGCCACCTGGTGTGGTGTTGCCCGGATTGAAGAAGCCCTGGCATTAAGGCGGGCAGGCATTTCCTGCAAGTTGTTGGTTTTGGGCTACACTCCCCCGGCGAAAATCCCGGAAGCCATTGATCAGCAGATTGTGGTCTCTCTCACCGATCCGGAGATGACCAATAGCTATCTTGAATATGCCCGCATCAATGGCGGTACTCTGCATGCCCATGTCAAAGTGGAAACCGGTATGGGCAGGTTGGGCATGCTTCCCAGCGAGATCCCCGCTTTTTTGCGGGCTTTGAAAGAGACCCCGATCAGTGTGGATGGAATTTTTACGCATTTTGCCCGGGCGGACGAACCGGAGACCGGCTCTACCCAAGCGCAAATAGCCCTCTTTGACCAATTGTTGGCGGATTTGGACTCTGAAGGTTTGAAACCGAAGACTGTGCACGCAGCTAATTCTGCTGCGGTCTTTAATTTTCCGCAATCCTGGTATGATCTGGTTCGCCCCGGAAACGCCATTTTTGGCATGTCACCTTCCCCAGATATGCAGATGGATCTGAATTTCAAACCAGCCCTGACTTGGAAGGCACGGATCACTTCCCTGCGTAGATATCCTGCCGGTTCCGGCATCAGTTACGGTTCAACGTATGTTACCCGCACGGATGAGCGCATTGGTGTGATGCCAATTGGCTATGGAGATGGCTTTCGCCGGATCGATAACCAGCAAGTGCTGGTGGGGGGTAAACGGGTCAATGTAGTTGGCCGGGTGTGCATGGATCAAAGCATGCTGCAGTTGGATAATGTTCCGGAAGCCAAAGTGGGTGACGAGGTCGTATTGATTGGCTGCCAGGGGGAGGAAAGGATCAGTGTTGATGAAGTGGCCCAGCGCTGGTCAACCATTAATTATGAGGTGGTTTGTGGTCTGGCTGACCGCCTTCCAAGGATTTACATTGAATGACATCTGAACTGGTTCGTGCTGAATTCCACTGCCATACCATTTATTCCCCAGACAGCCTGGTTAGGTTAGAAGCGCTCCTGGCTGGCTGCCGAAAAAAGGGCATCAGCCGCATTGCCATCACGGACCATAATTCCATCCGGGGAGCCCTGAAAGCCAGGGAAATGGACCCGGAACGCATCGTGGTTAGTGAGGAAGTAGAAACCAGCCAAGGCGAAATTCTGGGCTATTTCATGAGCGAAGAAATCCCTCGCGGGTTGGAACCAATGGAAGTGGTGGAACGCTTGCAGAAACAGGGCGCTTTTATCAGTATCGCCCACCCCTTTGATCCTAACAGGGGAACCCATTGGGAACCAGGGACTTTGGAAAACCTCCTGCCGTATGTGGATGCCATTGAAGTATTTAATGCCCGCTGCCTGCGACAGAGCTATAACGAGGCTGCCTACGCTTTCGCTGAGACTTCTGGTAAAGCTGGCATGGTCGGTTCGGACGCCCACAGTGTCTTTGAATTGGGGCGAGCTACCTTGAAAATGCCACCCTTTGGGAGTGCTGACGAATTGCGCCAGTCGCTTAAACAAGCTGAATTTGACGGAAAATTATCTTGCGGCTGTGTACATCTGATTTCTGTTTATGCCAAGTTGAGAAAAAAGATATTTGGCGTATCGGAAAACTCTGCCTGACCAGACGGTCGGCAGAAGCGTTGAATCAAAAAACCCCATGAATTTTCATGGAGTTTTTTGTATATTTAGATCAGATTTTGTTGGTCTATTTGCTTACGAGAAGAGCGAAACCAGTAACCAGATTGCCAAGCCTATAAAAACAAATGCCATGCAGAGTTTCACGGTTGCTGTGTGTTTTTTGAAGAAGTTCGTCAGGTCTTTCGAGGTGGTGCCATAATACGCCAGGATGAATACCACGATCAATGGGATGATGAACATCAGGTTATAGAGCAGCAGATAGCTAATCGCCTTTCCACGCAGTTCCGGGACGCTGCTCATGAAGATGATTGTGGGCAGGTAGATCTGACCGGTGCAAGCTAATTCCAACAGAGAAATGAGGACGCCGGTTACAAATGCCCCCAGGTAGTAGCTGCTGGCTTTTCTTCCTTCACGAATGGTGGAATTGATCCGTTTGCGCAGCGGATCTGGCAGTTTCAGGGACATATCCTCGATTTGCCCCTTACGGGCTTTGAAGTAATCCTTAATACTCATTACTGCCAGTACAAGACAAAGTACGGCAGTCAATCCGTATACTACCCTGCTGACAATGGTCAGCGTGTTCCGCACGAGGTCGAGCACTTTATAAAAACCCAAACCAACCACTAAGTAAGCCAGGAATACGCCGATGGTGAAAGCTGCCCCGGTCATAAGAACTTCCTTACCTTTTTTGCCACTGAGGGTCAGGTAGGAGATGAAAAAGATAATGGTGGCAAAAGCACAGGGATTTAGACCATCTACCAAGCCTGCCAAAACAATGGCTAACCAACCAGTGGATTTAAATCTGTCGACAAGGGCATTGGTGCCAGTTTCCGGGTCAAAATCCCGCCAGAAGGCTTCTGAACCATCAACCGAAAGTTGCTTGAGCACCGGTTCAAGATTCGTTGAGGTGATTTCTTCCTCGCCGATCCAGACTCGATCCCCAATAAAAAGCGCTGGAACCTTCAAATCTGCTTCCCTGCCCGTGCGTTCCGCCATCCAATTTGCGAGGGGTGTATTTTCATAAATATTGAACTCTTCCAACACGAGCTGTGGGTACATGGTCTGCAAGTACTTTATATCCGCATCAGCCCGGTTGCATTCCTTGCAACCCACCTGGTAAAAGTAAGCTGCATAGATGGGGTTATCAACCTGACAGGCTTCAGGATTGTCTGTCGTGCATACCTCAGTCTCAACGGTGGAAGGCTGGGGTAGAACGGAGATCATCAACTGAGGATCGACTCCAGAAATGGCTGGGAAATCCACTCCCTCACCCACCAAACCTGTTTCAAGGATATTTTTCAAGTTATCCCTGTTCTGAGTCTCTCCGATTAGGATTTGGTCACCTATGACAACTGTTGGGATGTCGCGATTGCCAGCCTGAACGTCAAAGCTCTCCTCGACGGCTAAAAGGGCGCGGTAGTAGTCCGGATTGCCCAATTCCAACAGACGGATATCCAGTTGCCCGGGATATTGCTGCTCGAGCGGGGTCAGGATTTCATCCAGGATGGCAATGCAGTGGCTGCAGGAATTTGAGTAGAAATAATAGCCATGAACTTTGGCATTACTTATGTCCGGCGTGGCTGTGCCTGCCACGGGACCAATGCCCTGAGGAATAGAGGAGTCTGCCCTTGCCACCTGCGGGAGGAGCATCGAAAAGAATGCAACCAATGAAAACAGGATGGACAGCATAAAAGGTTGATTTTTTTTATAGAATTGCATGGTTAGTAAACCTTCTTTTGCTTGTTTCAATAAGATGTAGCAGAAATTCACTACTCTATTTGAGACTGGTAATCTCAATTAATTATTGGTTGTTGTCAACGAACTGCTTACTGACTTGCCCATTATTGTAGCATATTGCCAATTTTTCCTGCGGAAGGTAACATGCTTAATATGTTAAAGAAACAACAGCAGGGCGAGTATGATTAATTTGCCTTGCTTGCAAATTAGACGACTTCGATTTTGTCCAGCGGGAAACGGCTCTTGGTAAACAAATCCAGCAAACGTTCTTTGCTGGATTCATCAATGCCGGCCAAAACAAGCCGCAGATAAAAACTGCCGTCTTCGGCAGTAGTGTGAATGGTATGAATGATATTGGCTCCTGATTCAGTCACAAGGCCAGCCAGGTAAGCCAACGCGCCTGGCCGGTTGGAGGTGTTGGCACCCGAAACTTCTACCGTGATCCAACCCAGTGCGGTTCGGGAGATACCAACCAGGTCCAGGGCGTCCTCCAGTTCCTCCAGGTAAATGGAGCCGCCGCCGACAGCCGAATAAAGGTCATCCAGGTTGGCACAAGCCAACAGACCCAGCAATTGCTCTATCCGGGCGTTGTCAAGGGATGCTACATCTTCCAAAGCTAAGATGCCGCGTCTTGCCAGCAGTGGATGAATCAATTCCCGTCCTTTTTTACTGTCAGCCTTCAAGCCGACAGTTGCCAAAACAATCCTAAGTCGGCGTGCGGTGGTGACGTCGCAGTGGTTCAGCCAATCGGGTTGGGGGATCTGGTGGACTCCGCTGGTCACCACTTCAACCACGTCCCCGGGGTTGAGAGTGTCGTAAAGGTGTCTTTCCTCGCCATTAACCAGCACTTTGCTGATCTTATCCAAGTAAAACTCCTGAATGGCGGCCACACCGTCCAAGACTGTGCCGCCTTCCTGCAGAAAGCGTGTGCCGCCATAAGGGGTCAGGATTTGTACCGGAGAATACTTGCTGATATCCTTGCCGTGATTGACAGCGTGAATCACGCCCCAGGTATTTTCACCTTCCATCTCTTCAGTGGTAATTGCCACTTCCACGGCGCCAGTTCCCGGCAGCCAGGTGGTCACCTGTAGCGCCCGGTAGCCATTCTGAGGAGCAGCGATGTAGTCATCAAAGCGATCCTGATCCAAGTTTTTGCTGAAATAGCGATTCACCCGCGAGAGCAAGCGGTAGCAAGCGGTCTCATCGTTTTCTTTAACAATCATTCTGAAACTGACAATGTCATTGACGGCTGAGAAGTTTTCCAGGGAGGTACGCCTGGCGCGAGCCATGCGCTGCAGTTTATCCCAGGCTTGCCAGTAACCATTGACAGTAAACCGAACCGAGCCATCAATTCCTTCTTCATCAAACAGGTGGCCCAATTCGCCCAGGTAAAAACGGATAAAGTTCAAATTCAGGCGAGGATCAGCATCAATTTTGCTTTTGACGTTATCATAAGCATCCGGTTCAGCATAAGGGAAAGCCATGTCTTCGATCCAACGGCGCCACCGGTAACAGTTCAAGATGCCGGCCAGTTTGCCGTATGCGCGGATGGCTTCAGTTGCTTTTTGCCATTGCTTTCCGCGCGACATGTATTGAAGGGTCATCAAGTTATGGCTCTTGTCAGCCAGTTTAACTACGAAAACAGCCGGGTCGCGGAACATAGCGATCTTGCGCAATGTGTCCATTTCGCGGGTGCTGCCGTCGCGGGGGTTGCTCATTTTGGTAACGCCGTCGATAATGTGGGCGACTTCCTGGCCCAGCGTGCCTGGAAATAACGCTTTGATCTCATCCAGGCTTTCGTTGGTATCTTCAACGGTATCATGCAGAAGAGCTGCTATCGTCCAGGATTCTTTATGTACCAGGTTATCAATAAAACCTGCCACCCAACCGCAATGCGTTTCGAAGTAAGGTTCACCAGAAAGGCGTAACTGCCCGCAATGGACTTTTTTCCCCCATTCATAGGCGCGCGCAATCGCTTCAGTTCTTGGGACGAATTCCTCCACATGAAATTCTCCCAGCAACCTCGGACGGATTTCGCTAATGTTTTCAATCTCTACCATGACAAACAAACCTTATGTAAAGGATTAGATTTAGTTAATATTTTTTTATTATAGCCGAATAAGTACGGAATTAGTATTTTTTGTCACAAACTTTAGACAAAAGCGAGCATGAATTTCCATGTTTGGAGTGACGATTTGGGGGTGAAGATCAGCAGGTACACATGGACGAGGCTGGCAAGGATGCAGATAACCCAAAAATATGTTTTGCGGGTCTTGTGGTGAAAGATAACCATTCCTGCCAACCCTCCCAAGGCTCCCCCCAGGATGCTCATTCCCAGCAGCACTTTTTCAGGGATGCGCCAGTGACCCAGTTTGGCAGCCCTTTTGTCATATCCAAACAGAAAAAAAGTGATTATGCTGAATACAATGATGATGATAAGCATTTCTCAAGATTATAGCGTATGATTAATCCCTATAGAATAGACCAAAGACAAGTGAAGCACATGAACCAGGAAAACGCCTACCAAATCCCTGCCGCACCAATTGAGACCGAAATTCTGGTGGTTAATTCGCGTTTCATTGCCAGCCTTTCCCCTGCCTTCAGTGTGGAGGAAGCCAGAGACTTTCACAAGCACATCTGTCAGCGCTTTCCTGATGCCACCCATCACGTGGCGGCTTTTGTGATCGGGCATGGTAATAGCGTGATCACGCATTGCTCGGATGACGGCGAACCTTCTGGTACCGCCGGAAGACCTGCTCTGGCCGTCTTGCAGGGCAGCGGCTTGGGCGATGTTGCGGTGGTGGTGACGCGCTATTTTGGAGGAACCAAGCTTGGCACGGGAGGTCTGGTAAAGGCTTACGGCGATGCCGTCCGGGAGGTTATCCGGCAGGTTCGACGGGCGGTAAAGATTCCGACAACCACAGCACGATTAGTGCTGCCTTACCCGGTTTACGAACAAATCCAAAGGCTGGTGACAGCTTTACAGGGAGAAATCTTGGAAAGTGAATTTGGGGCAGAGGTGAAGCTGGTAGTGCGCATCAAAGACGAAGCCTGGCAGTCTTTTGAGGATCAATTGAGCGGTCTGACTGCTGCCAGGGTGAAGCCAAAAATCCTGGAAAGAAACCCCGGGACGATTTTCCCGCTGTAGAGGATTGCCCTGAGCTTTACAAGGGAGATGGGGATTTGCTATAGAGCGCATCTCTTGCGCAGTGTTATGTCTATCACACCCTCTCTTGGTTGTGAATCCATCGGAAGTGCCTGGTGTGGGTTTTGACTTGTGACCTCACTCGCTTTACGCTCCATGAGGACACAATAGACGGTCTTTCTGAACGAAAGTTGTCCTCCTGAAGGAAGTGAAGAATTTTGCCTTGCCATCAGGCTTAAGGTCCTTCCCTGCGCTCAGGGATAACAAGCGGGATCCACTCAGAATTGCAGACCGTGCCGGGCAGGGTCCTGACCACAGGCCTCCGACTTGTCTGGCAATGGGAAGAAAGCTTGTGCAGCATGAAAACACTATGTCAGGTCTTGAACAATAACTTCCCTGATTGAATTTCAATTTTGACCTGATCAACTGCAAACAAACTTGAATTCCGACCTGACCGCTCCGAACAGTAATTAGTTAAGGTTCTGTTGCACGGTATAAAGTTTATGATACAGCCCGCCCTTTGCCAACAATTGCTCATGTGTACCCGATTCTGTTATGGTATTACCCTCCAACACCACGATCTTATCTGCATTCCTGACCGTTGAAAGCCGGTGGGCGATGATCAGGGTCGTTCTGCCGACCATCAGGCGATCCAGGGCTTGCTGGATCAGCTCTTCCGTTTCGGTGTCCACAGCAGAAGTGGCTTCATCCAGGATCAGAATCGGACTGTTCTTAAGGATGGCTCTGGCAATTGAAATGCGTTGCTTTTGCCCGCCGGAAAGCTTGACTCCCCGCTCCCCGATCATGGTGTCATAACCCTCCGGCATATGCGGAATAAATTCGTCCACATTGGCGATTCTGGCAGCATTGAACATGGCTTCTTCACTGGCATCAGGATTGCCAAACAAAATGTTTTCACGGATGGTTCCATGGAAAAGAAATACATCCTGCAGCACGATACTGATGTTTAACCTTAATTCTTTGGTATCCAGCTCACGGATATCAATTCCATCCAATCTGATCCTGCCGCTGCAGACATCATAAAAACGCGGGATCAGGCTGGCAAGGGTGGACTTGCCCACTCCGGTAGGCCCCACCAGCGCCACCGTGCTGCCAGATGGCACTATCAAATTAATGTCCTTGAGGATTACCTCGTCGGGATTGTACTGGAAACAGACGCTCTCAAAGCGGATCTCTCCCGCCACTGGCTGGGGGAGCGGCACGGAATGTAAGGGTTCGGCCACGTCGGGTGTTTCTTCCAATACTTCTGCTACCCGTTCAAAGCCAGCCATCGATTCCTGTACGGCTTCCCAGGCAGTGCTCAATCCGCGTATCGGTTGATAGAAACTTTCAAGATAAAGGAAGAACGCCACCAGGTCTGCGATGGCGAGCGAACCCTGCATAGCCATGCGGCTGCCAAAATAGATCACCAGCAATTGACCCAGCCCGGCAGCAAAATCATAAATCGGGGTAAAGGTCGCCATTAGCTTGAGAGCTTTAAGGTTGGATTCCAGGTAGGTTTCGATATGAACGCCTACTTTATTCATGGTAATATCTTCGTGGGCAAAAGCCTTGATCTCCCGTACACCGGAAAGGCTGTCATTGAGTACGGCGTTGAGCTCGCCCAGTTCTTTCTGACGCCCGCGGAAAGCCGGGCGAACCAGCTTGGCATACAAATACAGGGTGATTACAATGATCGGAATGGGGATGAGGGTGAGCAGCGTCAGCTTCCAGTTCAAGCTGAGAAGGATTGCAGTGATGCCGATCAGTGTGACCAGGTTGACAAACATCTCGGGCATGGCGTGCGCGATCATTTTTTCAAACAACTCAGTATCATTGATGACACGCGACATCAACTGTCCGGTTTGTTTATCCTCGTAATAGCGAAGTGACAAACGTTGAAGGTGCTGATAGACCAGCTTGCGTGCGTCGGCGACAACGCCCCAGCCGGCGATATGCGCCTGGTAGGAGCGGACATATTGCATCAATCCGCGGGCAACATACACTGCCAGGGCAATGATGGTCAGTCTAGTGATGAATTCCATGCTGTCGTCTGCCAGCGGTTCGGCGGAGAGTTCGTTAATCAGCGAGCGGATCAACCAGGGGATCAGTAATTGGGCGGCGACCAACCCAAGCATGGTCAGGATGGTCAGAATAATGGGACCAGTATATTTTTTGGAAAGTTTTGTTAATAAAGTAATCGGTTTCATGTAGTTGGTATATGATAAGGGAATTTGGAAATGATCACGGTGGCATTACTGCCGAGGTTTAACAGCGGAAAATCCCAGGCTTTACGGAATTGGCTGTCTTCCATCCAGAACAGGTCTGGGCTGCCATCAGCCCAGGAATTGATGAAACCCCATGGGGTGGATTTGTTGCCAACTGTCAGATGATCGGGGTTAAACGAAGCAAACAGCATGGTATGACCTCCCATGCTGTTGATAGCGTTGTAATTGACATTGCGAGTGCCCTGGTAAATGGCCGGCGCCTGCCTTGGTAGCCAGTAGATGGTAACCAGGGCGGCCAGATCTTCATCGTAGAGCAGATTCCGGAGGATTTCCGGAGATGTGTGCCTCAATCGGGCGAAGATCGGCAAGCCACGTGAACTTGCCAGATAATTGACGATTTTGACCTGCATGGGTGGGGTGACCGCCCAATTTGGCACAATGCGGTAAAAACGGCCGCGCCACCACAAATGGTTTATCTCATCACTCAATTTCAGCGGGTCAATCTGGTAATCACACAGCAATTCCAGTGCAGCGGATATGGCATGCAGGGTGCAGTCATTACCGGTCTGAATGGTCTGATAACCTGCCAGTTCTTCTTCCGAAAGGGATTTAAACGTGACTTTCTTCACGCCCCAATTTTACAGTAAATTGTTGATATGGTCGCCCGTTTAGACAATTTTAAGGGATCAGGTACTCCGAAGGGAGGCGAAAGGTTTCTAAATAAAACTATTATGCAAAATAGTGCATCTGCGGTGTCAGACTTTTAGTGCTACCGGATTATTAATAACTTCATTTGGTTAAGACAACCCAACACAGCTTTAGGGCAGTCATTAAGTTTTGGATAAACCTGTTGAATTGTCTCAAACGATATTTTTGTGAAATCGGTTCCCTTAAGAAAATATTGGCAAAGCGTGCCATTCGTGTGTTCTTCGGTTTCTCCCTCCCCAGGAGAAACCGGATGTGCAAGCTGGGAGATGTTAATAACAATAATTTTGAATGGAAGGGAAGGCTCTGATAGTTGTGGGGATAAGGTGGTTCTAATAAATATTCTTCCTATGGATATGAAAACTGAAAAGCGACTATAGTACCTTGCCTTACCGGTCTGGGAGAGCCTGTTTTTTGGATTGAGTAATAGCATAAATGGAATCCTTTTCTGATTGTGTGGCACTTTCCCTTTTATCTATCTGCCGATTCATTTGACAGATATTTGGCCATCCCATAGAATTATTCTGAAAATGATCAAGGGGGCAGGCAGCCTCAGGAAAATTCTGCCTTCACAAGAGCAAAGTTTTGAATGGGAGCCAATGGAAAAGGGACTGAGTGTCTTAATTTGTTCGCATAATGGTGCTGCCAGGATTGAGCAAACACTTGACCACCTTGCCCGCCAAGTTTTTGAAGAATCAATCTCCTGGGAAATTGTTCTCGTGGATAATGCCTCAACGGATGGACTGGAACAAAAAGCAGTCTCGTCTTGGAGTTCCAACGTTCCATTGCGGGTTATCCGTGAGCCCAGATTAGGGGTGACCTACGCTCGGATTACTGGAATGAACCATTGCCGGTATGCCTATATCGGCTTTATTGATGATGATAATTGGGCTTCGCCGGATTGGGTGGAAAGAGCTTTTCACGCTATTGATTCGAAACCGGATGCGGGTGCTGTGGGGGGTGCCAATATGGCAGTTTTTGAAACGGAGCCACCAGTCTGGTTTGAAAGATACTCCCGTAATTATGCTGTCGGTGAACAATACGAAACCAACGGCATAGTCGAAAAACCGGATGGGATGCTTTGGGGGGCTGGTTTGGTCCTCCGCAATGAAGCATGGCAGCAATTGGTCAGTTTGGGATATGACCCATTAATCCAGTCGAGAACGGGAAAGAGTCTGATGTCAGGTGAGGAAACCGAAATCTTGCTCTCATTCAAATTGCTTGGCTGGAACTTGTACTATGACAAACAGCTCAAGCTCGAACATTACATTCCCTGTCAGCGGATGACTTGGAAGTACCATCTGCGGTTACGAAGAGGACTGGGGGCAGCTTCTGTTTATCTGGACCTGTATCGCTCTTTACTCGCCTGGTCACAAACGGGCGTTGATCTAAAGAATGAAACCTGGTCGAAATCGATTAATAAGTTGCTGCTCGCTATTATAAAAGATCCATTTGCCATCCTGGCAAGCCCGTTTGCTCGATTCGAAGGCAATTATCGAATTGCCCGATATCATTTTCTCTTGGGCGCATTACGAGAGAGAATTGCAAGAGGTCCGCAAATAGATAAAATCAGTGCCGATCTGTTTGTCAAGGTCATATCCTGGCCGCTGGGGAAGCGAATGTGATCTTGTCAGAAACATGTCTGCCCGCTCTTAAAAACCATCATGTTCCCCGCACCGACTCTGCATGAATGCCACCTGAACCCGCAGCCAATATTGGGGTTCGGGCAGCGTTTATCTTTCGACGAAACCCAACAATCCTGCACCAACCTTGCATAAATCCATTGACACAAACTCCTCCTCGTGATATCTTTTAAAAGTTCTTTTACATAGAAGCAAGAGGTAACCCGATGCCCGGAAGCCAGGGTGTAAAGGTGGAAGCTGGTGCAAGTCCAGCGCTGTACCGCAACTGTAAATCAGATTTCTGATAAGCCAGGATACCTGCCTCAATTTGCTCACCCGGATAACCTTCTCGGAACAAGGAGGTGGGATTGGTACTTTTGGTTGCCTTTTTAACCCAACTTGTTTCTGAGTTGGGTTAAATTTTTTAAGATGAGGAGACCATGAAGAAAAAAATTTATTCCATTTTGGTTGTTATAATGCTTGGGTGTGCTGGCTGCCAATCGGTGCAAACGCAACCTCCACAGGCTACTAATACTGTAACTTCCCTACCAACCTCAATTGAGGCAAGTACAGTTCCAACGGCAATACCAACAGGAACTATCGAATCCACACAGTTGGAACCTGTCAAAGAAGTCGAGATTCAATATGCTCAAAACTTTACCCTGGAATATCAAGATTCCTATAAAACTCTCACAGTCACCCAACCCTGGTCCGGTGCCACTGAATCCTTTACCTATATTCTGATTCCCCGCGGGAGCGAAGCGCCGGCGGATACGGGCGATGCTATGGTGATTGAGACACCGATCCGCTCGTTTGTTTCCATGTCCACAACCTATTACTCTTTTCTGGAGAATATTGACAAAATGGATACCCTGGTAGGGGTGGATGACGCCATGTATGCTTACAATGAAACTGTCCGGGAGCGGGCGGAAGCAGGTGATCTGGCAATAGTGGGCGGCGGAGCAGGCGGCGGCAGTGTCAACGTCGAAGCTTTACTTGACCTGGATCCAGATCTGATCATGACCTCCGCCAGCGGTTCATCGGAATTGGACGCCCACCCCAAGCTCCTGGAAGCAGGTCTGCCGGTCGTATTGAATTCAGATTACCTGGAGCAATCTCCTTTGGGCAGGGCGGAATGGGGCATTTTCATCGCCGCCTTCTATGATCTTGAAGAAGAAGCAAGCCTGCAGTTTGATGCCCTGGTACAAAGATATGAAGCAGCCAAAAATCTGACTACCAACATCACTGAAAAAGTGACAGTCTTTGCCAATACCGATTACCAGGGCACCTGGTACGTGCCGGGCGGGGATAGCTACGTCGGGTTGCTTCTTCGGGATGCAGGAGCGCAGTATCTCTGGTCAGATCAGCCTGGTACCGGAGCCATGCCGTTTTCTTTTGAAACAGTATTTGACCAAGCACAAAATGCCGATTATTGGATCAATGTAGGTTTTCCGACTGATATTGCCAGCCTGCTGGCGATGGACTCACGCTATGCAGAATTTGATGCCGTCAAAAATGGCCGGGTGTATAACTACAATCTGAGGGTCAACCCCAACGGCGGAGTGGATTATTATGAAAGCGGCGTCGCCAACCCGGATTTAGTTCTGAAAGACTTGATCAAAATATTCTACCCAGATCTTTTACCGGAGTATGAATTGTATTATTATCAGCAACTAAGATAGCCAGGTCAAATTTATGGAACAAAGCCGCACATCGTTTGATGAGCAAAAAGCCCTTATCAAGCCCAAGCCGAGGCCGTTTACGCGCAAGTGGATTTTCCTGATACTGGTAATGGCGGTTCTCTTGGTTTTCCTTGCCAGCCTGAGCCTGGGTTCTGTTTCTATTCCTTTTAAGCAGGTAATGGGCATCCTGCGCGGCAAGCCGGCAGCCAAAGAGAGTTGGACACAAATCGTGCTTGACTTCCGGTTGACCAAATCGCTGACCGCGGTGCTGGTGGGCGCGGCACTTTCAGTTGCAGGCCTGGAGATGCAGACCATGTTTCGAAATCCCCTGGCGGATCCTTTCACCCTGGGTATCAATTCAGGCGCCAGCTTAGGGGTGGCTCTGGCGGTCTTGAGCATTGGCTCTACCGGTGCGACCCTATTGGCTAGCACGGGAATAATGGGTGACTTAGGTTTGGCATTTGCAGCATCGATAGGTGCTGGGCTGGTGATGGGTTTGATTCTTTTGGTGGGGCGACAGGTCAAGAACCCAACTACCTTGTTGATTCTGGGGTTGATGGTTGGTTATGCCACCAGCGCAGTGGTGAGCTTGTTGATTTATTTCAGCATTCCGGAGCGCATCCAAGCTTATACCATCTGGTCCTACGGCTCTTTCAGTGGGGTTACCTGGGATCAAATGAAGGTCATGGCTCCGGTTTTACTGATTGGGCTGGGGATATCTGCCTTCTTGCCGAAAACCCTTAATGCCTTGCTCTTGGGTGAGGATTATGCCAAAAGCATGGGCTTGAACGTCCAGCGATCCCGCTTTCTAATTGTATTAAGCTCCTCTATCCTGGCTGGTACAGCTACCGCATTTTGTGGTCCAATCGGTTTTATCGGGGTGGCAGTTCCCCACCTGAGCCGCAACATTTTCCATACCTCCGACCATAAAATCCTGATCCCGGCAACGTGCATTTTGGGAGCTATTACTGCTCTTGTGGCAGATATGATTGCTCAACTGCCTGGCAGTCAGTACGTCCTGCCTATTAATGTAATTACTTCTCTGTTTGGAGCGCCGTTTGTTGTGTGGGTGATCACCAAGCAAAGGCGAGGTGCAACATCCTTTACGGTCTGAAAGAACCCATTCTGGAAACGCACAAGCTGGAAATCGGTTACCTTCAGGGCCGCAGCCAGCTTCTAAGTATTGCTAAAAACCTCAACCTGCAGATTTTTCCTGAGGAATTGATCTGCCTGGTGGGCCCGAATGGGGTGGGCAAGTCCACCTTGCTGCGTACAATCTCACGCTTACAGCCAGCCTTGGCAGGTCAGGTGCTCATCCAAGGGCAGCCCCTGCAAAGCTTTTCAGACAAACAGCTTGCCCGCCAGGTTAGCGTGGTGTTGACTGGGCATGTGCAGGTGGGCAAAATGCGGGCTGCCGATTTAGTGGGACTGGGCAGGTTCCCATTTACTGGTTTATTCGACAAACTTGGCGAGCAGGATCACCAAGTCGTCTCAGAAGCGCTCGCCATGGCTGGCGCGGCGGAACTGGCTGAGCGCTATGTGCCTGAATTAAGCGATGGAGAAAGGCAAAGAGTGATGATTGCCAGGGCGCTGGCGCAGGAACCAGCCTTGCTAATGTTGGATGAACCCACCGCCTTTTTGGATTTACCCGGCCGGGTTTCGATGATGCATTTACTGCGGGAATTGGCTCAGCAGCGCGGCAAAGCGGTCTTATCCTCCACCCATGATCTGGACCTGGCTCTTCACAGCGCTGACCGGATCTGGTTGATGAGCAAGGATGGAAGAATTGTCCAGGGTTCGCCGGAAGACCTGGTGCTGAGCGGGCAGTTTGGCAATACCTTTTCCCAACCGAACGTGAAATTTGATTCTGCCACCGGCAATTTTGAACATACCAACCCTTACAAAGGCAGTGTGGTTCTGCATGCCCAGGGTCTGGCGGGCATTTGGACCGACCGGGCTTTACGACGCAGCGGCTTTGAGGTGCTGACTGAGGGAGACACTGATGATCCCTTGGTGGAAGTCTATGGTGAAGGACAGGATGCCACCTGGAGACTTACCAAAGATGATTTATTTCGTGAGTTTGATTCGATCTATGCATTGCTTATCGCCATTAACGAATAAACCTTGAATTTCTGAAGATCAAACCGGGCTAAGTCTGCAGAAGCGGTCCGAATACCAGCGCAACCGTCGCCAGGAAAATTACCACTGTCAAGAATATTGTCAGAATATTTACCAGGCGGGAATTGGTCCATTTACCCATGATGTTCTTGTCGTTTGCCAGGATCAAAATCAAGATTAGCAGAACTGGCAGGAGAATGGCATTAAGAGATTGGGATTGGATCATGACTTGGAAAAGCGGCATATCCGGGATTAGAACAATCAACATACTGATCAAGGTAATTACACCGAAAATAGTGTAGAAGGTACGGGCTTCCTTAATTGGACGGTTAAGCCCCCGCTCAAATCCAAATGCCTCACATATGGCATAAGTAGTGGAAAGTGGCATTACCGAAACAGCCAGTAAGGAAGCCCCAAGCAGCCCGGCTGCGAATAGAATGCTTGATCCTTCCCCCGCCAGAGGGCGAAGTGCCAGCGCGGCATCCTCGGCGCTCTCCACGGTGATCCCTGCCACATACAGCGTGGCGGCACAAGTAATAATGATAAAGACGGAAATGATGTTCCCCCAAACAGAACCAAAGGTTACATCCAGACGTGTCTCATTGTATTTATCCAATTCTTTCCCTTTATCCGCAATAGAAGCTTGCAAGTAGAAGATACCCCAAGGTGTGATAGTGGTTCCAATGACTGCCAACACAGCCAGGATATAGTCTGAATCGAAGGAAATATTGGGAGTGACGGCGTCTTTAAGTACAATTCCCAAATCTGGTTTGATAATAAAAACAGTTATGACATAGCTGAGCGACGAAAGACACAAAACCAGCAGCACCTTTTCGACGATTTTGTAATTGCCGCGCAGGATCAGCAGACTGATGACCAGTCCGGCTATTGGCACGCTAATATAGCGGCTGATCCCGAACAGTTCTCCCGCTGCCGCCACGCCGGCAAATTCGGCTACTGTGGTACCCAGATTGGCGATCAACAGGCACAACATTGCAAAGGCCGTAATCTTCACACCGAAACGCTCCCGGATCAGGTCGGCAGTACCTTTACCGGTGACGGCTCCCATCCTGGCAGCGGTTTCCTGGACAATTACCTCGCCTACAGTGATCAGGAGGATGATCCATATGAAACTATATCCATATTTTGAACCAGCCATTGAATAAGTGGCAATACCAGGGGCGTCATTATCGGCACTGGCTGTGATCAAGCCCGGGCCAAGAATAGCAAAAATAAGACCAATTTTCCGGAGCCAAGAGGGTAATCTGAGTTGTTTCTTCATAGTTGCCACCTATCTGCCGGAGAAGCGGGGAAGTTTTTTCTTCCAGGCAGTTGGTAGTACCGTATCCAAAGCGTCATCCACTGTGACAATACCCAACATTTCCGCGCTTTTCGGATCGATGACTGGAATTGCCATCAGGTCGTATTTTGCCACTAAATAGGCAGCGTCCTCTTGCGGGGTTAAAGGATTCACACTTACTACATCGTCGTCAAACCAGTTGGAAAGCGGTTGGTCAAGTGGGGAAGTAACCAGGTCCCGCAAGCTGACTACGCCTTTCAGCTTTTTCTGATCATCGAGGATGAAAATATAGTACATAAACTCATCTTCAAGGGCGTCTTCAGAAGAACGCAGGTAGGTCAGCGCCTGCCCGACGGTATGATCAGCCGGAACATGAGCAAATTCAGTGGTCATGATACCGCCCGAAGAAGTTTCCGGGTACCCCAGCAAGCTGCGGACTTCTTCAGCGTCCTCATCTTCCATCAGAGTCAACAAATGTTCGCTGGTCTGATCGTCCATGTCCGCCAGAACATCGGCGGCTTCATCCGGATCCATTTCTTCCAACACATCTGCGGCTCTCTCCGGGTGCAGGTGTGAAAACACGGCTTGCTGTACTTCCTGCGAGCTTTCCTCAAGGGTGTCTGCCAACTCCTCATCCGAAAACCCCTGCAGCAAGGCTTTACTGGTGTGGTAATCCAGGTCGTCCAAAATGGAGGCAATGTCTGCTGGTGGCATTTGGACCAGCCGTGATTGGGAAACGCTCAAGCGCAGCGGGTCATCGTGTTCAATCGAAGCAACAAACTCCCAGGGGATGACATGGGTTTCGTTGGGCTTATGGAATAGTTTGGATACTGACCTGCCAACTTTCTCAAACCCGAGGCGCCGCAGAAGACCGTTGGTGCTGGCATCCACACCCGTGAGGTGGAACGTCTCGCCTTTGCGGGCAATCTGCAGATCGTTCACCCGCACCAGTTGTTTGCCTTCAATGTCCACAATCTGTTGGTCCATTACACGTTGTTTGAGCAGCAATTCATGCCCCTTGGGGGTATAGGGAACGATGTTGGAGATGTTCGACTTCAGGGTGATACTGGGCCACAGGCTGGCAATGTTTTGTGCATCAATCAACCTATTATTTTCAGGAGCATTCTTGAGTACCAAGGCGGAAAGAGGGGGCATGCTTTTTTCGGTTGCATTGACCATAATATCGTCCAAACGGCCGACGCTATGCCCAAAGCCATCCCAAACTTTTTGGTTTAAAAGTTGACTTAAATAAATCATGACACACCTCACCTATGCCTATGTTGTATTTTTATTTTTTGGAAGAAAACTTTTCAGGGGGCACCTTGACTGCCCGGTACCCCTTACCATGCTTAGTTTACATGGCAGCGGTGAGAGGGCGAGCAGGTTGCCCCTCAGGACTTGCAGGACCAGGTTGGTCGTCTGCTGAGGGTTCGCTTCCAGAAGTAATTACAGGTTCCATCTCACTCACATTCATTGTACTTACATAATAATTATACCCCTGTCAATGGATTTGGAACAAATGGATTTTTCCATCAGAATTCTTACGAAAGTCAAAAACCGGGCAAATTTTCTGGATATTTCCTCTTTTGTGGCCTTTTCGGCAGAGTCATTCCTCCTGAAAGAGGTGAGTCTTGCTATTTGCCATGTTTGTATGGGCAATATTTACCTACCCTTGATGCGGAGATCATTGCTGTCTCAGGGTTGACCGTCCGCAAAGCAGCCTTCAGTATTCCAGTCAGGTGGCAGGAAAACTGACAGATAAATGCGCTTAAAACGAATGCTTTGGTTGTAACTATTTAAGGAAAGTTGTATAGTAATCAAGAAGCACCTATCGGCACTATGGATGGAGGTCAGCATGAAGAAAGGAAAAGGGCTCTCTCCATGGATATTTCCGGTCATCGGGCTGGTGATCGGGATTGTGGTTCCATGGATGCATCTTCATGGCTTATTCACTGGTTGGCAATTTATTGGCGGACCCCCCTCTGAAAAAATTAATCAGATCATTGGCATGGGCAGTGGAGATGATGACCCCATCTCAGCTAACCGATTGTATTTGGAGACTATCTCAGGTGACCACTATTCCGTGGAATATCTCAATTACCTCAACGGTAACAAAAATATTCCTACTCCGATTGAATGGAGGAAAGAAGAAAACCAGGATTACATCATCCACCCTGCGGAAGCGCCTCACTGGGATTTTTACGCTTGGCCGCTGTTAGTCCGGGTCAAACAGACGTATGTGACCAGTATGCCCGAGATTGAGGGGCAATGGGTGGTTAAGTTTGTCTTGGAAAAGAACGGCAATCTCTGGATGTGGAATGACGGAATAGGTTCCTACGAAGGTTTCTATTATTTTTTCTGTCCGCCAATAGGCGCAATCATCGGAGGTGTCATCGCCCTGATGAGCAAGAGAATATTAAAGCGGGAATGATTTTATTAAAAAACGATCTTGATGGATTTTCTATGATTCCCCACAGCTCGATCAGTCAGCAGGCAGGTATGTCTACCAGCAGCTCAACTCCTTCCATTTGCGTTTCAGACTCTATAGGTTGGTGTTGAGCAGGTCAACAAGACTGGATGGCCAAATCTGATATCAGCGAAACCCAACAATGAAGTATGTCTACCAATAACCTAGCCCACCTTATTTCAAACTTTGCTGTTTGTACTCCTAAGGACAACGAATAAAGTCTGTCATTCTGAATGGAACGAAGTGAAGAATCTTGCTTTTTTCATCGATAAGATTCTTTGCTCTTGAGAGATCCCTTTCATTCCCGGCTTCCAATCCATCAATCCCGGTCTTTTGACAAGGCTGGATAGCTTACTCAATGGCATGCACTTCAAATATCCGCCAGTGGTAAATTGTTTGCTCTCCGGAATCCCACATCAGTGTAGCCCAACTGGCGCCATTTTCAAACAAAGTAGGATAAGTCTGATTAATGGTGTTTCTTTTGCCCTCCTGGGTTTCTGGATCCAGCACCAAGAAATATCCAACTGCATCAATCGGATCTGCTAATAACTTGAAATAATCAGTATCATTGGAAATCACCAGACGCTGTGGATTTTCAACTGCTAAAATCACCGAAAAACCACTGCTTGCATCCACCAAAACCATTCCGTCTTCAGAAAACCCATCAACAGCTTCGGCGACAATTGGGGCATCATTCGTGTATGCCCAGTAGCCATCCTTCTCGCGTAAGTCAGGTTCCTCTTCAGGCGCCAGAAGGAGTGCGCTCAGACGCTGCTCATCTCCTCCGGCTTGTGGGTCTCGCATCGCTTGCAATGATAATGGTGTGCCGGCAATAAACAATGAGATCAACAGCACATAAAAGGGTACCCTCCATTTATGTTCCAAGTTTTCACGAATAATCCCTGCCATTACCAATGCAAAAGGTGCCGCATAGAACCAATACCGCATCCAGTTTGCCAGCGACCCCATGTAAACCTGCAGAATGGTGAAACTGGTAATACTCACCATAACGATAAAAAGCCCGAATCCCTTTCGATTCCGATGCCAGATAATAGATACCAATGCGAGGGCTGTCATTACTAGATATGCTGGACATTGTTGAAACGAACGCACGACACCTACTTTGATTGCCTCGACAATATTCCCCCACGCCAGGTAATAGGGGTGGGTTAATCCAGCAATCTTGGCGACATCAAGCGCATTGGATGCGCTATAAACACTACGCAGAAAGTACAAAGGATCACCCATTATGGATCCATTAAAAAACACCCATATAATGACGCCGTAAACAGCAGGTAAAAGAATAGATATCAACCAGCCTTCGGTTTTCGCTTTCCAATCAGTACTTTGCTTCCACAAGTGAACAATCACAGCCAGTGCCACCCCAACGACCATTGCCAAGGCTTCATAGCGCACATAGACAGCAGCACACAAACTGATACCAACGACCACCCACGAGCGCATGGTCCGTGGCAGATCCATCATACCAGAAAGGGCGGTGAGGACAAAAAATAAAAAGATGGGTTCTGCCATACCGGCTGAAAAAAGGTACCAGGTATCTGGGTGAAATTGCAAAAGAGCGACCAGAATCCAACGAACAATGCCAGGGAACTTCAACTTTGCCAGAAGTCTAGTCATCATCACCAAACAGCCTGCTCCAAACAGTGCAGAAATAATATTGCCGCTGAAGCTAACCCAACCCAATTCCTTGGTGATCGGTAATAAAGGCAATTGCAGAATGCTTGGAAGTGGCGGCCAGACAAACCCAACCGCAGCAAGGTGTGGCTCTCGAGAGTAAAGGACATAAAAGGCGTTAGCCGTGCGAGAGAGAGCATCACTATTGCCAATGTGCCAGACAAAAGTCAGGAGATAAGCCATAGACAAGTTCAGAAGGAAAGAAAGTATGAAAATAATCCTGGTTTCTTTTTTGTCCAATGCGCGATTGACAATAGGGTTGTTCACCGGAGCGGAAGCTTTGAGTTGACCGAACCGTGAGGATGGTTCATCAAGCCAGCTTGGTAGTTTCATGCTTTCTTCACTTCCTTAATATTATTCTCGTCAACAGGCTTTTTGTAAAGCCCATGAGTCGTTTTCTCCCAGAAATGGGGCTTAAACACCAACTGAATTAATCCCTTCCAACTGGCGATGCTGCTTAATGCCCAGTAAAGCGGGCTGAAAATGGCGACTTTTACCATGTCAAAGTATCCTCGCCGCATGGTGCCGGCGATATTGATATAGGTAAAGACGAACACACCCACATACATACAAATAGCTCCCATGAAGAATACAATAGTGGGATACAAGCGATTAATAAATTCAGGTTCGGCAACAAACCATAGTATTGTCATGATCCAATAAATTGGATTCATTAATGCTGTAAAAGGTGTACCGCCAACAATGAACTGAAAACTGATAAAATTTTTGAAGCCAATTTCTCTGATCATTCGGAAAGGGTGGCGCATGTGAACCAGCCAGGTTTGTATATAACCCTTCATCCAGCGGGAACGTTGCCTGATCCAATTGTTGAATTGGCTATTGGCTTCTTCATAAGTTGTTGAGTCCACAATGCGGGTCCGATAACCTTGTTTGAAAAGACGTATTCCCAGATCGGCATCTTCGGTAACATTATGGGGGTCCCAAGCTCCAGCTTTCAACAACGATGATTTTTTGAAATGATTTGATGTGCCGCCCAGGGGGATAGGTGCATGTTCAGAATCCAGACCTGGCAGCAGCAAATCAAACCACATGGAGTATTCGATCGTGAACCATTCCGTCAGGATATTCTGTTTACGGTTGTAATAATTCAATTTTGCCTGGATGCAGGCAACATCTTCAGGTACTTTTGAAAAAGCGATAACCACTTTTTTCAACTGATCAGGGTCAGGCAGGTCTTCAGCATCGTAAATTACAACATACTCTCCTCTGGCATGAATCAGACCAAAGTTACATGCTTTTGGTTTTGTTTTGGGTTCCTTATTGGGCACAATGACCTTCTGAATAAAACGTGGAGGGTCAATTTCGTCAAATTTTTGTAAAGTGACAAGGTCATCTTCTTCCATGAGCACGAGAATATCTAAGCGAACTTCAGGATAATCAATCATCTCCAAGGATTTTAAGATATCAGGCAACATCGCAGCTTCTCGGTGTACCGGAACAAGAATGGTATATATTGGCAGTTCGGAATCCTTCAAATCAGCGACCTCTTGATCTGAAACCGGAACCTCAAGATTGCCTGAAATAGCCTTGAAGATTAATTTAAATTTGTATATTGAAAAGCCAAGGTAGAAAGCTGTGATCAGCGCATTGATAAAAATTAAGTACTTGTCAGGGGAGTAGATCAATAAAACCAGAGAGAGCAGGACGAAAATAATCAGCGAGATAATTTGGCTGGTTTCCAAGACATGATAAGCGGAATCCTCTGGTGAACGTTCCATCAGCGTAGAGATACTTTCGTCAAGATAGTCCTGACGATATAGTTTTTCCATAGCAAAGTTAAAATCGCTGAATTTAATCAGCACCTTGCTGCATGGTACTCCTAATTGTGCTTCAGCCCGATCAAATCCTTCCTGATTGTCTGGGTCCGTTAGTGCCAGAATAACATAGTCGTTTTCCACCGCAATCGGCAGGATTTGGTGAGTTCTCTCAAAGCTTGATTCAAGCAGCCAGGCGGCATTTTCATCAACAGGTGTCTCAGAAATGTCTACCAAAGGCAGATTTGTTCGCTTGGCAAGAAATTTGTAGAGATCATCTTCAGTTATATAGTCTTTGTAAACCAGGGCTATACCCAAATGAACGTTTGTCTTTCTGGAGTAATCCAGAGCATCGTTAAATTGATTCTGGGTAATTAGGCCAGCCATTAACAACGCTTCGCCTAATTTCGGACGGTGAAGCGAACGAATAATTCCTTCCTCCAACATTGCCTGTGTCGTAAGTACAGGGATGATTGGTCTGCTGAGAATCAGTTCCAATTTATTTTTGGCAGATTCAAACAAGGGGTCGGTAAACGCTACTACCACCTTCTCATTGTCAAAGCGGATGGGAAGTGCATCCATACTTTGGGCGACTTCAAGCGAAATCAAACGAGCAACGGAATATTGAATCGGGTCTACGACTGTTAATTGCATACTGGAGACGCCTAAGGCATCTACAACTGGATGAGGTACTTCTGTCAGGGAGATATCCTCATAATTTACGCCAACCAGAAGAGCAAATGTCTTCGCTAACATCTCAGGATCAGCACCAGTCTGATGAATAATTACCTTGTCAAGTGGAACACCGCTTTGGTTTTCCTTCAAAGCTGCCAATGCCTGCTGACGCGTAAGAATTTCTTCGGTCACCAGTTTATCGACCAATTGAATTCTCTCGGTATTATATGATTCGGTCATATTCTGATGACTGAAATGAATGAATTGCGTTGTAATAGATTTTGGAATTATTACCGGCTTAACCCTTTTACCAAATTCTGTTTCAAAATGCTGAAAACCATCTGAATCAAGCGGATTGGTAACCGCCAGCCATACGATATCCCTGTCTTCGCAAAGCGGAAACATATCAAAATCCTTCATCGACGGTGTCGAATATTTTTTTATGAGTGTCTCGTCAATGGGAAAATGATCCATACTGAGTGTGGGATAGCCGGTAAAATAACCCAGCGCCTCTATTATGTCATGCTCACTCAGATACCCTTTCTCGTAGGCAATTGTCAGCCAATGCTGATGGGTTTCTGCCTCAAGAGTCTTCACCTCGCTGATTTGGGATGAAGTAAGGTATTCAAACTCCACTAAAAGATGTTCCAGATAGACCGGTTTGTACTTTTCAAAAATTTCTTCGTCTGGGTACACCCTTTCAATCCATTTTTTGATAACATCACTGTCCATTAACCTGGGTTCTATCTTAAGGTGGGTTATGGTTTTAGCTAGAGAAATAAGTCTGTAATCTATTTCTTGGATGCCAATTACCAAACCGTCTTGGTCTGCAAAAATTGGTAGAATCTGAAATTTCCGGACAATCCAAGCTGGAATAAGCGCTTTACACTGTGTAAGGCTCTTCTCAAACTCATTGGGAATATTTGCTGAAAGCAAAACCTTGGTGTTAATTAATTTGGCGTAAGCTGTCAGCCAGGTATCCGCAGTAACCAAATTACTGTTAAGCAGGATATTTTTTGCGGAAAGCTCGGTCTGTTTTTTGATCTCCAGTACATAGGTTGCTTGTTCGAATGTTAGGAAGCCTCGTTGACGCAATGAAGCAACAACCTTTTCTTCATCACAGGGTACCGGCATAGGGGTGTGCAGGTAGTATTGTTGATAAGCTATCTGAAACACATTCGGATCGGCAATAATCATTTGGCATTGGTATTCCAGTTTGTCTTTTTGTTGGTTAAAGACCTGAAGCCAAGTGGCACCATCTATCAGGCAAAATAGAATCCCGTCCACCCAACCTATAGGTACGAAATGCTGTCGGGGGAGGGACTCGGGCAAGAGCATTTCCAAACCTTTAGCTTGCACCAAATGCCCTGAACTAAAATGAGGTAAGGATAATCCGAGCCCTTGAATTTCCGGATTTTTCCGACTTTGGGCTGTTGGACCAGAAAGCCTTGGTTGATTTTTATTTTCAGTCAATTCCTCATTGGCTGTTTCAAGATGAAATCGTTTTCGATTTTCTTCAAATGAGGCTCTTGAGAAACTGTCCCCTGAGGAAAGGGGTGTGTAACAGCATGCTTGATATTGTTTGAAATCACTCCAGGTACATCTCAAGAAGCGGATTGGGAAACCCAAGATGATTTCAAGGTCTTTAGAAGCTTCTCCGTCCAAAGGATTGGGTCCGGCCAAGACAAAGATCTTTTTTTCCAGCCCTATCGGAACAACGGAATACCGTTTGGAAATCTCTTCTGTAAGTAAAGTTAATCCCTGATTTGTTGGTGTGACGGAAGACAGGCGAAGGAGTGGTGGGATATCAGTTACAAGTTTTTGGTCCATAATTTATGCAGTTTGCTTCTTTTTTGAGGCGCTTATTAATCCAACCTGTTATAATGGATCATTGAAAAACCTCTTCGCACTTACATTGTCGGAGTCAAGAATTTCATTTGCGCAGTAGGATAAGTCCGGTTTAGTCTTTGGCGTTCATTTACCCTTCCATGAATTTACTGAAAGAGAATGTTCACCATAAAAAAGGCAAACAGAAAAATCACCCTTGATTATAAAGGTAAGTAAATGTCTCCAAGGATGGATTAAACTTCATCATAGCGGACGATTGCTCTACCGGACATTTGTGCTTTTTGCAAGGCTGCTTCACAATTCTTAACTAGCTCTTCAGTGGTGATGGCATCATTCGGAAAGGTGCTTATGCCAACCTGTATATTATGTAAAGAAACTTGCGCTGATTTTTCAAGAAGTCGATTGGCAAAAACGATAGCACCTTCCACATTGGTCTCCGGCAGAATGACCCCAAAATGATTTTGTAGAAATGGTGTATCAATCCTGGTGCGAGAGTTTTGGACGAGCAATTTGGAGATCATTTGTTCAATTTCAACTGATTTCCCGTCTTTAATTCCTGCATCAGCACCGTTTTTCACCTGCAGCATGACGATGGAAAACTGATGTTTAAATCTGCGTGAGCGGGTCAGTTCATCATCCAATTTTGGATACAAGTATTGAGGTTTCAGCAATCCGGTTTCTGAATCGTATTGAACCAGGTTGTTCAGGAGGTCAATGTTGGTTTGCAATCTGTGATAATTTTCATTCATCTTCCGTAATAAGGAAGAACCAAGTGCTTCAGTAATAAAAAAAATCAATGTCGTACTCAGCGGAGTGGAAATTGAAGCCCAAGTAAAGGGGTAAATGCTGTAATAAACTACCAGATAGACAATCGAACCAACTAACGTCAAAATTTGTGAAGAACGCGGGAAAAGCGATGTGAAGGTAAACATCACTACTATGATCAATACTGCTAAACCTAGAACAGAGGTCTGTTGATTATTGGTGAACATTATGCCGACAGCAAAAATCAACCACACCAAAAATATTGGCAGAAAGGTTTCCTGACTGTTGGATCGGTTATTTTGCATTAGCTGACCTCTTTTTTAACAACCAATTAATCAGTAAGACGCCTGAAGAGATTATGACAATGCTCACTGCCAAAGTGACCACCCAGTCTGGATTTTGAGTTACTTGATCTTTATTTTCTGGCATACTCTCAGACGAGAGCCCCAAAACCGGTGAGGTTGCTGAAGGAATAGTATAACTGGCGACTTGCTCATCCCCTGTAAGAACCACCAGGTTGCCATCAAAACTCTGGTAGATTGTCGGGGTATTCATAGCTTTGGCAACCCATTCCAACCCAATCGGGGAAGTTGCTGTTAATATCATCTGATATTCCCCTTGGTCAGTAAATAAAGTCTGGATAAAGCCCAGCTCACCTGAGGCTGGGACAATATCAGCGTAACCTTCTATCGTCTGTGGCGTGATACCATCCTCTTCAAAAGGTTGCGGAAGCAGATCGTTCACTTTCATAATAGCTGAGTTTTGCGATGGCAATCCAACAACAATTTGGAAGGGCCGCTCAGGTAAGTCGGATCCTTGAGCTGAGGCGGGAAGGACTGTTAATAAGAGCTGATCACCCTTGGCTGATCTGCCTATCCGATTGGCTACCGTTAATACTGTTGCTGAAGTGGTCCAGTCAGGTACATCGGGGGCAATGACAGCCAAGTTTGAAAGAGTTGGAGACCCCAAGTACACTTCCGGATATCCAGTAAGCGAAGTAGTATTCTTACCGATCTCACTGGGGAAGGTAAAAGATGATGTCCCGCTGATGGTTAACCAAGAATCTGTATAATACTCGTCGGTACAATATAAAGTGCTTTCAACAATGGAGTCATTCACTTGGATGTTGCTGATAATTGTGATCAGGTTGCTGCCTAATGTAAACAATCGTAAAGGAATCTTTATTTCGACTTCAGCATTCTGGGTATTCTCGTTGGTCAGTTGGACACTGCTCACGGGCACATTGTTGACCAGAATGCTCATAGATGAGCGATCAGGATTCAGTGTGTCTGAATGAGAAAAATTCAATTTTAAGGAAGCATCCCCCAAAGAATCAAATACCATATGCAAGGGGATATTAAGATTGATTGACTGCTGATTTGTCCCCATCGCAACAATATCCTGATAACCTAAGTCAAGCAGACTGTAGGTTAAACCTGGGGCAGCAGCAGAGACGTCCTCCTCAGGTTGAGGTACATCCAGTATGATCCCCAATTGCCCGGAAAGCCGATTAAAAACTGTTGATGTGGCAAAAGCTCGGCCTGCTTTTTGCAGACCTTCAGGGCTGGAAGCGGTTACTACAACCCCGATGGCGAGGGGATCATAAGGGGATTTCTGTACCCACAACACGCCAGCATTAGAGTCGATGGCATTTCCGTTCATATCTTGCATCAACAAACCATTGCCGGAGCCAGTAAAAGGTGGCAAAAAGGGCTCACTGAGCGTGGATATTTGTTGTGCAGATGCAATGATGATCAGGGTTCCTGTAGGTTTCAGTTCGCTAAGCAATTCGAGCGGGAGAGTCTTTACTTCCAATGGCCGCCAGTTGGCGACTTGACCTAATTTGGCACTCACCAAAGCTGCCGCTTCCAATTCAGCAGTTGTTGCTTGTAAGGGAAGGACAAGGGTTATCGAATTTTTGTACAACGCACTGGGTTCAATTATGCGATCGAAAAGTTTATATAAATCCGGGTTGAATTCTTTTATGGTGTACCCCAAATCAAAAGAGGTAGCATTATGCACCACAGCCCAGATTGCCGGATTATCAAAATCTTCACAAAAGTCATCTCGAATGCCCATGTAAAAATGCAGGGACATCTTGTTGTACCCTGAGACTAATTGGTCTGCTGGAATTTCAAATTGTAGCGTCCCATGATCCGCATTGCTTGAATCTAAAAGCACACTTGCCACGCGGATATCATTCCAATCCACCGCTAAACTTGAATAAGGGTTTAACAGTTCGGAATGGCTGAAACTAATCGTAACCAAGCCAGATTGGGAAAATTCCCAGCTTGCTGGAAGGTTGACATCATATTGATGACTGACTAACACACCTTGATACTCATCATCACTTGTATACCCCAAGTCATTCAAAGTAAAAACAGCATGTTGCTGATTGTCAGAGGTACCCCAACCCGCAAACACCTCCCCTGGAATCGTGGTTGTTATGAACAAGCAGATGATAATTAATATCTTAAATGCAGATATGGAGGATTTTGGATTATTGTTTTGTTTTTTCACAATCCTTCGTCTCATATAAAAATCTGGGCTAAACTTTAAAATTATCAATACACATTCTGAGGCACCCGTAATAATACCATAAACCTCAAAGAATTCAATAAAATTGGAGGAAAATTGTGGTTTTTCAAACACATTGGACAACCTGCTGTAAAAATTGGGTGATTATATATCTGACACACAATTCCTGCCTTAATTATTGGTCACTTTGCAATAAATCTTGATATAATCTTGCGTCACTTGGTTATCGTGACAACAACAATAATACAGCCACTTCTATCTTTTTCATTTTTTCCTTTTTGCTACTTATAGTCTGTAGACTTATAGTCATCATTTACTGATAATCTCAACATGTCTGATGCTGATCTAAAGAAATTTGGTAATAAAGTCCGCCTCTTACGCCACCAAAATGAATTAACACAAGAACAGCTTGCCGCATTATCTAACCTTCACCGCACTTATATTGGTGGAATAGAAAGAGGTGAACGCAATGTTAGCTTAATTAACTTGATTCGTATCTCCAGAGCCTTGAATACCACAGTATCAAAAATGTTAGAAGATATAGAATAATACTTATAGTATTCACTATTGTTTGTTTTGTCAAGATAGAATATTTGAGGGTGTTGAAAAACAAGTAATTAATTGACTGAAAAGGAAAAAGTTAATCCAATCAAGGCATCCTAAAAACAGGAGCCGGGAATGGCGCCCCGATCATTTTGTTGGATTTTAAGCAGGAAATGTATCCGGCACGAAATAATCTCGTTCTCAATCGAACCTATTCTTCACCACCACACATCTTCCTTATTGTTTTACAAAAACCACTAAAAATCCCACCCCCCGAACACGTAAAAAATACCTTTTATGCAGTGATTCCATCGCAAAACAAAGCGTATAGTTGAGGGACCTGTTCTTGCAGCACCCCTTCTTCCGTGCGCCAGCCGAACACATCGCCTACGCCCCCATACTCAAAGGCGACAATTTTTGGTTCTCTCCAGTTGCCACAAGAGATTTGCTGCTTTGCCCATTTGGCAGCTTCCCAATCGGTTGGGTTGAGTTCAAAATGATCCGTCAAATAGCCGCGGTAAGGTCTGATGCCGGTGATGTGCAGTTCAGCCAATCTTTCAACGGGAAGTTTCGCAATTTGTTCTTTAAAATCTAAACCCAAGTTGGCAGCGGTAATGCGGGCATGTGAAAGGTCCAGCAGCAGATCAGCATCCACTGCCATGATCGCTTCGGTGATCAATTCCGGGATGGATCCAATTTGGCTGGCAGGAACGTCAGGGGAGCAAGGAAGATTTTCAGCCACCAGCCGATAGCCAGGCACCTGCTCCTGCAGGATGTGCATCTCGTTAATCCATACCTGGACTTGCTTGTTCTGGTCTGCCTTCTTTTCCGGATTGAGCGCAGAATTACCAACCAGGTGGCAGTTCAAATGAGGCGTAGCGGTCGCTGCAAGCATGCGTTTGATCAGATCGAAATCCAGTTTGCTTACGCCACCATTCCCAACTCCGATTTCAAAATGGACATAGACAGGTTTGAGTCTCAGGCTGGCGTTGACCACCCCCTTCCATTCAGGGCATTTGAGCAGGTCGGCATCAATCAAACCCTGTTTATATAAGGTCTCAAACTTGAGGGAATAATTAACGGCAAACTTCATCAAGATATTTGGGCTTACAAATTAGTGGCTGGAGCTATGGATGAGTCCATGAACGGGTTCAGCTTGGTTTCAAGCTCATGCCTGAACTGCTGAGTGTACAGCCGGTAGTAATGACCCTTTAATCGCATTAGGGACTCGTGAGTGCCTTGCTCTGCGATTTGCCCATCTTTAATTACAATGATTTGGTCTGCATGTTTAATAGTCGAAAGACGGTGGGCAATGACGAAGCTGGTCCGGCCGGTCATCAACTTGTCCATACCTTTCTGGATCAGTGCTTCGGTCAGGGTATCCACGGAACTGGTGGCTTCATCCATTACAAAGATGTCCGGGTTTGCCAGAATCGCCCGGGCGATGCTGACCAACTGTTTTTGCCCAACTGAAAGCAGGTTACCGCCTTCACCCACGTTTTGGTCATAGCTATTTTCAAACCCAACGATAAAGTCATGTGCGCCTGCCAATTTGGCGGCTTCCTCAATCTCTGTATCAGTGGCATCCAATTTTCCATAACGGATGTTATCTCTGATGCTGCCTGAAAAAAGATGGGGCGTTTGAAGCACCACGCCAATACGCGATTGAATGTTTTGCAGGGCGAAATTCATATAGTCTTCGCCGCCAATACGGATGACACCCTCGGTCGGTTCATAGAAACGGCAGAGCAGATTTACAATCGTGGTTTTTCCACCGCCGGTTGGGCCAACCAGTGCCACGGTCTGCCCCTGGGGAATATGAAAGCTCAAGTTGCGGATGACCGGTTCGTCCTCCTCATAATGGAAGGAGACATTTTCAAAATCCACGTCGCCAACCAAGGTTGTGTCTGGGAGGATTTGTTCGCGGTTGCGGATGCCGGGTTTGGTATCGATTAATGAAAAGACTCGTTCCGAAGAAGCTACCGCGTTCTGCATATCAGCGTAAACACGAGCCAGATCCTGGATGGGCCAGAGGATCATCATGATATAAGAGATAAAAGCCTGCAAACTGCCTATGGAGATGGTTGAATTTTGTACCATGATGCCACCGCGCCACAAGATCAGGCCGAGTGAGACTGCACTGATGGTTTGGATAGTGGGTTGGAAGAGCGCTGAAAGGTAAGCTGCCCTGAAACTGGATCGATACATCCCAGTGGAGAGCACCTTAAAATCTTCCAGGTTGCGTTCTTCCCGCCTGAGGGCTTTGACGACCCGCACTCCGGTGATGTTTTCATTAAGCGAGGCTGTCATCTTGGAATTGGCTTTGCGTGACAGTCGGTAATGATAGTAGATTTTGGTCCGAAACTTGATGGCTACGGTCAACATGATCGGCAGGGAAAGTACCACGATCAATGCCAGCTTCCAATTGATCAAAAACATAAAGATGGAGGCGACAATGATGTTAACAAAAGCATAGGTAGAGTCAATGATGCCCCAAGTTAAAAGATCTGCCATCTTTTCCGTATCTGAAGTCACCCGGGACATGATCCAGCCCAGTGGGGTTTTGCTGAAATATGCCAGCGAGAGTTGCTGGAGGTGGTTGAATAACTGCTTGCGCAGATCATAGCGCACTCGTTCACCCTGCAGACCAATCAAGTAGATAAAGAGGAATACCGTGACCGCCTGGATCAAAACGATAGCCCCGTACATGGTAAACAAACGCACCAAGACACTGCGGTCACCGGCCACAATGCCATCATCGATAATCTGCTTGTTCAGATAGGTAAAGTAAGCATCCAGCCCAGAGGTAACGGCAATGGCCGCAATAGCACCTGCCAGCGTCTTCCTGTGTGGTTTGAGGACGCTTAATAGGCGCTTGAGAATATCCCCTTTGACGGGAGTGCTCTCATCCAGTTCATCTTCATCATAATAAGTGGACACTGTCAATTTCCTCTTGCAAAGCACTTTCAATCCGGGTTTGAATTTCGTAAATGCTGCGGTAAATTCCCGGTTGTTGGATCAAATCCTCATGAACACCTGTTTGGACAATTCTGCCCTGATCAAACACCAAAATCAGATCGGCGCTCATAATGCTCTGAATGCGGTGGGCAATGATAAAGGTGGTCCGGTTGATCATTAAGTTTTCCAGCGCCTGACGGATCTGCACTTCGGTCTCCATATCAACTGAAGAGGTCGAATCGTCCAGAATGAGGATCTTGGGATTGATCAGCAAAGTCCTTGCGATAGCAACGCGCTGCTTTTGACCGCCGGAGAGTGTAACCCCGCGCTCGCCTACCATTGTGTCGTACCCATTGGTAAATCCCATGATGACGTCATGAATGGCGGCATCATGGGCAGCCTTTTCTATTTCTTCTTGGTTAATTTCCTTTTTAATGCCATAAGTGATGTTATCCCGGATGGAGCAGGAAAACAGGAAAGGTTCCTGTTCCACAATACCGATTTGTGAACGCAAATAAGTTCGGGAGTATTCCTTCAGGTTAACCCCATCAAGCAGAATGCTGCCAGAAGTTACGTCATAAAACCTGGGCAGCAGATTGACCAGAGAGGTTTTACCGGAGCCAGTGGAACCAAGGAGCGCTACCACCTGCCCTGCCTGGCATTCAAAGGAGACATCTTCCAACACGGGATGTTCTTTCTCATACTCGAAATAGACGTGATCAAAGCGAATGCGTCCCTGCACCGGGGTATCAGGTTGGTAGGTCGCATCGGTAAGTGATTCCTCGGGAATCTTGAGAATATCAGTTACCCGCTTGAGTGAGACCAAAGCTCTAGAGGTATCTACAATAAGACGTCCCAAGTTGCGAATTGGCCAGATCAGCCAGCCCAACAGCCCGGTAAAACTGACAAAATTACCCAGGCTGATTATCCCGTCAATGGTCATGGTTGCAGCGGTATAGGTGCTGGTAATTTGCTGGGCGGCACAGACCAAATCTGAAATGGGCCAAAACAGGGATTGCATCAAGTTCAGTTTCTTCCCGCGTTCATACTTTTCCTGGTTGTTGCGCTCGAATTTATCCATTTCATAGGTCTGTCGCGCAAAAGCCTTTACAACACGCACACCGCTCAGGTTCTCCTGCAGGTTGGTTGAAAGGATGGCTTCCTGTTCCTGGTAATCTTCGTAGGCTTTGGAAAGCTTCTTGAAGAAGAATATTGAGACCACCAGGATGACTGGGATGATCACGATTGAAATTAATGCCAGCCTGTGACTGATGTTGTAAATAGCAACAAAGTTGATCACAAACATGAAGAAGATTCGGCCAATCCCAATGGCTTGGTCGGCAAAAAAACGACGCAGGGTGTCCACATCTGAACTGGCTCGTTCCAACAAGTCACCAGTTTTAGTTTCTGAGTGGTAGCTATAGGAAAGGCGCTGAATGTGGTCGAACAGGTAGTCCCTCAGCCGACGGGTGCTGCTCTCGGCTGTTTGGGCAGCCATCCAACCGCTCAGGAAAGTCGATAATGCCTGGAGCATGATCAGACCTACAAAGGACAAGGCTGCCAGGATTAGCTCCTTGCCAAATTTACCCTTCGTCAGGATTTCATCCACAAAATAGCCCATAAAAAGGTACATTCCAGAGCGGGCTGCTGCGGATACGCCCAGCATCAGTGTGGCACCAAGATAATGTTTGTGATATCCTTCCAATAGATGCCACATCGTCCCCAAGCTATTGCTGCTGGTGATCTTTTTTAAGTCTATTTCGGGATAGCCAGAGTCGTTTTTTTTCATGCTTTACTTTCCTAATGGCAGGGAAGAACCAATTCAAAAAAAGTTCCGACCTGGATGGCAAAGTATAATCTTAGGAATGAACGGCGTCAATCATAATTGCAAAAGAGCCGATTCTGTTTATTACGCATAGTTTATGTTATTTTTCTGATCGTGGAATCACTGATTGCAAAATATCCAAACAGAAGGGGGAAGGCTGCATTTATGGAGCGGCTGTGGTATGTGCCTGAAGAAAGGCATCCACATCCGCAAATATCCTTTCCCGTTCGTTGGCAAGCAGCATGCAGTGGGGAGACTTCTGCATGTTGATCAACTGTTTGTCTTCCGAGCTGATGTTCTGCAGGATCACCATACCGGAATCAGGTGCGATCGTGCTGTCCTTTTCGCCCATGAAGATCAGGATGGGTTGGGTTACATTGATTAGTTCTTTTTCGACAACCTTTTGCAATTTGAGTAACTGGACGGCTGCCTTTAACGGGTAAACAGTGTATCCTTTCCAAGCCAGTCCATCCTCTTTTTGGTTCTTTGCCAGGTACTTCTTGAAGTATCTGGCGATATATGCCGCCCAAAGCTTGTTTACCTTGAGGGCAGGAGAGAACAACATGACACCATCCACCTTGTGATACCGGCTGGCAATCAGCAGGGATAGCAAGGAGCCCATGGACTCGCCTCCGACGAAAACTTGCGAGCTGTGCTCCCACAATTTCAGAAAAGCCGCTTCGGCTGCTTCGTACCAATTCATCCAGACCTTCTGGTCAAGCTCGTCAGGATGCGTGCCATGACCCGGTAAAAGCGGCGCAGAGACGGTGTAACCCTGTTCATGCAAATGGTCCCCCAATATGCGTACTTCCGTGGTGGTGGCGGTAAACCCATGCAGCAGCAGTATGCCGGTTGAGTTGCCAGGGAAGTAGAAGCTCTCTCCATCCAGTTCAGGGTTCTTAAGGTAGGTTTCGGCCATGGAATTCTTTCTTGAATTGATCTGCGCTCATCTGCTAAAACTTCAAAAAGAAAGCCGCTTGGACGGAATCCGACCAGGCGGCGCTTGCGGCAATCTTTACAAAAAACCTTTCCCTGTTCTTATGGCAGCAGCCAGTATTTCAGATTATCCACACTGGTTCTGAAGTTCAAGGTACCGGCGGACATGGTCACAAACCCATAGGTTCCGGCTTTGGGGTAGGAGCTGTCGGTAGTGGCTCCAACCTTGACACCGTTGAGGTAAAACTCAAAAGCATCTCCGTTAGCGAGCACACCCAATCGGTTTTGTTCGCCGATTGGCTTAAGCTGATCCGAACTTTCATAAGCCAGGATCGTCTGGGTTTCGTTTGAAGATGTATAGCGCGAAAAACCCCAGGTGCCATCGCAGGTCAGACCCATGAAATAGTAAGCATTATCTTCACTCAGCCGAAAAGCCAAACCGATCCGGTCACCGCTGTTGCAATTGGGTATGCTGAGGGTGGTTTCCAGATAGAAATTCTGGATGGCTGGACCAATTGTGTACCAACTGTTCCAATAAGGCGTCCCTTTGGAATAGATATTTAACTGACCGTTGTTGACATTCAGTGTGCTCCAATCGTCCTCGTAATTCCAGGTAGCGGAGCTGGTAGAGAAATCATCTGTCTTGGTCGGATTGCCATAGCGGATAGCCGGATCTTCAGGGCTAAAAGTGGCAGTCGGGGCTGGCAGCGCCGTTGAAGTGGCTGTCACCGTCGGGGGCAAGGTCGGCTCTGTCGTAGGAACCTGTGTAAGCGCTTCGCTCGGAGCGGCAGTTGTCTCTATTGTGGCCACCTCTGTTGCGGTCACGATGACTGGTTCCGTCAAGACCACCGAGGTATTGGTGGGCGCGTTGGTGAGCGCTTGGGATACGTTCGTAGCAATCAGATCTGGGGTCGCTGTGGCGTTACTGGGCATATTGCAGGCGCTTAGCAATAAAACTGGGATCAAAAGTATCAAGTATTTTTTCATTTCAACTTCCTTCTTATTTTATACGGCAGTAAGATCGCACAAAAAATCCAACATGGTTAGTATAGCATGTCTTTGGCAAATCACTTAACCGCTCTATGTCTTTGGAATGGGTTATAATCCGAAGAAATCTGAATAATTTATTCTGTTTTTTAATCCTGTGAAAAGAGAGTAATGATGGATCTGTTTACAAAATGCTATCAGTACGAGTATGTGCGTCAGGCGAGAAAAGATGGTTGGTATCCCTATTTCATTCCGCTGGATCGGAATGAAGGCTCTGAAGTAATTTATGAGGGCCGTCGGATTATCATGTGCGGCTCCAACAACTACCTGGGGCTGACCACCCATCCAAAAGTGCGCAAGGCCGCCATGGACGCCATTGCCGAGTATGGCACAAGCTGCACCGGTTCGCGGTTTTTGAATGGCAACATGACTATGATTGAAGATCTGGAAAAACAGTTGGCAGAGTGGGTTGGCAAGGAAGCTGCCTTGGTCTTTTCCACCGGCATGCAGGTCAACCTGGGCACTATCAGCGCTCTGGTGGAAAAAGACGACATTATTATCATGGATAAGGAAGATCATGCCAGTATTGTGGATGGTGCCAAACTGAGCGGCGGCAAGATTGAACGCTTCCGCCACAACGATATGGACCATCTGGAACGCGTCTTGAAATCTCTGCCCGAAGATAAAGGCAAACTCTTGGTGGTGGATGGCCTTTTCAGCATGGAGGGTGATCTGGCGCCTCTGCCCGAAATAATTCCTCTATGCAAACAATATGGGGTTCGTTTGATGGTGGATGACGCTCATGCTACAGGTGTTTTGGGCGGCGGTCATGGAACCGCAGCTCACTTTGGTGTTACCGATCAGGTCGACCTGATCATGTCTACTTTCAGCAAATCTTTTGCATCAATTGGGGGCTTTGTTTCAGGGGATTTTGATGTGATCGATTATATCAAGCATCATGCCCGCAGCCTTATATTCAGCGCCAGCATTCCGCCTGCCAATACTGCCACAGTCTTGGCGGCTTTGGAAGTGATGCGTGAAGAACCGGAGCGCATCGAAAAACTGGATCAAAACGCCAAATTTATGCGGGAAGGTTTCAAGAGCCTGGGCTTCAATACCGGTCATTCCGTCACCCCTGTCATCCCGATCCTTATCGGGGATGATGAGCGTACCTTCCAAGCCTGGCGGTTGTTGTTTGAAAATGGTGTCTTTACCAACCCTGTGATCAGCCCAGCTACCGCACCCGGCCGTCAGCTCCTTCGCACCAGTTACATGGCGACCCATACCCAAGACCAGCTCGAAAAAGTGTTGGATATTTTTAGCAAAGTTGGCAAAGAAGTGGGCTTGATCTAGAGGAACCTTACTTATTCATTTTTTTCTGAATCCGGTTGACTTTCTTGACCGGGCGAGGGATGTATTTCCGAAGAGACTGTGAGCGGTGTTTCTGCAGGATATCGATCACAGCTTCTTCCATTTTTTGCTTGCCGGGTTTCTTCTTGAAGCTGGTTTTTGACTTGGCAAGGATAGACCGGTTTGTTTTCTCTTCTTTTTCATAGCATTGGCTCGAGGCATCGCCCATCGTTGCTGTCATGAAGGGGTCTGAGGAGAAATACTTCTGAATGCCGCTCGCATGTGGCAAAGGAAGGCTCCAAGCAGGCAAAGATTGCTTGAATCCTACCCGAGGAGGAAGCGAAATCTCCAAGCTGCGATGCGGGTGATTCGTAGAAAACGTTGACAATTCAGGTCTTATCGGGTAATATCATCGCGCATCTGGCGAGGTAGCTCAATGGTGGAGCAGTGGACTCATAAGCCATTGGATGTGGGTTCAAATCCCACCCTCGCCATTTTTTGTTCTTCTTCTTTTTTTCCACTTCCCAAGAAAAGACATTTGTGTATTCGTGCATATTATTATCGTTAAGAATCTCACGAGCATGGGGGATAATTTCATTTCGTAAATTTGATTCAATTGTGAGACATGCAAGGGAATACTTTATATGTGTAAGACTGTCAGTTCTTGGCATTGTACCAGCGGGTAAGCTCTTCAAACGATGAATAAATTCTATCGAAGTATAATTTCAGCATGACAACAAATCAGCTTACTCCACCCATCATCCTGATCCGCGGCGGAGGGGATATTGCCAGCGGTGTGGCGATTCAATTGATCAGGGCTGGTTTTCATGTTCTGATCAGCGAGCTTGCATCGCCACTCATGGTCCGCCGAGCAGTCTCCTTTGGCCAGGCTGTTTTCGATGGCACTTGCCAGGTTGAAGAGATTGTCGGTGAACTTGCCAAAACTTCATTCCATGCCCAGGCAATTATGCAAGACGGCAGAGTGGCGGTATTGGTTGACCCAGATTTGAAAGTCAGCCAGGAATTGCCAGTGGCTGCCATTGTCGATGCGCGGATGATTAAGCGCAAATCAGATCAACTCTTGAATGCCGCCCCGATTATAATCGGGCTCGGTCCCGGTTTTACCGCCGGCAAAAATTGTCATGCTGTCATAGAAACAATACGCGGCGAGAACCTCGGCCGTGTGTATTGGCAGGGCAGTGCTGAACCTGATACGGGCATCCCTGAACCAGTAAATGGTTTTGCCAGAGAAAGAGTCTTGTATTCACCTGCGGATGGCGTCTTGCTTTCAAATTGGGAGATTGGAGATTTGATTGAACCTAATGTTCAGATCGCTTCAGTCAATGGCAAGCCGATTTTTTCCAGTTTTCGGGGGGTATTGCGGGGATTGATCCAAAATGGAATGGCTGTGAAAAAAGGAATGAAAGTTGGCGATTTGGACCCTCAGTGTGAGATTAGAAAGTGTTATTTGGTTTCTGATAAAGCACTGAAAGTGGGTGATGGAGTTCTGGAAGTGCTGTCTACAGACCCCACTTTACGAAATAGAACAGGTAAATCGATTTGAATCTTGTTGAAGCCATTCATCCAGCAGTTCCTGCTCGCATTGCCTTGGTCGGGGCGGGTGGGAAAACCACCGCGCTCTTTCAGCTTGCCTGCCAAATTGAAGGGCTCGTCTGGGTCACCACGACCACTCATCTTGGCGCAGACCAGGTTTCTTTGGCAGATCGGCATTTTGTTGTTCAGACCAACGATGAATTTATTGTTGATCGATTCAAGCAGCAAAAAGTGAGCTTGATTACCGGACCTTTTACCCAGGACGATCGGGCAAGCGGTCTGCCTCCAAACCTGCTTGAACAGCTCTATCGGAGCTCTGCCAATGAAAGGGTCTCCGTCCTCATTGAAGCTGATGGATCACGCTCAATTCCCTTGAAAGCACCAGCCGCAGATGAACCGCCGATCCCTGCCTGGGTAACGCACGTAATTGTGGTAGTGGGTCTTTCAGCCCTGCGGAAACCTTTCACATCTCAATGGGTTTTTCGCCCGGATGAATTTTCCAGACTGACCGCTATATCGGAAGGCGAACCGATTGCGGCAGAGCATATCAGCGAAATGCTTATCCATCCACAGGGTGGTCTGAAGAACATTCCTCTGCAAGCTCGAAAGATTGTGCTCTTAAACCAGGCTGATACGGGTGAAATTCAATCCATAGCCAGGCAAATGATCTCGAAATTATTAAACGGGGGATTTGACCAAGTGATCATTGGCAGCGTCGGCAAAGCTCCGCAATCTCTGGAGGGTTATCCCCATAGTTAATTAATGGATCATGCTGAAACGATCCGTACTCCCAGACTCCACCAATAGCTTTCTCGCTGGATGCAGGCATGAAGATAAGGTTTACCGTACCACGGGAACTGATTAGATGCGGCTGATATGAATCATCCGGGAGTGATCATATTCCGATCAGCTTATGCCTGTCCAAATCAGCAGTCGCTCAAAAACGAATAGAAATTCCTTTCGTGAGTTAAACCGGTTGTTCAACAACCCGGCAGAGTGACGACGTCCTCATTTACTGGGCGGCAGGAATGAATCCATACTTTGCCAATACCGCCTGCCCTTCGGGCGAAAGGACAAAGGCGACAAAAGCCTGAGCCAGATTAGCGTTCTTGCTGTCTGCGACAGCAGCAATCGGGTAGGTCGCAATCGTATTAAGTTCATCTGGAATATCAATTGTGCCCACTTTAGCGGCAGCATCCGCGGTAATATCCGTAACATAGACGATCCCGGCATCTGCTTCACCCAATGAGACCTTCGTGACGACAGCCTTGACGTTTTCTTCATAAGATACAACGTTCTTCAGAACATCGTCCTTGAACTGCGCCCCAAAAGCGGGGTCAGCGCTGGCTTTGTCAAGGAATTCCATGGAATATTGGCCGACAGGAACTGCTTGATCTGCAAGGACGAGCTTAAGATCTGTTTTTGCCAGATCTTTTAGTTCGGTCAGGCTGGCAGGATTTTCCTTCGGGAAAATCACAATTAGCCGATTTGTTGCGAATATTTCAGAGTCCTGTGCATTTACTCGCTTGGAGTCCTCTATTGCGGCAGTCATGTATTTTGTATTCGCGCTTGCGAAAACATCCGCTTCTGCGCCTTGTGCGAGCTGTTCTGCCAATGCCTGTGAACCGGCAAAACTGAAGCTAACGGTTGCTCCAGGATTCTGGGATTCGAACAGCGCACCCAGTTCGGTAAATGATTCGGTCAAGGATGCAGCCGCAAGAACGGTCAGTGTTTTGGGTTCACTGGTATTGGTAGGGGCGACGGTGGTTGCCTGGGATGTGCAGGCAACACTTGACAAGAGTGTAAAAAGAACAAAGACTGACAACAGCTTGGAACGCATAGTTTATTCTCCTTGTGGTGATAGTTGATTCTTTTAGATAGGTTCCTGTAATCTGAGGACATATTGTCTTGGCGATACTTATTTCCTTTAAAGCTAAAAAATAAATTTAATTACCGCCTAATCTTCGATAGCTGGTGATAGGGAAGCATCAGTTCGTCGGTGAAGCAGACTCTTCACGATCACCAGAGTAAGGAACGAGAAACAGATCATAACGATTGATAAGGTCAGGGCAACGTCCAGGTCAATTTCAAAACCAATATAAATTGCCAGCGGCATGGTTTGAGTTCTGCCCGGAAAATTGCCAGCAAAAATGATGGTTGCCCCAAATTCGCCTAACGCTCTTGACCAGGTCATTACGCTTCCACTGATCATGGAAGAAAACGACATCGGTAGGGTGACGTAGCGAAAAGTCTGCCAGTGACTGGCCCCATCCAGAGCCGCTGCTTGTTTTAGTTCAGGATCGACGGCTGAAAAACCGATTGTAGCTGCTTTAATATAGTAGGGCGAGGCGATAAATGTTTGCGCCATGATGACAGCCAGTGCGGTGAATGGAATAGATATATTCAGGGCAGTAAATGCCGGTCCAAAAAGGCCTTTTCGTCCGAATGCCATCAATAATGCAATCCCAGCCACAGATGGTGGTAAGACTGTTGGAAGGTCAATTAGGGTATCGACAAACCGATATAATCGGAAATTCCGTTGCGAGAGCAAATAAGCTACCGGTGTCCCAAAAATTACAGAAATGGCGGCGGTTGAGAGAGAGGTCAAAATACTCAGACGAATCGCCTGTACCACCTGGGATTTATTGAGATTGGCAGAAAATTCAGATAGCGGGGTTTTTAAGAAAAGCGCAAGTATGGGGATGGCAAAAAAAAGTAAGAGTGGCAATGCCAGTAAACGCCATGTGTTTTTTCTGCTCCGGGGGGCGGAAACAGACTTAACGCTAATAGCTTTTGTCCTCTCCTGAGCCGTTTCCGAATACATGGTGGTTTTCATAATCTTTTTTTTGATTTATCAATTTCTTCCAAGCCAGAGTCTTGCGTATCATTGGTTATGGTGGGAAGAATTTCATTGCCACAAATCTCATCAAGACAGTAGTCCAGCCAACTGAGCATGGCTTTCGTTTGAGAGATTCGATATTGATAAATCAACTTTTCATACTGCTGCTCTGGATTAATTGTTTGAACGGTCGTGGAATAGTTTGAAACCCACTTTCCACAAGCTACTTTTTGTTTATCAATCAATTCTTTTGCAGCACCCACACCGGATACTTCAGCAAAATACAATTTGGCAAGGAATTCCTGGCGCATATCCCTGCCATGCTTGACTGGTTGATTAACCCAACTTAAGAATGCCACTCTTCCGTTGGGGGTGATCTGATATTCTTTCCGGGTGAGGTGGGTTTTTCCGGGGAGTATCTTTGAGGAAACTAACTCTGCTCCTTCTAATTTCTCTAAAAGGGCATAGAGTTTGCCTTGTTTAATATGCCAGATTAGCGATATTCCCTCCAAATCGTTTATTTTCTTATATAGGTCATAGCCGTGAATGGGCTCATTGTTAATCAAGCCTAAAAGGATAAATTCCAGTGAAAGGGGATCCTGTAATCTTGGCATCTGCTATTCAACCGCCTATTCAATAATTGAATAGTAATATAACACAAAGTACCCTGTTTGAACATAAATGTTCACAAAATTCCCCTGATTGTAGAAAATGTTATTCCAGTCCGGATTCCAATACCCAAGCAGTCACTTCTTCGCCTGCTGGGATCAGCCTTTGCCCTGCCGGGACGATCAATAGTGCGTTAGCCTGTACCAGTGAAAACAAATTGCCGGAATCTTGATTCCCAGTCAGGTAGGCTTTATGGATACCTTCTTCCTGGCGAATGATTCCCCGATAATAACACTCTCTGCCATCTGGGGATTCAAGAGGTTCAGCTAACTCGACTCTGATAGTTTTTTGATTAAAAGGAGGGAGCCCTTGAAGGTGACGGATGAGGGGAAGTGCGAAAACCATACAGCCAATGTAGCTCGAAACTGGATTGCCAGGCAGCCCGAGGAAAGGAATATCCCTATAGTACCCAAACAAGATTGGCTTGCCAGGCCGCATGTTGACCCGCCAAAAGGCGATACTGCCATTTTCTGCGATTGCCCGATGAACATAATCAAACACTCCAACGCTGACCCCACCGGAGGCGATAATCAGATCGGGTGCGTTTTGCACTGCTTCGTCAAGCATGCTTTTAATGTTCTCAGGATTATCTCTAGCAATTCCAAGCTGGATTAATTCAGTTCCATTATTTCTTAGAGCCCCTGATAATACATATCCGTTGGAATCGTATATCTTTCCGGGTGTCATGGGTTGATCGAGGGTTAGCAATTCATCGCCGGAAGTAAAAACGGCTGCCCTGACTTTCTTTTCAACCTGCACCTGACGAATGCCTAACGATATCAATAAACCAATATCCTGCGGCTGGAGAATCTTCCCTTTTTTGAGAACCACTTGACCGGATTGAATATCAGCTCCTTCATGGCGGGTGTTATCGCCAGGCTTAGCGGCTGAAAAGATTGCGACCGCATCAGGCAGTGAAATAGTCTGTTGTGAGTAGGATTGATTGGTGTTTTCAATCGGAACGACTGCATCCGCCCCGATTGGAAGGGGAGCACCGGTCAAAATCCTGGCAGCAGTTCCGCGGGTAAGGTTTTGTTGTTCCGCAAATCCAGCCGGGATATCCAATTTTACTGGAAGATGGACTGGAGAGTGTGGTGAAGCATTGATAGTATTCTCACTGCATACGGCAAAACCATCCATAGATGAATTTGTGAAGGGAGGAAGATTCACTGGGGAAAGGATATTTTCAGCCAGTCTCCTGCCATAAGCCTCTTCAACCTGACAGGGTTGAGTGCTGATTTTTCTTTTTACGGAAAGGATTATTTGCTGGGCTTCATGGATTGAAATCAGTTCGTTCATTTTTCACCTGTCTGAATACATACTATTACCGTGTTAGTTCGATTTGACAATTCTAACCAAAAAAACCAAATAGGCAAATTATTTAAAAATTTTTAGCTTGTAGGTTTATCAAACATATTGGACGATCTGACATAGGTTGGGCTGAGGAGGGCATGCGGCTTCGTGGAAAGAAAAGCTTTGCCCGAAACCCAAAGTTGGCTGCGGGTTCAGGAGACATCCTCGACCGATTGGGTGTTTGTTGGGTTTCGCCTGACCGGAGGAAATCATAGGTGTGTCGTCCTCATCCGCTCAACCCAACCTATATTGGGCAATTGTTATACGGCTTCGGGCGGTGTTTGTCTGTCATCCTGAGGGCATTTACGAGTTCAAAAGTATCCTCGACCGATTGGGTGTTTGTTGGGTTTCGCCTGACTGAAGGAAATCACGGGTGTGCCATCGTTATCCGCTCAACCCAACTTATGCCAGGCTTTGCGATACTCCTCATTCCATAATGGTAAGGTCTATTTTGGGGCTTCATTTTTTTCGAGTGTAGGATAAATTGTGGGGCAATTCGAATAAATAATTCAAAATCTTTCGCAAGTAGTCTGTGCATTCCGCCTCTGCTGCTCTTAAGGCAATTGCTTTTGGTTGGGTTTGGATGTAGATGTTAAGGATTGAGCGGGTGCAATTCTGCTTCAAGCCTGCCATCTTTATTCGAACAGAGTGGAGTATGAGTAATGAAGGCTGTCAAGTCCGGCGCCCGTTTCGGAGACCGATGCGGCCAAAAATCAATACGAACAATGACTATAGCAGGGAGGCAAATACAATTCTTGGCACCACGTCAATTGTTCTGTCAGTCGTTCAATTCTTCGAATCCACCAGATGTTATAATGAACGCATTAAGATTACACGAGGTAAATGACCATGTCTGAATTCATAACCATTCAGGAAATTGACGCTGCTGCAGACTATATCCGTAAACAAGTCTTCATCAACCCTGAAATCGCCCTAATCCTGGGCTCCGGGCTGGGGGATCTGGCGGATGCTGTCGAGAATCCCACCATCATCCCAGTCAGCGAGATACCCAACTGGCCGATTTCGACCGTGATGGGGCATAAGGGCCGTCTGGTGATCGGTTACCTGCAAGGTAAAGCCGTGCTAGTCTTGCAGGGGCGCGCCCATTACTATGAAGGGCATAGCATGTCCCGGATTGGGCTGCCTGTACGGGTGATGCAGCGCTTGGGAATTCGGACTGTCATCATTACTAATGCCGCGGGAGGGATCAATCCTGAATTTTCAGCCGGTGACCTGATGATCATTACAGATCACCTCAGCCTTCTGCCCATGGCCGGACCTAACCCGCTGCGTGGTCCCAATTTGGATGAATTTGGTCCGCGTTTCCCCGACATGAGCCAGGTTTACGATAAATCTCTGATTGCGCTTGCCCATGCGGTCAGCGAAGAAAATGGTTTGAACTGCTGGCAAGGAATCTATGTCTGCCTTTCGGGCCCATCTTTTGAAACTCCGGCTGACTGTCGCTTCTTACGCCTGGCTGGGGCAGATGCAGTTGGTATGTCCACCGTTCCAGAAGCCATCGTCGCCAGGCATTGCAGCCTGAAAGTGCTGGGTGTATCAGGCATCTCTAACAAGATTGACATAAACGGAAACAATATTGCCAGCCATGAAGAAGTGCTCGAGGCTGGCAAGGTAATCGTTCCCAAACTAACCGCCCTTCTCAAGGGAGTGCTTGCCCGGCTGTAATGGTCTGAACATTCCTGTTCTTTTTTTAGGTAGCTTCGATTAAATCATGGAAAAAATCATCAAGTTCTTGGCGGATTTGGAACTCCCCATTTACCTCCTTCTGGGGGTGGTAGGAGTTGTATATCTGCGCCGATTGTCCATCGCTCTGGAAGAACGAAAAACTTCCGTTTTCGGGTTGGAACGTGAAGCTGCCCAAAGGAAAGTCGCCTCGGCAGTAACTATTATGATCTTAGTGGGTTTGTTAGCATTGGGAGAATTCTTCGTAGCAACTTTTCTTGTCGTGGAATTGGAGCAGCAACCTACGTTTGCGACAGCTACCATTGAAGTGCTGACAACACCGACCACAACTTTGCCTGGCCCGGTACCTACGGATGCCACAGAAACGCCAACTCCTTATCCACAGGCGCAAATTGAGGGAATCGAAAGCAACTGTGTCGAAGATGTATTGGAGATGACCACTCCCACCCAAGGAGCGGAGATCAGCGGTGTGGTTGAGTTGATTGGTTCAGTCAACACTCCGAACTTCGGCTCATATAAATACGAATATTCGATGATGGGTGAACCCAATTGGCAGACTATCGCAGCCGGTAGCGGTGTCAGGGTAGATGCCAGCCTGGGATATTGGTACACCACTGACTTGGTGCCTGGTGATTATATGCTGCAATTAGTAGCCTTGGATAATCAGGGGGTCGAGTCGGACCATTGCGTAATTGTGGTTAAGGTTGTAGCATCAGAATAAGCAGGAGAAAAAATAATATGGCAGAACTGGAAATCAGACCGGCACGGCAGGAAGACCTGGATAAAATGGTGGCATTGGATCACAGCTCTACCAGTGAATATGCTTACAAGTTGGAAGTGATGCGGGAAAAAAACACCTCCACACACAGTTTTCAGCGAGTTTACCTGCCCCGTGCCGTGACAATCACTTACCCCAAGGATGAAGCCTCACTGTTAAATTCCTGGAGCAAGGCTGACGCGATTTTTGTCGGCATTGTCCAGAACCAAGTAGTGGCATATGTGGCTTTAGACTCGAAAAGCATCCATGGGACAGTTCGTGTTTCAGACCTGGTGGTGACCCCCGCACTCAGGCGTAAAGGCGTTGGCAGCGGTATCCTGCTGGCTTGTGAAGGCTGGGCGCACGATCATCAGTCCCACCGCTTGCTGGCGGAAGTCCAGATGCGCAATGATCCGGCGATCCAGCTGGTCAAGCAATTGGGCTATCAAATTTGCGGTTACCTGGATCAGTACTTCCCGAACCATGACACCGCCCTGTTCTTTGATAAACGTATCAGCTAATGTCTTTTTCATTAATCACTGTGCCCTCGTTTATAACAATAACTGGCGTGCTTGAGACTCTCACGCAAATATTAACTGCCGGCGTTGCCATCACTGCTATCGGGCTGTTGATGTATGCCCTCGGGTTTAACTTCAAGGACAAGGTGGCACGGTCATTTGTGATCATCTTGAGTTGTGTGGCGGTCATTTTCACTCCTGAGATTATCGCCAATATTTCCAATAGTGAGACTTTTATCCAGTTTTGGCTGCAAATCAAATGGGTTGGTTTGGTGATGCTCCCAGCCACCTACTTTCATTTTTCTGATGCATTGCTCACACTGACAGGCCGTCCAAGCCGTGGTCGCCGCAAGAGTATCGTACTGATCAGCTATGTAATCTCGGCAGTCTGGGTAGTATTGATCTTTTTTGATGTCACTGTCGGCGGTCTGGCAGCCGAGCAAGCCCCCATGCCTTACCTGCAGAGGACAACCGGCACATTTATTTTTGGCATTTATTACCTGCTGATGATCGGGTTATCCTTTTATAACCTTGCCAGAGCGGTTAGGCGCAGCAATACCACCACCACCAAGCGCCGGTTGAACTATCTTTTTTTTGGCGCATGTGCCCCTGCTCTTTCCTCCTTTATCTTTCTATTTCATGGCAGCGCTTTTTTTGCCAGGAACCCAGACTTCTTCTGGATTATTTCCATCCTGGGAGCTACTTTTACAGGCATTGCCCTGGTTGTAATGGCGTACGTGGTTTCTTTTTTTGGTTTTCCCTGGACAGATCGGGCAATCAAGAGCCGGCTGTTTCGTTGGATGATGCGCGGACCTTTTGTGGCATTGTTGGTATTGGGGATCGTCACTGTGGTGCGCCGGTATGGTGAAACACTAGGAAACCCTTACGTTCCTTATGTTCCTGTTGTGATGGTCGGAGCCATCATGGTGTTCGAATACATCATCACCCTGCTCGCCCCTAAATTTGAGAAGGCACTTTTCTTTGGCGCAGATCGGGAAGAACTTGACCTCATTCGGACGCTCGAAGACCGCATGCTGACTCAAAAGGACTTGAACCAGTTTCTTGAGATCATTGCATCCTCAATCTGCGATCGTCTGCAGGTCAGCGGGACTTTTATTGCTGTGATGGAAGGACATAATGTCAACTACTTCATTACTACTGGCGATCGCAGTCTTTTAGAGAATTTACCTGTTACAGAAGAATTGATCCGAAATGTCCAGCAGAATGATCCTACCGATCAGGAATTTTTCTGCTGGGGGGAGTACTATTTGATCCCTTTGAGTTACCAATTTGAGGAGGGTCAATCCAAATTGTTTGGTATCTGCGGTTTTCCGCATAAGGCTGATCAGGAATTTGACGAAGAACAGGTTGGTGCTGTCAAACTTCTGGCTGAGCGGGCTGCCCTGGCGCTCAAAGATCGGGCGCTGCAGACCCAGGTGTTGAATTCCCTCTCAGTCATTCAGACAGAAGTGGACTACATCCAGGAATTACGTGCCAGTTCTAGTTATGACCAAAAAGGGATCTATAAAGCCGGAGGACCGGAAATTCCCAGCGAGTTTACCGATTCGGTTAAGGACGCCTTGACCCATTATTGGGGTGGCCCAAAATTGACCAATAGCCCCTTATTGGAACTCAAGGTGGTTCAAGCTGCCAGCGAAAACCATGAAGGCAGCCGTACCAACGCTCTGCGAGCGGTGCTCAAACAGGCGATTGACCAAACCAAACCGGAAGGCGAGCGTAAGTTTACCGGTGATTGGATTTTGTACAATATTCTGGATCTGAAATTCGTGCAGGGCAATAAAGTGCGGGAAGTTGCACATAAACTATCTGTCTCGGAAGCGGACCTCTACCGTAAACAGCACATTGCTCTGGAAAATGTTGCCAGGAATATTGCTGAAATGGAAGTGGAGCTGGTGAATTTCGAGAATAACCATAAAAACGGTTTGGATCAATCCGATCACACTGAATGATGATTGCCATGATTTTTCTCAATCTTAATCATCGCTTTTTACCAGTCTGGCACAAATGGTGCAATCCTTTTATTGAAAGGTATGCAAAAGGATGGCAAGGATGGCATTGATAATGTGACCCAGGTTAATTCCAAGAAAAACACAAAAAAGTTGAATGTGAACAACAAACCCTCAACAGGAAAGAAAAATGGAGTTCCATCTCCGGTCATTCCTGATGAAGACAAGGACCAGACGCAGCGAGCCTCTCGTTTGGGCTGGGACCTGGTTGGTTTGGTTCTGCTATCCAGCGGGATGATCCTGCTCCTGGGTGTTTTTGGCATTACCAGGGGCAGTATGCTGGATTCCATCATTCTTGCACTCAGCCGGTGGTTTGGGATCGGCCGGTACATTGTACCCGTGGCTCTCGTCACAGTCGGATGGTTGTTATTGCTCTGGCGCAAGAATCAGGCAGAACAGATGCCGGTCAGCCGGGTGATTTTGATCGAGTTGTCAATTCTGCTGCTGCTTGGGGCTCTCTCGGCGTTTGCCAAAGAATCCGTCTTGGTAATAGAAGAAACCAAGAGTCTAGGCGGTGTGGTCGGATGGGGTCTGGCATATCCGCTGGTCTCATTGCTTAGCCCAATTGGGGCAGGAGTACTCTTAAGTATTCAGGCATTCCTTCTTTTGGTCTTTGGCTTAAATTTGCCAGGACGTCTTGAAAATTGGGCGAGACAGAAAGCTAATGAAACGCTTTCTTTTCCGTTGGCAGAAACCAACATGGAACCGTCCCCCTCCCAATTTAAGGCAGCCGAGATCCTTCCGGCTAAATCAGCCAGGCAGGAAAATTCCAAGCCGAAGATGCAGACCAGTCTGCCTCTGACATACACTAAGGGCAGCGTTGTTGAACCAATTGATGAGAAGAAACCCTGGACTGCTGCAAAACGTTCCGAGGAATTGCCACCACTCAGCTTGCTTGAATCTGAAAAGCCCATGGTTGCCAATCAAGCTACCATCAATATGAATGCTGCCATACTGGAAAAGACTCTGGCAGAGTTTGGCATCCCTGCCAAAGTGGTGGGGCACAGAGTTGGTCCTACTGTCACCCAGTACGCAGTGGAACCTGGCTATATCGAAAAAGGCAAGGATGACGAGCGCCAGAAAATTCGCATTTCCCAGATATCAGCGCTTTCACGAGACTTGGCGCTGGCACTCAAAGCGGAACGCTTGAGGATCGAAGCGCCCGTACCAGGCAAATCCTATGTTGGCATAGAAGTCCCCAATGCCGATCACACGATTGTGAAACTTAAGTCAATCCTCGAATCGGAGAATTTTGCCCGGGTGAATTCCCCCCTGGCTCTGCCACTTGGCAGAGATGTTGCCGGGCAGCCTTTGGTCTCGGACCTGGCCACCATGCCGCATTTGCTGATTGCCGGCACGACCAACTCTGGAAAGTCCATTTGCATTGGCGCCTTAACCACTTGTCTGGTGATGAATAACAAACCTGAAGATCTTAAACTGGTCATGATTGACCCGAAGATGGTTGAGCTGACGCGCTTTAATGGGCTTCCGCATCTGTTGGGGCAGGTCGAAACCAATGTAGAGCGCATTATGGCAGTATTGCGCTGGGCTGTAACCGAAATGGATTCCCGGTATAAACTGTTAGAAAGTGCCCATGCGCGTAACCTTGATTCTTATAACACCAAGATGAATCGAAGTGGTCAGTCTACACTGCCCAGAGTAGTCTTGATGATTGATGAATTGGCGGATCTGATGATGAGCGCTCCAGAACAAACTGAAGCAACCCTGGTCCGCCTGGCACAAAAAGCTCGCGCGGTCGGCATTCACTTGGTGGTTGCTACCCAGAGGCCCAGCACAGACGTAGTAACCGGGGTCATCAAAGCTAACTTTCCCACCCGGATCGCTTTTACTGTAGCTTCTTCGGTTGATTCGCGCGTGATTCTGGATGCCAATGGCGCTGAAACGCTGCTTGGTAAAGGGGACATGTTATTCCTCCACCCTGAAATTGGGATAGCCCAACGGGCTCAGGGTGTGCTGGTTTCAGACCATGAATTAGAGCGGGTCATTCGCTGGTGGCAGGAACACTCCAAAGATTCGACTAATTCCACAATTCCTGTACAAACATCGGCTAAGTCTACCATTCATACGGAAGAGACTCCCCCCTGGGAGGAAACCCTCCTCGAAGAGATCGAAAGCAATGGTGACGAGGTCTTACTCAAACAAGCCATTGAGCTTTTGAAGAAAGATAAACGTGCCAGCGCTTCTTATCTGCAGCGCCAACTGCGGATTGGTTACCCGAGGGCAGCCTGGCTGATTGATCAGTTGGAAGCCAGAGGAATACTGGGTCCAGCGAAAAGTGGCGGCAAAGACCGGGAAATTTTACTGGATAACTCAAAAAACGAAAACTAAACCATCTTAAATTGAAAAGAGAAACTCCCATGACTGATCAGATCCCACAAAAAGAATCTTTGGAAAGCATCTTACGCCGAACCTTTAATGGGGTGTTGGACCAGGTGGCTGCCTTTTTGCTCTCCTTGGGTCTTAAGCCAAACCACATCACGGTTATGGGATTGGGAGGCAACATCATTGCTGCAGTCCTGATTGGAACAGGGCATTTGGTCTGGGGAGGCGTGGTAGCAATGCTGATGGGGCCATTGGATGCTGTCGATGGCGCAATGGCCAGAAAACTCAATGCACCAAGCCGGTTTGGAGCGTTTCTGGATTCTGTTACGGACCGGTACGATGAGTTAGTGCTGCTGGGGGGATTGCTGGTGTATTTTCTCACCAAAGACAATACTTTTGGATCGGTTTTTACATACCTGGCTGCGGCTGGTTCGGTGCTGGTTTCGTATATGCGTGCCAAGGCGGAGGCTTTGGGCTTTTCTGCTAAAGTTGGCATCCTAACCAGGGTTGAGCGTTACTTAATCCTGATTCCAGGTTTGCTCTTTAAAATACCGGTCATTTCTGTTGGTATAATTGCCGTTCTAAGTAACTTTACTGCTGTTCAACGGTTTTGTTATGTAAGAAAACAAGCCAGGGAAAATGACCCTGATAGAATTAATTAGAAAAGGAACTTATTATGCCTCAAGGATTTCAAATAGGACCTATCACCATCCGTTATTATGCACTGATCATTCTGGCAGGGGCAATGGTTGCTGGTTGGATTGCCTCAAAGGAAGCCGATCGGCACGGCAGAGACAAAGAGATGATTTGGGATATGCTGCCCTGGCTTTTAATTGGCGGTATCTTAGGCGCCCGCCTTTGGCATGTTCTGACGCCTTCAGCGTCTAATGCTGCAATGGGACTGACTACCAAGTATTATTTCGCCCATCCATTGGAAATTTTGAAGATCTGGAAGGGTGGCTTGGGAATTCCCGGGGGGGTGATTGGGGGCTGTCTGGCGCTGTGGATTTATACCAAGGGGAAGAAAGAGAGCTTTCTGGAGTGGACTGATATTATCTCGCCCGGGCTTCTGGTTGGCCAGGCAATCGGTCGCTGGGGGAACTTTGTCAATCAGGAATTGTACGGGGGACCTTCCAACCTGCCCTGGGCAATTACCATTGACCCCATATACCGCCTGCCCGGTTTTGAAGCAGTGGAAAAATACCATCCATTGTTCTTGTATGAATCCCTCCTGAATCTATTGGCAGCCGGTTTGCTGCTCCTGATTGCCAGGAAAAACGAGAAAAAACTGTATAAAGGGGATATCTTCCTGTTTTACCTGGTTTTCTACCCGGCAATTCGTTTTGGGTTGGAATTCTTACGGCTTGATCCTTCTTCAGTGAATGGCTTCAATATCAACCAGTCCGTCATGGCTGTTGTAGCAGTGCTCTCAGCTTCGGTGTTGATCTATCGTCATTTCATCCATCCTCGTAAAGAGGTAAAGATTGTTGAAACTGAAGGTATTGATGTATCTGACATGGCATTGGTAGAACCAGCGGGTGCAGAAGTCCAGGAAGGCGGGGAAGGTACTGCAGAAGAAATACCTGAGAGCCTGATTGGAAATGTCTTAGAAGCTGAGAATGGGATCATAAAAGAAGTTTCTGGGGTAGAACCTGAGGCGCCCGCGGTAGGGCATCTCACCCCAGAAGAATTAGACCAGGAAAAGTATAAGACGACCTTTGAAAACCCCGACCAGCCCGACCAGGGATAGCATCCAAACTTGACAAAGCAAATCTATGGATTTTATACCCCCAACCTCGGTTGGGGGTATTTCTTGCCAGGAACTTGTCTGGATAACTTCCTTGCTTGGCACTCGCATGGGAAAAGCCATCAGCAAAGTGATGGTAAAATAAAATATTACCCTTCTTTAAGAAGGAAGGTTGAAGTGAACTTTCCGCAACGCCGAAATACTTTATTTGGAAAGCTTTAGGAGGTTGAGATGAATATCGATGAACAAGTTGAATACCTGATGCAGGGAGTTGACTATGGTGACCCGGCTCTGGCTGAAGCCATGGCAGGAGAACTGCGTGAACGCCTTTTGGAGGCTGAAAAAGCTGGCAGACCGCTGAAGGTTTATTGTGGTTACGATCCAACCTCTACCGATTTGCACCTGGGGCATACCGTCACCATGCGAAAACTGCGCCAATTCCAGGAACTGGGGCATGATGTCACCTTTGTCATTGGCACGTTCACCTCTCTGATTGGAGATCCTTCCGATAAAGATAAACTGAGACCACAGCTGAGTCCGGAAACAGTCTTTCATAATGCTGAAACTTATGCCGAGCAAGCTTTTCGTGTTCTGGATCCGGAAAAGACTCACGTCCGCTACAATTCCGAATGGCTCTCGCAGTTGACCATGACCGATTTGTTCAAACTGGCTTCTAATTTCACGGTTCAACAATTCCTTACCCGTGATAACTTTCACAAGCGTTGGAATAATAATGAGCCCATCTACCTGCATGAGTTCTTCTACTCATTAATGCAGGGTTATGATGCCCATATGCTGGATGCTGACGTGCAAGTGGGGGGGTCAGATCAGTTATTTAATATTATGACAGCAGCTCGCAAAATTATGACCTTCTATGGTCAAAAGCCGAATATCGGGATTATTCTCGGTATCCTCCCTGGAACCGACGGTGAATTGCGCATGAGCAAGTCCCTTGGCAATCATATTCCGCTCAATAGCAATGCCGAAGATATGTACGGTAAAGTGATGAGTGTACCGGATAAAGCCATGCCAATCTATGCCCGGCTTGCTACCAAATGGACACCGGAAGAAGTAACGCGGTTTGAAGCCGGATTGGAAACTGGCAGTCTGCATCCACGAGACGCGAAAATGAGATTGGCATGTGCCATAACTTCAGCATTTTATGGTGTGAACGACGCTGAGGCTGCCCAATCCAAGTTTATTGCCATGTTCCAAAAAGGGGATGTGCCCGCTGACATGCCTGAATATCAGCTTCAGGGTGAGGAAAATATCCTGAATATCCTGATCAAGAACGGATTTTCCAGCTCACGGAGCCAAGCACGCCGCTTGATTGAACAGCAAGGCGTACGCATTGATGGAATCACCATTGACGATACAACCATGCTGGTTGATCGTGAGTGTGTGCTTCAGTCAGGCAAACGTCACTTTCTGCGGATTGTCAAGTAAGTATCAGGGTGTTGTATCCAAGCTAAGCAACTGACTGCCAATTTGCTGGATCAATTCCGCTTGATCGCCTTCAATGGCGATTGCTATCGCGAGGGGTGAACCAGTCCATTCAGGTGTAGTTCCTCCGATATACCAGGTTAGGATTTCATCGGCACTGATGGTGGCATGTCCATTCTGAAACCAAATTGCTTGTGTATCGGATTTGAAAAAGTCCCGAATATGGCGTGCCAGATCTACGCTGATGACCTGCGCCTGGCTGCCCTGATCGGGGAAAGCAAGCCATTCCCCGTTTTCACCGAGATAACTGTTAACAAGCTTTGGGGCAGGCAAAACACCATCATTGGTATAGGTAGCTGCCACTAATGCCATCTGGAGCGGGCTGACGCTTGTTTCTGGTACATCGGTCAACCAACCAGCAAAGTCCCCTGAGATGGCCGGGTCTATTGCGGCGGGTGCAACTTCCAAGGCAATGGTTGGTTCACTGAAAAGACCCAGTTCTCTCATGGTGTCTGCCAGTGCCTGAGCAGAAACATTCTCCAGCAGAATTTCAGTGGCGCTCTCACAACCATATTTTATGCCGTTCAAACCATTGTCCGCTGCTTGGATGGCACGATAGCACTGAATGTCCATGCGATTATCTTGGGCTGGAAGCTGATAGAGTGTTTCAAGGTCACTCCAATAGGCGGTCAACCCGACTAAATTGCTGAGAGTGCCAAGAGGATAAGCAGATTGGGTCGTTCGGTTTAACATGGGTGCATCTTCACTGGACATTAATGTGGGCCATTCCTCTTCCAGAGAGTTCGCATCGAAATAAGGGTGGCTTGCCAGTGCGTAAATTTCTCCTGTTTGGGCGTTCAGAAGGACAATGGCACCTTTGTGATCACCCAAAAGTTCATCAGCCGCTCTTTGCAAGGAGAGGTTAATGTTGAGTCTTACATCCGAACCAGGCGGCGGTTGGTTATAAAGCACTTCATGCCACCAGTAGGTCTGATATGTCTTTCCATAGCCGCGCAGGAACAAATACACGCTGCTTTCCAAACCGGATTGTCCGTACATGCCATTCGTATAGCCAATTATGTTACTGAGCGGCTGGTAGAGCACCTCACGTTCATAACTCCCCGAATTTCCGGTTGTGATGGCCAGTTCTTCGCCGGCTTGCGTTTCGAGATTACCGCGTGGTGAATAGCGGTCATACACCGCCCAGCGTGGATTTTCAGTCCGATTCACCAAATCTTCTTGATTTATCACGGAGATAATGCTGTTCTTTACCAACAGGACTACAAATGAAACCATTAAAACGCCGGTAATAAAAATATAAGGTTGCTTAGTTTGTTCCGGCAGGTTTTTTCTGCTGGCTTCCGAGCTGAGTTTGAGCAAGATCAAGATACAGCACATATTTGTAAGTAGACTTGAACCACCATACGATAAGAAAGGCAGTGTGATACCGGTCAACGGCAGCAAGCCCAGATTCCCACCGATGATGAAGAAAGATTGAATGGCAAAATATACCGAAATTCCGAAAGCCAAATAGCGTCCAAATGTGGTTTTGGTATTCAAGGCAATATTGATTCCGCGGATAACCAGGAGCAGAATCATCAAGATCAACGCGGAAGTACCGAGCAAGCCAGTTTCCTCTGCGATAGCAGAAAAGATGAAATCAGAGACCGCCACAGGCACCAACTGCGGGCTACCCAGACCAGGTCCTGTGCCAGTAAGCCCACCGGTGGCAATGGCAATTTGGGCTTGGATCAACTGGTACGAGGCGCCACTGGTTTCCAGCCATGGGTTCAACCAGATATCCACGCGGGCACGGACAATATCAAGAAGGAAGTAGCCAGCCACGCCAGCAGCCAGCATGATTACCGGAAATAACCACAGCAACTTGCGCTTGTGAGTGGTTACCACCAGCATGAACACATACAGGCATACAAACAAACTTGCGGTTCCCAGGTCTCGCTGTCCAATTAACAAAAGCCCTATCAGGAGGGTTATCAGGATGGTCGGCAGAATCGAAGCTGCCAGGGATACGTTTGGTCTGACCTGATCAGAAAAATAGGCAGCCAAGTAGATGATCATCAACAATTTTAAAGGTTCTGATGGTTGGATGTAGATACCAAACAGATTCAACCATAAATTTGGGCCGTTCCCGCTGGGATTGACCCCGATAATGAAAGTAAGCGCCACCAAAATGAGCCCCAGAGCCAACCAGTTGTACTTGTAGCGCTTCAAGAGAGGAATGAGATTTGCTATGTTCAAGCCGATGATCACTACAAGGATGCTTGCCAGAAACCATATCAGTTGCTTCAGCCCCAGAGATGGCGAAAGCCTCCAGATAGTAAGCAACCCCCAACCTGTAAGAGCTGAGATCAGAGGGATAATCCAGGTATCATGCTTCGGCAGTTTTTTACTCACAACTCGATTCAGGATGAGAATACCAACCAGCCAACCGACAAAAGGGATGGCGTACGTTGGCTCAAGTTGAAACTCTTCTTCGTGTGTGCGAATTGCTGGAGCAAGAGCCAGTGCCAGGGCATAAAAAGCGACAAATAAGCCTATCAGCGGTAAAAGCTTTAGCTGAGAAGAGGCTTTTTTGGACGAAGATTGGTCTGTCAAGGTTATTTCAAGTATTTATTGATCAGTAAAGATAGTTTTGTTTTTGTGTCTGGTCTTATCCTGGCGGGGTCGGTGATAAAGGCGTTCTTGAGTGCTTCCTGGCAGTTGCAGGTAAGGGACTCTTCCGCGGGTTCTTCCAGGATATCCACCAGCCGTATTAGCGTCTTTTGAGCCAGTTCAGTGTTTCGGGAAAGTGTCTTTACCACCATATCAACCGTAACAGGTTCTTCGTTGACATGCCAGACATCATAATCAGTTACGTGCGCCATCGTGGCATAACAGATTTCAGCTTCGCGTGCCAAAAAAACTTCAGGTGCGGCGGTCATGCCCACCAAAGACATGCCCCAACTGCGAAAGGTTTGTGATTCACCCTTGGTTGAAAAACGCGGACCTTCAATAGTGATATAGGTGCCGCCTTCGTGAACGGTGGCATGCTCCATTTTCAGGGCTTTAACCAGTGCGGCACTCAACTGTGGGCAAAACGGGTCTGCTGTTCCAACATGCACAACCAATCCTTCCCCGAAAAAGCTTCGTTCTCTTTTGTGGGTGAAGTCAAAGATCTGATCCGGGACGACAATATGCCCTGGGGCATAATCTTCGCGAAGGGAACCACAAGCGCTCACACTGATCAGCTTAGTCACCCCGATTTGCTTCATGGCATAAATATTGGCGCGATAATTAACTTCAGAAGGGGAAATGGTATGCCCTATCCCATGCCTTGCCAGAAAGGCTAATTGTTTCCCATGCACCTCTCCCAGAATAATCGGGGAAGAAGGTTTTCCAAATGGGGTCTCCACGTCCAAGATTTGTTTATTCTCCAGTCCGTCAAATGAATAAAGCCCCGATCCACCGATGATGCCAAATGCGATTTCGTTTTGTATCACGTTAACCTCTCTGAATGTAAAAGATTATTTACCCGTTTCGATTTTGATGTGTAAGTCCACTTCGCCGCAATATATAACATCGCTGTCTTTTACGACGATTGGTTCTTCAATGCGTAAATCTTCCAGGAACGATCCATTGGTGGATTTCAGGTCATCGTACCACCACTGGTTTTGATGAAAACTCAATCGTCCATGCCGTGCAGAGACCATTTCATGCGGCAGAACAAAATCACAATCTGGATCCCTGCCAATGACTACTTCAGAGCTGGTGAAAGTTTGAGCTTTTTGAGCTCCCTCAACTGTCGAAGAAAGGCTGATTGGAGGATTGCTCTCATTCGCATTGCTGGCATCCTTGGATTTGATGCTCTTCCAAATCATCCATAAAGCCGCTGCCAAGAAGCCGTAAAGAGCAATAAAGAGCAAGATGCGGAGTACCAATCCGATAATTGCGTTCATGATTTTCGATCTTGTTCCATCATAACAGCTTTGGTGCCAGTTGAGCCCGGGAATTCCTGGCTGTAAATCAGAATGGTTTTTCCCAGACGAATGACATCCCCTGGTTTTAAAGTGGCAGACTTGACGGCGTGATTATTAACATAAGTACCGCCAGTTGAACTGAGGTCAAACAAGATGTATCTTCCCGCTTCCGCCCGCAACTGAACGTGATCTCGGGAAACCAACGGATCATGCAAGATAATATCGCAGGAGGACCTTCTCCCGATATTCACGACCGGTTTTTCCAATTCTACGTGTTCTTTCCCGTTGATGATGAAGTAAGCGTTTTGTGGAATGGCATCTTGGCTTGAAACCCTTGACACTGCTTGAAGGGCTGTCTGAGCGCGTAATTGTTCCGTCTTGGAATAATCTGTTCTGATATCTACCTCATCCACTTTAAGGTCAGGATTGATGATCAGGCGGATGGTGGGATGGGAGCGAAAATGGTAACCTTGTTCGTTCCAGCTTGCTTCCAATTGTTTAGAAACCTCAGCCAGAACCGGGCGCGCTTCCTGCCAGGCGTCCCATTTTTCTGGTGAGACATACAGGTCAATCAAATCCGGAACTGTTTTTTCCCGGCTGTCTTGAGCGTTCAGCTTCTCATCAATGATTGAAACCAACTGGTTGCTTAAAGAACGGGAGATGCCTGGGTAAAACAGGTGATCCAGTGTGCCTTCAAGCAGAGACTGAAGTTTGTTTTCAATGGTTTCCAGAAACATATTCGCTGTCTTTCCTTGCTTCGATTATACCAACGAACCCAGTCAATGAATTGAATGACGAATTTCCCTGTAGCTTGACTTCGAAAATCATACCCTGTATACAGAAAAGTAGTAAGTTAAGCAGAGAACATTGCGGCGAGACAGGCTAAAAAGAATTGGCGAAAAATCCCCATCAATAGACGTAAATGGGATTGCTGAAGATCCAGCCGCGATGCCGACCCAGGTAATCCAGGTAGACTTCTGCCCGGTAAATCCCCGGTTCTTTGGTGATATGAGTCAGCACTTCACGATCCATCTCTTCCTTGATTACCTTGCCATCTTTGATCAGACGGGCATGAGTGCGTAGAGGTAGATGCACTTGAAAGGTCAAACCGGATTCCGCGGAGACACGGTCACCCATATAGAATTGACCATCCTTGCTGTTGACGGTAAATCTGAACCCGCGCGTGGAATGCGGCAAATCGTAAGCCACAAAAGAATGACCCTGGCGTAAGGCATCATAAACCAGACGTTTGTCCTGACTTAATTCACCCGTCAGTGGAGTTGGAATGAGAAGATGATTGGTCAATGAGCGAAACTGGAGCTCATAAGGATAAAGGATCAACCTGACAGGTCCCTTGCGGATGATCAGGGCATGGGCGTCCACCCCGCCCACCGCCACGACTGGTTGACGGCTGGTGGCAAGCAGATCGTCCCAAAGTTTAAGAGTGCGCTTGAGCGGTCCGAGCATCATGAAGCGGGAAAAAAAGGCATTCAGGGCGGCTTTTGGAAAGGTGGCAGAACGGGATTTGAACTCACTCATCTGGTTCCATAATTCAATGCCGGTATAGCCGGAGACTTCCCAGTTTTCCCAGTTGAAGGCAGCCTCATGAAAGGCTGGCAGAGCGTCTTCCATCGGGTGAGCGATGAAGGTCAGCCCTCCCGCGGCAGTGGCTTGGTCAATCAACTGCTGGGGATCAGGTGCAAACCGGGCAACTTCACGGTTGTGACCAAGAATGAGCAGATGATTCTTACCAACTTTAAGGGTCTGATCGTGGACTTCCTCCCCGACCAGGGTGAGCATGCGTTTCTTTCCTTTTTGGAGGTAACCCTCCATATCTTGCACCCACACGTTGTGGTCAGTGATGATGATGGCATCCAAACCAGCTTTCATAGCAGCCTGGGCTAAATCGGCATGTTTTCCAGTCCCGTCTGAATAGACAGTGTGCATGTGCAGGGCAACAACGATTTCTTCCATAAGTATTCCATGCTTAACAAATTATCATTTTATTATAACGTGGAAGCGGGGGTATACTGAATAAAATGTTGATAAACAAGTCTAGAAAAAATCTGTTGCTGAAGAGAATTATAATGATAGAGCATTTTGCTGTTGACGATTCCTATGGATTGGGTATAATCAACCTGTTATTTGCAGGAGGCTGAATTGAACAATACTTTAAACATAGCAATCATCATTACATCCGTAGCGCTCGTCATAAGCATACTTCTTCAGAGCAAAGGTATTGGCCTTGGAGGGTTGGCTGGTGGTGATTCCGGTGGTGTCTATACCCAACGGCGCGGCGTCGAAAAAATACTGTTTTACGTGACCATCGGTTTAGCTGTTGTTTTTGTAGTCCTGGCTTTGATCAGTGTGCTCATTACTGGATAAACCTATTTTTCTTCGAAACAAGGCGTATCTACAATTCCAATACGGAGGTTAAAGACGGCTCGCCATTATTGGGGGTTGTCTTTTTTTACTTATGAAAAAGTTTCGCTGGCAGCTTCTCATCATCTTGACTACAGGTCTGGTGGTTGGCTTGCTTCTCTTCTTTCAGCAGGGCGGCACTACCCTGGCTGTTGAAAGTACCCCCAGCCCAGTGAGCGGAGGCATTTATACCGAAGCCTTGGTTGGCAGCTTGATGCGCCTGAACCCTATGCTGGACCAGTACAACCAAGCGGATCGGGATATCAACCGGCTTCTCTTCAACAGCCTGGTAAAGTTTGATACCACAGGTTTACCTCAGCCCGACCTGGCAGAAACCTGGAGTTATTCCAGCGATGGCACCCGCTACACTTTTAGCCTGAGATCCAATGCTTTCTGGCACGATGGCACACCTGTAACTACTCAAGACGTTATGTATACTGTCTCGCTTCTGCAAAGTGGGAATTCGTTAATTTCAGAAGACCTGCGAACTTTCTGGTCGGAAATCCAGGTAAATGCTGTGTCTGACACAATTATAGAATTCGCCCTGCCTGAAGCTTTTGCGCCTTTCCTGGATTACCTTAGTTTTCAAATCCTGCCTGCCCATCTGTTAGGCAACCTGACTTTGGATGAATTGGTGGATCATCCCTTCAATATGGCGCCCATCGGCACCGGGCCTTACAAATTCAGCCGCATGCTGGTGGAAGGGGGAACAATCACTGGCGTGGACTTGGTGGCAAATGAGAATTATTACCAGGGCACTCCCTATATTGACGAGATTGTTTTCCAGTATTATGCCACGGAAAGCGAAGCCTGGGCGGCTTACCAGGCTGGTGAAGTGGATGGTCTCGCATCGGTTTCAAATACCATCCTACCTGAGGTGTTGGCTGAGCCCGGGCTCAATCTCTACTCCACTCGCGAACCCCGCTTGAGCATGGTCTTTCTCAATTTAAACAACCCTGCCAAAGGCTTTTTGCAAGAGTCTGACTTTCGCAGAGCATTAATGCTGGCGATTAACCGTCAGGAGATCATTGACCAGGTTATGCTGGGGCAGGGTATTCTCGCCGAAGGAACAATTCTTCCGGGTAACTGGGCTTTTTATGCTGATCAAGGGCAATTCTCTTATGATCCGGATGCAGCCAAACAACTTATCGCGGCTCTGGGAATCGTTGCCGGTCAGGACGGCTACCTGTTCACTTCTGATGGGATTGAAATCCGAATTGTGCTTCTTGTCCAGAATGATGAGCTTCAAACCCAGATCGGGGAGTACATCAAACAGGGTTGGGAATCGATAGGTGTGGCGGTGGATGTGTTGCCTCTCTCTTATGATGAGGTGGTGACTGCTCTGGATACCCATAATTTTGATGCTGCCTTGATGGACATTGACCTTTCCGGGACGCCGGACCCAGATCCTTATCCATTTTGGGCGCAGTCACAAGTGGAAGGCGGGCAAAATTATTCCCAATGGGATAACCGCTCTTCCAGCGAGTACCTGGAACAAGCCCGCGTGACCAATGATCAGGAGTTACGGACTAAACTATATCGCAACTTCCAGGTGCTTTTTCACGAAGAATTGCCCTCTTTACCGTTGTTTTACCCGGTTTATAACTACGCAGTCAAAGAAACCATTAACAACGTTTCAATTGGTCCAATTTATGAACCCAGCGACAGGCTGAACGCCATTAATACATGGTATATCCTGGCCGGCAAAACCGAAGCAGAACAAACTGCCACACCAGCAGGGAATTAGGGAAGTGGCGAGGAATATAAAGTGACTGGTCAACGCTATTTACGAAACAAGCCCGGGTTTACCAACCTGATTGGCAAGACTGGCGTTTCCAAGGCGGATGCCCGTATTGATGCCATTGGTTCTGTGGATGAAGCCAGCGCCGCATTGGGGCTGGCTAAATCGTTTATCCGTGATCAGGAACGAAAGGATATGCTTAACACCTGCCAGCAGGATCTTTCGACAATCATGGCATATCTAGCTGGCTGGGGCGGAAATGAGCAAAAGGCTGGAACATCGAATGTGGATGAGGCATTCTCCCGGCTTGAAGAAAATATTTCCAGGCTTGAGAAACAAGTCTGCCTGCCAAAGCAGTTTATCCTTTCAGGGGATTCATCCGCATCAGGCTCGTTGGACCTGGCAAGGACTATTGTTCGGAGGGCTGAAAGAAACCTGGTAGGGCTGTTTCAATCTATGGAACATACAGACGAGGCCGTGCTTGAGTACCTGAATCGCTTATCGACCTTATGCTTCCTGCTCGAAGTTGCCGAGACAGGTTCGAAAAACTCCCAATAGTGGAATAATTTCGGAGTTCTGACCATGACCGGTACCTTATTGAATGTTGCGGCGATCCTGATTGGCGGGCTGATTGGGTTGGCAGTCGGCAACCGCCTTCCCGCCAAGTTTCGGGAAACTTGTGTGTCTGCTTTGGGATTATTTACCCTGGCATATGGTATCTATATTTTTTCCGAGACAGAAAATATCCTGATCCCCTTGGGTAGTCTGATTTTGGGAACAATTGTCGGTGAATGGTTACAAATTGAAGAACGCCTGGACGGGCTGGGACAGTTTTTGCAAGCCAAACTGATTCCTCAGACAAAGGAAACCGATTCGAATGCGCACCGGTTTGTGGATGGGTTTGTGACCGCATCGCTTTTATTTTGCATCGGTCCCATGGCAATACTTGGATCAATTCAGGATGGATTAACCGGAAATTTCCAGATGTTGGCGATAAAATCCATCCTGGATGGTCTGGCTGCGTTGGCGTTTGCTTCGAGTTTAGGTGTGGGCGTCTTGTTTTCTTCTGCAGTCGTCTTGGTGTATCAGGGAGCAATCAGTTTGCTGGCAAAACTGGTTGGGCAGGGCTTTGACCAAGCCATCATTTCCGAAATGACATCAGTCGGCGGGATCATCCTGGCTGGAATTGCCATTAGCAACCTACTGGAGATTAAGAAGATTCGCACAGGCAGCTTCTTGCCGGCTTTGTTCTTTGCAGTGATCATCGTCGTGGTATTGCAGACTTTGGGGATTTCATACTGAACATCGTCTCCCCTCCCAAGCAATATAGACTTGGGGAATAGACCAGATATCCGGTTCAATATCCTATTGAATAATAATACACTCACCTCGTATCACTTGACGGGCGAGTGTTGCTTATAGAAGGCAGATTAAGGCTTAGTGATTATTTTGCCAGCTCTGCTTCGACAGTTTGATCCAATTCATTCTTGAATACGTTTGTGTCATTGACCTTAAATTGAGGGGTCGAATCGATTCCCAAACTGGTTGCGTATTCCTTATCCGCTTCAATATCGGCCAGATGTTGATCGGATTGCAGGCAGGCACTGAAGGAATCTGTATCCAGACCTAATTGTTTGGCATAGTCTACCAGGTTGGATTCTATGTAAGCATCGGAATGGGAGTTGTACTTAAACAAGAGCGTTTTATACTGCCAGAAAGCGTTTTGATCTGCCGCGCAGTAAGCTGCCTCAGCGGCATCATACGAGTCGTCAGCCAGAAATGGAAAATTATAAAAAGTCATGTAAACCTTACCGGTTTCCACGTACTTTGTAATAAAAGCTTCTTCATCATTGTCCGAAAAATCTCGGCAGTGGCTGCAGCGAAAATCTGAGAATTCTTCCACTTTAACTGGAGCATTGGGATCCCCAATGGAAAAACCATCCTGGGTGGGCAGTGCAGTGTTATCGGCTGTCCACTTGGGCAGGAAGTGCAAAAGCAATCCGCCTACAATCACCACAACCGCGGCAGTGATCCAGGTAATAGTTCTTTTTCGCTTGGCGGCTTTTTGCTGTTCTCGAAGTCTTTCACGCTGCGATTTAGGTTCTGCCATGTTCCACGCTCCAAAAGGTTAAGATTGGTTAAATTTGCCATGCTAATATAAATAAAGTGTTAGTTGACCCATTTTTTATACACAGGAAAAAGCGGACCCTGCGGCAGGAAATCCAGTTTCTGGTAAAGCCTGAGTGAAGCAGGGTTATCCAATTGGGTATTGACGGTGATTTCAGAAATTCCCTGCAGGGTAAAATCCCTGATCATCTCACTGACCAAGGCTTCCCCAATGTGTTTGCCTTGCATTGCTGGTGCTACCGCCAAGCGTGCCAAGTGCGACGAGGTAAATGTGGATGTGCTGGTTTGATAACCAACGAGCCGTTGGTTGACGAGCGCCACGGTGGGATGAGAGGAGGAAAGATAGGACTTTTGCAAGCTGACTGGATTAAGCTGCCAAGCTGGAGAGAAAGCCTCCTGGTCAATGCTTTGAACTTCTGCCAAGTCCCGCGCGGTCATCGACCGGATGGTAAGGGATGGAAGATCAGGCATGTCTGGTACTGCAAGATTGTTTCGTACCAGTGTTACCACCTGCGTATCCACTTCAAAACCATTGGAAGTCAACAAAATCTCCAGCCAATCATGAACGGCAATAGCATAAAATTCCGGAACCCCGACTGACCGTAAGTACTCCAGTCCGTCGCTCAACAATAATGAAAAATATCGGGCATGCTGACCATCCCGGCGGGAAATGAAAAATCGCAGCCAGGCGGCTTGCTGATTTTCCGGTTCACAGGAAAACAATGCAAGTAATTCCTCAGATAATGTCAGGGCAATGCAACTCGGCTCATCCATGCGATCCCTTGGCGAAAGCCAATCCAGATGTCGGAAGGTCAGATTGTCAGCATTGAGGAAGCTGATCAATTCTAAGCGGGAGAGTTGTGGAGCCGGGACGGTTTTTAGCATGTTGCTTGTTCTTCAAAATCAGTTTTTAGTCGCTAAATGATGGTTTTCCAACAACCTGGGGTCATTAACGTGACTATATGATTTGTATTATAGATGATTATTGCCAAATTTCATTATTTTTGGTAAAGATTCTTACCATCCACCAAGGTCATGTTAGGTTGGATGTCCCATAGGGTCTGAGGGTCTTGCTTGAAAGGATCACAGGGCAGCACAATCAGATCAGCTTTGTAGCCGATTGCGATCCGGCCGAGAGAATTCCCCCTGCCACAACTCTGGGCTGGATTGATGGTGTAAGCAGCCAGGGCTCTTTTCAGGCTTAGCCTTTCCTCAGGATACCAACCCTCTGGTCCGGGTTCGCCAGTATAGCGCTGGCGGGTTACCGCCGCATGTAAACCTCGGAAAGGATTGGCAGATTCCACCGGGGCATCAGAACCGAAGATCAACAACACTCCCTGCTGTGAAAGTGAATGAAAGGCATAGGCATTGGCAGACCGGCTGCCCCAATATCGGTCAGCAGTGTACATGTCCGATGTAGCATGAATTGGCTGCATTGAGGCGATAATATCCAAGGAACGTAATCGGGATTGATCCTGCGGATCGATGATTTGAACGTGTTCAATTCTGTGGGGCAGATGCGGCAGGCCCTGGGCGGCTTCGTATGCGCGTAATTTCTTATAACCATCCAAAACAGCCCGATTGGCGGCATCCCCGATGGCATGGATGGCCATCGGCCAGCCTGCAGCAGCCGCTTGACTGCCCATTTGAAAGACATCTTCTGCGTTCATCAGGAGCATTCCCCGTGAATCTGATCCTTCGTAGGGTTTAAGCATGGCTGCGCTTTGCGGTCCAAGGGCGCCATCAGCAAAGTATTTCAATGAACCGGTGAACAGATGTTCGCTGCCGGAATTGCTGCGCCATTCTGCTGCGGCTATTTCTTCCAATTTGTCACCTGGCAGGTTTTTTCGGACGCGCAGGATCAATTCCCCGGACTTTTCCATAGCTTGCAGGGCGAGGTAGCAAGGCATCCGGTCGAAGTCATGCACACAGGTAATCCCCAGGCTGAGCAGGCGTTTTTGTGCGCGCTTGAGCATCGGAATCAGTTCGGCCGGCTCGTGTTCCGGGACGACCTGATCTACCAGTGCCATGGCATTCTCAAGCAAAATGCCAGTTGGGGTTCCCTGTGCATCCCGCATGATCTGACCACCAATCGGATCAGGGGTTGTGCGGTCCACTTTTGCCAGCCTCAGAGCGACCGAGTTCGCCCAAGAGGCGTGCAGGGATTTGGCATACAGAACCACCGGATGCGAAGCGGAGACCTGGTCCAACTGACTGGCAGTGCCATACTCCCGCGGGTTCCAGGCGTTGTGGTTCCAGCCGTAACCGATCACCCAAGAGCGGTCATTCCTTTCACAGGAAGCCTTGGCAACCCGCTGAATGCACTCATCCAGCGAGTTGGTTTCACAATCGATCGCACTCAAATACTCAGCCAGCAAAGCCAGGTGCAGGTGAGAGTCGGTCATGCCAGGCCAGACGGTCTGACCTTGCAAATCGATCGAATTGATCGGATGGGGAAATCTCTCCATCATCTCCTCAGGGGAGCCAATGGCGGTAATTGTGCCGTTCTCAACAGCAAGAGTCTGCAGGTTTGTGGTGTGTTCGCTGATATAAAAGCGCCCATTGCGCAGCAGGGTTACTTTACTCATTCATGCCCAACTTGCCGGTAATATTGTTGAGTTCTTCGTCGGAGTAATAATAAATTGTTATACTCCCCCCCCGGTTACCGGGCTGCAGAGTAACCTTTGTGTGAAAAAGCTGACGCAAGCGGTTCTCGAGATCGAGTACTTCCGCCGACTTTGAATGTTGATTGACGGTTTTTGGGGCTTTCCCAGAGAGTTTACTCACCAACAATTCGGTTTGACGAACATTCAAACCAAGTTTCAGCACAGTTTCAAGGGCAGCCTCGATCGCTTTGGGTGAAGCCAGGCTCAATAATGCCCGGGCGTGTCCTTCCGTGATGACCTCATCCAATAAGGCTTGCTGGACGACTTCAGGCAGCACTAACAACCTGAGTGTATTGGTGACCGTTACCCGGTTTTTCCCCACCCGTTGGGCAATCTCATCATGGGTTAACGAAAATTCATCAATCAGGCTTTGGTAGGCACGGGCACGTTCCAAAGGATTCAAATCCTCGCGCTGTACATTTTCAATAATGGCAAATTCAAGCTGTTCCTGATGGGAAGCGGTTCGGACAATGGCAGGCACTTGGGTCAGCCCAGCCAGGCTGGCAGCCCGCCAACGGCGTTCACCGGCAATCAGATTGTACTGGTCAGTCTCATCTGTCTGTACAAGGATTAAAGGCTGCAAGATGCCATGCTCCCGAATAGAATTTGCCAGTTCTTCCAGGCTGCTTGGGTCGAAATTTTTTCGGGGCTGTTGGGGGTTTGGCTTGATTTTATTCAGTGATACTTGCACAATCCTGGCAGAGGAATCTGGGCTGATTTCGTCCTGCCAGGTTGGAATTAATGCGTCCAGACCTTTACCTAAACCTGTTTTTCTTGCCATGGTAAGCTACTCCTGTGAAGCGTCGTTACTGATTCCGTTTGAGCTGAGCAATTCCATTGCCAGCGCCCTGTATGCTCTGGCTCCGCTGGATTCCGGGGCATAAACTGAAATTGGCATCCCGAAGGAGGGTGCTTCTGCCAGACGGATGCTGCGCGGGATGAAGGTGTTGAACACCCGGTTTGGAAAGACCCGCAGAACCTCATTCATCACATCGGCTGAAAGGTTGGTGCGGCCATCAAACATGGTCAGAACGACTCCCTTGATCTCCAGCTCAGGAAAGAGACCCTGTCGTACGCGGGAAAGGGTCTGGGTGAGCTGCCCTAAGCCTTCCAATGCCAGATACTCGCATTGCACCGGTATGATGACTCCATCAAAGGCGGCGATCAAACCATTGAGTGTGAGCAAACCTAAAGAGGGCGGGCAGTCGATCAGAATAAAATCATAGCGCGATCGCAAAGTATCCACGACACTGCGCAACCGTTTTTCTCTATCCAGCATTTCGATTAACTCAATTTCCGCTCCAGCCAAATTGGGGGAGGACGGAAGCAGGGAGAGTTTGAAACGTGAATTGTGCAAGATATGATCTTGGGCGGGACGGGAATCAATCAGAACTTCATAAGTGCCATTCTTTACGGTGTTTTTATCGATTCCCAAACATGAGGTGGCATTGGCTTGTGGATCCAGGTCAATTAAGAGGGTCCGCTGGTTGAATTGACCTAAATAAGCGCCAAGATTAATGCTCGTGGTGGTTTTTCCGACTCCACCTTTTTGATTGACAATTGTATATACTCTGCCCATAAATGAACCTTATCAGATGACCTGGATTTGCGCCAGGGCAATCTCTTCCTGGGTGGGGATGCTCTTAAAATGTTCCCTGGTGACTGATTGGGTTGCCAGCTGAACGGCAAAACGGGCAGATTCCCAGGGATTTCTGGTTGCATGGAGCCGATGAAAAAAGCAAGCAGCAAAAATATCACCAGCGCCGGTATCTTCGACCAGGCTGACCTTGGGCGCTGGAAAACGGCGGACATCCCCATTCCAATAAATACGTGCGCCCAGGTGGTTTTCTGTGACCGCCAGAATTTTGCAGGTTGATGCCAGGCTCTGCACCATGCTTTCATCATTATGCAGGTCTTCCAGGCTTAGCACGATGGCATGAGCGGTGCGTAACAAATCTGGACCATAGGACCATCCGATTGGTCGAACCCGCCCATCATCAGCAAAGGCTCGCAGCCAGCCCTGGGGCGTCAGGCAAATCAGACTGTTTGGGAAAGCTTTATAAATATCCGGATCAATTTCTGCTGCGACCGGACCGAGATGAACAATGGGAGTCTTCTTCCAAGCATCGGGAACCACGCTGGCATCCAGCATGGCGGCGCGGTGGAACATGTATTGAATTCTGCCAGATTCTGTGGTTATGTTGCGGAAAGAGGTATTCTGCCCGCTTGTAAAATTCTGTACCTGGATTCCATCATAACCTGAAAGGTCTGTCTTTTTTGTGCAACTGGTCAAGATGCCAACCTGATGACCAAGCCGGGCGGCTGTCAGACCAGAGAAACTGACGGTGCCCCCTAGCCGGGATGTGCCATCTTTGAGCAAATCTTCGGTGATATGACCAATGACCAGGTAATCAATAGGTGTTTTAGTGTTTGAGAATGCCATTTAGATCAAATTATCCGCACTGCCTTGTTGGAAAAAATTATAGCATGGAACAGTTAGACTAAGGTGTAGGCTATCGTTAGGACAGGGAAAACAAGAGACCTCATGTCAAATTCCACACAAGGTACTTCCATGCCAGTCTCCGCGGTGAACCCCCTCTCGTGGGAGGCACGCGGAGATTAACTGAAGTTCTTCCTTGCCCATCTTTCAATTCTATTAGTAAAACTGGCAATTCTTCTTTCACTCCATTCAGCTTGCATTCCGCTGAAAAACACTTCTAATAATCAGGATTAGGTACTAACCTCCTCCTGACCAAGATTTTCACGAATGTAAGTTGACTCTTATTCTCAGATTTGTCTGCTAATCCAACTTTCCGGAAAAAATAAAGCGTGGAGACACTTTCTGAGGATAAAAATTCTGCTTTCCTTGTGGTAAGATAGCTTTGAATCCTTTGTAAGGTTGCATAAATGGAAAATGATATAGACACCTATCGTAAAGCATTGGATGACTTCAGGCATGCCCGTTCTAAGGCTGCCCTGCAAAGATTCTGGGCTGGCTTGCAGGGCAAGTCAATGGATTTGCTGCCCTTTGATGAAATCTCGACCAAGCTGCATGCTGTTTCCCAAACGAATAGAGGCCTTCAAAATGTCAAGTTGGCTGATATTGTTGGGAGTGTTGGCAGACATGAGGACTTTGATCGCAATTTCCTGCCGTTAAGAGATTCAGATATTCATCGTTGGGCTTCGGTTAAGGCAGCTATGACCAGCCCTGTTGCTGCGGGCGTCCCGCCTGTCAGCCTGTATAAAATTGGGGATGCCTATTTTGTGCTGGACGGGAATCATCGCGTTTCTATTGCCAAGGCAATGGGAATGGAAGAAATTGAAGCATACGTTACTGAGATTAAAACTAAAGTTCCCATTTCAAGTTCAATCACCCCGGCTGAATTAGTGAGTAAAGCAGCTTATGTTGACTTTCTGGATCAGACCCACTTGGATCAGATCCTGCCCGGGGTGGATTTCAGCCTCAATCTGACCCAAAATTATGATCTGCTCAAACAACACATCAGCGTCCATCACTATTACATGGGCATTGAACAAGAGCGAGAAATCAACTACGAAGAAGCTGTGTTGGATTGGTATGATAAGGTTTATGCCCCTGTGGTAGAGATCATTTTCTCTTCTGGTCTGAAGGGAGAGTATCGAGACTTGACGGTTACTGATCTTTATTTGTGGATACTGGATCACCAATCAATGCTCTCTCAAGAATTGGGCATGCCAATTCGCACTGAAAATGCAGCCGCATATATGGCAATGCGTGATGGCAAGACTGCCAAAGCCCCGACGAGCCGCGGAGAACAGCATATGGAAGAGACGGTCTTTTTTGGCAAAGCTGCCGAATTCACTGATGGAGATGATCAGCAGCACCCTAAAGTAGACTGCCTGTTCCGGGATATTCTGGTTGCGTTGGGGGATAATGAGGAGGGTTGGGAAGTCATTGACCAGGCTATCATGATTGATCACTGTTCCGAAGGGAATATCCGGGGTTTGCATGTAGTGGATCCCAAAGATCAGCGGGATGAGAGTATTCACCGCGCCATGCAGGAACGTTTTGAAAAGCGCCTGGCGGAAACCGGACACCATGGAAAATTGTTAATTGTTGAAGGGGATATCCCCACACTGGTGAACGAACACAGCCTGTTGAGTGATATCCTGGTACTAAAACTGACTTATCCGCCCACAGGCGGTATTATCGACCGGCTTTCATCTGGCATTGCATCTATTCTTCGCAAGAGCCGGCGCCCTATTCTTATCATGAAAGAAAAAGCTATTCCAGTAACATCCATCCTGCTGTTCTATGATGGCAGCCAAAAAAGCAAGGAAGCCTTGTATGTGGCTGCCTACTCGGCAGCCCGGTTTGGTATCAAACTGGATGTGTTTACCCTGGATAATGGCATTCCGGATATTGAAGCAGAAGCAAGTTATGCAAAAACTTATCTGAGAAAACTGAATCTTGATTTCACCTATACTATAAAAAAAGGGGAGGACTTCGCCAAGGAAGTATTGGCAATGGCTAATGAATTGCATTCCTCCACGATTGTGTTGGGCGGTTACGGCAGTAATTCCCTTAGGGATCGATTTCTCGGTACTGTTGTGGACCTGCTTTTAGAGCAGTCGGAAATACCGGTCCTAATCTGTCAGTAAAACCTGGCGTCTTAAAACTATCTGGGTTACATCGTCACTTAAAGGCGCGTTTCTTCTGAAGCGAACCAGGTCAGCTTCCACCCGTTGGATGATCTCCGTTGGGGAAACATTTATGCACTTTTGCAGCAAACTTAAATAACGTTTATCTCCATAAAATTTCCCAAGGTTGTTGTAAGCTTCTGTAACACCATCGGTATAGAGCACTAAACCATCCCCTGGGAGGAGTTCAAGGTTGTGTTCTTCCAGATGAATCTCCTCCATGATTCCCAAGGCGATGCCGCCTCTTTTAAGGCTGATGACTCTATTTGTGCCCACGTTGATGTGCATTGGAGGTAGATGGCCAGCATTACAATAAAGCACTGTTCCACGTTTTTGATTCAACACAGCATAAACGCAGGTCACAAAAAAGCCTCGTTTAGAATCCAATTGCAGTAGTTCATTTACTCTTTCCAATGTCCTGGCAGGGGAGATGGCTTCCAACGCAACGGCGCGGATCAGAGTGCGGGTAACTGTCATGTAAAGCGCGGCTGCCAGACCCTTATCCGAGACGTCAGCGATGACCAGACCGAACACACCCGGGCGGATTTCAAAAGCGTCATAAAAGTCCCCCCCAACCTGGCGGGCGGTCTGCCAACTGGCATCCAATTCATAGCCATTAATCTTAGGCAGGGTTTCTGGCAGAAATGTTTCCTGGATTTCCCGCGCCAGTTGAAATTCGCGATCAAGGCGTTCCTGTTCGGTACGCGCCTGTTCAAACCGATCGTTTTGAAAGGCAAAGGAAATCTGCTGCGCCACCCCGTTCAACAGTTCAAGCCGGCGTTCCCGTTTGGGACGGTTCGGGTCACGACAAATCAGAAGTCCATAGTCTTCCCCGCGCAGTGAGAGGCGGAAGATAATATAGGCTGAATTCGGAGGGTTGGTTGACGGTGCATCGCTACTCTCTTCTTCTGTGAGCATTGGTTGATCGAATAAGTTGAGAGTGTCTAAAAAAGTTTTTGCATCGACTATGTACGGTTTTCCATCTGCTTGTTCCTTGAGAAAAGGAAGATCATTCGTCGTAAAAGTTTTCCCAATAAAACTTTTAAGTTGCCATGGATGGAATTGCTCCGAAATCGCATGGATTAACTGGTAATTACCAGTTTCCGGGTTCAATTGAAAAGTGGCACAGCCTTCCACGCCGGCCAGCATATGCAGGGTGTAGTAAATTTTATCCAATGATTCGATCAGATTAGGGGTCGAGACAATTGTTTGAGAAACCTGCAGAAGAACGGATGAAATGTAGGTTTCTTCCTGCCTGGCATCCAGTAGGTTAATATTTTGGACGCTGACGGCGATTTGTTGGGCAATGCCCTGAAGTATCGCGAATTTCTGTTTGCCTATCACTTTTTCTGGGGTTTCACTTTGATAAGGGTCAGTACTGACATGCATCAGCACACCCAATAATTCATTATGAGCAACCAATGGCAGCAGCAAGATTGTGTCTTCAGGATCCAGGTCAAACAGAGAGGTCAAAGCTTCATCCCCGGCATGTGCTGGCAGCGCGATAGGTATCTGAGTATCGGCAACCTGAAGGAATTCATCCGGTTGATTGATCTTAAGCGGTAAGTTCAATCCCAGCGATTTAAAGGTTTCCCCAAAAACAGATTGGATATAGAAAGACTTTTGTTCAGAGTCAAAGAGAAAAATACCACCATCCTTACCGCCAATCAAGAGCATGATCATCTGACCGATCAGGGTGGTGAGTTCATCGATACTGGTAAGTGATTGAGTGGCTTTGGCAATTTGCAGCAAGATGGTTGAAAGCCAGGCCTGATCTTGTGATTCCTGGAACAATCTGGCATTTTCAATGGCAACTGCCGTATACCCTGCAAAGGAGGCGGAAATATTTTGAGTTTCTCTGCCATAACGGTTGGCGGAGTGATGATGAAGTGTTAAAACGCCTTGGATGACCCCGCCGGTTGCCAGAGGGGCAGCAATGGCGGAAAAATCCGATGAGAACTGATAGTGCTCACGGAATGGATCGTTCAACTGTGTTTTTGAGCGAATCAGTGGAGTTTCAGCGTCCAGAGCTTTAAAAAACCAGGCATCCTCAGGTTTTACTTGAATGGTGTCCAATGCAGGAAACTCGGGGTTATTAGAGCGGATGGCTTTCAAAGACATGCTTTGATTTTGAGCGGGATAAAGAAGTACGTCATTAGTCTCATCCAATAGCCAAATGGCCGCCAGGTCACAAGGAAGAACATCCTGTATTTTAGAAAGGATGATCGGCAAGATCTGATCCAGCTTGACATTTTCCGAGAGCAGAGAAGCCACTTCCTGTAAGCTTTCTGCCACATTCCGCCGCCATTTTTCAGAGTTGTACAATTTGGCATTCCGCAGCGCGATGGAGATACTGGCGGAGAGTGTGGAAAGCAGCTCCACGTCCTCATTGTTAAAAGCGTTGACAGCATCGCTCTGGATGTCCAGAACGCCGAATACCTCATTGGCAAAAGCCAAGGGTATGGTTAACTCCGAACCGGTGATTGAGCCTGAGAACGGATCTGACAGGAAACGCGGATCTTTGCTAACATCATCGATTCGCTGAATCTTTCCGGAGCGGATTGTGGCAGGGATGATGCCCTTTTTGGCATTCAAAGGAAAGGAAATAGCTTCTTTCCGGTAATTGCCAGCCCGATTCCCAATGCCAGTTTTAAATTCGATCTTCTTCTGAACATGTTCCACGAGGAAGATGTGTACATACGGATAATTAAACTCAAGGTGGATCAATTCCAACACCTTCGTGAGCAGTTGATCGAGATCGAGGACGCTGCTGATGGATTTGGTGACATTGGCAATCAAATCCATCTGGTCTGTGCGCTCTTTCAGGTCACTGTAAAGGCGAACCCGATGGAGAGCCAGCGCGATGCTATCTGCCAGAACGGATAGAACGAGCACGTCACTTTGCTGAAAAGCTTCGCACTGATCTGATTGGACATCCAGAACCCCGATCACCGTATCCCCAATCTTCATTGGGATTGCCAGCTCTGATTCTGTTTCGGGCAGTGATTCTAGATGTCCATAACGGGGTTCCTGGGTGACGTCGTTAGCCAAAAAGGTATTGCCAGTCTGGGCGACATACCCGACAATGTGTTCTCCCAAGTTTATTTTCATTCCAGTCGGGATCTCGAAAGGTGGCTGGATGGATTTGGGGCTGCGGGCGCTGGCTCTGAAGAGCAGGGACTGACTGTCTGGTTCGTTGGTGAAGACAGCGACATAGTAATAATCAAATGTATCCAGGATCAAGCGGCAGACTTCCCGTGTCAAAACGTCCAGCTTGGTAATGTGAGCCAATTGTGCGGTGACAGAGGCGATTAAGTTAAGCTGTTTTTGCTGAAGGCTGTGCTCTTCATCCAGGAGGATGGTTTGATATACCATGCTGACGGCTGGTATAAATCCTTCCAATAGGGAAAATTCAGATTGGGTAAATTCAATTTCTTTACGGCGTAATATCAGGGAACCAAGCAGTTTTTTTTTTGCGAGCAGCGGTAAACCCACCAGGTATTCCTGGTTTTGTGCGTCGTATTTCCGCTGGATAGACGAGGTTGATTCGATGGCATTATGGAAATCAGCTTTATCTGACGAATATTCAGGAAGAGCCAAACCTTCCGGCGCCAAAGAGGTGACAAGATGAATCGAGAGGCTGCTGGAGAATTGATCTCTCACAAAAGAATCGAGCGCTTTCCAGAGTATATCTGGTTCTGCAATGGCTGAAATCTCTTGGATAAAACGTTGCAGGGCTTGCCAATCAGTCTGTTTTTTTGTTGGAGGGGTGGTGGTCATTTCATTGCCTGTCTGTTTTTAACCATAACCAGAATGTTCACACCAGGTTCGGAGAAGTCATACCGGACTTCGTCCATCAGCTTACACATGGTATAGATACCCAAACCGCGTTCACTGCGAATCTCCAAGGGGCTGCAGACATCAGGCGAGGGTACCTCATCTGGATTGAACGGAGTACCCTGGTCTTTTAGGATTACACAAAACGACTCACTGCATGATTCAGCACTTACATCGATGTTTCCCAAATTTTCTCCGTGGTAAGCATGATCTATGATATTTTCACAAGCTTCAATCACGGAAAGTTCAATGGCGTAAAGTTCTTTACTGTTGAAATCGACTTTTTTCGCTTCAGTCAGCACGAACTCACCAATCTTGAGTAAGTTTTTGTATTCCGCAGAAAAGGTTTGCGATGCCATGGATCTAATATGCATGTTCATGTAGGGTACAGTGCGATTATAACATGCGGCTATCCGATGTAAGATGGTCGGAATTGTACAAAGCAGGCTCCCCAGCTCATCTACAAAACTATATGGTACCGGACATTCGGAATGCCAAGACCTTGTTTTAATTGGTTGTCATTCAGAATGACGCGTCCTTTGGCTTTGACTTCTACCAATATATTAATTAAATGGGTTCTTGCTAATTTATGTTAGGGCACAAAAGGTTGTTCAAGCCTGGCAATCCATTATTATGAGGAATCGTTAATACAAAATTTTTATATTCTTAAGCTCTCCAAGCTTCGGCTTCCAGCGAAAACCCTCAGGGTATAATCGGGTAAATTATTAAGGAGTCCATCATGAAAAAAATAGTCCAAGAATTTCGGGAATTCATCATGCGAGGGAATGTATTAGACCTGGCTGTCGGGGTTATCCTCGGAGGAGCTTTTGGTTCTGTCATTAATGGTTTGGTGAATGACATTATCATGCCCCCGATTGGGATGCTGTTGGGTAGGGTCAACTTTTCCGATCTGTACCTCCAGCTTAACCGAAGGGCAGTCCCTTTGCAGCCTCATATCTCTTTGGCTGTTGCCCGGGAGCAAGGCGCCGTGGTGATTGCTTATGGCAGTTTCCTGACCACCATTATTTCCTTCATCCTGATTTCTTTTTGTATCTTCCTGGTCATCAAAGCATTCAAGCGGATTACTGATGAAACGGAAAAACATAAGCAGAGAGTCTCTGAAGTGTCTGAAAAGCCGACCGAGAAGACTTGCCAATATTGCCAAACAAGCATTCCAATTAAAGCTACCCGCTGCCCTCACTGCACCTCTCAGTTAACCGAATAGGTTTACTGATAAACCGAACTGACTGTATGAAGATTCCCGGTTTATTCTTCAGTCATGTTAAAATGTCGAAATGATGAATCAAATTTACTTAAGTGATAACTTGCCCATCCTGGTTGCCCTGCCTGCAGAATCGGTGAACCTGATCTACATTGATCCACCTTTTAATACCGGTAAACTGCAGGCACGCAAAAGCCTCAAGACTATCAGGACGGAGGATGGGGATCGAACAGGATTTGGCAATCACCGCTATCACAGCGAGGTGATTTTGGAGCATGCCTACAAAGATTCCTTTGAAGACTATGAAGAGTTCCTGCTGCCCAGACTCAAACAGGCTTACCGCTTACTTAAACCCAATGGCAGCCTGTATTTTCACATTGATTACCGAGAAGTGCATCGCTGCAAAGTGATGTTGGATGGCATCTTTGGACGGGAGAACTTTCTGAACGAGATTATTTGGGCGTATGATTTTGGCGGTCGTGCCAAGGACCGTTGGCCTGCCAAACACGATAATATCCTCTATTATGCCAAGAATCAGCACGACCATGTATTCAACCGCGAGGAAATTGACCGAATCCCCTATATGGCACCCGGGCTGGTAGGGAAAGAAAAGGCAGATAAGGGCAAGCTGCCAACCGACACGTGGTGGCACACCATCGTTGGGACAAACAGCCATGAGAAAACCGGTTATCCTACCCAAAAACCCTTGGGCATCCTGAAAAGGATCATCCTGGCGTCCTCCAATCCAGGCGACCTGGTGCTTGATTTTTTTGCTGGGAGCGGCAGCACCGGGGCAGCCTGTCTTGCATTGGGGCGGTGCTTTATTTTGATTGACAATAATCCCGAAGCCATTGCGGTTATGCATAAACGCTTTGGAGATGATCAATCCATTGAGTGGCTTGGAGAGGCTGGCTGATGACTGAAGAACATCTCTACCCCATCATTGATTTCGACCCTGACCTAAGGGCAATTATCGAGCCGAGTGAGGTTATCGAACCCATCAATGTACCGAGCCACTGTGTCATCTGCTTCTTCCGGGATGTACTTGACCGGGTGATCGAAAATCATTGTGCCAAGTTGGTTCACACCATGCGCTCAGAAAATGGAGAACACCCTTTGTACGAGATCAACCACCGCGGAAAACGGCTGGCGTTTTTCCACCCCAATGTTGGCGCCCCTCTTTCAGCCGGGTTGATGGAAGAGACAATTGCCCTGGGTGTCAGGCATTTTATCGCCTGCGGGGGATGTGGCGTTTTGGATGAAGGGGTGGCAGTTGGTCACCTGCTGGTTCCTTATGCTGCCATTCGGGCGGAGGGTACTTCATATCACTACCTGCCTCCTTCCGACGAGGTCAGGGCAGAAAAACAGGCTCTGGCTGCGATTGAGGCAACGCTGATGGAACAACACGTTCCTTATGTTCTTACCAAAACCTGGACGACCGACGCCTTTTACCGGGAAACACCCGCAAAAACAGCCAAATACAGGGCGGCCGGCTGCCTGGCTGTGGAAATGGAAGCCGCTGCATTCATGGCAGTGGCAGAGTTCCGCGGGGTGAATTTTGGACAAATCCTCTACGGGGGCGACCTGGTAAAGGCAGACGGCTGGGATTCCCGGGACTGGAGCAAGCGCGAGGATATTCGAGAGAGATTATTCTGGTTAGCTGCGGATGCCTGCTTAAAATTATAAATCTTTGGAGGAAATGGTGCCTGATTTTTCTGATCTCGTATTACCCCTACTCAACAGCCAATATTCAGAATTGATTTCTGATATGTCAGATGTCTGCTTACCGAATTATGCTGGCTACGGATTGAGCAACTTGCCTGCTTCCATCAGTTATTGGCTTGAGGGACCAAAATTGGAAAGCCCGCTATTGGCTGCCAATATCATAGAAAAATTTGATAGGCACTACAAAAAGGTGGTGCTACTCCTGGTGGATGCTCTGGGATATAGTCACCTCAAGCGTCTGATGAGTGAGGGAAAAGCGGAATTCTGGCAGAAAAACCTGGAAAAGGCAAGTCTTTTCCCAATCACCAGCATCACCCCCAGCACGACCTCTTCCGCCCTGACCACCATTTGGACTGGAGTGGCGCCTAATACGCACGGTTATATTGGCTATGAAATGTGGCTGAAGGAATTGAGCATGGTGATCAATACCATTCTGCATACACCCACCAGCTATCTGGGTGACGCGGGTGGGTTGAGCAGGGCGGGCTTTGACCCCGAGTCCTTTTTAGGGATCAGCCCGCTGGGAGCGCAGTTGGCTGCCAGAGGAATTGAATCCCATGCTTATATGCCCTATTCAATCGGAAACTCGGGGCTCTCGCGCATGCATCTCAATCAGACCAGTCTGCATGGTTACGTAGCAGAAAGTGACTTGTGGGCTAATGTGCGCGACAACTTGAATTCGAAGCCTAACCGCGCTCGCTTTATCTACGTTTACTGGAGCACGCTGGACACTCTGATCCATCGCTATGGACCACATGACGAGCGGGTGGATAACCAATTCACAGATTTCAGCCATTCTCTCCAAGTCAATTTATTTGAGGGGCTGGAAGATTGGACCAGGGAAGACACCCTTTTTATACTGACGGCTGATCATGGCGCCATTACCACGCCGCCTTACGAAACATACAACCTGAGCAATCACCCAAAGTTGGTCAGTATGCTGCGAATTCTTCCCACCTGCGAGAGCCGGCTGCCTTTTCTGTACCTCAAGCCTGGATTGGAAAGGTCAGTACGTGAATACTTTAGCAATACCTGGCCCGGTGCATTCAGCCTGATCACCGGTGGGGAAGCCATTGCCATGCACTTGTTTGGCAATGGCGTGGATCATCCCGGGCTGACCGACAGGGTGGGGGATCTGGTTGCGATCCCGCATGGAGATGCTTATCTGTGGTGGCCTGCCAAACCGAATGTGATGCAAGGAAGGCATGGAGGTCTCAACCCGGCTGAAATGCTCATCCCATTCTATGGACTGCCCCTCGCTTGACCCCGCCTTCTAAATATTGTTAAATTTTTGGGTCAAGGGGAATTAACGGCCAGGTGATTTCACGATAGCCATAGGTGTTGATGACACGGGTCTGATGGAATTGGGTTTCGCGTGGTTGGATCGGATTGTACAGGTGAATATGTCCGTGCAGATGCAGGGATGGCTGAAAGACCTTAATCAGCCAGCGAAAAGCCGGAACGCCACGATGAGCAAAATCCGTATCATCTTGGATTTTTTCCGGTGCACTGTGGGTGACAAAAATATCAAGGTAGCGGCCGTAATGGATTTTGTTGAATAGCAATTGAGGAACCATGCCCAGCACCATTTGCCACATCATGGCGGAAGAATATTGATGTGAGCCGTTGTTATAGCGTAAGGTTCCTTCAATCCCTGCCAGGATCAGATCAAATTGCTGGTTGTAAATTACCTTTCGATGAAGATCAATGGCGCCCCATGGGTTTTGACGTACTTCACCGCTGGCATTCTGAATTTCTTGGACGTGATTGCCATGAACATAATAGAGCGGGACGCCCAACATGGTCAGAATATATTCGAGGTAATAATAGGGCAGGTCGCCGCATCCAATCACCAAGTCGATGTTGCCAAAGCGCTCCTTAATGCGCGTATTATACACAGCAGGGAGTTCTACATCGCTGAGGCTTAGGATTTTCAAGGCAACTCCAAACTCATGTCTGGGCAACCGCCATTGCGATGGCATACCCACCATCGTGACTGATGGAAACAGCCCATTCATTTAAGTTTTTGGATTGTGCTGTAAGCAGCGCCTGCGCATGCAGCCGGACTTCAGGCTCGCCAGTCTGGGCATGGATGATTTCAATATGCTGCCAGTGAACCTTGCCAATCCCTGTTCCAAGAGCTTTTGACACAGCTTCTTTAGCGGCAAACACTCCAGCCAGGGCTTCCGGGCTATTTCCCAATTGGGTCTGCTCCAGGCTGGTATAAACACGCTGAATAAAGCGGGCACGAATGGCTGGATTTATTTCTTCCAGGCGGTTGATTCTGACAATATCCACACCGCACTTGATCATGTCAGTGCTTTTCCGGCTGAAGTAATCACCAGTCTGTCCAGGTTCCAATAGCGACGAGCTGCCAGTAAGATTTCCTCCGCAGTGATGGAAGCCAGGGCTTGCGGCAGTTCGCGCAGATAGTTCAGATCTAACTTGAAACGTTCAAAATTCAGCAGCACTTGGGCTATCCCCGCGTTGGTTTCCAGGGAGAGAGGCAGTCTCCCGATTATCTGTGAACGAGCGTCTGAAAGTTCTTCCTGGCTGACCGGTTCATTGGTAAAACGCTTAAGTTCATCTAGGATCAGGGCGATGGTTTTATCAAGATTATCGGGATTGACACCAGCAACTACCTCCCAGGTGGCTGGTCCCAGCCCGGTGCCCAGCTCGCTCTGGGCATAATAAGCCAGGCCGGATTTTTCCCGAACGGACTCGCCGATGCGGCCCATCATGCCAAACTGCCCGAGGATGTTATTGCCCATCTGGCAGGCATGATAATCTGCTCCCATGGTTTTTGGGGCGATCGTGCCGATTACCAGGTCAGTCTGGCTTTTTTCCTCCAAAGCAATATGTTCGCGCAGGTGGTGGGTAATGGGTTGATAAACGGGCAGTGTTGGTTGTGTCTGCTGATCTGGTCTCTCCCAGATAGCCAAACTCTGCACGCAAGCCTGGATAGCTTCGTCTGGTGTAATACCGCCTGAAATGGCGATAACCAATCCTTTGGGACCGATAAATCGTTGATGGAAATCCACCAGGTCGTCCAGGGCAATGGCTTGAACGGTATTGGGATATCCGAGATCTGGCTTGGCATAAGGATGGGATCCATAAATGTTGCGATGAAAAGCCTGGTCAGCCATTTCAGCAGTATCCTGGGCTTGAATTGCCTGAACGGTCAGGATTTGCGTTTTAATGCGCTTGAAATGACGTGCTGGGAAAGAAGGCTGGTCGAGGATCTCTATTAATAAGGACAGCAGACTGGGCAAGTCTTCCCGCAGGCATTGACCTGCAAATACGGTGGAGAGTGCACCGCTGCCAAGCGAAATAGAAGCACCCATGGTTTCAATCTGATCATGCAGATCACGAAATTCATGCTGCCTCGTGCCCGCCATCAGCATATTCACTACAAAATTTGCCAGACCAGCCTTATCTTCAGGCTCTGCCACAGACCCCGCAGGAAGATAACCGCGGATGGAAACTGCAGGACTGCTGAAGTTGGGTCGGGTCAACAGAAGCGAGCCATTCGAAAAGGCATGCCGAACGATATCATTGGGGCCGGGAAGGCTCTGGGGAGAGAAGTAACTCTCAATCATTGGTAATATCCTCCCCTGTTGGGCTGTAAATCCCTAACACCCTGGCATCGGAACGCAAATATTTGCGGGCAACGTTCATAACATCTTCAGGGGTAACAGTTGAAAGTCTGCTGACATAATTGGTAAACCATTCATAACGGGCAAAGCTGCTGGCGTACCCCATCCAGAAAGCCTGGTTGGTGATGTTGTCGCTGCCATAAGCAAACAAAGCCCTGGCTTGCTTGACCGCCCGGTTAATTTCTATCTGCGAAACAGGTTTTTCCTGTAAGCTTTCAATCTGGGCATCCAGAGCCTGGATAATTTCTGTGGGCATGTGCTCAGGATGGGCTGTGAGATTGATATTGAAAGTGGAGGGATCAATGGAAGCATTGAGCCCTCCCATAACTGAGACGGCCATTTCGTTTTCCACCAGAGCCAAGTACAGCCGGCTAGTGCGGTGGCTGATACCTCCGCTGCCGAACATGTTCAAGCTGGATGGACCGGTAAGGAGACTTTCCAGAATGGTAAAGGCAAAAAAATCACTTGAATCAGCCCTGGGTGAGCGGTAAGCTAATTGAATGAAGGTAGTATCTCCCGGACCATGCAGTTCCACCTGTTCAGGATTTGGAAGAGTATCCTCCGGGATGGGAGTTGATTTAGAGAAAGGTTGTGTGTTGATCCCATCAAAGTATTGATGAACCAGATCAATGGCCTGACTGCCCGAAAAATCCCCTGCGATACAAAGCCGAGCGTTGGCAGGTTGATAATAATTCCGATAGTGCTGGAATAAATCCTCCCGGGTGAGGGCGAGCAGGTCAGCTTTTGAGCCTATGACTTCATTTCGATAGGGGTGTCGTGTAAAAGCCAGGTTTTGGACAGCTTCATTCAACAAGAATTGGGGTTCGTTCTCGGAACCCTCCCGTTCTGAAAGGATGACCGTCCGCTCGGTTTCCACCTCGAGCGGGTCAAACAAGCTGTTGGTCATCCGATCAGATTCCAACTGCAAAGCTGCATCCAATCTGTTAGCTGGTAGAGTCTCGAAATAAGTGGTCCAGTCCGGGCTGGTGAAAGCATTCCATGAACCTCCCAGACGTGCGATGGTGTGATCCATTTGCGTGCTTGTCTGGTGGGATGTGCCTTTGAACTGGATGTGTTCCACCCAATGGCTCACGCCGGTCTTTCCAGGCAGTTCATTACGCGAACCAATGCCATACCAGATCCAACAACTGATGATCGGAGCTGAGTGGATTTCTTTTAACATAACGGAGAGACCGTTATCAAGTTGATATTCAGTTAGATTATCTGTCATATATCCTACGGTTGAGTTGAATTGCAGGGGGGATTATAACAGAAGCCGGGAGACAACTTCAGCGAAGTATAACCGTTTGGGGTTAAAAGGGAGAAAGACTATTCGCGCTTGTACCGCAAGAGCATCAGCAAACCAATGGCAATGATGCCCATTCCGATCATCAAGCCATAAGATTGCAGCCTGCCAAGATAAACGTTTGGCATGGGGTTGGTGCCAAAACCAAACGCATCTGCCAGGGAGGTAAAAGCACAGATTAGATAGCCGGTGCTGATGACACGGGTTCCAAAGTCTGCCAGGAGGGATTTTTCCTTCTTTCTCCAAAATGCCAGCAATGTAATGGCTGCTCCCCAGGCGAGCAGAACGATACCCAGTAGAATGACCACAATTTGGACGAAACCGACCGAAGCCCCCCGATCCAGACCGAAAAGCCCCGGTTTGGAGCCGATCAGAAAAATCAGGAAGCCGATCATTGTTAAGGTCAATCCCAAACGTGCCCGGAATTTAGGGAATTCCGGTTCACTGGGTGGAATAGTCTCAATTACCTGCGGCCCAGGTGGTGGGCATTCTTGTTCGGTTGAAAACATTTTTTCCTTGTGTGCCTTATTTCGGCAATCCAAATTCTAACACACGGTGGAAGTTTTTAGCTGCAATTTGGGAAATTTGGCTTTCCGAATACCCTTTTTCTTCCAAAAGCGGGATGATTTTAGGCAGGTCGGCAATTGAATCAAGCTCACGAGGGGTGGACTGTAGACCAAAACCGCCATCGAAATCTGTGCCAATGCCAACATGATCACAATCCCCGGCCATTTGACAAATATAATCCACCTGTTCAACAACCAGGCCGAGACTCACTCCGGCGCGGCCTCCATTTTGCGCCCAGTCCGCCAGCAGGAAATTGTTGAAGGGTACCACCCCAATTACCACGTCTCGTTCAATCATGGCGAGGATCATGTCATTATCTAGCAGACGATTGCCGGAATATCCCTTTACTAGACGGCTGGCGTTGGCATGGCTGGTGATAATAGTGCCAGGATATAAATTAAGGCACTCAAAAGCCGCTTGCGCATCCATATGGGAGAGGTCGAGGATGAAGCCAAGTTCCGCCATGCTGGCTAAAAGCGCTTTGCCTTCCTGGGTGAGAGATCCGGGTTCGTGAGTGCCGCCACAAAAGCGGTTTCCTGCCCAGGCCGGACCAATAATGCGCAAACCAGCTTGCCACCAATCTGAGAGTTCGTCAGGGGAGAGTATGCCATCGGCCCCTTCCATCAATGGAATGATCCCTACCGGATTATGGGGGGCAGGGGGTTCATTGCTGGGGTTGACCATCCATTCTGTCAGGTGGGTCTGCAGATCGGTTTGTGAATGGATCAAGCGGAAAGCTTGCGGGTTTTCATCACAGAGCTTGGAGTAGAGCCCAAGTTGGTTCCAATACAATTTGTTGGCTTCTTTGGGCGTGTGGAAGATTTGGTGGTCAAGCGGATTTTGATAAACAGGGCGGTCGGGGATGGCAAACAAAGTTCCAAAGACGAGTGCAACTCTGGCTTGATTGTATTCCGGCCAGCCCAGCATCGTATCGCCATTAAAAGCCGGAATGCCGGTTCCGATTTCATTTTGGCGAGTTTCAAAAACGGATTTAGAGTAGTCTCTTCTAAAACAGGCAATATTCCATGCCAGGTCTTCGTGAGCGTCAATAAACCAGTTCATTAGCATAAAAAACGCCGGAATAGGGGGTATTCCGGCGCACGTCTTTTGATTATTTCTGGGGCTCTTTGGCGGTTGGCTCAGCAGCAGTGGGCTCTTCCAGGGCTGGTTCTTCAACAACAAGTTTTTCCACTCCCGGTTCCTCAGCAGCTGCCTCTTCCACAGTGGGCTCTTCCAAGGCTGACTCTTCTACAACTGGTTTTTCTACCGTTAATTCTTCATCGGTTGGTTCTTCGGGCTCAGGTGTTTCAGCTTTTGTGGGCAATGGCTCATCCTGACCCAAAATCGTTGCTATGGATTCACCTTCGCTGGATGAGCTTACCTCAAAGTCCTTGGCCAGGGTTTTCCAGTCCATGTCAGCGTATGCGGGTGAGTCCACCCGGCGCATACTCAACCCAATGCGATGGCTTTCTTCATCAATCTTGAGAATACGCAGCGTGACATTATCTCCGACCTTTAGAACTTCCTTGGGGTGCTCGACTCGCTTTTCACTAAGTTCCGAAATGTGGATCAGACCCTCCAGGTCACCTGGAACGTTTAGCTTGGCGAAAGCGCCAAAATTGGTAAGGCGAGTGATTTCACCTTCTACCAATTGACCAATCTTGAGTGTGCTGATCTGGTCAGCCCACGGATCAGCTTGCAGTTGTCGAATTGAAAGACCAATGCGCCGGCGATCTTTGTCCACACTGATAACCTTCACTTTTACCTCATCGCCAACTTTTAATGCCTGGCTTGGGTGGGTAATGCGATCATAGGTAATCTCAGAAAGATGCACCAGACCATCAGCTCCGCCAATGCTCACAAAGGCACCAAAATCTGCCAGGCTGGTAATCCGACCGGTGCGGATATCGCCTTCCTTCAAATCATCCAACACCTTATCCCGGATCATATCACGGGTTTCGTTGCTGGCGGCACGTTCGCTCAAAATTAATCGATGACGTTCACGGTCTACTTCAATGACACAGACATTGACTTTTTCACCAATGATGGCTTTGTACTTGTCTTCAGGGGTTTCGCCAGAAATGCCCAAGCGGCGGCTCAAGCTCATCTGGGAGGCTGGGATAAAGCCGCGGATGGTGCTGAGCGGAACTAAAAGGCCCCCCTTATTGTAGCCAACCACCTCGGATTCGAAGCTTTCTCCTGATTTGAGCAGGTCCTCAGCGTCGAGCCAACTTTGTTCTTCGACGGCACGGATGAAGGAAAGGATCAGGTTCCCGGATTGATCTTCCGGGGTAACCACATATACCGGAATAGCTTTGCCGACAGCTAAAGTTGAAAGAATCTCTGGTGGAATACTTTCATATTCCTTACCGCTAATAATCCCTTCAGATTTGGCACCAACGCTCACCAAAATCTGACCTTCCGAAATGCTGGCTATAATACCATCCCGCATTTCTCCTGCTTTGGGAAAGTCGATGTTTAATCCTTCCGATTCGAGTAGATCCCCCATGTGTTCCATGGTTTGAGGTTCATTCTCCTGTACATTCTCCTGATTGCTAACGGCGTCATTGTCTGTCATTGATGGTAAACTCCAACTTCAAATTTGGAATTGATTATAGAGTATTACCTGTACTTTTGCAACCCCATCCCACAATTGTTCATCAAATATTGTTTCACACATGTTCGTTTAATTATTGCTGACGTTTGGTTTACTCAAAATAAAAGTGGTTGTGCGCAATAATCTCACTGATCAGGTTGGAGGCGAGCTTTATGGGAATTGCCCTGCCCCCAAATCATTTGGGTCAATTTTATTTCTGCTGGGAACCTTCTGCCTGCGTTGCACTGACGATTTTCCCCCCGGTCTATTGGGAGTACGGCCAGAAGGAATGGTTAATTTCCGGAAAGATTTCATGCGGGGGATGCTGAGCTGCCGAGAAAAGCGGATGGTTCCCGGGAAGCACACAGAGACTCAATCTTCGTTTAATGGCCCGTATTCTCCCCAATCAAGGACTTCGCGAGAGCCGGTTTGGGGATCGGGAGGACCGACGATGCCCTGTTCTTCTAATTTTTCGACCAGGCGAGCAGCCCGGGTGTAACCGATACGAAGCTTGCGCTGCAGCATGGAAATTGATGCCCGGCCTTCCTTGCGGATGAGGGCAAGAGCTTCCTTTGTAATAGGGTCCTCATCTGGATCCCGTTCCAGTTCCTGCCAGAGAGATTCCTGCACCAAAGAGTCATTGTTCAGCGACACATGAGTCTGAGAAGTGAAAATTGCAGTGTCAGGGCGCTCAACAGAGGGAATATCTGAAGCCTGCATCCTCCAAAAATCGGTGAGACGATTAATTTCAGCATCTGAAACGTAGGTTCCCTGCAATCGCACTGGAGCGGCTGCGTCGGGTGCCTGAAAAAGCATATCCCCTTTGCCCAACAATCGTTCAGCGCCGGGTTGGTCAAGAATGACGCGGCTGTCTACACCTGATGCGACTGCAAAGGCTATCCGCGCTGGGAAGTTGGCTTTTATCAGACCGGTCAGGATATCGGTGGAAGGGCGTTGGGTAGCCAGGATCAGGTGGATGCCGGTGGCGCGGGCAAGCTGAGCCAGGCGCGTGAGAGAACGCTCGGTTTCGTCGGGAGCCAGCATCATCATATCCGCCAGTTCGTCAATCACAACCAGGAGAAACGGCAGTGTTTTCCCCTGACTTGCACTCTGTTTAGCATTGTACTCGGCGATATTCCGGGCACCGGCTTCAGAGAACATGCGATAACGCAGGTCCATCTCGCGCTGCATCCATTGCAGGGCACCCACAACTTTCTCGGCATCCACAATAACAGGGGCGAGAAGGTGAGGAACGCCATTATAACCGGTCAACTCCACCCGCTTGGGGTCCACCAGTACGATTCGGAGCTGGTCGGGAGTGAGCGTAAGCAGGTAACCTGCCAGGATGGCATTAATGCAAACCGATTTACCAGCGCCGGTAGTGCCGGCAATTAATAAATGCGGCATAGATGCCAAATCGGCAGTAAAGGGCTGCCCGGAGACATTCTTGCCCAGCGCAAACCGCAATGGATCTTTGGAAGTCGAAAAAGCAGGGCTTTGGATAATCTCAAGCAGTGAGACCAGGGAAACTTTTTGATTGGGGACCTCGATGCCTACATAGCCTTTACCAGGAACAGGTGCTTGGATACGAATGCGGGAAGCTTTCAGAGCCATGGCAATGTCATCCGCCAGCCGGACGATGTTGCTGACGCGAACGCGTGTTTTGCCATTGCGGGATTCGACAAAGTCTGGTTCGACACCAAATAAGGTAATGGTAGGACCGCGCCGAATTTCGACCACATGAGCAGGTGTACTGAAAGAACGCAGAGTTTCTTCGATAACACGGGCACGATCCTGGTCACTCTCATCATCAATGGGTGCAGAAGCAACCGGGTCCAATATTTCTTCCGGATCCGGCAGAATCCAGGCATGCTGGCTGGCAGCAGTACCGTTTGGCTGTGCTGTGGCTGAGTCAATCGGGGCAGTTCCGACTACAGGCTGGGAAATTTCAACATTGGTGGGTTGTTTAGGGTTAAGCTCGTCCTTGGTCTGGTGCTTATTTTGGTGCCTCTCAGCGGCTTTTTGCTTAATATAGTGAGCGAACCTGGATCGGTTGTTTTTGGATTTTTCAGCCAGCCAATTGGTGAGATCGGACATGGAAAGATCCACCAACAAGACCAGACAAGTGAGCAGCCATGCCACAAGCCAGATGACCGTGCCTGGGGTACCAAACCAATTGATAAGAGTGTTCAGGATGAACCTGCCAACCGCCCCTCCCCCATCCATCTGAGGTGTGGTTGCGGTCCTGGAGATTAACTGAAACCAGGTCAGGATATTAAAGAAGACCAGGAATATACCAATAATTCGCTCCGCTGAGATCTGCGGGAAGTTCTCCTTCTTACGTAAAAGGAGCCACAATCCAATCAGCAGCAGGAGGAGGGGTAAAGTATAAGCACCCCAGCCGATTGCCTTGAAGAGAGCATTGGACCACCAACCGGTTACGCTGCCCGAACGAGAGGTGAGTAAACTGAGCAGAGTCAAGATTCCAACTACAGTGAGAATAATTCCCGCTATGTCAACTTTACGTTCAGGCGAGAGGGGAATAGTGGGGTTCTGAGCCCTTGGGGTTTGTTTGGGCGCATGGCTCGAGGAAGTCCGCCGGGTGGTTTGTCGGGACGCGGTTGTTGTGCGTGAGGGTGATTTTTTGGCAGTAGAAGGCTTACGCTTGGCAGTGGAGCTCTTCTTGCTGGTTTTTGATGTACTTTTGGCGCGAGCCGCCATATTTCCTCCGGGACGAGTGATAATTGCGTAAAAGGATTATAGCATTAACAGCCTTTCCATCCTGATTGGCTCATTGCCTCAAAATAGTCCTTATCATTGTGGAACCAAGACTATTGCAAAGCCTAGTTTAGATCGGGTTGAGCGGATAAGGACGGCACACCTGTGATTTCCTCCAATCAGGCGAAACCCAACAAGACACCAATCGGTCGAGGATGCTCTTGATCCCGCAGCCAAGGTTGGGTTTCGGACAAAGCTTAGTTTTCCACTTTTTGAAACCGCCTGCCACCCTCAACCCAATCTATGACTACAAAACTAAGAATATAAAAAAAGAGACCGGCAATTGTCTTATTGGACATATTTTGCGGCACTCTTTTGAGAGGTTAGTTATTTATGCTACGATGCTTTATTCAGTATGTGTCGCCGTAACGAAATCCTGGACTTGATTTAGTTCATAAAAGTGATTGCCGCCTGCAAAATGGCGTGTTCCCCCGCAATAGGTTAAACTATTTGGTAAATAAGCATAATTTAAAACCTATTGCGAAGAGTTGAATTTATATAAGTCGTATTGGCTGACCGTATATCCTATGGAACCATTTGGACATATCCAATACGCGGTGGCGAGGGTATGGACCGATCTTATCGATTGTTTGGTTGGCAGTACTTGAAGCGTAAGCATTCCAACCACTGGCTCCTATCAGTATCCGCTTTTGCGACCAAGTAGATACACCAGCCACAGCACTGTAGACTGTTTGCCCACTGCCAGCATCAACTTCATATATGCTTGAAGTGAGCAAGAGAAGAACGATTATCACAAAGCTGAGAAGTGAAGCCTTTGTATCCATTTCAAATTTCAAACTTAATCAGAAGAGTTTCGTCCGGCACGGCATCAAGCCTGATATCGTAAGTGTTTTCAGATAGCACGAACTCAGTGCCATCCATACGGGTGACGATATCCACTGACTTTAACAGTAAGCCGTTATCGGCCGCGAAGTAATTCAGGGCTTTGTGCTGAACCCCTTCATCTTTGCCGACTAGAACCGGTTCCTCGAATTCAGAAATAGTTGTGACCAGGTAAACTTGTTCCCCATTCAACTCAACAACTTCGATCATGCGAGTGCCGGGAATATCGTATTGTCTATCGGCTGAAATATCTATACCAAAATTTAGTGAAAGCTTGTAGGGAACAAATTCTAAGGTTTGCCCGGATTGAGTAAGGATCGTTTTGCCATTCATGGACAAGACTTCGTTTAGAACTTTCTCATCTTTGGTTAGCAGCATCTCAGAGGATTTATCGGTTAATCCATCAGAGTTAATGTGGTACCAGAATTCATGCCTGACGTTTTCAGGCACTGGCTGGTCATTGTTGTAATAGAGGGGTTGAATCGGGTTATGGTACTCCTGGATACTGACATAAACCCATTCACCGGCCTCGTTTTCGGATTGTTTACGGATCAATTCATCACGAAGAGCTTGGGAATCAGCACCGGAATTATCCCCAATCCACTGAATTAAGTAGGTACTCTCTTCAGTTGGCGTAATTGCCAGTGCGCTTGAACCCTTTGAAATAGAGCTGCTGACCAAGCCTATCAGCAAGACCGACAACAGCAATAGTAGAGATTGCTTAGGTTTCATATTTTATGCCTCTTTCATAGATAAGCAAAACGCCCTATAGACTAACCTCTTGTAATTATATTAGCACGAAATTACCCGGATAGCAAGTGATAAATTTTGCGAACGGTGTGTAATTATTGCGGATTGCGTAGTAAGCAGTAATTATTTAGCGGCATGAATTAATGTGAATATTTGACTTGCGCACAATAGAAAACCTGTTATAATATTTTCAATTACTCACAGAAAGTTAAAATATTACTTGATTGGTGTATGTACCCGAGATTATCGGGTAAAGTTCCCTCTGTAAAGCATGTCAATGAACTCCTTTTTGAAAACAGTGTTTTTTCGTGTGAATGAATCCGTGTCCTTCCAGGCATGCGGAGTGTAGTGAAGCTTTTAAAAACCAATATTCTCACAAGTAAAGAGATGCTATGGATATATTTGAATTAGAAAAGAAATCAGTTACTGAACTAAAAAAAATCTCTGAAGATTTGAACTTCCCCAAACCAAACCGGCTTAAACGGGAAGGCATGATTGTCAAAATTGCGCAGACTCTGGCAGAAGCGGAAGGCTTGGAAATGCGCGGCGGTGTGCTTGAAATTATGAATGAAGGAATAGGCTTCCTGCGTGCCAATTACCGCATTGGACCTGAAGATGTCTATGTCTCTCAAGCCCAACTGCGCCGGTATGATCTGCGCTCTGGTGACCTAGTCATCGGGCATGTACGTCCGCCAAGGGAGTCAGAACGGCATTATGGCTTGTTAAAAGTGGAATCAATCAATGGATTGACACCTGATGAAGCCCGCAAGCGTCCAAAATTTGAATCATTGACCCCAATATTTCCCGATTTTCGGTTAAACTTGGAACATGATCCAAAGAATCTTTCTACAAGGATGATAAATTTAATTGCCCCGATTGGCGGTGGGCAGCGCGCCATGATCGTCTCCCCCCCTAAGGCTGGAAAAAGCACTATCGTGAAGGATATTGCCAATGCGATTGCGGCAAACCACCCCGAAGTGCGCCAGATCATGTCTCTAATTGGTGAACGACCTGAAGAAGTGACGGATATGGACCGCTCAGTGGACGCTGAAGTAGTGGCAAGCACCTTTGATGAACCGGTCAATGCGCATGTCCGCATGGCAGAAATCGCCCTGGACCGCGCCAAGAGGCTGGTTGAGAACGGTCTTGATGTAGTAATTTTGATGGATTCGCTTACCCGCCTTGCACGGGCTTACAACATGGTAGTCAATCCCTCGGGGAGAACCCTCTCAGGCGGCATGGATCCTTCCGCTTTGTACCCGCCCAAACGCTTCTTTGGCGCAGCGCGGAATCTTGAAGATGGTGGTAGCTTAACCATTATCGCCACCGCCATGGTGGATACCGGCTCAAGACTTGATGATGTGGTTTATGAAGAGTTTAAAGGCACTGGCAATATGGAATTACACCTTTCACGCCGATTGCAAGAACGCCGTATCTTCCCAGCTATTGATATCGAACGATCCTCCACCCGGCGGGAAGAATTGCTATTGGATCATGAGACCTTGCAGAGAGTCTGGTTAATGCGTAGAATGTACTTGCAAATGGTTTCAAACCCGCCGCAAGGAGCCGGCATGGATACTGCTGTGGCAACGGAAGCAATTTTGCAGCGGATGGAAAAAACCAAGACCAATGATGAATTTTTGAAAGCCTTAGCGGATAATCAATAGTCCGGAAGAAATAGCTCAGTAAAACTCATGTCGGAACAAAAACAGGAAAACGGTACAGGCGGCAAGGAAAAACGTAACAGTCTGGCAGCCTGGTTGATTACAGCGGTGTTATGCGCTGCACTGATTTCCATCTTGGTTTGGCAGCCCAAGGTTGCCAGTTCAATGGAATGGCAGAACCTCACGGTTCTCACTCCTGAATATGAACAGCCAGAAACTTTTAGTCAGAATGCGCTTGATCATATGCCGCAATTTTTCCCGCAATCAGGTAAGCAGTTATTGATTCGTGAACCGCAAACCCATACCGAAATTGATACATCCCTGCGAACAACGGCTGTGGAGTATACCGTCCAGGAAGGTGATGCTATTTTCGGGATTGCTGAAAAGTTTGATGTCTCACCTGATTCGATCATGTGGTCCAATGAAGATATTTTAAACGATAATCCGCATCTGATCTACGCTGGACAAGTCTTGAAGATCCCGCCGACTGATGGAGTCTGGTACAAACTAACCACAAAAGACACCCTCGAAAAAGTAGCTGCGAAATTTCATGTAACCGTGAGAGACATCCTGTTATATGTTGGGAATAGTCTGGACCTGACCAATCCAACAATCGAGCCGGAATCCTACGTGATGGTTCCAGATGGATGGCGGGAATATGACACATCCATATACGTACCCAATATTTTGCGGGATAACCCATCCGGAAATGCTGGGGTGACCACATCGGAATATTTCCAATGTGATACGAGCGGGAACACTTACGCAGGCAGTGGTAACTTTATCTGGCCTTCGAGCGTGCATTATATTTCTGGAAACGACTATTTTGGAGGTCACCTGGCGATTGATATCGGTGCTGGGATGGGCTCCCCTATTTACGCAGCTGATTATGGGGTGGTTGTTTATGCAGGCTGGATGAATGGTGGTTATGGGAATGTGATTATCATTGACCATAATAATGGCTTCTCAACCGTTTATGCCCACCTTAGTGGCATCAATGTTAATTGTGGCAACAGTGTGAACCAGGGAGGTGTGATTGGTTATGCCGGAAGCACCGGGAATTCAACTGGAGCGCATTTGCATTTTGAAATCCGCTATAACGGCTCCTGGGTCAACCCACATTTATGGCTCCCTTAGCAATGATATAATCGAAAGACGCTCCAGTAGCTCAAATGGACAGAGCGAGGCACTCCTAACGCCTAGGTTGGGGGTTCAATTCCCTCCTGGGGCACTTCGAAATCTGACCGCATTATGGTCTCTAAAAGACGCACAACTTGTGTGTCTTTTTCATTTTTTGCTGCGATATTTCAGGAACTTAGTTGATTGAACTTTGGCTTTACTCGCTTCCGAATCCACTGAGGAGGTAAGGAGGAGAAAAAAACTGCATTTGCTGATGCAGCTTTGCTTTTAAAAGATTAGATAAGTTATCAGGTTAAATCGTATCAGGGTCGTCATCGGTGAGGAAGTCAAGATCCTCCTGCAGGTCTTGCCGGACCCAAAGCAGCAAGATTTCGCCTTCTTCAATATTCATGGCACGGGCAGCGATGATGGGGGACTGTTTCTTTAGTCCGACGCGGTCTTTGTATTCAAGGAACATGGTCTGTTTGTTCTTCCAGGCATCCAAACAGCGCTCCAGCAAGCTCTGACTATTGAAAGTTCGCAGGGTTGTCATCGCCATATCATAGAGGTAGGGTCCTTCCAGGATGCCTGCGGTCCAGGTTGTGGCACTGCCTTGAACAAAACTATCCTGGATGGGTTCGAAGGTTGGGGTCGGTCCTTCAATGATGGTAATTTTGTTGTCCATAATTCTCCAGCCGGTATAATACCACACAACAACAAAGACTTAGTAGCAATGTTTTGGTTGTACAACAACTGGCAAAAAAGTGCTTAAGCGATTAAATAGATAATGCTCAAACTTGTTTTACTGGTAAAAGTTTTTCGAAAAAGGGGCTGATCATGAGCAGGTCAACCCCTTTTGTTGGGGACAATAGTAAAAATTAATTAACAGTGGCGGTATTATTCCAGAACCAATTATACGCATACCAGTAATCCCCCTGCAAGCGGATGGCGATCCGCTCTTGGCCAGCCAGATCGGCCGGTATGGTGTAAGTGGCTGTCAAAGTTCCGCCCTCACCGGAATTGAAGCTGGTTACTTCAATACCGTTTATTCCGCCAGTCCACATTTTGCCCATCAGAACCCTGAAATCATAGTCTTTAGGCAGATTGTAAGCAGTGATGGTCGCGCTGGTATCTCTGACAACCGCATCAATATAGAAGTAAGGATAACCCGTGTAGCCATCTTCCAGCGGCTCAATGGGCGCCACTGCTGTGTTATTCCAGAACCAGTTGTAAGCAAAAGAGCCGCCGACACCATCCAAACGAATGGAAATACGCTGTTCGTCTTTGAGGGCTTCAGGAATGTTAAAGGTGGCTTCAAATGATCCGCCTTCACCGGAATTTAATTTTGCGACTTCAATCCCACCAACAGCCTGTGTCCACATTTTACCCATCAAAACTGTGAACTCAACATTCTTGGGGAAGTTGCTGGTGACCACAGTGACTGTTTTGCCAGTGTCAACGGATTTGATGGAAATGGTGGGGGTTATGCAGGCGCAGCCAGGTGTTGGGGTAGGCGCTACCGGAGGTTCAGGCCAGGTGCCTGAAACCGAATCATTCCAAAACCAGTTATAGGCATAATAGGCGTTATCGGTGCTCTCAATCCGGACGGCGATTTGCGCGCGGGTTTTTAAGGCTTCCGGGATATTGAAGCTGGCAGCGAATGAACCGCCTTTGTCAGAATTAAAAGTGGCTACTTCAATGCCATTAATAGCCTGTGTGCCAATTTCTCCCATTAGAACTTTAAAGTTCAGATTGGCTGGCATATCCTTGGTAAGGATGGTGACACTGACTCCTTTTTCTATTTCCGTTATCGAAAAGGTTGGATACGTTGAAGCCCGGACTTGACCGACCCCAAAAAAGAGGGAGAGTACCAAGGCAAACGCAAGAAAAATAAACAGTACGCCTTTCTTTTTCATCTTTTCTCCTTTAATATTTTGAAACAAAATTATTATTATTAGCAGTAATTATTATATGCTATTAAATTACTGGTCTTAAATAAGACGTGAAATTCAAATAAAAGTTCCAACTTTATATTTGTGGACTTATTATAGCAACTGACGCGGCAGAATCCAAATTATTATCCAGGCTTTGTCTTACTTGAAGATTTAAATATTTTGGGAATGGGGGTTAATCAAGACGACAATGGATATTCATCCATTGTCGTCTTTTGCAAGCAGAATGTTCTTCCGCTGAGTTATTTCTTCTGAACCTTGACTGCCTTGGGCTTAGCTTCCGCAGCTTTAGGGATATCAAGAGTTAGAATACCATTTTCAAGTGTGGCTTCAACATCGTTTGAGTCCAAAGGCGTAGGCAGCGAAATCACACGATGGAAACGTCCGCTCGGTAATTCAGTGATCAAGTATTCGGATGAAGGATCACGCTGAAGTTTGACTTCACCGTTGATGGTCACAATTTCGTTCACGATCTGTACTTCAACGTCTTCCACAGCGACTCCGGGAAGGTATGCTTTAAGTTGGTAACCTTCTGGGCTGGCTTTGACATCCAACGGAAAGGAAACCTGAGGTTCATAATCACTATCAACTTCATTCATAAAATCCGCCATGAACTGACGGCGAAATCTGCGGGCATAGGGGTTCAAGTAAATGGTCATCGTTAATCTCCTTTATAATAGTTTGACTATGTTTACTATAGGGAATGAATATCAGAATTTAGCATACGAAATGTTTGCAAAGCATAAGAACTGTTTTTCCGCACTGTTAAGTGTAAGTGGGAATACCACCGTGTCAAAAAAGTGAAAAAGAAGAAACGCTGGTTTTGGATTGCAATACTATCGGTGGTGGTTATTGTCGGGGGAGTATACCTCCACCGAACCTACTTTGGTGGAAGAAACGCTAAAGTCATGGCTTGGCTGAAAAATCCACAAAATTACCCGGAATGGAAGGTAAAAGGCAATCAGAGATGTCAGGGTTCGGTTTTCTTGATTCCATCAGACGGATTTATTGGCTATCTCTGGGATGATTCTTTCAAACTGTTTCACAGACATCAAGGTATTGACATATTTGGGGGAGAACAGGCAGGGGAAACACCGGTATACGCTGCCTATGACGGCTATCTGACCCGCCTGGAGACCTGGAAATCAAGCCTGATTATTCGTGTTCCAAAAGATCCACTCGATCCGGAAAGACAGATCTGGCTGTACATGACCCACCTTGCCAAAGCAGACGGCAGCTCATTGATAGAGAACAAATTCTCTCCCGGTACCGTGGAAATGCCTGTAAAAGCAGGCGAATTACTGGGATACCAGGGAGATTATTCCGGGAATCCTGCCAACCCAGTGGGGGTTCATCTGCATTTTTCGATAGTGCAGGATGACGGAACAGGAAAATTTAAAAATGAATTGGAAATCAGCAATACCGTTGATCCATCACCTTACTTCAACTTGGAATTGAATGCAAAAACCAATCCCGGCAGCATTCCAATCTGCACGGGTAGTGAACAAGGGGAATAAGCAATTTTGAAATTATCGAAACTTTGACTATAATACCGGAAGTTTTAAAGATTATAGGAGGACCAGGTAAATGCAGGAGATTGCACCCAACATCTACATCGAAAATAATTCCCTTGGGTTGGTTACTGGGGTTATCCGAACAGAAGAAGGCTCCATCTTGGTTGATTCCCCTATTCGGCTGGATGAGCAAAAATCCTGGCGTAGCGGAACGGCGCGACTGATCCTGGGAGAACCCAGATTTCTGATCACTCTCGATACCAATTACGACCGTTTGCTCAGTGCCAAGGGCTCCGATAGTGTCATTATTGCCCAAAGCAACTGTTTCGGGCAGAGCAGGGCACGCTCTGCAACTACAAAAGGGCAGGAAGATCTCTTAGGGTATAGTGAGAGCGTTGATGTGATGAATGGAGGAACCCGTTGGTTCCCACCTGAGATCAGTTTCCAAGAAGATTTGAGCTTGTTTTTTGGGACCTCAGAGATCAATCTGGAACACCATTCCGGAGCCAACAATGCCGGTATCTGGGTGATCCTGCCCAAAGAAAAGGTCATTTTTGTGGGTGATTCAGTTCTGGTGGATCAGCCTCCATTCCTGGCATATTCAGATTTGGATGCTTGGATAGAGGATTTGAAGCAGCTTGGTACAAAGCCTTTCAAGGGATTTCAGATCATTTCTGCCAGGAGCGGGCTTGTGAACCACGAGCAGGTGAAAGCGATGGAACGCTTGATCACTTCGATCAAACATCTTTTGGATCCCTTGATGGAAGAAAACGCCAGTCTTGAAACCGTGCTGGGGAGCATACCCAAGATCATGAAACGGTTTGAGGTAAGTCAAAGTACAAGCGAGTTGTACTATAACCGGCTACGCTGGGGAATGACAACCTATTATGAACAGAACGTCAGGTCGTAAATGATGCAGACAAAAGATCAAGTTTATGGTTATGAACCCATCGTGGAGCTAACCCGTGGTGGTATGGTGGAATGCGTGCACTACGGGGCATTAGCAGTTGTGGATTCAAACGGCCGACTGTTGGCTTCTGCGGGCGATCCTGACCTTAAGACGTTTCCCCGAAGTTCGATGAAACCTTTACAGGTGCTGCCTTTTGTCGAGCGTCATGGCATTGAAGCCTTCGGTTTGACGGAGGAAGAGCTTGCTATCATGTGCGCTTCCCATAGCGGAACGGATGCTCATGTATCAGTCTTAAAAAACATTCATAGAAAAGTTGGTTTGAGTGAAGCGAACCTGCAGTGTGGGGTACATTGGCCTTCGGATAAGGCGACTGCTGATTCCATGCGCGCCAATAGGTTGGAACCGACACCATTCAGGCATAATTGTTCCGGGAAACATAGCGGCATGTTGGCTCATAGCAGATTGCGTAATCTGCCGTTGGAAAATTACCTTGATATGACCCATCCGGTCCAGCAAAGCATTCTGGAAGCTGTGGCGGAGATGTGTGATCTGCCGACACAGGATCTGACGATTGGTACCGATGGGTGTAGTGCCCCAGTATTTGCCATGCCCCTGCGAAATTTTGCCTTGGCCGTAGCTCGTTTGTGTGACCCAAAGGGATTGGAACCGAACAGGGCAGACTCCTGCCACAAGATTACCCATGCCATGATGAATTATCCCGTCATGGTGGCGGGTCCGGGCAAAATGGATACCTGCCTGATGCAGGTGATGCAAGGCAAGGCAGTGGTCAAAGGCGGAGCAGAAGGGTACCAGATGATCGGACTGATGCCGGGTTCAGTTCAGCCAGGCTCTCCGGGGATTGGAATTGCTTTCAAGATTTCAGACGGAGATCCCTCTCGAAGGGCGACCCAATTTCTGGTGGCTATGCTCTTGAAGGGGCTCGGATTTGTGAAGGAAATCGAGGACGAGGTTTACAGTGCTTTCACCGATCCGGTCTTGCACAACTGGCGCGGATTGGAAATTGGGGAGACCCGGCCGGCATTTCATTTGGATATCGCTTTATAGCTTATCCTGGCACCGATAAACCTCTGCGCAGAAAAAGATAGATCTAACTAATGGAAATCCTGCAAGAGCACTCTCAACGACTAAATCAAATCAATCAAAGGCTCTTGCAAGTCTATGGCGAACCAAGCTGGCGCGAGCGGCTGCCGGCTGTGGATGAACTTGTCTGCACCTACCTTTCCCAAAACACTACGGACATTAACCGGGATAAAGCGTTTAGCGCTATCAAACAGACTTATTCCTCCTGGGAAGAAGTGCGTGATGCGGACCCGGAGGAGTTTATGCGCGTCATCCGAATAGCCGGGCTGGCAAACCAAAAAGGTCCCAACATCCAACAGGCATTGAAAACCATCACCGAGGAACATGGGGAAATCAGCCTGGAGTGGCTGAAGTCTCTGCCAGTGAATGAAGCCCGGAACTGGCTTACCAGCTTGAAAGGCGTCGGTCCCAAAACCTCTGCTATTGTGCTGCTTTTTTCTTTGGGTATGCCAGCCTTCCCGGTCGATACGCATATTTACCGGGTCTCTGGCAGGATTGGGTTGAGACCTCTGGGTTTGAACATCGAGAATACGCACCATTACCTGGAGCAAGCGGCGGACCCTGAAGATTATTGCGCACTGCATTTAAACCTGATCAGGCTGGGGCGCGAAACCTGCCATGCCCGAAAACCTGACTGCCCCGACTGCCCGGTGATTGATTTATGCCAATATCCTGAAAAACAGATTAAATAGATTGCTAGTCTCAGGGGGTTGGAGCAAGGTCCCCCAACAGGGACCAAGGTCCTGTCCAAGTGATGGTGATATCTTTTTCCTGACCGAGGAGGTTCTTTTCGGTTTCAACAAATACGATCCGGTTGGTGGGCGTTCGCCCGCGCCAGCGTCCTTTGGATTGATCTTCAAACAAGACCGGCAGAGACTGCCCCAGATACTGTTGATTGAGCTCTGCCGTAATACTCTCCTGCAGGTATTCCAGCAGCCTGAAACGCCGCATTTTCTCTTCCGGAGGAACATCATCTGGCAGAAAACGGGTGGCATAGGTTCCCGGTCTGGGTGAATAACGCGCGAGGTGGGCAACATCCAGTTTGAGGTCTGCCAGCAGGTCGTAAGTCTTTTGGAAGGCGGCTTCAGTTTCACCGGGAAAACCAACAATGATATCCGTTGCGATGGATACCCCGGGTATGGTTTCACGCAACCTTGCGACCAGGTCACGGTATTGCTGGTTGGTATAGCCGCGGTGCATGGCAGCCAGGATCTCATCATCCCCAGCCTGAATAGGTACCTCTATGTGCGGCATGACCTTAGGCAAGCTCACTACTGCTTGGAGCAATTCATTCGTCATCCAATTGGGGTGGGAAGTAAGAAATCGTAGACGGAGCAAACCGGGTATCCCAGAGAGCTTTTCCAGAAGCTCCGGCAGATAGGGGCTACCGGGTAGGTCCAAACCGTAGCGATCAATAATCTGACCGAGTAAGACAACTTCCCGCACTCCCTGCGAAGCCATGATTTTGGCTTCATTGAGGATCTTTTCAGCGCTGCGGCTGCGCTCCCGACCACGGCGCAGGGGAATAACACAGTAAGTGCAGGCATGGGAACACCCCAGAACTACGGGCAAGTTTTCAGAGACTGCCCGACTTTGATCAGGAGTGCTGACTCCAAACTCTTGATCCAGGATGGCGTCAATTTGCTGGCGCCAGGCGCCGGCTGACTGAGCGCCCTGACGTTTGGCTAGGAATTCCAGCAGCGGGGTAGGGTCGGAAGGTTGGGAGAATACATCCACCCAAGGGAAGCGCGCTTGGATGGCTTGGTTTTCCTGGACGCCAACCAGGCAGCCCATCAGATTGATCACAAGGTCAGGATTGTTCTTTTTGAGGGGTTTGAGGGAACTCAGTCTTCCCAGGGCTTTATCCTCAGCACTTTGGCGCACAACACAGGTGTTCAGAACAATTACATCTGCTTCCTTTGGGTCCAAGGTGGCTTGATAGCCAAGGCTTTCGAGAGAGCGGGCTATTCTACGGGAATCAGCCACATTCATCTGGCAACCTTCAGTCCAAATATGGTATCGCATAGGGCATTATTATACTGGTATTACGTTACTATACTGGTATTATGTCTTTTATAAAAAGCTGGTATGTAAATAACTGATGATATAATTTTGAAAACATTCTACTATTGATCTATTTGTGAGGGCATAATGGAGTTTACGACCACAGACTATAAACGATGTACCGTTGTAAAAGGCTCGGGCAGGGTAGATAGTTCCACAGCCCCTGATCTTGAAAAGACCCTGAACGACCTGTTGTCTACTGACAAGGATATCATTTTGGATATGTCCGAGATCAGTTTTGTTTCCAGTGCAGGCTGGTGGGCAATCATCAGGGTGCAGAAGGAATTAAAGAAAAAACGGACTGATTTGATTCTGGTACAGTTGAATGAGAATGTCCGTGATTCTATGGATCTGGTGGGAATTCTGCCTTACTTTTCCATTTTTGAAAAGATGGAAGACGCCTTGGGCAGCCTCTAGCCATTGAAAAAATTAATTAAAAGGGCAGCGATGCTCTTTTTTAGTTTAATTGAACGGTTTTATTGGATGCTCAACTGGTAAACCGCTTTTTCTCGGGTCACTGGTGTTGTTCCTGAAATGACCAGGATCACTTTTTCAACTTTCGAGTTTATCTCAAATTGGATTTCAGCAGTATTGGACTGATCCAATGCTATGGTTTGGACTGTTGTATCGTTTCCTTCTGAAATCAGTGTGACTGAATATGTCTGAGGGAGAGTATTTTGAACACGTACGAAGCCGTTGGAGTCCCAGCCTCCGAAATCGGATTCAAGATCTGTCTGATAATTGATAGCATCAAGACGAAAATCATCCAGTGCCAACCCCTTGCCATTTACCGCGGCATCGGTGACATAATCAAACCGGATGGTGACTTTAGAACCGGAATAAGCACTGAGATCCAAACTTTCAGAAATCCAGCCATCTGATTGACCGTTCCAACCGCAACCATAGCTGTTGCCAGAAGGATTTTCAGTGGTGCAATGCTGGGAATCGAGGATGTCCCAGTTAATTCCATCGGTGGAGGCTGAGGCGAAAACATAGTCATAGTCATTTTCAAGGTCGTACCAGGTCTTGAAAGTTAATTCAATCGATCCATTCACATTGGTTAAATCAAATGTCTGACTGAGATCAGGGTTGGACTCGTCGCCCACATTAGACCAGAAAAAATAATCTCCTGAGGTGGGAGCTGAGAACGGCAGAATGTTGACTGATTGAGTGCCTTGGAAGACAAGCGTGTGCTGCCCAGGACAGTCAATCTCGATATAGTTTACGCCATACTGGTAGACATCCCTGCGCAGTTGGGCAGGGCAGGACCTGACAGACTGGGTGATGTTCATCTTGTAAGGGGAATAGGAAGTGTAACTGTAACGCTGGCTTTCCACGGAAGGGTCCTGGAGATAGTTAGCGACGGACCAATCCGTAAAGAACTCGTCTGCCGTGTAAGCCAAACCTGTCGTTGGGTTGACCAGATTCAATTCTTGCATGACCTTTTCCATGCTGGTGAAACCATTCTCCTTGTGAGACACTACTGCCTTGGTGGCATCCTCGCCGAAGCGGTCCAGGAAGTAGACCATGAAAAGGTAAGAGGCTCCATAGTGCGCTCCATTCTCTCCAGTATCTCCGCCCCAATCCGTTAACTGCATGTCCGGATTGAGCATGTATTCGTAATCAAATCCGCCGGCGTCATATCCATTGACATGTTCTGCCAACATTGAGAAACCTTCATTCACCCAAGTTTCTTCGTTTTTGTCCTGGTACCAATGGATCATGTGCTGAAATTCATGTGCCATTGTGCCGTAAATGTAGTCTTCGTAAAGCTTTACAGTATCTGAATTCATCAGGAACATCTCATGGGCATTGGAATAAGGATGAGCGTCGGGGTGCAATTCATCGGCTGAGGAAAAATAACCTGCAATATCAGAGCCTAATCCGCCGGCATACAGTATGTAAAATCTTGGATCTCCATCTACACCCGGGTTCCATTCCGAGCCAAAGAATTCACGGTTGGTAGGGATGATCTGCTGATCAAAAGTATCCGCCAGGTCTTCCAGATCGGAGGGATTATAGCTTACTCCCTCTTCGATCCAGAAATAAATATTGTTGCCCAGGTAGCGTAATACTGCGTTCACTTGAAAGTTTTCATTCGTATCCGTATTGGAAACCCAAAAAGTTTTCTGGTCTCCAACTTCATAAGGGGCATTTGAATCGATTAAAGTGGATGGGACTTCAGCTTTCCCGCCCAGGCGTTCAGCCAGGTCAATTGGGTCATTGATTGGCACGATTTCTGTGTTCAGGGCGTCAAGCGAATCCTGCGCTTTAGTGAGCTGCTCGGCACTCAAGCCATCATTTATGGCTTCGGGAATATCGGTTGGCCAGGCGGGCTGGGTAGGTGTGATTTGTGATGTAGACGAGCTCTCGTTCTTGTTCCCCAGAAAGCCTATTAGAGCGCCGCCACCCACAACCACCAGGCAAAGGGAGACCAGACAAATAATTAGGACTAACACAATGATGATGATGGTTGTTGACGAAGTTTTTTTGTTCATGGTCTCTTTTCAGTCCTGGTCCGATTATTTTTCCGCCAGCTTGATGTGACGAATTCAGACGCAATTATACAGCACGCAAATGGGGAATTCTTACGCTGTAGACCATCATACCAACGAAGTAACATTTTATTTTGAGGCATCGTGCGTGTTAAAATGGGTGTATGAATCAGAAAAGACTATTGCCCAGCTTGGTGAATTCGATCATTAAGCTTGTGATCTCATTTGCCGTCCTGGCACTCCTGCTCTCAAGCTCAGCCGTCCGCATTAACGACCCATTGGAAGCCATGCGGCGCTATTCCCGCGATGTTGAATTTGATTTTACAGAATGGACGGTAGAAGCGCTCTTTCAGAAAGCGATATTCGCATCTTTGAAAACTGAGCGGTTTTTCTCCGGGGACCAGCAGGCGGAGATTGTCGGGACTTATCTTGAGCAAGTAGGTTTGGTGAGCGCTATTTCGGATGATTTGGATTTAGCCGTGGCAGCACCGGAATTGGAAGATCGGGAGCAGCAGATAGAGTCAATCAGTCAGAGGCTGGAGATGGAACAGGCTTCCCTGGATCAATTGTCCAGCCTGGCAGAAGCCGTGCTGCAAAATCAGACAGAAAACACTCTGGTGGATTTGGGTTTTGGTTTTGGCGGGCAAGTCTTTCCACCGGTACTCTACCGGGTTTCGGAACTGCCTTTGAACTTGATCATTTCTCCCCGCGAGGAAATAAAAACGGTGCTGGACGTCAGCCTGGAAGCCGGATTGGACAGCCTGGAAAAGGATGCTATTGAAGAGGGAATTTACCGGGAATTTGACTATTCCGCCCTGGTGGAGCCCATAGGGGGGATGAGCGCCTATCCGACCATGGTCATGCAAACCACGGACTTCAATTGGCTGACGGAAGTGATAGCACATGAGTGGATACACAATTGGCTGATATTCCGGCCGCTGGGCGTTCATTATTATGACAATGGCGATATGCGTACCATCAATGAGACGGTTGCCAGCCTGTCTGGAACTGAAATTGGTTCAGAATTGATTCAGACTTATTTTCCTGAACGGGTACCCAGCCCGCCCGCTCCCAAGATGCACAGCCGATTGCCGGGTGAGAAGCTGCCTGAGGAGGCGATTTTTAACTATCGGGCAGAAATGCGAGCGACCCGTATCAAAGTGGATGAACTGCTGGCGGCAGGGCAGGTGGATCAGGCGGAAGCGTATATGGAGCAGCGCCGGCAATACTTCTGGGAGAATGGCTACCACATTCGCAAGTTGAACCAGGCTTATTTTGCTTTCTACGGGTCATATAATGACACGCCCGGGGGGGGTGCCTCAGGCGTAGATCCGGTGGGACCGGCAGTGACCAAACTGCGTTCCCAAAGCCCTACACTGAAAAGTTTTTTGGATACTATCAGTAAAATTTCTTCATACGAGGAACTTGAACAGATTCTGGCAGAAGGAAAGTGACGGTTTTTGTTTGAGAGCCCGGTTCAGTTATGCCATGGTGTTGCCGTGATCTTCACCGCATAGGCATGTGGACGCAAAACTGCCCTGACAACCTCCAGACTGGCATTTTCAGTAAATTCTTTGATAATATGAACCACAGTACCCAGGTTTTCCAACTCCCACCAACCACTTACCCCCCATCAGAGCCCTTTTTTTGAGAGAAACACCTTGCCTCAATTTTGCCCGGGTGCGCCCGTTGCGAAAGGAGAGCGCAGGATCAAGGATAGGGCACAGGCGAATGAGGACTTTTTGCAGATCTCCTGATATGGGGATGAATAATGGTGAATACATTCCCCAGGCTTTTTATTTAGTATAGGCCCCCACAAGAACATGGATTGTTATTGAGTTGGCTCGCGTAAAACAGCCGGATTGTCGCGCCCGCATCACGCATGCCCTTCATAAATGGCGCCAGAACAGCACCGGTATTTCCCCGATACAACCTTGGACTACCAGTGATCCTTACGACTTTGGTCATGTTTCCTTACAACCCCTCATCATTTGAAAGCTCAGGCATGGAGGCCTCGATCTCCTCAAAAGAATCACCTTTTTCAAGCCGGTCCACCATTTGATCAAACTCAGGTTCCATTTCCTCACCAGTTTCACGGCTTATCCGGCGCATCAGGCTGCCAAACTTACGCGGATCCTGCGCCAGCGCTTCCATGGCGGCATCGTCGCTTAGGTCATCCAAGTCCGTACTGGCAGAGCGGGCAATCCGTACGCGCTGAATAAGGCGTTGAACGTCTGAGGAGTCACAGACCGGACAGTGAATAGGGGTCGTTCCATACTGCGCGTAGGTGAGGAAGACCTCAAAACGCTGATGACATTGATTACAGCGAAAATCATAAACTGGCATACTGGTTACTTTGCCTCCTTATTCATAAATTATAATCAGGGTGCGATACAATAACCAACTACGGAAAAAACCATGAACAATTGTCACTGTCAATTTGGACCCAGACCCTTCTCTCCCTTGCTGATCGTTATTTCAGGACCTTCTGGGATAGGGAAGGATGTGGTGATCCAAGCTTTACGAAAACATAATCCCAATACTCATTTCGTCATTACTATGACTACCAGAGCACCCAGGGCGGAAGAGCAGGATGGGGTTGACTATTTTTTTGTGAAAAGGGAGGAGTTCGAAGGTTTGATTGCCCAGGGCGAATTGTTGGAGCACGCCAAGGTTTATTCCGATTATAAGGGCATTCCCAAGGCGCAAGTCCGCCAAGCCCTCCTTTCCGGGAAAGATGTGATCATGCGGCTGGATGTACAGGGTGCCATGACAATCCGGGAACTTTGCCCGGAAGCTGTTTTGATATTTTTGACTGCCACGACGCGTGAAGAATGGGTCAACAGGCTGGCAGCCCGATGCAGCGAGTCCCCCGAGGAATTTGCTCTGCGGATTGGAACGGCAGAAGCTGAGTATGACAAATTGGATGCTTTCGATTATGTGGTGGTTAATGCTGATGGCAAACTGGATCAGACCATAGAAACCATTCAGGCAATTATCATGACAGAACATCAAAGGGTTCATCCCAGACAGGTTACCTTATGAGTGAACAACCAACAGCCCAATCGGCTCCATCTGATGGTATCAGGATAAGCACCAACGCTGTCAAGCCAATTGTCACCTACGTGTTGCTGGGCGTAACAGTCTTGGTATTCATCGCCCAACTGATCATAGAAAAGTTAACTGGGTACGATCTGCTATTTTATTTCTTTGGCAAAATCCGGGAACTGATCCTGGTTGGGCAAATCTGGAGGCTGGTTACACCAGTCTTCCTGCACTCGTCCCTCTGGCATATCGGCTTCAATATGTACGCCCTGTACGTGCTGGGAACCCGTCTGGAAGGAATTTACGGACATTGGAGGTTCCTGGCTTTATATTTATTGGCTGGGTTCGGGGGAAATGTGCTGTCGTTTGTTCTGACACCAGCGCCATCTCTGGGCTCTTCTACAGCCATTTTCGGACTTCTGGCTGCCGAGGTGGTGTTTATCGTGCAAAATAAGCAGTTTTTTGGCGAACGAACCCGCTCCATGCTGATGAACTTGGGAATGATTCTGATTGTCAACCTTGTAATCGGATTGAATCCTTCCATGAACATCGATAATTTTGGCCATGTGGGTGGACTGCTGGCTGGGGTAATCTTTTCATCGCTGGCGGGTCCCAAGTGGAAGCTTGTGCGTGCTGAGGCAGACCTCAGGCTGATGGATACCAGAGAGAAGCGAGAAATTTGGATCGCGGTGGCAATTGTGCTGGTGGGGTTTTCCCTGATCGCGGCAGTTCCCTTTCTGCGTCAATGACCAGATAATCGTTATCCGGAAAGTTAATTGGTTCTTTTGCTCATAAGATTCAGGATTAGTTCAAAAACCGGAGCAGTATCCTGGAGATAATCTGTAATCAGGATGTCTGCATCTCCGGGTTTAAATTGGGTCGTTCCAGTTTTGGCTGCACAGATCATCCCGGCGTTTTTGGCAGATCTGACCCCTTGAGCGGAATCCTCGAAGACAACGCATCGGGAAGGTTCAATCCCCAGACTTTTGGCGGCAGCTAAAAAGATGTCAGGGGCTGGTTTGGATGGGAGAGTATCGCCAGCAATCGGGGTTTTAAAATATCGCCGGATTTCAAAACTATCCAGCGATTTTTGAATATTTTCCATCGGCGCAGAGGAGGCAATGGTTTGTCTGGCTCCGTGAGAGGATAAAAATTCAAACCAATCTATGATACCGGGGAACAGGTTTGCCTTAGTGGGGAGCCACTCACGAAAAAGAGTTTCCTTTCGATTTACGAGCCGCTGGTAAAGCTCCTCACTTGGTTCAAAACCGAGGAAATTTCGAATGGATTCAGAATTATTGCTTCCAAAAGACTTGCGGAAAAGCTCCCAAGAAAAAGGAAGTTGCGCTTCCAGGAAGGTCTCTTGCCAGGTCAGATAGTGCAGTTCCATGGTATCCAGAATAGTTCCATCTAAATCCCAAAGCACTGCCAGGTCGCTGATTTTCAAAAGTCACCTCTATAACAAGAATTTGCGTATTATATCCTGACTGAAGGATGGCGGACCTTTATGTGTACCGTGATAAAATCCGTGTTTGTCTTTGAAATACATATTTATGCAAATGGATGCGTAGGATTGATTGTGGGCAGGATGACTTTAAAAAAAAGAAAGGTCAGTTTGCTGGTTCAGCAAATGTAAATTATTTGTTTGATAATATAAAGAAGATTCTTTATAGCACTGATCTAAAGTAGAAAATACTGATGGTTGAAAAAACAAATTGCATACAGAAATTGCTCCAGTTGGACGAAAAATACTCAGCTCGGCTGGTCATTGCTGAAAAACCCAGTTTGCTGCGGAACGTTTTAGTCTTCCTTGGGCATTCTTGTGATTCCTGGTACTGGTTGATCGGGCTGGCTTTGCTCTGGTTGTTTGGGAATGGAAGCTTAAGAAACCTGGCTGCTTTTTGGATCTTTGGTTTGGTGCTTTTAGCGGTGTGGGTGCTTATGATGAAATTCCTGATCCGCCGACGCAGACCGGAGGGCGAATGGGGACAGATTTACCGGGTTACTGACCCGCATTCCTTCCCGTCGGGGCATGCAGCCCGTGCCATGGCGATTGCGGTCATGGCTTCTGAGGTTGGGGCGGGTTGGCTGGTGGCGGGTTTGGGGGTTTGGGCAATTCTTGTAGGAATTTCCAGAGTGTCACTTAAATTGCACTACATTTCCGACATCTTGGTGGGGGGGCTGTTGGGCCTGATCAGTGGATGGGTGGCTCTTGCCATCCATCCCGCGGTTTCCGCTTTGTTTCCCGGCTTGTTTTAAGCAATACAGACCCAAAGTAATTTGCATCTGTATTACTGTTGTGTTTTTCTGAGGTTATGCCAGTATTAGCGCACTCATCTGTGGAACGGATAACATGTTCAGCTCGCCATTTTCCACAGTGATCTGCAGATCACCGATTTGATCTTGCAGGACGGTGCCCTCAGGCAGACTGCCTAAAAGATCCAGGTCAAATTTCTGCAGATGGTCATCCAGGTTAATCACCACGATAATGCTGTCATTTTCATCCTGGCGAAGATAAGCCAGCAGGCCACCCTGTGTCAATAGAATCTTGTAGGAGCCGGTCCGGAGGGCTGGTATGGCATTGCGCAGGTATACCAGTTCTTTGATCCTGTCACGCAATTTGGCATTCCAATCCGATTCATCCCAAGGGAAGGCTTTCCGACACAAGGGGTCTTTTCCACCGGTCAGACCGATTTCGTCACCGTAATAAATGCAGGGGACGCCGGGGTAAGTCATTATAAACAGGTATGCCAGGTAGAGCCGCTGGGTGTCATTCTGCACCAGGCTCAGGAACCGCGGCATGTCGTGGCTGTCCAGCAGGTTCAACTGAGCTAGGGCAAATTCATGCGGATAAATTGTCAGTAATTCCTGTGTGCGTTGTGCAAACTGGGTGGCATCGAGCGGCTTGGGGATCTCCAACCCCATCATTCCCTCTGCGAGCGGTCGATCGATCTTGAAACCGCCAAAAAATGACAGGCAGGCATGGGTGAGCTGGTAGTTCATAACACCATCGAACATGTCGCCGTTCAGCCAGCGCTGTGCTTCACTCGGGATTTCACCGACAATATAGGCTTCCGGGTTGGCTGTTTTTACCACGGACCGGAATTCCTGCCAAAACCCATCATCGTCAACCTCGTATGGCACATCAAGGCGCCAGCCGTCAATCCCCTGATCAACCCAGTAACGGGCGACATCAAAGAGATATTTGCGAACCTGGGGGTTATTGGTATTGAACTTGGGCAGTCCGGGAAGACACCACCAACACTCATAATTGGGATCGCCATCATAAGCGCGCAACGGGAAGCCGTGAACAAAAAACCAATCCAGATAAGGTGATTTGGCTCCAACTTCAAGGATGTTGTTGAATTGGAAGAAACCACGGCTGGCGTGATTGAAAACACCATCCAAAATGATGCGGATGCTGCGTTTGTGAGCTTCATCCAGCAATTCCTTAAAAGCTTTGTTGCCACCCAGCAAAGGATCAACCTGGTAATAATCATGTGTGTGGTAGCGGTGATTGCTGGCAGATTGAAAGATTGGATTGAAATAGATGGCGTTTATCCCCAGGTCTTCCAGATAATCTAGTTTTTCGGCAACCCCCAACAGGTCGCCGCCTTTGAAACCATTAACCGTTGGCGGGGCTTCCCAGGGCTCAAAATTGCCCGGTTTTTCAACGCGGGAACTCCAGGCAAAGCGATCAGGAAAGATCTGGTAGAAAACAGCGTTTTTTACCCAATCCGGGGTATGGTTTAATTCAGCAGACATTGTATTTCCTTATTTCTTTTTGAATAACGATGGGATTATACAACAAGTTGAGGTAAAAAAACGGTGTTGTCGAAGGAATATTTACAAGCCCGTCCCGGACGACCTTGAAACCCTGCTTGACAAGCATCCAAAGTTTCGGATATGCTTAGCGATGGGAATGGTTAGGTTCCGGTGGGCTTCCTGGTCTTCAAAATCAGTGTCGGGTCGCATGGCGAGCCGGGGTGGGTTCGACTCCCATCCATTCCCGCCTTTTATGAATTGGGTGAAATATGATTAAATCTTCCGAATGTTATCTGCGAACTTTCAACATTCTGATCACAGTTATGCTCATGACTGCCTGTCAGATCAATCCGTCTGTCACTCCGATCAGCACCAGTGAGAGCAAGGCAAGTACGCCGACTATCGAAACCGCCGCAGTAACGCCTGAACCAACCGGGTTCACCCCAACCGTTACGCTCAGCCCAACTGAGAATTCAGCCGTCGAACCGCTACCGGAAGTTGAGCTGAGCCTGCTAAACGGATTGGAATTAACTATTCTACATCCCTGGATCAATGAACAAGCAGCAGCTTTTGAGGAATTGGTGGAAGATTTTAATACCTCCAATACTTGGGGGCTGACCATGGAGGCAGTCAGTCTGGGCGGGTTTGAAGCAGTTGGCAGTAAGCTGGCGTCAGATGGCTTGGAGAACAACCTGGTAATTGCCCATGGATTTGACCTGGCGCCCCTGGCAGAGACAGGCGCTATCACTGACCTGAGACCTTATTTCAATGATACTGAGTGGGGTGTTTCAGGGATATATTCCGGCGATTCTGTTTTTGCTGAGATTGCACCCAGCCCTAAAGTCCAGGCCCCCCTGTGGTTTCTGCCAATCGCTTACCAACCCGGGCTGATCTATTACAACCAAAGTTGGGCAAATGAATTGGGATTTTCGGCGCACCCCACTACCCCGGAAACTCTGAAGGAGCAATTGCTGACTGCTTTTGATGAGAACCTGCAGGATAACAACCTTGACAATAATGGCACCGGCGGCTTGTGGATTGCTGATACGCCCGCTTCTGCCTTAAGCTGGTACTCTGCCTTTTCCGGCAGCTTCCCTGAGGATGTTACTGTTCCCAGTGTGGATCCTGAAGCAGCAGGCAACAGCTTCACTTACCTGAAGACGCTTTTTGTTGAGGACGCCTCATGGGTTGGGGTGAAACTGGTCCCGTATGATTATTTTACCGAGCGTCTGACTTTGGCATACGAAGGCACCCTGGACGACCTGCCAATCCAGGAAGGTAATCTAACGCGGGCTGGCTCCAATGATACCTGGCTTACGCTTCCATACCCCAGTGAGGACGGCAAAGGTTCCATCGCCATGGAAACAATATCCGTTGCCGTTGCGAGCGGTGAGCCTGAAACGCAATTGGGATCCTGGTTGTTTGCCCGCTGGCTGCTTTCCCCTGAGGTACAAAAGAACCTAGTGGAAGTGCATGGCTGCTGGCCAGTCATTGATGATCCAAATGCGGTTGCCGGAGAATACGCAAAAAATCACCCAGCCTGGGCAAGCGCCATTGTGCCAGGGGTGAAGATCAGCCTAGCGCCGGAAGGCATGAATTGGGCTTTTTCACGATTGGTGCTACAAGACGCAGTGAAACGGGTCTACCAGTTGGATGCGGAGTATCTTCCCACCATTCTGGACATGTTGGACAGCACTTTGATGGAATTAGGGAGTAAACAAACGGATGAGTGAACTTAAGCTTGTTGAAGTGTACTGCGACGGCGCCTGTCAGGGTAATCCCGGACCAGGTGGCTGGGCTGCCATCCTAAATTGCTGCGGGAAGAAGAAGGAAATCAGCGGGGGAGAATGTGGAACTACCAACAATCGCATGGAGATCATGGCAGCATTGGAAGCCCTGAAAGCAATCAAGGAAAGCTGTCAGGTTGTTTTCTATACCGATTCGAATTATCTGCTGAGGGGAGCCACTGAATGGCTCCCGGATTGGAAGCGGCGCAACTGGAAGCGCAAGGAGGGTAAGCTTGCCAACATTGAACTCTGGCAGAAAATGGATCAGGAACTGAGTCGGCACGAGGTCCGCTGGGTGTGGGTCAAAGGACATGCCGGCGACCACTTGAATGAGCGGGCGGATTATCTGGCCCGCAAAGCCATTCCCAGGTGCTAAAAACCGAAATTAAAAGTTCCGCACATAAAGGCGGATTTCTTGATGTCGTGTGTTCTTTTATTGGAAGCGTTTCAGCCTCAGGCTGTTTGTGACCACAAAAATGCTGCTGAATGACATGGCAGCCGCTGCCAGCATGGGGTTCAGCAAGCCAGCCGCCGCCGCAGGGATCAGAATCACATTGTAGAAAAATGCCCAAAAGAGATTTTGTTTGATGGTTTTGAGTGTTTTTCGTGAGAGGCGAATGGCAAGCGGGACAGCGAGCAGATCGCCGCTGATGGAAACAATTGGCGCTGAGGCAATGGCAATATCTGTTCCTGTTCCGATGGCGATTCCAACATCAGCTTGGGTAAGGGCGGGAGCATCATTGATGCCATCCCCGACCATAACGACTTTGTGCCCCTCAGCCTGCAATGCCTGGATCTGTTTGGTCTTGTCCATTGGCAGGAGATTGGAGTAAACCTGGTCGATCCCGGTCTGGTCGGCAATTGTCTGGGCGGTCTGGGCGTTATCGCCAGTCAGCATGGCAACAGAAAGGCCGAGGTGATGCAGTTGTTGGATAGCCTGGAAGGAGTTGTCTTTAAGGGTATCCATGATCGCAAACAAGCCGGCTAACTTTTCATCAATTGCCATCAACACTACTGTTTTGGCTTCACTCTCAAGTCCGGATTGGATTTCAGTTTTTTCCACCTCAATACCAAGGTCTGTCAGGAAGCGCGGGTTACCGATTACGATTTTTTTGCCGTCCACAGTAGCACGCATTCCCTTACCGGAAGAAGTTCTAAAACCGGAGATTTCCTTTAGAGGCAGGTTGCGTTTTTTGGCAGCCGCCTGGATGGCTTCTCCAAGCGGATGCTCACTGGCGCTCTCGGCTGAGGCAGCCAGAACCAGCAGTTCGTCTTCACTGTAAAGAGGGTCGAGCACAACGATGTCGGTCACCGCTGGCTGGCCGCGGGTCAGGGTGCCAGTTTTATCCAACACCACAGTATCCACCTGGCCGGCAATTTCAAGACTCTCACTGGATTTGACCAAAATGCCCAGCTCAGCTCCCCGACCTGTGCCAACCATCACAGCGGTAGGAGTAGCCAACCCCATGGCGCAGGGGCAGGCAATCACCAGAACTGCCACCATGTTGATCAGCGATCGGGCGAGCAGGGTTACCTGGGAGTCTGCTGGCAGGGGCACTAAAAAGTACCAGACCAGGAAAGTGATTGCTGCCGCGGCGATCACAATTGGGACGAAGATGGCGGATATTTTATCAGCCAGGTTTTGAATAGGAGCTTTGCTTGCTTGGGCATTTTCCACCAATTGGATGATCTGCGAGAGGACGGTATCACGGCCGATCTTGGTGGCTTCAAATACCAGCCGGCCGTTCTTGTTGAGCGTAGCACCGTAGACCGGGGAACCGATTGTCTTATTGACCGGTAGGGATTCTCCGGTCAGCATAGATTCATCGATACTGGAGTCACCGGAGACAACCACACCATCTACCGGAACCTTCTCGCCAGGGCGTACAACCACTATATCCCCGATTTGGACTTCATCCGCATTGATTTCCACTTCTATGCCTTCTTGAATTACAGTGGCTTTTTTAGGGCGCAGGAAAAGTAATTTACGGATGGCATCCCCGGCACCACCCTTGGCACGCGCTTCCAGGAATTTACCCAGGCGCACCAGGGTAATGATTACCGCTGAAGTTTCGAAATAGCCATGACCCTGAACAAAACCCAATAGAACGAACACCGAGAAAAAATAGGCAGCAGAAGTCCCTAATGCTACCAGCACATCCATGTTGGCTGAACCATTTCGCAGGGACTTGTAACCGTTGACATAATAGGATGCACCAACGTAAAACTGCACCGGGGTTGCCAGGGCAAAGAAAAGCCATTCCAGCCAGTCGGCATGGGCTACTGTCATAGGCAAGAGGTTAAAGTCTCGCCCCATCGAGAGGATAAAAAGCGGAATTGTAAAGATTAAAGAGATGATCAGCAAATGGCGCTGATGGGCGATTTCCTTTTGGCGAGCCAGGCTTTCCGGATCTTCCAAAGCCTGATTTTCCTCGGCCAGTTTGAAGCCAGCTTTACGGATCACCTGTCTGATTTCAGACTGGCTCACGACTGTGGGAACATAACGGACAGTTACGCGTTCGGTGGCTGGGTTTGCCTGGCTGAAGAGGACGCCTTCCAGGGAATTAATACTCTTTTCAAGATTACGTATATCGGCAGGATCGCTCAACCCCTGGATTTGGATTACAGCCTCTCCAAGTGCAACATCATAGCCCGCCTTCCGAACGCGGTCCACCAGCATTTGCAGATCAGTTTTAGCGGGATCAAAGCGGACGGAAGCTCGCTCAGAGGAAAGGTTAACCGAGGCTTCTTCCACTCCTTCGGCTTTTGAGAGGCTGTGTTCCACCGCTGCTACGCAATTGGCACAGGTCATCCCCAATATCGGCAGGTTTACTTGTCGGCTTTCAGGCATATTTATATTTTGGGCGGATAGTTGATTTCTTCAAGCGCCGCAATAATGATCTCTTCTGTGGCTGGATCCGAAAATTCCACAACAATTTCTTTGGTGACTGGATCACCATCAACTTGCTCCACACCACTGATTTCTGAGAGGCGGTTCTTGATGTGCATGACGCAGTGCTGGCAGCTAATATTTGGAATAAAATAAGTCTTTGTTGACATTTTTTTGCTTTCTTTAAAGTGTGTATTTTGTTTCAGATAAGTAATAGTGTAGTAAAACCTATGGTAATGTCAAACCAGGATGTTGTACATGCTTGAACTGCATATGGCTAAAGGCTTCATCCTTGATATGGATGGCACCTTCTTTTTGGGTGAGCAGCTGCTGCCCGGTGCTTTGGAGCTGCTGACTCTGCTTAATCAGAGAGGGTTACCATTCTATTTCCTTACCAATAACACTTCGAAGGGAAGGGGCGCGTATGTAAAAAAATTGGGGGCATTAGGCGTAAAGACTGAGGATGCACGGGTATTTACTGCCGGAGATGCTACTATCGGTTTTTTAAGGCAGAATTACCCCGGAAAAAAGGTGTTTTTATTGGGAACGGAAAGCCTGGCGGAGGATTTTCGCTCGGCTGGGATCATTCTGGAGGATAAGGAACCGGATCTGGTGGTACTTGGCTATGATACCAGCCTAACCTATTCAAAACTATGTGCGTTTTGCGGATTCGTCCGGCAAGGGTTGCCATACCTGGCAACCCATCCCGATATCAACTGCCCGACGCCTAATGGTTTGATGCCCGACATAGGGGCGATGATGGCGCTTGTGCAGGCATCGACAGGGCGGGCAGCAGAGATGATTTTTGGTAAACCTGATCGAAATATCATTGACCAGGTGGCGTTCAGGATGGGTGTGGCAGTGGATCAACTGGTAATGGTGGGGGACAGGCTCTATACCGACATCGCCTTGGGGAAAACCGCCGGGGTGACTACTGTGCTTGTGCTGAGCGGCGAAACCAAGCGGGAGCAATTGGCGGATTCTTTGTACCAGCCGGATTATATCTGTCAGGACCTGTCCGAGTTGGCGCGTTTGCTGGAGTGAAGACTCTCCTCTACGTAATTGCCATTCTGGACGAAGTGAGGAATCTTGCATCGTTTTGAAATTCAAGTTTCTTTGTTCGCGCCGGTCCTTAGACTGTGCCCGAAATTTGACCAAAAGTCTCCATCCCTTTATGTTGGATTTTACCGGCAATCGCTGTAAAATCAGGTGTTTTTACATAGACTCTTACCATGAAGCGGTATTACACTAAAAATCAACGAGCAATCCCGTAATGGAATGACCTTATATATGGTGGTATCAACGAGAAAACAAAGGGGAACGTGGCAGATATGGGGGGTATATAG
>JBAQLH010000041.1:0-22041 GCA_049301715.1 Anaerolineaceae bacterium
ATCGTACATCGACAGGTCGGGGCTTTGCCAGAACCGGCTCTACGCGATGTTATCACTGAGTTTCTGGATGTGAGCAATACACAGACCAAGTAAAAATATTAATTATCACATCGAAGAGGGTTTTAACCCTCTTTTTATTTAATCATCAATTCGACTTAGGTATCTGATCTCACAATGTCAGCTCCCAACGAAGCTAATTTCTTGTCAATGCGCTCATAACCACGCTCTATTTGGGTGATATTGCGTATAGTAGAAGTGCCATTTGCGGACAGCGCCGCTAAAACAAGTGCGATTCCAGCCCTAATATCTGGACTGTCCAGTTTTTCACTGTTTAGGCGGGTGGGGCCCTGAACAATGCAGCGATGGGGGTCGCATAAAACAATTTGCGCTCCCATCGCAACCAGTTTATCAATGAAGAACATCCTGCTGGGGTACATCCAGTCATGAAACAAGACCGTACCATTGGATTGGGTTGCAATCACGATAGCAATACTCATCAAGTCTGTAGGGAAGGCAGGCCAGGGCATAACACTGATTTCCGGAATGGCATTGCCCAGATCCGCCTCTATGACTAGCCGCTGCTGAGCTCCAACTAAAACATCATCACCGATAAAATCAAAGTCAACGCCCAGTCGGCGCAAAACCAACCTAATCATATCGAGATATTTAACGCCGGCATCCTTAATGCGTATTTCGCCGTGAGTAACCACAGCCGCCCCAAGGAAACTAACTACCTCTAAATAATCCGGTCCGATGGTGAATTCCCCTCCAGAAAGAGACTTGACGCCGTCAATAACCAGAGTGTTGGACCCAATATTCTGGATCTGGGCGCCAATGGAATTTAGAAACTGACAGAGCTCCTGAATATGCGGCTCGGATGCAGCATTGCGGATAACGGTGCGTCCCTCTGCTTTTACTGCTGCCATGATTGTGTTTTCCGTGGCAGTCACGCTGGCTTCATCCAAGAGAATATCCGCTCCCGTAAGTTTTGGTGCAGAAAATTTAAAGCAGCCATTATAGGTAAAAGAGGCTCCGAGTCGGCTAAGTGCCAGGATGTGTGTGTCCACACGGCGTCTACCAATCACATCACCGCCGGGGGGCGGAAGCGTCAACCCTCCAGATCTGGCGCACATCGGTCCTGCTAATAAAATTGAGGCGCGGATCTGCCTGCAGACATCCGGGTCAAGATCAGATGGATGGATGTCCGTTGCCTGAAACTCATAAGAATTTGGGTTTTCTAATTGCCTGATTTTGACGCCCAGACTTTCCAGAAGTTTTCGCATCGTGCGAGTATCAGTAATATCCGGCATGTTGTGCAAAACAACTGGTTCCTCTGTCAACAAACAAGCTGCCATGAGCGGCAGGGCTGCGTTCTTGTTTCCTGATGGACGCATGGTACCCGCCAGTGGCTTGCCCCCGCGTATAATGAATTTATCCATAGGACCTCCAGAAATTAAAAAGGTATTATCTATCTTAGCTTTACAATTGGACCAGAAAGTAGCACACTGGCAGGGACTGAGCTTTGGTGCTTATTAAAGTTTTCCACAAACTTTTTTGCCAATTGATTGGCTTCCTGCTGATAAGACGTATAATCTGACCAGGATATCTCAGGATTCAAAACATTCCCAGGAACCCCATTAACTTGGTCTGGTATGGCGATGTTAAAGATCGCATGTTTGTGTGTGCCCACGTGGTCCAACTCACCGCTTAATACAGCACTGATCATGGCACGAGTCATTGGTAAGGGGATACGTTTGCCAACACCATAACCTCCACCGGACCAGCCAGTATTTAAAAGCCATACTTGTGTGTGATGCTTGTCAAGTTTCTCAGAAAGCAGATTGGCATAAATTGAAGGCTTGAGGGGGAGGAATGGCGCTCCGAAGCAGGTTGAAAAGGTCGCTTCAGGTTTTTCACCCAGACCGCGTTCGGTACCGGCGAGTTTGGAAGTGTACCCGCTTAGAAAATAGTACATCGCTTGATCAATTGTCAATTTTGCCAGCGGAGGCAATACTCCAAAAGCATCTGCCGTCAGAAAGAAGATATGCTCAGGATGTCCCCCCATACCGGAAGGCTCAAAATTCGGTATGAAATATAGTGGATAAGCTGCCCGGGTGTTTTCAGTGATACTGCTGCTATTAAAGTCCGGGTTTCTGTGCTGGTCAAGAGGAACGTTCTCGATCAGACAGCCAAAACGATTAATCGCAGACCATACCAGGGGTTCAAAATCAGGATTGATGCGGATAGTTTTAGCATAACAACCGCCTTCAAAATTGAAAACACCCTCGTCTCCCCAGCCATGCTCATCATCTCCAATCAAGGCGCGTCCAGGTTCTGAAGAAAGGGTGGTCTTTCCTGTACCGCTCAATCCGAAGAAAAGGGCGACACTTCCATCTTTGCCTTTATTGGCAGAACAGTGCAGAGGAAGGACACCTTTCTTGGGTAAGACATAATTCATGTAAGTAAAAACAGATTTTTTTATTTCGCCAGCATATTTGGTCGTACCAATCAGTACCAATTTCTCTTCAAAATTCAGAATAATAAAAGCTGGTGATCGTAGCCCATCAATCTGTGGATCGGCTGAAAAATTTGATGCCGCGATAACAGTGAAATCCGGATCGAATACAGCATCTTCTTGTGTTGAGGGGATGAACAAATTAGCTGCAGCCAGGTTTTGCCAAGCCAGGTCTGTAATGACTCTGATTTTGGAACACTGTTTAGGATCGGCTCCAGCGATGACATCCCGGATAAATAATTTTTGTCCCCGGAGAGCTGAAAAGAGTTTTAATTTTAATGCGGTAAAGGTTGCGTTATCGAGCGATTGGGTCCCAGAGGCAAACCACAAATCCGGATCACCGTTTTCCACCATGTACTTATCATTTGGCGACCGCCCAGTAAAGGGAAAGGTATCCACAATGAATGCCCCCGAGGACGAAAATTGGCCCTCTTCGTTTTTAATGGCGTGTTCAATTAAGGCACTGCGACATAGATTGTAGCGAATTTCCCCAGTAGTGTATAAACCAAGTTCCCCCAAGTGTGAACGTAACGTAGTTTCGTTCAATTCCACCTTCCTTTGTGTCCTTCTTGTATTGCTACTGTGATGATAAATACCAGATAAGGTCCATAGCGGGCTTGCCATATATTGAAGATGAAAAATCTGTCAGCTTTACAACTGGGAAAAATCCACGTGAGCTAACGCCTTTAACCCAATCCAGGCTAGTCAGAATTGGAAAGTATGTATTGTAAAAATATTGCTGGGCTTCCAAATCCACATCCGCAGTACTATAACGATGATCCACTGGACTGATCAAGCAGTCAGCTGATGTACATGCTGCTGCCAAGGTCGAAATGGAGGGGGCATTTAAGCCAAAATAAACAGGCAAATCATATTGGTCCTGGAACGTATAGACAGTAGATTCAAGGTATTGACTTACAGTCGCTTGGGTGTAGTAAGCGTATTCACTGGGGTCAGATTGCAATTCGAAATAGAAGCCATTTGTAGACGTATAGAAACTATACTCGGCTATTTCACCTGATTCGAGGGGTAAACCCCAAAGTAGGGAGCCCTGATAATACTGCTTCAGATTTTCAAGAAGATCTGTCCATAGCTTTTCAGCATTTTTGGGGGTACCAGAACTGGTGGCAGTAGTTGTTAATGCGCCTGGCAGACTGGCAGCGACATCAGTACTGCCAAGGATAAGTTGATCCACTTCAGATTTTTGGGCGAATTGAGCGTAGTTCATCAGAAAGCGTTCATATTCCACATACCACTGCTGCCACCATAAGGTGGACTTTTGGGAGGAATTCCACCAATCCGAAGCAGTTCCCTCAAATGACAATTGTGGATACAGACCAACGGAAAAACCGTTTTCTTTTGCAAGCCTGACTAATCCTTCCAAATCTGTGATTAACATACTCTCCCCTGGATTTGGATCAAGGTACGGAAGAGAATCCACTTCAGAGACCTTCCAGGTGGGTGTCAAAATCAACCAGTTGATTCCCATCTGCTTCAACTCCTGCAAGACCTCTCTGTAACGATCCAGGTAGGAGGGGTGATACAGGGAGATAAACTCAACACCAGTTAATTTATCCTCAATAGGAGCACCTAAGGGGGTATTTACTGCGGTTGGTTCACCTGAAGGCTGCCACATATGCCACGAATCCACAACATATTTGTTATTCGCTGGCTCAGCCTGGTTAACCGGAACGGGCGAAATGAAGCTGGATTCATCATAAGCTAATTCACATTGGTCATTCCGGCAGATTCGGTAATAGTAGGGCTCTGTAGTTGCACTATCGGGATACAGGAGCATCATCCATTGATTGGTTCCGAGTGGCCACATAGGAATGGGCTGAAACCAATCGCCTTGTTTGAATTGGATTGATATTGAATCACCACTGGGGGTTTCTTCCGGAACCGTAACTTGAATACTAATCGGTTCCGATTGGTTTGATCGCCAGGTTACGATGCTATCTTCGACGGTTACATCATGATCCGGAACAATAAAACGCCGGACCGCCAAATTGCCATTCTCGTCCCGCTCTGCATTTATAACCCCATCTCCGAGGGTGTATTTGTACCGGAAGTCGTTCCCCGCATGAAGTGCCAATTGCAGTGTGTAGCGCCCATCTTCCATACGGCTTAATAATGGCATGCGAGATGCCAGAGTGCTGACACCATTACTAAGATCAGTAAAGGCATTGCCCAACTGGTAAAAATTCCCTGCCAACCGAATTGGCGCACCGATTGCATCCTCCGGTGGTTTTACCACTAAAGTCACTGTGACCACCGGAAGACTTTGCATTTTTATAACCACCGGTGTGGATAGGTCTGTTCCCACATTGGCTTGCTGTTGAAAGGTGCGGTAGCTGCCATCAATTGAGCTGGCAACCAGGTTGTGAACCCCCGTTGGGATATTATCGAAATAAAACCTTCCGGTCATATCTGAAAAGGTTTGATAGCCTGCTACTGAAACCAGAACATCCGCAAGGGGTTCATCGGTGGTTTGGTCAGAAACAATCCCGGAAATAATACCTGTGTCGCCTTGATATTCCAATTCGGGCCAGCCAGCAATGATATCGTTGATCACTGTGCCCTGATTAACCAATGCCATCCGGTAAATCACTTCGCTGCCAGTTGCCAATGCCTCTGTCTGGTGGATCGGGGACAAGCTGGTATAGCGATATTTAACCTCGCCGCCCAGTGGCAGCATTATCGTGCCGCTGTAGTAATTCTCACTCGTTCTTTGCAGGGAATAGCGATAAACATTATGGTCAAGCCCGGTTACATCATCTAAAACATCCAGGGATAGTTCAGTCTCTTCGGAATGACTGCGTTTTAACTCTACGTTGAAAACAACTGGAACCAGATCCAATTCTTCTACTTTATTTGGGAACTCAGCAGCGGGAATACTTGCTTCTTCACCTTTTTTTACGATGGAAAGGGCACAGCCTGATAGCATCGAGATAACCATCAATAAGGTGACAATTCTGTAAAGTTGTTTTACTATTCGCCGGCACATAATCACCTTTTACTTTGATATGGACTGCAAAAGAGTGTCAAAATTTTCAGCCAAGCTGCCAAGTACTCCGTTGATAAATCTTGGAGAACTATCGGTGCCGAAAGCCTTCGCCAGCTCCACAGCCTCATTAATGCCAACTTTAAGAGGGGTTTTTCGGTAAAAGGCTACTTCCCAAAGGGCAATCCGCAAAATATTCCGATCAATGACCGCTACCTGATCGAGAGGCCATTCGGGTGCATGTGCTGCGATCAAACAATCCAGTTTTTCGGTGTTTTCATGTACGCCAATGGCAATGACTTGGGCAAAATCATATTCTGCAGGTTCCAGGTCATTTTCCTGAGCCCGTTCCGCAAGTACGATTCCCAGGGGGTGATTTGTTAGATCAACCTCATAAAGTGTCTGCAAGGCAGCAACACGCGCCCTGGTACGGGATTTCATATAACCTTAGGCTTCGATATCAAGATCAGTAATATGAACGTTTACGCTAGCAACTTCCATACCAACCATTTCAGAGATAGCCCGATTTACGCGTTGCTGAATTGCTTCTGCGACCAGCCGGACGTTTTCTTCACTATTAATTATGACATAAACGTCTACGTAAATCAGTGAATCCTTTACCAGGATCTTTACTCCCTCTTCTTCAGTTTTATTGGCGTATTTGCTTGAAGCCGCAGAGATCGGAGCCATCCTCGAAACACCTGGGGTAGCGAGGGTTGTCAGCCTGGCAATCGTATTCAGTACGGTTGGGGCAATTTTGGTTGAGCCTAATGAATCTTCTTCCATGAATTAACTCCTATAAACTAATCATCATTCCATTTCGGATGCAGAAAGAGGGGTGGGAAGACATCCACTGATCCAAATAGTCAGTAAGGCAATTTCATCACGGCTGCCTTTCTTCCCATCAACACGTTTGTTCACTTCCTCTGCCAGCATTTCATAAGTTAATCCCTCCGGCCAGCCAACTAAAAAAGCGTTATCTGGATCTGGGAAAGATGGCTTCTGGTCATTTTCCTTGAACGGAAATGATTTAATTGTCTCGACAATGGCAGGTTGCAAGGAGTCATTGATCAGAGCCCAAGTTTCCAAGATGACTTTTACGAACCTTGAATCTCGTTCAAAAGGGGCTACCATGTTGCGCACCAGCAATGTTTCCGGTGCCATAAATGGATTTCTGAAACCACTGATCCGAACGTTTTCTTTAATAGTCTCCATCAATTGCCTGCGTTGTTCATCAGAAAGGATGGAACGAGATTCGACAACAGTGGAAAGAATTTCTCGACGGAAATCCTGATCAAGATAAACATTTAATGCTATTAATGGTCCATAATTTTCCATAGTATCCTGCCGTTTCTATTGGTAAACCCTTAATCTTTCCGGGCTGCCAGATCGTCTGGCTGGCTAACACAAAGGGCTTTTGCAGGAGGAAGGGTTAATACTCATCCACATCTTCGTCCAGATCATCTTCCTCGTCTTCTCCAGCCCAAAGATCTTCAGTATCATCATCTGATCCCATAGTGCCCCAGTCATCTAATTCTACCTCGTCCTCCCAATTGGACGCATCACCCTCGTCATTTGGTGTGTAAGTCTGGCAGCCTGCATCAGGATTAATTTCGATCGCAGCAGCACTGCAATAGCGCTCATCCAAAAATAAGCAGTCGAGATAGTGGCAACGAATTCTTGGCATTAGAAACTCCTTGAATATTAATATTACTGATTTCGGATGGCATTTTACCTTAGTCCATTTGAACCGTAAAGCAAAAAATGAATAAAGCCATCTTTAACCTGGTCGAACCCGAATGGCTTCTATCACATTGGAAAGGTTTTCCAAGCGGGCTAATAAACGGCTGAGCTGGTTAATTCCACCAACCTCGACTATGAGATTGACCACCACCAGATGTTGCCGTGTGGACATGGAAAGATCCACCAAGCGGACAGGTTCGCTTGAGATTATAGCTGAAATGTCTGCCATTAATCCCTGGCGGTCATAGGCCTTTATTTGAAGCGGAACGGGAAAGGTCTTTTCTGCAGTACCCCAGTCTACCTTAATTAATCTTTCCTTGTCTTTGACGCGCAAAACATTCGGGCAGTCAGACCGGTGAATAGTGGCACCTCTTCCGCGGGTAATATAACCGATAATTTCATCGCCTGGCATAGGGTTGCAACACCTGGCTGGCGTGGTAGCCAAACCTTTTAATCCCATCACCATGACCGCATCTCCCACAGCAGGCTTACTGGGAGTCGAGGGTATGAGTTCCATTTCTTTCTGCAGGGCTTCTTTTTGCAGCTCAGCAACCCGATTTACCAACCTGCCAATGGGAATGTCACCGCATCCAATGCCTACATAGAGATCATCCAAAGTCTTGACGTGAAAATCATCCAGGAATTCATTCAGGTCAATCTGACCTAATCCCAGCCGCTTGAACTCCTTTTCGATCACTAATTTTCCATGATCCAGATTTTGGTCCCGATCCTGCTGCTTGAACCACTGTTTAATTTTCGAGCGTGATCTGGGAGACTTTACCAAACCCAGATTGGGATTAAGCCAGTCCCGACTGGGACCGCCTCGATTGGCTGTCAAGATTTCAACTTTATCCCCGGTTTGAAGTGCATAATCCAAAGTCACCAATTTCCCATTAATTTTTGCTCCTCGGCAGCGATGACCAATATCAGTATGCACCTGGTAAGCAAAATCGATCGGGGTGGAACCATAAGGCAAGTCGACTACGTCTCCCTTGGGAGTGAGTACGTAAACTCTATCCCGAAACACATCTGAGCGCATGCCTTCAAGAATTTCCTGGTTCTCCTCAACATCCTGGCTCCAAGCCAGCAAACCGCGCATCATACTTACTTTTTGCTCATAATCATTCGAAATGAGAGACCCGCCCTCTTTGTAGCGCCAGTGGGCTGCTACACCATATTCTGCGTTGTAGTGCATCTCCCAAGTGCGGATTTGGATTTCTAGAGGCTTTCCGTCTGAGTAAATGACCGTAGTATGCAGGGATTGGTAATTATTTGGTTTTTTCGCTGCAATGTAATCGTCAAATTCACCAGGGATGGGTTGATAATGCATGTGCAGGATGCCGAGCACTTTATAACAGGCTTCAATATCATCCACGATGACCCGTACAGCTCTGAGATCGCGAATGGCATCAAAACTGGCATCTTTACGCAACATTTTCCGGTAGATGGAATAAATGTGCTTAGGTCTTCCGGATATTTTAGCTTTTACCTCAGATTTTTCCAACAACCCTTCCAGATTCTTAATGATGGTGTTTATTTCATCTTCACGCTTATTTCTGCGCAGGTTCAACTGTTCAGCTATTTCATTGTATTTTTCCGGGTTGACGTAGCGGAACCCCAAGTCTTCCAGTTCCCATTTAATTTGCCAGATGCCCAGACGATTGGCAAGGGGAGCGAAAATATCGAGCGTGTCCTGCGCAATTTTTTTCTGCCGGTCTGGTGGAAGAGCGCTTAATGTCCGCATATTGTGCAGACGGTCTGCCAGTTTAATAATCACCACTCGCACATCATCGCCAATTGCCAGCAGCATTTTGCGTAATGTCTCGGCGACACCATCCGCTTTTCTGCTAGCAGAAGTTTCATTTGCAATTGGAAGCGGTGTGCGTTCATCGGGATGTTGGTCACCCCTGGAAAGTTGTGGAAGACTGGTAATTTTGGTTAGGTCATCCACAAAATTGGCAATAGTGTCTCCAAATTGTTTGCGGATATCTTCTACTGTGACGTTGCTATCCATTACAACATCATGGATCAGACCAGCGATTACCAAGCTGGGTGAAACCTCCATACCAATTAAGATATTGGCAACACCGACACAATGAGTAATATAGGGCTGCCCGGAAGCCCGCGTTTGACCAGCGTGGGCTTGTTCAGCCAGGTGATAAGCTTTCTCTATCTGCTCCCGATCTAGGGCAGTGTAGCTTGTCGGTACTTTATTGAGAAGTTTTTCCAAATCCATAGTTACGGATTATAGTATCTCACAAAATGTCAAGTTATTTTAATTTCTCAGTCGCTGCAAAAGCCCGATCAAGGCGCAGGCTGAATAAACAATCCTGCTCTTTTTGATTCAAATTTCCCATGACCAGATGAGTCAGCAATTCACCAACCCCGGGACCCAGCATAAACCCTTGACCGCAGACCCCAGCCGCTAAAAGAAAACTTTCCAGACCATCTACAGGCCCGATGATGGGCAGTCCATCAGGAGTGATGGGATAGGTGCCTCTCCATGTGCGGCGTACCCGGCAGTTCATCAGTTTGGGCATAAGCTCTATTAGCCGCTGTGATGCCAACGGTAAAAATCCGCTGGTATCCTGGGTCAGGCTGCCTAAAACCTGTGGGCTAGGGGTAAGACAGAAAATGATCTTGCCAGTAGGATGCTGGTAAAAATAAAAATTGCTTGAACCAACTTTGGGGCGGATATCCACAATCATTGGTGAAAACAGGGGTTGAACAGGTTCGGTAATGCCGGCTTCATGCGCTTCCGGTTGGACTGGCAACGCAATCCCCGCCATTTCAGAGATTTGGGCAGCGTGGGAACCAGCGGCATTGATGAAATATTTACAGGAGTATTGGTCTTTATCTGTAAAAATAGTACTAACTCTGCCATGTTCTATACCGATATCTGTAACCGTTTCATTGAAGTGGAAAACTGCTCCGGCTTTTTGGGCATGGGAATAGAAAACATAATTTACCTTGAGCGGTGAAGCTGAGCCATCTTCCGGGGAAAAGGTGCCTCCTAAAAGGCCCTCAGGCTGCAAATCGGGTGCCAGAGCGAGGATTTCCTCGCGATTGCACCAATTAATCTTGAGACCAAATTGATGCTGAACGTGCAATAAATCTTTCAGTGTGGCTTCCACCTGCGGTTCGTAAGCAATAAAGCAATAGCCGCCTGAACGCCACTCGATGTCGTCTCCATAAATTTCTGACCATGAAGACAGAATATTAATGCCTTCAGCGCATAGATATATCTTAGAAGGATCGGAATGAGTGGCTCTGACGCCGCCAATCGCATGTTTGTTGGAAGCTTGTCCATTGCTGGGCAGGGTTTCCAACACTAATACGCTCAAGCCTACTTGCGCCATGTAAAAAGCGGTAGGGGTGCCAATTGAACCTGAGCCGGCAATAATAACGTCATAGGTTTTGTTCGGGCTCATCGGTTCTCTCTATTGCACGAAGGTTTGACATTGGCAAGTATGGAAATAGGTATTTCGACAAAAACCGGCCTGACCGTTGGTTCAGTTACTTCTGAGAGGGGCACTCCTTCGGATCTGTATATTTGCTTGATCATATTCAAACAGGTCTTTCCACCGCAAGCTCCCATGCTAGCTTTTGTGACTGCTTTTATCTGGTTGATATCCCTGACCCCAGCGCGGATCAATTTGCGGATATCGTTAACTTTTACCCTTTCACAACGGCAGATATAAGCCTCATCTGAGAGATTTTCAGGGAGAATTCCTGTATCTTCAAAGAAAAGTGGTAAGGTGGTTTCAATCAGCCGAATACCAGCAATTTTGGTGGCTATTTCATTTGGGGCTTCCACAGTAACGATGGAAGTGCAAGCGTAACCAGCAATCTGTCTGACCGAACGGACTGGTAACCAACCTAAACTGATCCCATCAGTATCTGTAACCTCAACCGGGCATCCTTTTTCGATCGAGTGAGAATCTGCCTCATAAGGCACAGAAACAAGTGCTGATTTATCTGTCTTCCTAAAATCCACTAAGGTGATAGCTAATCCTGGACATACGGCGACACAGCGGCCGCAGGCAATGCACGCGTCCTGGTTTTCTCTTTGGAATTGTGGAAGTCCGCGAATATCCTGCTTGTCCACTACAATCAGATGCTTTGGGCAGACACTTGAACAAGGGTCACAAGGTATCTCTTGGCTGCAATGCAGGACCGGGTAAACGCCTTCAAGCACTGAGGGTTTCATTTCTGGAATTGTTCTACCAGGTTTGGACCTGAGTATTTCCTCAAAATGGTACCAATCTTCCGGGATGGGGTCAGTTTGTCTGCCTAGCTTGGTGGCTATTTGTCTGCCGACAATCTTTCCGGAAAAAATGGCTGCGGATGCTTCGGCAATTTCATGAGCATCCCCAGCAGAATATACGGGCAACCCAACCGCTTCGGCTTTTCGATAAAACTCATTAACTGGGTCAAGACCGACAGCAATCAAGACGGCATCACAATCGATTTGCTTCTCTGTATGCTTGATCGGCTGGAAAGAGGCATCCACCTCGGCAATGATGACTTTTTCAACCGCATTACTGCCACAAGCCTTTAAAATGGTGTGGGAGGTATAGATCGGTACCCCGGAACGGACCAGCTTATCCTGGTGAACCTTATATCCACCGCAGTATGGAGCAGCTTCAACCAGCCCAGCCACATGAATACCAGCCTGTATGGCATGGTAACCAGCTATCAAGCCCACATTTCCACCACCAACAATGAAAAGATTCTGGCAGGGGCTTACCAGGTCACGGTTAACCAGGGTCTGAAAGGCACCTGCGCCATATACTCCCGGCAATGTATTCCCCAAAAAAGCCAGGCTCTTTTCACGCGCGCCAGAAGCTACCAACAAAATGGATGGTTTCACCAAGACATAGGTAGCAGCTTCCTTTAAAATTCCGACAGTTTTATCTTCAAAAATGCCCACGGCTGTCGATCGCTCCCATACCTGGATATTTTGGTTGTCACGCACCTGTTTTTCCAGTTTTTGAGCGATATTAATGCCGCGTGTTCCAGCAAATACTGCATCCGTGGAACCAAAAAAGCGGTGGGTCTGCAGAACCAATTTGCCGCCTAATTGGGCCTTATCGTCAATCAGCAAGACCTGAACTCCCAAGTTACCAAGCTCAATAGCTGCTGATAATCCTGCCGGACCCCCTCCAATGATCAACACCTCGGTTTCAACGAATGGGGTAGGGTCGGCTTTTATCCGGCCGTAAGTTTGTACAGAGGGAAGCGCGGGTAAACCGTCAGACGGTCTGATTTTCATGCCGCTAACAACAGGGGTCATGCACGCTTTAACCGGAACATCATTTGCTATCACCATACATTGAGAGCATTGACCATTGGCACAAAAAATCCCTTGCGGAGAGTGATCCTTGGGATGGTGCCCGAAAACCAAAATTCCATTTGCGATTAGTGCCGAGGAAATAACTTCATTGGGTTTGGCGAGAAACTGCTGGTCATTCCAAAAAAACGGGATAGTTGGTTCAGATTTATCGCTTAAAATGGGGTGAGTTTTTATCCGATAATCCGTCACATAAGCTCCTTCTTTAGTCGGGCTAATTTTCGCAAAGTATCATACCATTAACAAGAAGGTCAGCCAAAGATTTCTAGATATTTTTTATCCAATTCATCATCGGTCAGATGGCTGTAGCGCTGAGTTACAGCAATGTTTTGATGTCGGGCTAATTCCTGAGCTAATTTTAAGTTCCCCGAAACCTGTAAAATAGTGGTCACAAAATAATGTCTGAAAGAATGGGGGGTGATCGTTCCAACAGCCTGCTCGCCCACAGCTTCCCGCACCCTCTGATTGACAATTTCACGTCCAGTTGTAGTGGAAATGGGTTTGATTTTTTTTCCGCAGGCTTTGTCATGCCGGGCGAAAACCGGCAAAGAACTCAACGCCTTTCCGCCAATCCCATCCAAAGCAGCCCGGGCAGCCAGGTAATCCTTTAGGGCTTGAAGGCTGCGTTTAGAGAACCGCAAAACGGCCTGGCGGTTGCCTTTACCGATCACTATGGCGCGGCTCTCATTCCAATCTATATCTCCGCGACGAAGATTGCAAGCCTCGTGCACGCGTAAGCCGGTATCCGCTAGGGTCAGCAGAAATGCCCGATCGCGCAGCTTAATTAGCCGGTCTTGTTCGCCTTTGCTTTCTTGCTGATTCAGGGCGGAGGCATAGTCAAGCACAATTTCGATATCAGACTTCGGAAATTGTGGCAGGCGAATTCCGGGCTTGCGCGCACGCTGTTTGATCAGCAAGCGAACCCGCGACAAATTGACTTGTGCCAAATTTTCACCAGCAATATATTCGTACAATCCCACAACTGCAGTCAGGTAGCACTGTTCGGTCGATGAGGCAAAGTCTTTCAGAGCATTCGCCATCCAAATGATGGCATCTTCATGAAAAGCAGAGAGAGGGGTTACTTCAGGGTCGAGCTTTTGGTCAACTAAAACCTGGCTAAACATTGCCAGCGCATTTTTATAAGTTCTGGCGGTATTGGGACTGCGGGACAATCCTACAGAAGATAGGTAATGTTGGATCACCTGACCGAGGGTTATTTCTTCTGTCATAAGCGATATTATACTCTTGAATGTTTACAAGCTTATGATAATTAAATTATTGCTAATTTGCGCATAGTATAATTTTCATTTGGCTTAATTTGTCTGTGGAAGTGGGTGTCAAGATAAAAATCAGCAGCAGATCCATACAAGGCCAGCACCGCTTAACGCATTGCAGGGCAGTTTGTAATTACTATTCATTAGCCGAACTGGGTGTGGGAAATATCAGTTCGTATTTACAGTATCATCTGCACGGGGATTTAGTGCATCATTAATGCCGTTGCCAAGCAGATTCCAGCTCACTCCGAACAGCACCAATATCAGGGTTGCAGGTAAAAAGACCCACCAATAGGTAAACATCCCTTCAGGCGCATAGATCCAATTTCTTCCTTCAACTAGAACCGTTGCCCAGGGTGAAGCACCCTTACCGAAGCCAATAAATACAAAGGTGGACTGTAAAACTACAAACCCGCCAACACCACCGGATCAATAACACTGGAGAAGCTCACTAAACCGAGAAAGATTCCTTCTCGTAAGCAAACGGTTGCTTGTGATAATAGTACTTATCATAACCTAAAGCTTATTTTACTAAATAACGCTACCCCACATATGATTCCTATAATGGAAGAAAATGGAAGAAAATGGAAGAAACGGAAATTAACCTTGCAATCGGCGAGAAAATATTTCCCAGGCACCATTCCATGGCTCACCAATCCTGTTATTTTCGCTGATCTGGATGTTCCGTAAGTGCTGCCCTACTTCCACCATCTCCTGGGCTACTTTATCCCATTCTTCTGCGCTCAAAGCTGTTTCCAATCCATGGCAAGCCCGCTCCACCCAAGCCCATTCCTGGCGGAAATGATCCGCCTTCAGCCAGTAGTCCCTCTTTTCCCAGGCTGTTGCCGTTGCATCAACAGATTCTGCCATTTTCTCAAGTGCCAGGACCACATAAGCAGCCATATCCTGGCTCAACTTATCCGGGCGCTTCTGCTGCATCAATAACCTAATCGCCAGCACGATCGAACGACTCAACCTGTTCCGATATGTCGTTCCACTCTCATTATTCTTTAATGTTGACATAAGTCATTCCTGTTTTAAGATCAGTGTGATATTATATCCAACTCCCCTGCCCCGTCCAGCTATATCAACAATTCAAAAGTTATTCCGCCGCTAAAATGGTTATATAGAACAGTTATTCTATAATACTTTTTTTATATAAACTAAACAGACTTTCCGAATATTTACGGAAAGTCTGTAAGTAATACGGGATTATGAATTCTTACTAATCCAACTCTTTCTGGTAGACCCGATGGTTCTTGTAAAACCGCACCCCCAGGTTTGCCAGATCTTTGCGCATCTGCACAGCCGTTTCAGCTACTTGGGTGAATTCACTATGTTCAAAGCGCTGATCAGCATGTACGGTTTTTATCAAAATGTCATAAAGGAGTGCATTTCCACCGCATCCCTGTGCTTCGGGTATGATACCTATCCCATTAAAATCAATCCAGTTTGTTCTTTTTATCTCCCTAAGCAACCGGATCAGTTCAATTGGACCTAGTTTTCCTTTATTCTTCTGCATTGCTGCGGATACGTCAGGGAAGGGTAAGACAAAACCAACAATTTCCCCGTTTTTGAGGATCACTTGTAATAACTCTGGGATGACTAGAATTAGGACATTTGAGACAACAAAATCTAATTCCCGCTCGGATAACGGGTAATATTCCCAATTTTGAACAAAGGCATTGTTATATGCCTTGCGAATTTGAGGAACCCATTTCTTTAGTTCAGTCTTATTCTTAAAATTTTTAATTTTTAGTGTTCCCCGTTTCTCAGCGACCTGAACAGCCTTGGCAATTTTTTCCGGAACTTCGATAGTCCTTGGATTTACGTAGCTGGAAACAAAATCGACCGCTTTGGTAAAGCCATAATTTTCCACCAGATCCCGGTAATATGGGAGGTTGTAGTTCATCATATTCATCATCTGACGGTGTTCATAACCTTCAATCTGGATGCCATACCCATCCAATGGACCGAAACCCTTTGGACCGACCAACTTGGTCAGACCGCGCACCCTTGCCCAATCTGCTACCGTATTAAACAGAGCATCAGCAACTTCCTGGTCATTGACACTCTCAAACAGGTAAAATTCACCATCTTTAGCGCCGTGGTAAGTATTGAAAGGCTTGTTTTCGAGCGCAGCAATCCGGCCAACATCCTTGCCATCTCTGATTGCCAGGAAAAAATCAGCGACTGAATGATCATAAAACGGGTGTTTCTTGGGATTCATCATGGCGTAGATATCACTCTCGAAAGGAGGAACCCACTGTGTACAATCTTTATAAATTTCATAAGGAAGTTTAACAAAACGTTTTTGCAACGCTTTAGTTGTAACGGGTACTATCGTTATCATGTCTTTGCATCCTTGTTTCTAAGAATAAAATTATAATGAGTTATTATAAACCTAATGGGACAAATAGGACAAACGTAACAACGCCAATTTGGTTCTTTCCGGTTCATTTACTTGCTACAGTTCATTGGCTGATATATAATCTGCCCGTTAATATTTAGCAGGAAACAAGAGGTTTTAAAGTATGATTGATGTTAATGAATTAAGAAAAGGCGTAACCTTTCAAGTTGAAGGGGATTTATACAAAGTGTTGGATTACACTCACAACAAGCCAGGTCGTGGTTCTGCAACAATTCGGATCAAAGCTCGCAATTTGCGCAAAGGAAATACACTTGAGATGACCTTTATCTCTGGCGACCGGGTTCAAGACATTCGCTTGGATTACCACAATGTCCAATTTCTATATAGAGACGAGAACTTCTTCTATTTCATGGATATGGATACCTTTGATCAGCCTGCAGTTCCAGCAAAATTGGTTGACGAGTACGAGGGCTATCTCCAGGGAGACATGGAAGTTAAGTTAACCTACTTTGGCGATGAACCATTGGACATTGAACTACCTACCAGTGTTGATTTAAAAGTCTTAACAGCAGAAGCTGCAGCCCGTGGCAACACAGCCACCGGGGTTACCAAGCAAGTGATCACCGACACAGGGTTGAAAGTCCAGGTGCCTTCATTTGTTAATGAAGGTGATATTATTCGTGTGGATACCCGCACTGGTAGTTATGTCACCAGGGTGTAGCCCTGATCAAAAGAAACTGAACATATGAAAACGCCTTATGGACGGGAATGCCGGTTTTTTTACGGGGACTATTACCGCGGACGGAATGGAGAAGAATGCCGGCTGATGACTTCTCCTTCCGATATTGAAAGATGGAAGTCAACCTTATGCAAAACGTGCCCTATTCCCGGCATACTGTCGAACAACGCTTGTTCCAACTTGATCCTCACTGGTACAATAAAGAAGGTTCTATTTCAACAGCGGATACAAGTCAGTGCCTACTGCACGAAGGTACATGCGGATGTAAAAGACCCCAACATAGGATGTGAACACTGCCACGACTTGATTTTTTAAATCTGTACCATTCGGAACTTGTTAATATCCTGTTAGAAACCAAGAAATTGGTAATAATATGGAAATGCAAGGTTATTGTATTGGTATAATCTCACCGAGGTACTGCAATCTGGTACTGAAAATCGGAGGTTTTTTGTGAATTCACGTAATCAAACTTATGCAATCTATGTCCTGTTGTTTGTGGCGATTATTTCGATGGTATTCTTTAACTACCAACAGCAGGCGTTGGAGATTCGAACCATACCCATAAACCAACTGGCAGCTGACATTGAAGCAGGCAAGGTCTCTAAAGTTGTTGCTACAGAAGATGACCTTTCAATAACTTACAAGACGCTGGAAGTAAAGCAGTCTTCCATGGATCCAAAATCAGGCTTGATTGAACAATTGGTTCAATTGGGCGTAAGTACAGAAGCATTACAGGACCCAGAACTAAGCATAGAGATCAGCCTTCCTGGCGTCTGGGTGAGTATTCTTAATACACTTGGGTATATTCTGCCATTTGTCCTTATGGTGGTGGTTTTCTGGATCTTTATGCGTCAAGCGCAGGGTTCCAACAATGCTGCCATGTCTTTTAGCAAGTCACGCGCCAGGATGCTCTCTGGGGAGCACCCCCAGGTGACCTTCCAGGACGTGGCTGGTGTTGATGAGGCTAAGGAAGAATTACAGGAAGTGGTGGAATTCTTAAAGGAGCCTCAAAAGTTTATCGCACTGGGCGCACGCATCCCCAAGGGTGTCTTACTTGTCGGCTCCCCTGGTACAGGTAAAACTTTGATGGCAAAGGCTGTCTCAGGCGAAGCTGGTGTTCCATTCTTTTCCATTTCAGGTTCGGAATTTGTGGAAATGTTTGTGGGTGTTGGTGCCAGCCGTGTGCGGGACCTTTTCGATCAAGCAAAGAAGCACTCCCCTTGCATCGTCTTCGTGGATGAAATTGACGCAGTCGGGCGCCACCGTGGTGCTGGCCTTGGCGGCAGTCATGACGAACGCGAGCAAACCCTGAATCAGTTGCTGGTCGAGATGGATGGTTTTGATACAGACACCAACGTCATCATTATGGCAGCCACCAACCGACCTGATATTTTAGATCCAGCTTTATTGCGGCCCGGGCGGTTTGACCGGCGCGTGATGTTGGATAAACCGGATATGATCGGGCGCGCTGAAATCCTCAAGGTACATGTAAAAGGAAAACCGCTTGCGCCATCCGTAGACCTTGAGGTGCTCGCCAGAGCTACTCCAGGGTTCGTTGGCGCCGACCTTGAAAACTTGGTTAATGAAGCTGCAATTTTGGCGGCCAGACGAAATAAGAAGGTCATCGAACAGTCTGAGTTTGAAGAGGCAATCGAACGAGTCATTGCTGGCCCTGAACGCAAGAGCCGGCTGATTAACCCGGATGAGAAAAAAATTATCGCCTACCATGAAGCCGGGCATGCCATCGTTATCAATGTTCTCCCGGAAGGTGATCCCGTCCAGAAAGTCTCGATAATATCTCGCGGTATGGCGGGCGGTTTTACAATCGCTCTACCCACGGAAGACCGCGTTCTGGATTCCCGAAAAAAGATTATCGCTACCATGGTGGGCTTGCTGGGTGGGCGTGCTGCTGAAGAAATCATGTTTGATGACATTACTTCCGGTGCGTCTAACGATATCGAAAACGTCTCCAAGCTTGCGCGCCGTATGGTCACCCGCCTGGGTATGAGCGATGAACTTGGACCCATGGTTTATGGCCAGAAAGAAGAACTGGTCTTTTTAGGGCGTGAGATTTCTGAGCAGAGAGACTATTCTGAACTGATTGCTCAGAAAATTGATGAAGAAGTTCATACCCTCGTCAGCGATTCTTACAACCAAGCCAAGGAAATCCTGACGACTTATAAGGATAAACTGATTGAAGTTGCTGAAAAATTGCTGGAAGTGGAGACCCTTTCACGAGAGCAGTTTGAAGCCATCTTCCCTCCACCGTTTGAGAAGACCCAGGGTATTCCTGCCCGGCAAAACGTCTAGTCGAAAAAATAAATCTTGAGCAGATCCAGTATGTGTTCTTCCATCGCTGGATCTGTTGCATTAAACCAATGGATGGTTGGATCATCGGATTTAAACCAGTTAGCCTGCCGGCGAACATAGATACGCGTGTTCCGCCTGATCAATCTGACGGCCTCCTCAAGAGACGTTAGCCCATCCAGGTAATTGCTGATTTCGGTGTACCCAATAATGCCCATGCGGAGTAGTTCAGCGCTGAAGCCCCGTTCCTTTAGCTGCCTGACCTCATCGATAAATCCCTGAGCAAGCATGTCGTCGATTCTTTGATCAATTCGTTCGTACAATAGGGGTCTTGGCCATTCAATCCCAATCGTAAGAACCTCATACGGAGATTCAGACCTGGTCCTTAGCTCAGAGAATTTCCATCCGGTAGAGAAGATCACTTCAAGGGCACGGATAGTCCGTCTTTTATTGCGGTAATCGATTCCTTCGGCTGCCTGGGGATCAATCAGGTGCAGCCGTTGATGCAGCACGTCAAATCCGATTTCATCCCCCCACTTCTCAATGGCGGTTCTTAAGGAATCCAGCGGGATTTGAGCGGGAATCTCCCAATTTTGAAGGATGGCGCGGACATACTGGCCAGTCCCGCCCACCAGGATTGGCAGAGTATTTTGCTCATTCAGAGAATTGATTAGGCGATGGGCTTCCTGCTGGTATAAGCCCAAACTCCAGGGATGTTTGAGATCCGTGACATTTACCAGGTGATGAGGAACGGAAATCAGCTCTTCAAAAGAGGGTTTGGCGGTGCCAATATTTAACTCACGGTAAAGATAACGCGAATCCGCTGAGATGATCTCTGCATTCAGTTTCCGGGCGAGGTTGATCGCCACAGAGCTTTTGCCTGAGCCAGTTGGACCTACCAGTGCGAGCAGTTTGGGTTTCGGTTGGCTCATCATACTTCCGCTTCACCTAAGTTTTCGTAATGGATCAGATTTGGGCAGGAGCAACCCAGGGCACCCTCTACGACAATCAAATCCAATTGCCAATCAGGCGTAACAGCAGGGAACTGTTCCAGGTAGACCAGGATACTCTCCTGTAAGGCTTTAAGCTTTTTGGGGGTGATGGCTTGTTCCCCGATTCCGAATTCCTTGTTGGAACGTGTTTTCACCTCTACAAATATCAGTATCTCTCCTTTTTTGGCGATCACATCAAGCTCCCCAAAGCGTGTATGATAATTGTGTCCAATAATTTCATAGCCAAGCCCAGCCAGATATTGGCTGGCAAATTTCTCTCCCCATTTGCCAAGATTAATACGATAATTGGAAGCCATTTTGTTTATCCTTGGAATAGTATAAACGTAAACCTATTTGTGGACCAATTCATAATTATGGATAAAATCATTATTCACGGACAAATTTTGACCAATTGCCAACCAATTCATTGGATGTGCAATAAAAACCTTGCGTAAGAAGTTGAACTTGCGATAAAATATACTCCTCTGTGCGGGTGTAGCCAAGTGGTAAGGCAGTAGCTTCCCAAGCTACCATTCGTGGGTTCGAATCCCATCACCCGCTTTAATTAACTGGATTTTTAATAGGTGAAGGGAAAACGTTCTACATTAGCTTTATACTCTGGGGAAATGTGTTTAGTCGATTATAATAAGCCTAATTTAGTATAAATAAATAATTGCGGATTATTAAAAAGATATAAAAAATCTTAATACATTCGCTATTTAATAGGAGACAGAATGAACAAAGTTTTATATATCAAGGCAGACGCAAAGCCGAAGGGATTGTCACGAACGTTTAAAATTTCAGATAGTTTTATTGAGGAATATGCAAAAATAAATCCCGACGATAAAATTATTACATTGGATTTGTATAAAGAGGGAATTGATTTTCTTCCTGTGGGACAACTTGATGAATTGCATAGACCGGAAGAAGGTACAGGACAAAACCATCCAATTTTAAAATATGCCTATCAGTTTTTGGAAGCTGATAAATATGTAATTGCGGAACCATTATGGAATTTAAGTATTCCTGCCATCCTTAAAGCTTATATTGATTACATTACCATTACTGGGATCACATTTAAATACACACCATCAGGTGCCGTAGGTCTATGTACGGGAAAAGCCGTTAACATTGTTTCAAGAGGTGGTGTCTATAGCACTGAACCTATGGCATCCTTTGAAATGGGAGATAGATATTTAAAGTTATTATTTGCTTTCTTGGGAATAACTGATTTTACGACAATAGAAGCTGAAGGTCTTGATGTCATTGGAAATGATGTCGATGCTATTGTTGGTAGCGCAATTGCTAAAGCGAAGGACATAGCAAAGAAATTTTAATTTTTTCTATCTACATGAAAGAAGCCGATTGCGCTGTAATCTGTCAACCCTGCCCGGAATAAACCCATGGCAGCTACGTAATAACGTACCTCTTCTGGAGTCGCCTGGATTCCGAAAGTCAAAATAATTTATAGTGGGAGCATTAGATGAAAGTGTTCGTATGTGCATGCGATAAAGGACTTAAGGCAGCCCCCTAAGCCCAAAAAGAAAAGCTGACCATTTCTAAAACTGTACCCCTTTCTGTTGGTTTTGTGTCCAACCTTTGGAGTGCAGTTCAAAGTTAAAACCCTCTTCGATGTGATAATTAATATTTTTACTTGGTCTGTGTATTGCTCACATCCAGAAACTCAGTGATAACATCGCGTAGAGCCGGTTCTGGCAAAGCCCCGACCTGTCGATGTACGAT
>JBAQLH010000042.1:0-55235 GCA_049301715.1 Anaerolineaceae bacterium
ATGGGAGTGGATCTACAATCACATCCGCCCTCACCGTGCATTGGACAATTATTCGCCTTCACAGTATATTAAACTCCACCATCCTGACCTGACCCCTCCTCTGTCTCATATGTCTTGAACCCAAACACCGAGCAGGAGTATGGAGTCTTTGGAGTAAAATAACTGTGGATAACTTGTCCATAACTTGTGGATAAGCCCCAAAATTTTGTTTATAAGCCCGCATTTTCTGTGGAAAAGGAGATCCTTATGGAAAGTGAAACTCCCAGACTTCCCAAGTTTGCCGTTCTGCAGCTTTCGGGCTGCGCTGGCTGTGAAGTCTCGCTGCTGAATGCCACGGAATGGTACGATAAATTCCAATTGGTTTACATGCCTTTAGTCGTTTCCGCTTACCGCATGCCGGATGACGTGGAGGTGCTGCTGATTTCGGGCGGGGTGCGCAACGATGAAGACGCGTACAACCTGCAGCGAGCGGTCCGTAATGTAGGCAAGGTGATTGCTGTGGGCACCTGCGCCATTTCTGGGGGGGTCGTCAACCTTGGCGACCGGGATGACGTGCGGGAGGTGTTCCTTTCTCAGACCAGCCGCCTGCACCTGCCGCACCTGCTCAGTAAAACCCACCCGGTGGATGCTTTTGTGGACGTGGACCTGTACCTGCCGGGCTGCCCGCCCACCCCCGAGCTTTTTATGGGAGCGTTGCTTGACCCGCAAGGCTTCAAGGCTTCCAGTATTGTCTGCGGGGAGTGCGGCCGGCGCAAACTCAACGACATGAAACCCAGCCACATCACTGGCTTCCAAAAGGGGCAGGGACTTCCGGATATCTGCCTGGTCAATCAGGGCTATTTGTGTGTGGGCACCTCCACCCGGGGCGGCTGCCGGGCGCCCTGCACCAGGGCTGGGCACCCCTGCGTGGGCTGTCGGGGACCTTCCAATGCTTTCATCGAAAAAGAATCGACTGTCTGGCTGGAAAACATTCAGCGCGTGTTTGAGCGCATGACTGATGTTCCCGCCGATGAACTGAACGAAGCTCTGCGTTCCCCCCAGCTTTCCATGTTCCTGTTCCAATTTTCCGATTACGCCGGCGGCAACCGCCGCATCCGCAGCAAGGACAAGGTGCTCTGATGACGACATTAACCTTCCCCCTCAGCCGTATTGAAGGGCATGCCCGTGTAGAGATTGAGACTGAAGCCGGCCAAGTGCTGGCTGCTCACTTTCAGGCGACTGAACTGCGCGGTTTTCGTCACTTCGTGCAGGGCACACCTGCCGAACAGATGCCGGTGATCGTTCCACGCATCTGTGGGGTCTGTTCCACCGCCCACCATGTCGCGTCCGTAAAGGCGCTTGAGCATGTTTTTGAGGTTACTCCGCCCCCGCTGGCTTGTGAAATCCGGGAGGTGTTGTTGCTGGGCCAATTGATCCAGAACCAAGCCACCTCGCTCTTCATCTTTACCATGCCTGACCGGGTCAATGCGGAAAGTCTCTTTCATATGGATGAGACCGAAGCGAACAAAGAAAGGCAGTTTTCAATTGCCCAACGGGCGCTGCGGGTTCGCAAGGTTGGCACCGACCTGATCACCCTGGCAGGCGGGCAGTTCATCCACCCGGTCAAGGCGCATATCGGCGGGGTCACCGGCGGGATCACGTGTGAAGTGGCTGATCCAATGATCAAGGAGCTTCAAACGATGCTGCCAGTGGCATGCGAGCTGTTTGATGAGTACTGGGAAATGTCTTTGGCGATGCGGGAACGCATCGGTACTTGGGGGGATGATGAGCCAACTTATTACATTTCTTCCACACCTTCTGTGAAGCCCAAACTGAACAGCGAGCATCTGCGGGTGTTGAGCCCGGATGGCATTGAAAAGGTGCGCTTTACCCCGGCGGAATTTGAGGATCATATTGAGTTTGAAGAAATGGATTATTCCTATGCCGGGCAGACCAGCTATCAGGGGCAGATCCTGCGAGCCAACAGTCTGGCACGCATCAACCTGACCAATGAATTTGGCACAAAATGTGCCGATGGATATTTGCAGAGGTTCAGGGAAGCCTATGGAAGGCCAGCGCATGCCATTCTGCTGTTTGACCTGTGCCGCGGGATTGAACTGGTGTATGCAATGGAACGTGCGATTGAGATGCTCTCTCAGGATTTGAACTACATGGAAACCAATGTGGGCTACACCCCCAAGGACGGGATCGGATACGGTTTGGTGGAGGCGCCGCGCGGACCATTGATTCACCGCTATGTGGTCGAAAATGGCTTGATCGCCGATGCACAGTTTATCATTCCGACAGTGCATAACATGCGCGCCATTGAGCGGGCGCTGATCGTGGCGGGGAAGCGCTATATCAGCCCGCAGGGGATCAACTTGGAATTGGAGAAGGCTGTTGGGCGGGTAGTGCGGGCTTTTGATCCGTGCATTGCTTGCGCCACACAGTAATGAAGGGGGGGCTGTAAGGGGAAAAATCGCGGAACCAAGAATCTGTGTTGGGCAGGTCCCCATTTACCGACTTGCCATCCTGGGCAGAGTGGACTGAGGTCAGTCAAGCAAGCGAAATCAGGAAAACTTGTTATAATTGCTGAAATTTAAAGTAACCGCTGCAAGCCATCAAGAAGGAGAGAAATTATCATGCCCAGTATTGACCTCGAAATTACCAACAAAGTGGGTCTGCACGCCCGCCCTGCCGCCCTCTTTGTTCAAGAAGCCAACAAATACCAAAGTTCAATTTTGGTGAAAAAAGGTGAAAAAGAGGTCAGTGCTAAAAGCATCCTGGGGATATTGACCCTGGGGATCAACAAGGGCAGTCATATCCATGTTTCCGTTGAAGGACCGGACGCTGACCAGGCATTAGAAGCCATTAAGGCGCTTCACGCCAACAACTTTGGTGAAGCCGAATAAAGAAAACACACACCCTGGGAATGTCTTTCGGGGATGTTTCTGTTAATCCCTAGATGCTCAGGGAATAGAGGGGTAACCCGCCTTTGCGGCGTATATCACTCCCACCAATCCACGGCCAGTATGTGCTCCCAAAGCGGGGCCGATGGAACAATCGGAAAGCCACTCACAATTGAAGACACTTTCCATAGCCTTCTTGAGCATATTACCGCCTTCAGGATTGGCGGCATGGCAGAGTTGGACGCGCAGAGTTGTCCCTGCCTGGTAACGATTCTGGATCAGTTCCGGAATGGCTTCGATAGCTTTATGGAACGAACGCTTCTTGCCAATGTCATAGTATTTTCCGTCGGTCTTGTTTACTTCAATGATGGGTTTAATGCCCAACAGAGAAGCCAGCAAGCCTTTCAAGTGGCTGACACGTCCACCAGCAATCAGGTATTTCAGGTCTGGCAGCGTAAAAAAGGTGAAGGTAGCCTCTTGGATTCTCTTAAGTTTTTCTAGAATCTCATCAAGCGGCATACCAGCCTTGGCTGCCAGTGCGGCAGCTTCCACCTGCCAGCCAGTGCCGGAAGACAGGGTCAGTGTATCCACCACAGTTACGTTTTGCTTTACCAACCTGGAAGCAGTAACTGCAGCGCTGTACGTTCCACTGAGCCCAGAAGATAAATGGATGGATAGGATATCCGGATCTTCCTTGCCCAGCCGTTTGTATGCCTCCACAAAATCTCCAACGGAAGGGGTGGAAGTGGTGGGCATTTCTTCCGTGTTTTCAATTAATTCGTAAAACTCCTCAGGGGTAAGATCCACACCACTGAGATAAGATTTATTTCCAAGTTGCACTTTCAACGGGAGCATAGTCACGCCCAGATTTTCGCATTGCTCCAAGGAAAGGTCTGAGCCGCTATCAGTCACTATTTTCATCTTTAACCTCTTTGTTTAACTACAACTACAATTGATTCGCAATAATGCGACTTGTCCTACGTACAATTTTATAAGAAAGAAAATTAAGGCGGGTGTCAAGGACGTATCCAAAATAAATTGTACACGTCCAAGCTGATAAAATCAATACCAAACACCAGACAGGGTGCCAGATATAGTCAAATACATATTTGTGAAAACCAGAAACTTTTCCTGTTTAGCATGTGACCAACAAATTTAGTCCGAATCCACCAATCAGGATTGTCCTTTCCAAATCATCAGCGTGATTTGGGCGAGGAATCCATTTATGTCAGGAAAAATTTAACGTTCCGCCAAGGCTTTATACCACTGATCGATCACTTTCCGATTGCGCTTTTCCAACGTTAGGGAAAGCTGTTGGACCTTATCCAGTACATCCGCCTTGTCCCAGCCATTCCTGCTAATAACCTCTTCGACCACATTCAAGATATCCGAGCTGAGTGAAGTTTGGGTGAGCATATCTACCAGGTGCCATGGCGAATGGGCTTTGCGCAAGCTTTCCATAGTGATCATTTCCAGACGCAGCAGAGCTTCGCGCATCATCCGCTGACCGGTTTCGGGATTGCTGGATTCAATATAGATGCGATTGATCGGCTCCGTTCCGGAAGCCCGCACTCGCAAATAGTGATGATCGTCTCCCTTATCATCCTCAAGCTGCATCTCCACCAGTTCATAGCGGATTCCACCCAGGTAAGTGATCTTGAGACCAGCCAGGCGCAAGTCTTCCGGCTGGTTGTGCAGTGCCAGGTCGAGGTAATAATTGATGAAGGCTTCCTTGGCTTCAAGCGGGGCATCCACGTCCGAGCGTCCTGCCATGGAGGTCGGGTCGATGGATGTGCCATAAGTTTTCCATAATCCCGGGATTTGAACCGTGTCTTCCCACAGTTCCTTCAGGGTTGTGAGCGGGTGCTCTGGGCGAGTACCGTAATAAGCCAGCATATCCATAATCAGCATATTTGCCCAAGGACCGTCTTTGTCAGTCACATGTCCCCGCGAGGTCAATCCGGAGGATTCCTCGCCGCCAATCAGAACGCGGTCGCGCCAATCTTCGGGTAGCACCTTCAGGTTGTTGTAGGCATTGTCAGTCCGGCGGATTTCCTCAATGTACTTGATCCCAACCGGCACCAGGAAGGCATTCTTGAGTGCCCGTGAGGAAATATCCCCCACCCGGCACTTGTAGATGCGCTGACCGACATACCCCGGCAGAGCTCCTTCAGCGGGTTTATTGACATCATTGTTGGGAATCATCCCCGCTAACGGTTCAATCAGAGGAGAGCCAGTCTGGGTGGCAATCACCCGCCCGGTGATACCGCGATCCACGCCAAGGTAACGTACCAGCATGGTCAAAATCTGGTTCGGGCGGTAATACACGCCACCTTTATCCACAATGCCATAGCGATCGGCATCAGTGTCCATGCCCATACCCAGATGCGCACCGGTTTTGGCAACCGTTTCCTTTAACAGGTAATTAAACGGTTCTTCCGGGTTAGCGTAATCCTGACCGCCCAATTCCGGGTCGCATTCAGCATGCAGCACAGTGTAGCGTACACCGGCTTCTCCCAGCAGGCGGGTCAGGTATCCCCGCCCGGAGCCGTGCATCTCATCCACCACCACGTGCTTATCGGCAAAGAAGCGGCGGATGCGGTCAAAATCGATTGGAATGCGGGCATTGCCGTTGCCATTGTCCCTGATCCAATGCACGTAATCATCCAGCGGATCAAATCCAACCACCAGCTCGCGCCACCGGGCACTTTCCAGGTCTGCCACACCGCCGCCCTGATCGATTAACTGCAGTTCGTTGATTCGGTAGGCAATGAAGTCAGTCACATTGGTAGGGGCAGGATAACCCAGCCGGGGATTGAACTTGATACCCTGCCATTCAGGCGGGTTGTGGCTGGCAGTAGCAATAATCAACCCTGCCACCTCATCCTTGGGCACCACTTCGGTCTCGTAGAATACCAGCGCCGGGGTAGGCACATCCCGGTTGCCAGTATCCACCCTAAAACCGTTTGCCAGACAGGTTTCTGCTACCCACTGGGTCACCAGGTCTGAATTCCGACGGGCATCATGCCCGATCACTACCCGTTTTCCCGAAAGATCCTCAGCACCCACAAAAGTGGGTACATCATTGTTATTGAGAAAGTCACAGATAGCCTGAACCACCTGCCTGGCGCGCTTTTCGGTGAAATCATTTTGCCAGCGCCCGCGCACGCCGGACGTACCAAAGCGTAAGTACTTGCGGTCATAGATCTCGCGCAGCAAGCCGATTCTGGTGGCGCTGCCGGTCAGGGCGGGGTCATGGGTGCGCACGCGCAGGGCATAAAGTCGCTCAAAAATATTGCCGACCTGGATCACGCGGTAAGCCATGAAGCGATCTGGGTCCTTTTGGTCATTCAGGCTCTCTAAAAGGGGCAGGATTTCCAGACGAATGTCTTCTTCCAGGCTCCTGAAAGCCGGCGCGGTCAGGTACTGCCTGGCGATGTGGAGGGCTTTGCGGCGCATATCCCCAGACCTGGGCAGGTAATCCTGGTCGATTTGGTCTCGGTAGACTTTAGACTGCGGGCTTTTGGCTTGCACTAATTCCAGACGCCCCTGCGTTCCGGTGGCTGCCAGCGTCACTAACAAGCTGATAACCCGCGAAGACGTAACCAGGTCTTCGGCAATGTCATCCTGATTCAAGAGCACCCATTTTTCCACCTGATCCAAGAAAAGATTCATGGTGGTGATGGCAGGCTGCCAGGTCTCCGGGGTTTCTGCCACCAAAATACCCCGGTTTAGCCGGTTGAAGGTTGTTGCCAGGTTGGCGCTGAAAGTTGGGTCAAGTTGGTTTGAATTCATGATTTGTTCCTGTTATTAATTTCATTTTATCGGTCTTTCCATCAAACCGCCATCCGACACATTTAACACCTCGACTCTTGCGCCGGCGGGGGTGTTGGTTTCATGTTGTACCAGGTCGCAGACCTGCCAGGCGATGCGCGCCACCTCAGCCGGGGTATGACGAGTGTCCGTCTCGAGCATCAGTCGAAATTTGGGCTCGGTGCCGGAATAACGCAGGTTGATCCTTACCAATCCGGGCAGCTCCTTTGGGAGTGAATCTATCAGGCGATTGAGAGGAGCCATGGAATTGAGATCCGGTTTGCAGGCAACATTGCAGGAGGCAACCATTTGCGGGTATTTTTGAATTTTTTCAGTCAGATCAGAAAGCGGCTTTCCCCGTCTGCTGTTTAAAACTTGCAGCATAAACAGAGCTGTGCGAATGCCATCCCCAGTGCGATGTTCCTGATCCAGCAAAATAATATGCCCGGATTGTTCTCCACCCAGACCAACTTTCTCTGTCTCACCCGGTTTCAATGCCAGGCGGGTCAGTTCTTCAGTGACATATTTATCCCCAACCGGCGTTTCCACCAGATGAATACCACGCTCTTGGGTAAACTTTGCCAGGTAACCATTTGCCATCGTTGTTGTCACCACAGTATTCCCCAGCAAACGATCGCTGGCAAGGAAATGCTCTGCCAAGATTGCCAGCATGTGGTCACCGTCCACCAGGCGGCCTTGTTCATCCAATAGGATCACACGGTCGGCATCCCCATCAAAAGCTACGCCCAGATTGGCTTGGTATTGGCGCACCAATGCTCCAAAAGCCTGGGGGTCTGAGCGCACATGCTCCGAGCCGGCTGACAGGTTGATGTTGGTTCCATTCGGGCTGGTGTTAAGCGCCACCACACAGGCACCGAGACGCCTGAAAGCCTCCGGCGCTACCTGGTAAGAGGCTCCATTAGCACAGTCCATCACTACAGTCAGTCCGGAAAGATCTAAATCCTGTTGGCTATGGATCAAATCCTGCAAGTAGGTTTCGTGCAGGTAAGCACCGTCGATAACTTTTCCAAAGGGTGGGGGGGCTGGCTGCCTGTCTAATTCATCTGCCTCGAGCAGGGATTCGATGGCAAGCTCCATTTCCTCAGACAGTTTCATCCCTTGCCCATTCAGGAATTTAATGCCATTCTCTGGGGCAGGATTATGTGAAGCTGAGATGACCGCTCCGGCAACTGCGCCAACCTGACGGGTCAGGTAGGCAATTGCAGGGGTGGGTAGAATCCCGAGGTCGATCACATCTGCACCGCTGGACAGAAGACCGGCAGTCAGGGCATTCTGCAGCATCGGTCCGGATTGGCGGGAATCCCGCCCAACCACAAAAGTCAGTGAGGAAAGTTCTTCTTCAACCAAAACCTGCCCGGCCGCTCGCCCGAGGCGTAAAACAAATTCAACGGACATGGGCGCTGCGCCGGCTGTCCCCCTGATACCATCAGTTCCAAAATACTTAGGGTGAGTCATGTTTTTAATCAAGCCTTCAACAATAGGCTTTATTCTATCACCAGGTCTGCTACCACTGGCAAGTGGTCCGATATCTGGTTAGCCAACCCGTCAGACACCACCCGGCATTGGTAACTGACCAAACGGCTGACAGGAAAGAAGAAAAAATGATCAACCATACCGGCTGAAGCGTGCGTTGGAAGGTTATTTTCTGGCACCAGGCGAGTAAAATGTCTTTTTTCTTCAAGTATGTCTTTGAGAGCGTATTCTTCCGCGTCGGCATTAAAGTCACCCATCAAGATCAGGGGCAACTCCGGTATCAAGACATGTTCCTCGAGCATGCCCAAAATAATAGCGACCTGTTGGGCACGAGTCAGTTTGGCAGTATTGACAATTTCAGGCCACGGGTTGACCCCGCGTTCGCCAACCAAAGTAGTCAGGTGCAAATTCACCAAGTAGGGATAGGGCGCCTGTTTGATACGGGTCAGGATAACATAGCGCGGATCAGTATCGCGGGAGCCTTCGTAGACCAACGGCTGATAAATCGGTACATTGCGAGGTACACCCTCATGCTGGCAATCGCCCAGGCGGGAGAAAGACAGGCGTGAGAAGATGGCATTGCCTTTGGACCAATCCCACCAATCGCTGAAAAGCCCGTTTACCATCAGGTCTTTCTTGACCTGCATATGCTTTTTCATCGATAAGGTTTCCCCATAGAAGGAGTAACTGAACTGCCCGCCCAGACGAATTTGATCCACCATACTATGCCTGATGCCATCAGCATCCACGTGCTGGGCAATTTCCTGGACGGCTAACACGTCCGGGTTGATCTCAGTGATCAGTTGGATCAGCGCCGCGTACTTACCCACTGCACCAGTTGAGGCTCCCGTGAAATTTTTTACCCCGCCGCCCAGGTTCAAGGTCATGATCCTTAACTTTAACATCTCGGCTTCTCGTCCTTCCTTAAACGCCATTTTCCGGTTGCATGCCTGAATTATACCAACCAAAACACCTTTGCCACTGGCATATCAGACCGTGCGGGTACAGGTCTTGAATAACCTTAGGTTGGATTATCCCAGTTAATTCCATTAAAATAGAGTCGCAGGCAGCCTGAAAGCGAGCAAGAAATGTCCGACCCCAAACTTGTGCCCTCTGAGTCAATGGATAAAATCACCCCCAAGCGTCTGTACCTGACCCGCCGGCAGTTTTTAAAAGCTGCCGGGATTGTCTCAGCCAGCGCCTTCCTGGCAGCCTGCCTGGGCAGCCCGACTGTCACTACCACCCCTGCCATCCTGACCGACAAACAAACCGCCAAAGACCTGGCGACTAACTTCATCAATTATTATGAGTTCAGCCTTTCCAAAACGTCGGTGGCGGACTTAGCCAAAGGCTTTACCATGGAACCCTGGCAGATTGAGGTGGGCGGGTTGGTCAGGAACCCCAAAACTTATTCGATTGAGGACATTCTGGCAAATTTTTCTCAGGAAGAACGTGTTTACCGGATGCGTTGTGTGGAAGGCTGGTCGATGGTTCTTCCATGGACCGGTTTTCCCCTTTCGCAATTATTGGAAGAGGTGGACCCTCTGCCAGAAGCAAAATACGTCGCCTTTACCTCGGTCCTGCGCCCGGAAGAAATGCCCGGTCAGGTTGGCTTGGAATACCCTTGGCCTTACCTGGAAGGTCTGCGCCTGGATGAAGCCAGGCATGACCTGACTCTTTTGGCAACCGGTATGTATGGGGAGGATTTAACCCCCCAAAACGGTGGTCCTATCCGGCTGGTAGTGCCCTGGAAATATGGATTCAAGAGCATCAAAGCGCTGGTGCGCATCAACCTGGTGGCGGATATGCCGGTTACTTTTTGGAATGCCTTGGCGCCCCAAGAGTACGGATTTTATGCCAACGTCAACCCGACAGTGGACCACCCGCGCTGGTCGCAAGAATACGAGCTGCGCATGGGTGAGCCATCCCGCCAAGAGACCTTACTTTTTAATGGCTATGAGAAGGAAGTAGCCTCGCTTTACGAGGGTATGGACCTGACAATCAATTTTTAAGGGCAGGTCGTAGTCGCACCATCAGATGTCGCCAAAGGCGCAATGGTATCCGCCTCAAAGGCATCGTAATATTCCCGGATGTCTTCAACTGGGATATCCCAGATGAAAGTATTACCCCCCAGCCGGGCATCATACTTTTGACCTTGCACCATCCAATCATCCGGGAAGCGAATGAACTGGAGATTTTCAGAGCTGAGCTTGGGCAGCAGGCAGATTAACTGACTGATTTCCGCAGGAGTCAAATCTGTTTGCATATTGTCCAGCAGGGACGTGACCATCTTGGGAACACTGGTGATGATCTCAGGACGGGTGAGTTTCTCTTTGATGGCGCACAGCACCAGGGTTTGATGATCGGTGCGAATAGTCTCCGTATAACGGTCGCGGATGCGGACAAAACTAAGCGCATCAAAACCTGTCATGTGATTCCAGCCCTGCGGGAAAAACCCCTGACCTTGTTTATAAGGATTAACTTCATCCTGACCCAAGGGTCGTCCGTCTATTGCCTCATCCAAATAGACATCCACACCGCCCATGGCATCCACAACGTCCTCAAACACCTGCATATTGAGTGCTAAATAGCTGTCCACATACAGGTCATAATTCTGGGCGATTGTCCGTGCCAGCAAGCCCGGTCCGCCGCCAGGTCCTTCATAGGCGCCCATATTAGGCTGCCCATAAAAGTAAGCCTGGTTGATCTTCCCTTCGGACATTTCAGCCGCTTTTGCTTCGACAATATCAGGAATCTCCACCCACATATCCCGTGGAATGGTCAAAACCGTCACCTTGGGGGTAACAAAATCCACACGCACAACGCGGATGACATCTGCCAATCCATATAAATAAAGCGGATCGTCATCACCAACACCAATCACCAAAATGTACATGAGTTCAGGACCGCCGCAAACAGGCTGCTTGGCTGTTGGCGTCGTCTTTGTAGTGGGGGTGGCTTTTATAGTGGTTTCCGTGGCCGCCTTGGTGGGAGTCTCAGTCCCTTCCAGGCTGTCTCCGGTGGAACTGGGTTCAGGAGTCTCTTCCATAGAAGTTGCTGAAGAGCGGGTGGGCATGCCAATAGATTCTGCCAGCGGTTTGTTCCAGCGTTGCGCCAAGGTCACACCGCCGAAGATCAACGCTGCAGCTACCACAACTAACACGGCACTAAGAATAGGTTTTTTCATACTTGCTCCATTTTGGTGATTATTCACCAAAAAGATCATTTTGAATTATAGCGTATTTTATAAAGTGTTTTTTTGAGCAATGAATTATACGCTCTTATCCAGGGAGGCAACGGTCAAACCCACTTTTTTAATGTTGCCATGTGCAAGCAGGTGCCGTTGCCTGTATAATGTAGATGGGAGTTGCTATGCCAGACTTCTTAAAGTGCCTTGGATATGACACATCCAACCCGTTGGCTTTCCGGGAACTGGTGCATAGTTTTAGTGATGACCTCTCAGCTCAGATTTCACGGTCTTGGAAGTATTATTACTGGATGAACAACCAGGGAGTTGAACTCTGGCTTGGCTGTATCACCGAAGGGGATTGGCTTACCTTCAATCCGCATTTCCGCTCTTCCTCCTTGCAAACCTGCCTGTTGACTGAACGCTTTCAGAGCGGGGAATCTTCGCTGGATGGTCTGTATAAATGCCGGTTTGACCTTGGAAAGGAAGTTGCCATCAAGGATCTCAGCCCTGCCCAAGAAGAGGAACTCTCCAAAAGGCAATGCTTCTCGTTGCTATTCCGCCCGCCAAATTACCACTGGTATGATCATCTGTCACTGCCTGTGAAGGCTTCGGTTCAAATGGTCGGCTTTCCCGACCTAGTTGAGCTCTACCCCCGCAGCACCCAAAAAATTCCTCCTAGTGGTGACAGACCGGAAACACCGCGGTATTTTCTAGTCCCGATTGGTACGGTGGCGCTGGAACAGGAAGGATCACTCTTCCCACTGGTGGAGTTCGGGGGCACGATTATGGCGCTTGAGACATATGTAAATTCCACCAGTCACAAGTTGGTTTACGTTGCCAGAGTGGAAACCATTGGCTTGATCCTGGACCTGCTCATCCCAGCAGACATGCTGACGGAAACGCCCGAAACAGGGATGGTAATTCATACCAAGTGCTGGCTTTCCGGCCGGATCAAGGAAGTCTCCGATATGGCTGCGGGCAACAAGGAAACACCCTGGCTGTTCCAGCAGCAGACCAGCATCGCCGGGTTGGATTACCACAACCTGGGGGAACGCCACCTGGATTTCCACTTTTGGGATCAATTGACCCTGAAACGTGAACCGGAAAACCCTCACGACCACCAGGCTGTAGCAATCCATTTGCCCGAAGGACAGAAATTGGGGTACATACCCAGAGGACGCAGCCGAGAACTGGCCAACATAATGGCTCAGGGAGCAGAAGTCCAGGCGCGGATTGTGAACAAGGCGCTGGTAAACCATAATATGCGTATTACAACCCGCATTTACAGCAACAGCGATTATCCCCCGAAAAACTGATACCTCCGCAATTCATGATTGAATCAGGCACATTACAGTGCAATTTAGAAGGCTAAATACTTTCAGGGGGGTTATACCACCCAATTCAGTTATTCCTCGGGCTATACCGGCAACCTCAGCGAGAAAACAGCACCGCCTTGGGGATGATTATGTGCTGTCAGGGTCCCACCATGGGCTTCGGCTAATTTCCGGGCGATTGCCAACCCCAGCCCGGTGCTTCCGCTTTCCCGCTTCCGGTTAGAATCCACACGGTAAAAGCGCTCGAATACTTTTTCCAATTGGTCTGGTGGGATGCCGGGACCGTGATCGCGGATTTTCAGGAGGACCTCACTTGCCTTATCTTGACTCGCATGGATTTCAATAACCGAATTGGCTGGAGCATAGCGCTGGGCGTTTTGCAGGAGGTTATGCAGAATCTGTTGGATGCGATCCGGGTCCGCCATCACTCGGGGAAGGTTTGGCTGGCAAAATGTTTGAATGGTGATTCCGTTGACTGCCAATATGGCTTCAAAACGCTTTGTGATTGAAAGACACAATTCCATCAAGTCGATAGAGCGCTTGTTAAGGGTCAACTCACCCGAATCCGCCAGAGCTAGGATGCGCAGGTCTTCCACTAAGCGGATCAACAGTTCATTTTGCTCCCGAATAGGCTTAAGCGCTTCCAGATTCAGCGGATAGACGCCGTCTTCCAGGGCTTCCAGGTTTACCTTCTGTACCGCCAGGGGGGTGCGCAACTCATGCGCAATGTCAGCCGTTAGCGCCCGGCGACTGTTTTCAGAAACCTGCAATGACTCCGCCATGCTATTGAGCGTATTGCCCAAGGTGTTCACTTCAGCATAGCTCTTGACTGAAACCCTTTGGCTCAAATCGCCGCTTGCCATTTTTTCGGATGCCTGCGTGAGCACCCTGACCGGTTTTACCACTTGGTTTGCCAGTATCACCGCCAGCACCAGCGCCACTGCCACTGAAACGAGGGCTGCTGTCAGGGTGGCATCGCTTACTTTCTCAATTAACTGCGACTCGAAGTTGCTTGGCAGATTAGCTAATGCGTTGGGGGTGCTCAGGTAGCCCACGATCTCACCATTTACTTCAATCGGATGAGCAGCCTCAAGTTCATCAGAAGTGAGAGTAGTCCCCAATTGGGTGGCATCCTGAGCATACAAGATAGTCCCTTTCTGGTCTGCCAGGCTGCTGATAGCATGGCTCCCCCCGCCTGCTCCTTGACCTCCAGCCTGACCTTTTCCCTGACCCTGGCTCTCTCCGACAGTTCCTTCCTCAAGCAGCGCCGCAACACCCTCCCAACTTGAATTTGCGCGATAGTACTCCTCCAGTGAACTGAGCTGTTCACCAGAAACACCGATAGTGCTGCGGCGCAAGTAACCATGCACCTGAGTTTCGGTTGAATAGTCAGCGACGAGTAAAACTGTTCCGAGGGCGACCAAGATTACAATCACAAAAGCAAGTATCAAACGGGTGCGCATTTCAGTTCTCCAAGCGGGAGGCGCGATAGCCAACCCCAAATACTGTCTCAATAAAATTAGTCTCAGGGTCTTTCGCTTTTAGTTTATGGCGCAGGTTTTTAATGTGCACATCCACACTGCGTTCATACCCTTCATAGCTGATACTCTGGGCAGCTTCGAGAAGCTGCAAACGCGAAAACACCCTACCCGGCTGGGAAACCAGCAGAGCCAGCATATCAAATTCCGTGGGGGTAAGATCAATTTCCTGCTCTGCCAAACTGACTGTATGGGTCAGTGTGTCAATCTTTAACTTGCCCAACTGCAGAACCGGGACAATCTCTGGCTCCTGATTGGCTCTCTTAAGAATCGCCTTCACCCTGGCGACCACCTCCCGTGGAGAAAAGGGTTTGGTAACGTAGTCATCCGCGCCCAGTTCAAACCCGATCAACTGATCAACTTCCTCCACCCGTGCCGTCAGCATGATAATGGGCATTTCGCTCTTTTTCCGGATTTCCCGGGCAACCTCATTTCCATCCCTGCCAGGCAGGTTCAAATCCAGCAGCATTAGGTCGGGTTTGTCTTTCTCCCACAGACTCAGGGCTGCGTTGCCATCAAATGCCTGAATGGTCTGATAACCGGCGCGAGTCAGGTATTCCTTCAGCGCTTTATTCAGTTCAACTTCATCTTCAACAATTAAAATCTTGGTCATCGTCCACCTTATGATTGGATTCATCTTCATTGAGGCGATGTTTCCATGGTCTAAGTTTACCCAATCATGAAAATTAATGTGCCACATTTAAAGACCTGAGAGCAACCTTCACCAATTCTTCACATGTTCTTCACCACTTATCCATTAGCGCTTGCTATAGTAAAAGCATCAGTGAAATGCACTGAAACCATTAGAACATAAGGAGTATTAACATGAACAAGAAAATATTGATTATCAGTTTAATTGCTTTGTCGCTCGGATTAGCAGTTTTTGGCGTGTCCAACACAGTTTTAGCGCAGCAAAATGACGGCGCTATCCAAAACCAGGCAGCAATTGGGGCTGCGATAGAACCCCAGGTAATCCACGAGCAATTGGCGGTCGGGTATGGACCGGGCAGCAATACCGAGACCGGCATCTGTGATGGCACCGGAGAATGTGACGGCACTGGCAGCATGAATCAGGACCGACTGCGCCAGCAGCTTCAGGATGGAACGGGTGTCAATTGCACCACCGAGGGAATATGCACAGGTGAAGGACCTGGGCAAGGAATCGGACAGCAATTTGGACAAGGCGGTCAGGGTATGGGCGCAGGTCAAGGCATGGGGACTTGCACAGCAGATAGTGATTGTACTATGGATCAGACCCGCCTACACCAGCAGCTTCAGGACGGAACTTGCCTGAATGATGGCACTGGTGCCCAAACTGGCAATCGCTTCGGTTTAGGCAACTAATATTAGCGTTATTAAATCCACATAGCCGAAACACGCTGCTCACTTGATTGAGCAGCGTGTTTTTTTATTTGTTCCTAAGGTCTTGATCACTGGAAATTATTAGTATAATAGGAAAATTTGACTATTCCCTCATCTTTTGTATTATAATATTAGGAAGTTAATTACAGAAAGGAAAGACCATGCCTTTAAAACATGTTAGTGTTGAAGCTGTACAAATTGAAGATTTCAAAATCGAAACCAAAAGTCGCCATCACATCGCCATTGTTGACCAGCCAGCCTCAGGAGGCGGATCGGATGCAGGACCTACCCCTCTGGAGTATTTGTTTGTCTCTTTAGGTGGTTGTATTGTTACCATCGGGATCATCGTTGCCAGACAGCGTCACCTGCCTATCCGCAATATCCAAGCTGTGGTTGAAGGCGATTTGGACACAGATGTCTTGATGGGCAAACGCGATGATGTTCGCGCCGGGTTTACAGGTATCAAGGTGCACGTTAAAATCGACGGAGACCTCACCCAAGAAGAAAAAGAGAGTTTCTTGAACGACGTGGATGCCCGCTGCCCGATTTCAGACAACATCCATAGTCTGACCCCCATCGAGTTTGTTGTTGAGTAAAGCAGATATACCCGGCAAGAATAGCATTGAAAATCGAGGGGCCACATCCGCCGAGATGTTGGTCGGGTGCTGCGTACGGAATTTACGTACCCGTAAAGGTTTATCTCTGCGGGAGTTATCGGCTCTTAGCGGTCTCAATATCAACACTCTTTGCATGATAGAGAATGGAAAAACCTCACCAGCAGTGAGCACCCTGCAACAATTGGCTATGGCACTGGATGAGCCAATTGTTGCATTTTTTGAAACCGAACCGATTAATAAAACGGTGGTCTACACATCCGCCGATCAACGCCCTCAGATCGCCGTGGGAACCAGCAAGTTCGAAAACCTAGGAAAAGACCTGGCGGGAAATTCAGTCCAACCCTTCATTGTTACTTTAAATCCTGAGCAGGGCATTAGCGAGTCACCCACCGCGCACACCGGTTTTGAATTTGTCTACTGTTTGAGTGGAGAGTTGACTTATTCAGTTGAAGGGGTGGCTTATTTATTAACTCCAGGCGACAGTCTGCTCTTCCAAGCACATTTGCCCCATTATTGGAGTTGCCACAGTCCGGACGAGGTAAAAATTATTTTGATCTTTATCCCCTCGGATGAACACGACCTGCCGGGTAAACAGCACTTTGTCTAGAAAGGATTAAATTGAAAATAGCACTGATAACAGATGATGGAAAATCCCTCAGCCAGCATTTTGGACGGGCACCTTACTATCTGGTAGTAACATTGGAAAACAACCAGGAGATCAGCCGGGAATTGCGCCCAAAATTGGGGCACAACCAGTTTCACAACGGGCAATCCATTGAGGAACATCACGGAGCTGAACATGGGCGCGACGAAGACTCACACCGGAAACATGCCAATATGGCAGAGGCAATCTCTGACTGCCAAGTTGTGGTATGCGGAGGCATGGGCACGGGCGCCTACGAGAGCATGCGCCGGTTGAACATTCAGCCAATCGTCACTGATTTACGGGATATTGATACAGTCATTCGGGAATACCTTGCGGGAAATCTGGCTGACCACACAGAACGCCTGCATTAGTCCTCAAAAGCGTTCTCCCCATCAGGCAGAGAGAAGTTCCACCCACAAAGACACTCTTGCTGCTATCGCGGTGAGGGTGTTAAAAATGTCATTGCGAGCCTTCGGCGAAGCAATCTCAGATTTTGGAAAATGAGATTGCCATACTGCGTATCCTATGGGAACTGTAGTTTTACGTATTCCGTCCCTCGTCCACTTGGCGACCCCGCTCTGCTCTATGGCTCCGGCGATGCGTTTCTTGAAATGGGAATAACACGAAAGATTTTTCAACGCTCTCGCGGTTTTGCTTGACACTCCCTGTGCATGCTCGTATAATACCGCTTGCAATCCCTGGTAGCTCAATCGGCAGAGCGGGCGGCTGTTAACCGCTAGGTTAGAGGTTCGAGTCCTCTCCGGGGAGCTGTTAATCCGAGGTGTCTCTGGCGTAAACCAGAGACATTTTTTCAGTCTGACCTGTGCTATAATTTGCAGCACAAAATGGCCCTGTAGCTCAATTGGCAGAGCAAGCGCCTCTTAAGCGTTAGGTTCTGGGTTCGAGTCCCAGCAGGGTCATATTCCTAATATTAGGTTGTTATATCGCCCATTGTGCTCCCATATATGGGACGAGGAAAGAATCAGATTTCCCGATAAACTATTGGTTTATCCAACCTGCAAAACGCTCTCACTTGTTAAGTGGAACACTACTCAAACCGGCGTTTTGGTCAGAACGGGCAGACATTCAAACACTTACCCTATAGATGAATTTGTTATATAAACATATCCATTCTGAGAAGTAGAGGATACTGATTGTTACGGGTGTCTTGTGAGCCTCTTTTCCAAACGAATTCAATCACCAGGTTAAAACATCCCCCCTTCAGCCTGCCGGGTAAGCCCTCAAACGGTAATCTGGCTATCTTACGGCTCTGAGAGGGAAACGGCCAGGCTGAATCCCTATTATATTAAGGATGTGCCGTGATGGTTGTATAATCATACTATTACAACGATTCAGGAGGCAAATATCCGTATGTCTTATCCCCGTGTTGTCCATGCCCCTCGCGGCAGCCAGTTGACCTGTAAAAATTGGCAGACAGAAGCCGCTTACCGAATGATTCAAAACAACCTTGACCCGGCTGTGGCGGAAAAGCCGGATGAACTGGTGGTTTACGGGGGCCGCGGTCAGGCAGCCCGCTCGTGGGAAGCTTTTGACGCCATTCTGGAATCTTTGAAAAATTTGGAGGCCGATGAAACCCTGCTGGTACAATCCGGCAAGCCGGTTGCAGTCTTCAAAACCCATCTGGACGCTCCGCGCGTACTAATCGCTAACTCCAATCTGGTGCCCCACTGGGCTACTCAGGAACATTTTGACGAACTGGCCGCCAAAGGGCTGATCATGTATGGACAGATGACCGCTGGCTCGTGGATCTACATCGGCACCCAGGGTATCCTGCAGGGTACTTACGAGACTCTTGGCTCACTGGCTCGCCAGAAAGGCTGGCCCTCCCTGAAAGGGAAGTTCGTTCTTACTGCCGGCCTGGGTGGCATGGGCGGCGCTCAACCCCTTGCCATCACCATGAACGAGGGTGTAGGCTTGATTGTTGAGGTGGACCGCGAGCGTGCCCGCCGCCGGTTGGAAATCGGCTATGTTGACGCCCTCACTGACGACCTTGAAGAAGCGATGACAATGGTGGAAGATGCCGTCAAACGCGAACTGCCAAAATCCATTGGACTGATCGGCAATGCTGCCCAAGTCTTCCCTGAACTCGAAATGCGCGGCGTAATTCCAGACGTGGTTACCGATCAGACGCCGGCTCATGACCCGCTCAGTTATATCCCCATTGGTCTGAGTGTTGAGGAAGCCGCTAAGCTGCGCCTTGCCAACCCTGCCCGCTATACCCTGCTTTCCCAGGAGTCCATGGCAAGACATGTGCAAGCCATGCTGGCGTTCCAAAAAAAGGGCGCAGAGGTATTCGACTATGGCAACAACATCCGGCAGCGCGCCTATGATTTTGGGGTCAAAGACGCTTTCAACTTCCCCGGCTTCGTGCCGGCTTACATCCGCCCTCTATTTTGTGAAGGCAAGGGACCCTTCCGCTGGGTAGCGCTCTCCGGTGACCCGGAAGACATCTACCGCACAGACGAGACCATTGCCGGGTTGTTCCCTGAAGATGAGCATTTGCAGCGCTGGTTGAAACTGGCACGTGAAAAGGTGCCTTTCCAGGGCTTGCCGGCACGCATCTGCTGGCTAGGTTATGGTGAACGTGCCAAAGCTGGGTTGGCATTCAACCAACTGGTGGCAGCAGGAAAAGTAAGCGCACCAATTGTGATCGGGCGCGACCATCTTGACTCCGGCTCGGTGGCATCCCCCAACCGAGAGACTGAGAGCATGCGCGATGGAAGCGATGCGATCAGCGACTGGCCGATTCTGAATGCCCTCCTCAATGCCGTCAACGGCGCTACTTGGGTGTCGTTTCATCACGGCGGCGGGGTTGGTATAGGTTTCAGTCAGCATGCCGGGCAGGTAATCGTGGCAGATGGGTCTCCCGAAGCCGCCATCCGTTTGGACCGCGTACTTACAGGCGATCCCGGCATAGGCGTAGTGCGCCATGCAGACGCCGGCTATCCCGAAGCCCTTGCCTTTGCCAAAAAGAGCGGCATTAAAATCCCCATGATGCCGAAATAGCTAAGAGTTAGAGTGAAGTATGAGTGGTAAACAACGCAGAGTGTTCTATTTCATCCTGGTCATCCTGGTGGGGATGGGTGCCGGCCTGGCTTTTGGCTGGTTGGTAATGCCGCCGCAACGCCCAACGAATGCCAGCCTGACCCAACTGCGCGCTGATTATAAAACCGACCTGGTACTCATGGTGGCGGAACAATACCAGGTGGCGCAGGAACCCCTGGCAGCGCTTGACCAGCTGGCTGAGATTGACACGGGTGATGCGACCGTACTGTTGGAAAATGTGATCCGTTACGGCGAGGGCATTGGCTATACCAAGGAAGACTTGGAAAAAATCAGAACACTTGCCAGTGACATAGATGCGGTCACTTTGCAGGAATGGCGGCAAAGGAACCCGGACAATGGGAAATAATCACACCCATTGGTATCTTCTGACCGGACTCATCCTCGGCATTGCCATTGGGCTGGTCATTTCCTTGTGGCTGGCGCCGGCAATCGCACCAGAAGCCCTCCCTGCCGAGTTGAGCAGTGAAGCTAAAGGCGAATACCGGGTCTTAATCGCCAATTCGTACCTGGTCGATTTTAACCTTGAGCGCGCTGAGAGCCGGTTGGCGCTCCTGCAAGATCCCAATCCGGTGGACGCTCTGATCGTCCAGGCACAGGAAGTGGTTGCCAGCGGCGGTTCTGAGGTTGAAGCGCGAGCCTTGGCTCAACTGGCAGCGGCACTGGGTACAGTCCAACCTGCCCCGACAGCGATTCCTTAACCGACTATCCCTAAATGTGAATAGAACCTGCTCCCAACACGGGAGCAGCTTTTTTCTAGGGAATAATCTCGGGCGCCTGTTCTGCTTTTCTTTTTGAGCAGATAAGATTCTTCACTTCGGTAAGAATGACCGCCGATCCGAGGCAAAGGGTGAGTTGAGCGGGCGTTAGCCATGCATAAGACCTATTATTGTCAGTAAAACCCAATGCAATGCCTGATTACCCAAGACGTAAACCCTTTCCTTTTACAACTTCGAAGCGTCTTGTACTGAACGAAGCGGTGACTCTGTTGCTATAGATTAGTTCCACTTGCAGGATGTACTGTCGCTCAGCTGCTTAGCCTGTCATTAATAATGAAAACAGTCTCTTTTGCATACTTGTTCACTCTGCTGTGAAGTTCGGGGCTATTTACTCCGGTCAGGGGGCTTGGCAATGCCCGGATCGTCAATAATTACTCCCTCCAAAAACCAACACAGAAGCCAATAAAAATAAGGCTGGTGAAAAATACCAGCCTTATTTACAATTCAATCAACCTTAGGGAAGGGTATTATTAGCCGCCCAATCATCCCCAAGTTGCAGCACAATATCCACCGGGGCATTGGGGTCATAGGCATATACAATGTTTGAAGATGGCGCAATTTTGATCAGATCTACCAAATACTTGAGCGTATAAGGCTTGCTGCCATACAGGGTTATTCGCGAGTAGACCTGATAATCCGAATTGATCTCTTCAACCACATTCACACCCTGACCGCGCAGGTACTCAGCAGTTCTGGTGCCTAAATCTGCATAAGATGAGGCATTGCGAACGGAAACCCTGGCTTGTTCATCCTGGAGAATGGCTGCCATGTCCTGAGCTGTTCCGGTTTCGCTGCTGGTCACAGTACCATAAAATATTTCATCACGCAGAAGGCGAATCTTGTCAGGAATCGGGCGCAGGATGTCCAGCCCTTCAGGTGATTTACCAATATTGACATAGGCTCCGTCAATCACTTTATGGGCAAACTGATCACTCGGCACATCCAACACTTTGAGTACCAGTTGAATCACCTCATTAACGCTGAGGTTAGTCCGGATTCCGGAAGAAAGGTCGGCATAGATCTCACCAGAATTGGCAACCAGAGTTGGCATCATATTAAATTCCAACACCCGATCACGGATTGCCATAATCACCTGCTGCTGTCGTTCCGCCCGGTCAAAATCACCGCCTGCAGTACTGCGATTACGCATATACGCTAAAGCCAAGTCGCCAGGTAATGTATAGGTCCCAGGATCTACCCATTTGGATATTTTTGTGTCCACCACATCCAATTGGATCCGATAGGGAATAGTTATCTTAACACCTTCAATATGATCAATGAACTTCACAAAGGCTGCGAAATCAATTTGGGCATAATACTGGATCGGTACGCCCAACAAATCCTCCACTGTCTCTACAGCCAAGGCAGGTCCACCACCAGGGAGCTGATAAAGTTCACCAATGCTGTAGGCCGTGTTAATCTTGCCATAATCCGACCCGGGGATCTTCACCCATAAGTCGCGCGGGATGGAGATCAGCCCAGCGGTTAGATTGACCGGATCCAGGGTAAAAAGGATCATCGAGTCGGTGCGAGGGGCTTTATCTTCCAGGTCACGTGCGTCCAACCCCATGATCAGAATGTTGACTCGGGTTTTTCCATCCCAGGGTTCCGGCATTTCTAAAATCGGCTGAAGTGTAGCTACAGGTGTTTCTTCAGCCCCGATGATTGCATCAGGATTGGGAGTGGTTTCCGCAATCACCGGGACACCCGGCAGGTTGGCAATGGTCATCCCAGCTACAAAATTATTCACTGAACTGCTCAGCGCAAATCCGCCAACAATACCCAAAACTACCAAAACGCCTAAAACTATCTGCGTTTTACGGTCTTGGGGAAGTGCATTTTTTATCTTATTCCAAAATTTATTCATTCTCGCCTTGAAACAAAGCGCCTGGTAAACTGCCCCAGACGGACTAATTTTCTAAATTTTTATCTGCTTCTCATTTTTCTCTGGGCGGCGGAACCTGAAGCTGGCTCTTTTCGGTAGACTGCCACTTATCGCCTTCTTCAATCAGCATGACGGGAATATCTTCCCAAATCGGGTATTTTCGACCGCAGTCCTGGCAAATCAGCCAGCTATCCCGGTATAGTTCAAGCAAACCTGTTTTTTCTTTTACACAAACAGGGCAGCGCAACAAATCCAGTAAATCTTGATTAATCACAAAGCCTCCAACAATTCTTGCCTGAAAGCGCAGCTCCCTGCTTGGGAGCAAAATGTCTCATGTAAAATTATTGTACCATAAGCGTGCTAAGCGTTTTGGAGCTCAGATTTACTCAGGGATTTCAGTTCCTGGCCCATATTCATAAATGGCCTGCCAAGGAATATAGTCCGTTCTGAAAGTATCTGTAAAATAAACTCCGCCGTCCTTGTATACAGTGCGGTTCACTTCCACCGAAGCGCCCTCCACCGCCCAATCGACCTGTTTGATCGTACCTGTGGGAAGATCAGGATTTTCCCGATAGAGTGGTTCCGGCGGTGCTTGCACATTGGTTACGCCGGTGGTGGTCCAATCCATCGAGCGCCCGTCTTTTGTAGAGTAAAACTTCCAGGTCAGGGAATACCCTTCTACGTAGGTTTCCATCAGCAGCCAATTTGGAGTGTCATTGGTGAATTTAAAATCCACCAGGGGTACATAAACCGTGGCATCCAACCCGGCCAGGTTGGTATCTACCCAGCCATTGGATTGCTGTTCGTAATAACTGACCCGGTAAGCATGGGCATGCCGTTCCACGATGGGGAAGCCACCAAAAAAAGCGGTTCGAAACAAAGTGGTGCTCACCTGGCAGACGCCCCCGCCAACACCTTTGACGGTTTCTTTCCCTACAATGATCAAGGCTTCAGCATAGCCATTCTCCAGGCTGATATCAGTCAGTTCGCTCGCCATAGAGAAGGTGGCGCCGGGCGGAATCAATAAGCCGTGAAAACTGCTGGCTGCAGCGCTAATATTTTGGATGCGAGCAGGATCAGAGCCATAAAAATAGGAGGTCTCAGCAACAACCAGTTCAGTAATGCCAAGCGATTCCCCTGTTGCATCGTCCTTCACTGTCGGGTCTACCTGCTTGAGAACCAAAGCGATTTCATGCTCACCGGCGGGCAATTTGGTGGTAATCGCTTCCACGCTGGCTTCCACATCCAAAGCCCTGCCGATAACTGCCGGCTGGATCACTTCAAGCTGCCTGGTGTCATCATTAAAAATGAAGCGGGGATTGACCGGTTCAGTTCGCAGAGCTGGCGCTAAGCCAGTCAGATAGTTCAGCAGAGCAGTTTGGTTCAGACTTACCTGGTATTCAGCGTTTTCGCTGTCAGTCTTGCGTTCAATCACGAGTAGTTTGGCAAGATCCGAAATTTCAATCTTCCAGGGTCCCAGGTTAGAGCTTTCATCGGGCACTTTGAGAACCAGTGGGGCGCTGAGCACTTGTTGTGCCAGGTCAGCGGCTGCCTTAACGTCCATAATAGCAGGTTCGGTTTCCTTGATTACCAGGGGCACCAGCCCGTCTTTATGCTCAAACAGCAATGCTTCCAGCACTTCCAAACTGGCGGTGATATCCACCTGCCGACCTACTTGCCCAGCTACTGCCACTACTTCGGTTCCATTGACCCCAACCGATGCTTCAATCATCGGTTGGTCGATTTGCCGGGCAATCCCCTGCAATACCGCATAAGCCTGCCTCTGATCGTAGATCACGGTTGGCTCCAATTGGATTCCCTGCTGGGATGCTGTGGATTGAATGATCAGGTTTTTCGCAAAACCCTCGCTCCGACCCACCAAAAAAGCCTCTTCGGCGCTGGTATAAGGGTTAAGACTGAAACCAAGCTCCTGCGGAGTGTAGAGCCATTGGGCGTTCCCATCGGTAAAGAGCAGTTTACCTTGGGTGGGATAAGCCATGCCTTCATTGATCTTAACTACCGCCTGATCAACCGTCAGGTCAGACAAGTCTACCCCTTCCAAACTTACACCGGGATAAATGGTCTGGGCATGCGTAGATTCGTACGAAAATAGAACCGCAACTAATACGATTGCGGCAAGCAGAACTCCTGTCAGTAAAACGAAGGTGATCTGAGTCTTGGGTTTTTGTTGTTTGGTTGGGTCGATTGTTTTCATAAATATAAAACTGATTATAAGTTATTCATCCAGGGCGTGTCATCGCCTGGCAGACTCAGTACAAGGTTGCCCTGATGTGCATGCAACAGCTATACCAACGCTTTTAAGACGGTAAAGACTGACAAATGTTCCTTCTATTGATTCTACAAGTAAATCCCGTTACGTTGGGGTTCGCTGGGAAGAAAGCCAAGATGACCTAAGATCAAATCCAGCGAAATTCAACGCTGCCCCATTTCCACCAGTTTAATTCTGACAAAAAGAGAGATTGTCACACAGAATAGGCTTGCAATGACCATCGAAAAGAGGCTATCGGCGAGGATAGTGTTCCCAACGTGTTTCTGTGCTAACTATTACGGCATTTCTACTTAGCCTTTACACATGTTGATAAATACTCATGATAAATTGGATACAATTTAACCAGATTCGCTGCAAGCAGTATAATGGTTACTCAAACCAGGCAGACTGTGGACCATCCGCTGCTCGGACATATTTTTTTAGATCCACATAACAATGAAAGTGTGGCAAAGGATAACCAGGCGGGTATTGGGCATCAAAAAGCAACAGCCACCGAATGATCATAAAGCGGATAGACTGGGCAATCCAACATGAGAATGCCGAGAATACAGACAAGCCAGGTAAGGATTACGGATAAAGTTGAAAGACCCCAAAAAGACCATTAATTCGGCTGTTAGCCAATCTTTTTCAATGAATACCCTATTGCTTGTTTCTTTAGGAGCAATATTTGTTTACGTGCTGATGGAGTGGCTCTTCATTGTCACCAAGCCCTCCTTTCTATCTTTGCTCCCGTTCCCAGGAAAACTGGGGGTTTTATTTGGAACAAGTTCCATCCTTGCGGTGGTTCTTCTCTGCCTCTTGCTGATCGGAGTGATCCTGATCAAGATTCTGCCGGAGTCAGCGGGAAGATACCTGAAACTGGTGTTGGTCCTTATTCCTGCAATGGTGCTTGCCTCAACCGGATTGCTTTTGTTGGATAACTTTACCTACACACTGTTTGGATTTGGGATAGTGACCTCAAAGGGAATTAGCAGAGTAATTTACGCCGCTGCCTATCTTCTGATAATCCTCGTCATTGGGTACGATCTGATAAAACTTATCCTGAAAACCGGTGGGGGTGTTCGAACCTTTATGACCAGTCACACATGGGCAATCTATGCACTGCTGGCTGTAGTAGTGATTCCCTCTGTGATAGTAGTTATTACTAATGTAAGCAAGCCGCAAACAGGCAATTTGGCAGGCTCTGCCGCAACCGGCGCCAATCAGCCTAACATCATCCTTATTACGGCAGACGGGGTCAATTCAACGCACATGTCGTTATATGGCTATGAACGGGAAACCACCCCGTTTATCGATTCTATCGCGGATCAGGCATTAATCTTCGAGAATAACTTCAGCAATTCGACCAATACATCCGGATCAATCACCTCAATATTTACCGGTAAGTACCCGACGACAACGAGAGTCCTCTATCCGCCCGATATATTACGGGGAAAAGATGTCTATGAACACCTTCCCGGGATACTTCAAAATCAGGGGTACTATACGGCTCAATTTAGTTTCAAGCGATATGCGGATGCTTATCAGCTCAATTTCTTAAACGCGTTTGATGAAGTAAACGGGATATCTTCACAGCAAAAAAGTATCTTCAGTCGGTTAGAGATTCTGCCCGCTGATTACGATTACTTCCTTTTCGAGCTTGAAAATAGACTCAGTTCACGTATCAAACACATATTTTTAATTGAAGAAATGGAAAACAACTACTTACAGGCAGTCGAAGAACCAATTGGATTTGAAGACGAACAAAAAATCGAGAAAGTTGTCGAATTGATCCAATCAAACCGGGCGCCTGTTTTTGTTCATATTCACTGGATGGGAACGCATGGTTCCTATTTTTATCCAGAACAGCGCGTTTTTAGCCAGGGCAAGGATGCCGATTCCCAGGAACAGTGGGACGATGATTTCTACGATGACAGCATCCTAGATTTCGATAAAGGCGTCCAAACACTCATGGCTTCCCTGAATGGCGAACTTGGCTCCGAAAAAAACCTCATAATCATTGGCTCCGATCACGGCAAAGCTGCCGTGATCAACGAACGAATTCCTTTGTTATTCCTCTTTCCGTCCCAAGAATATACCGGATGGGTAGAGGGCGATTCGCAGAATCTCAGCGTTGCTTCAACCATTCTGGATTATCTGGATATCGCTCAGCCAAGTTGGATGGAAGGCGAATCTCTGATTAAAGAGGATTATCAAGCCAATTACATCCTTGGTATGGGCACGACCAAAAGAGTGGAAGTGGAAGGGGTGGGTTCAACATTAGACGAAAGTTACGTTCAACCACCGTTTTACCAATTTGACTTAATCCATCTGGTGAATTGCGGAAAATGGTACCTGCTGGATCTTGAGAATTATTCCTGGTCCGAAGGGGATGTGCCCTCCTATACTTCCAATTGTTCCCGGGAAAAAATACTTACTGAAGTTGAAGTTCGAGATGTATTTATTCAGAGACTAAGGTTGGATGGTTTCGAATTCTCGGATACAATGTTGCGGTAGTCTTGCCCGGGGATTTCACATTTGCGCAAGGAACTGTTTTTCGACAGACAGCTTGCATTATGATCAGCGTCATTAATGAACCGAATTTTTCCCACTTTCGATTTTGGTAACCACGGCAGGCTTTCTTAAAAAGCATTTGGTTGAGTGACAATCTTGGATTATACTTTTTGAGAAGTTCGCGAAAATTTTATGGAATGCAAATCGATCACCTTTTTTTCAAACCATACGCACGAATCTGCCCTGGAGCACCTGAGGATTCATGCCCCTCTCAGGCAAGCCGGCATTACCGTTCTGCGTGGGGTTGAAGGGGGTCAATTTTCCCGGGCTAATATTGACACAAGTGACTTGTTCCTCTATCAAAGAGACTTCCCCGAAGATTTACAAGCCTATCAGGTCATCCGGGATTGTGCCAAAGCGGACAATAAGCGCCTTATCTTTGATCTCGATGATCTGCTCTTCCTCTTGCCAGAGGATCATCCGGATCGGCAATCTGGGGTATTTGCGCCTGCCCTTCTGCCCATCCTCCAGGCACTGATGGAGGCGGACCTTGTTACGGTTACCACTAACACCTTAAAAAACGCGTTGGCTGAATACACCTCCAGGGTGGCAGTTCTTCCAAATTATTTTGATGATGAAGTCTGGAGCCTGAGAGCGCCAGCCCTAAAAACCGTGCGAGACGCCCCCATTGTGATTGGCTATATGGGCGGGGATACGCATAAACCAGATCTGGCAGGTATTACCCCAGTACTGCTTGATCTTCTGAATCGTTATCCTGACCAGATTGAATTTAAGTTTTTGGGGGTCAGACCGCCGGAGGATATTGCAACTTATCGACAGGTCAAATGGGTTCCTTCCAAAACTTATGAGTATGAAGGCTTTGCCCGCGATTTCCAGACCCAGCAGGCGGATATTTTTATTGCCCCTTTGGCTGATAACCTTTTCAACCGTTGCAAGAGCGGCTTGAAATTCTTTGAATATTCAGCCCTGGGGGTCCCTGGTGTTTTCAGCGACCTTGATCCCTATAATCAGATTATCACCCATGGTCAGGAAGGATTGCTGGCCGGCTCGCTGGATGCTTGGGAAGAAAATCTGATTAAACTGATTGAGGATGAAGACCTGCGCTATTCCCTGGCTGTTAATGCCCAAGCGGCTATCAGGAAAAACTGGCTGCTTTCAAAAAATGCTTACCGCTGGGCTGACACCTACCGTGATTTTGTGTGTGGCAAATTGGAACAACAGCCTTCCGAAAAAACTCTTCCAATTGAATTGACGAGATCGCTTTCCACCCAATTTTCTGAATACAATCAAAAGCAAAAAGACCTGGCGTCTGATCTTAATGCGCAAATTGCCGCATTGACAGCGGAGCTCACCCAAAAAGAAAGCGAATTTCATGATAGCCAGGCAGTTCTTGATAGCGTAAAGGCGGAACTCAAAGCTATAAAAGCTGAAACTGAAGAGGTTACTGGCACCCGCACGTGGAAGTTCTTATCTGGCATCAAGCGGTTTAGACGCTCTCTTGTTGAACCGGGCAATTTTCGGCATTTTCTCTCGAAGGTAAAAGGAAGATTTAATAATCTTGACATAGGTAATAGCAATATAGAGTTAAAAAAGAAGGCAGACTGGATCAGGAACTCAGATCTGTTCGATGAAGCCTGGTACCTGGAGCAGTATCCTGATGCTGCCGATGAAAGCGATGATCCAATCGTTCATTATTTGTCTGTTGGTGCAGATAAAGGTTATGACCCCAGCCCATTTTTTTCAACCGCATTGTACCTGGAAATGTATCCGGATGTGAAAAATGCCGGAATCAATCCGCTGTTTCATTACGTAAAATACGGCATTCGCGAAGGCAGGCAAACTCGAACAGTCAGTGCTGGATACCGTCATAGAGCTACCCAATCAAAAGCCAGCAGTTCTTCCGAAGCGCCCAGTTCAAGTGCCAACACTTCGCTGAAGGGCAGCCTGAAGCGTTTCTATCACAAACTTCCCATCCCCAATTCAACCCGGCAAAAAATTAGCGGGGCAAGGCGCAGAATCGCGCCAAGAATTGGAGCAATCTTTCAAAGAGATGCGCAGCTTAAACTTGAATACGATAATTTCCGCCTGCCTTGGAGGAGGACCTCCTTAAAAAAGTGCCTGACCTTTATCAGTGAACAAATTCCTCCCGGTGGGAAGATAACTCACCTCATCTCGCTGCCATTCCTTTCGACGGGCGGCGCAGAGCTGGTTGCCATGAACTATGCCAGGGCAATCACATCTGAGGGCACGGATTGTGTTCTGCTCCTTACCGATAACCCTCTGCGCGAGGTAACATTAGAGAACTCCCCCAAAGTGATCGTTCTTTCCATTGCAGATAACCTCCCCGGGCAGGACCTGAATGGAAAGAAACTGCTTGTCCGCGACTTGATTGTTGCCCTGAGGCCAAGGGTCATCCACAATATTAATTCAGACATTATGTGGACGCTGTTTGTAGAAGATGGAAACCGACTGAAGGATTTCTCCCGTTTGTTTGCCAGTATCTTTGCGATGCAGTTTGATGAACGGGGTTCCCGGATTGGTTATGCCGAGTACTACCTGAAAGATTCCATAGCCAATCTTTCCGGGTTATTGACGGATAACAAGCGTTTCATTTCTGATGCTGTTACGACATACGATCTGCAAAACCAAGCTCAAACATTCATACCCATTTACACACCTTCCCGAGCGATCAGTGAACGCTCCCTCTCAATTGCCCGAAGCAAATTGCAGGAGTACGCTTCCCGAGTTAACTCAACAGACAGATTGTCGTGTGTTTGGGCTGGTCGGATGGATAAAGAAAAGCGCTGGGATCTTTTCCTGGAAGTAGTGGAACGTTGTCAGTTTGCGGACTTTGCCATGTTTGGCCAAAGCGTTGTTGATTCCGCCTCTGCACTTCCCGACTTAAGCAATCTGGAATATAAAGGCAAATTTAACGCAACCGAAGAACTTTTTCTTGAACATTCTTATGATGTTTTCATGTTCACATCCAAATGGGAGGGCTTGCCAAACATCCTTATTGAAGCAGGAACTTGGGGAGTGCCGATTATCGCGCCGAATGTCGGTGGGGTTGGTGAGCTGATCAACGCGGAAACAGGGTTCCTGCTACCCGAGAAACCAACCTCTCAGGATTACCTGGAAGCCATGCGCAAAATTAAGGACAATCCGCAAGAAGCAGCCCGAAGAGCTGAAAACCTGCTTGAACTGATATTGATGCGACACACCTGGGATCATTTCTTAGGGGATGTAAAAAACGTTCCCGGTTACCTTTCAGGAAGTGGCCAACAATGGGCATAGGGAATGATTATGATCAGTGAACAACCGCTCGTTTCTTACATCATCCCTTGTTTCAATCAAACCCGCATGCTTTACGAAGCGGTTAGTTCTGTTGTGCTGAGTTATTCGGGTCCAAAAGAAATCTTGGTGATTAATGATTGCAGTACTGAACCAGGCTGCGAAACCCGCCTGAAAGAGCTGAGCGATTTTTTCCCGGAGGTTCATGTCCTTCATAACAAGGAAAATAAAGGCTTATCGGCAACGCGAAATGTGGGAATAGCTGCCAGTCAGGGCGAGTTTATCCAATTGCTGGATTCCGACGATTTCCTGGTACCCAATAAGATTGATTACCAACTTGATCATTTCAAGCTGGTCGATGACTTATCCATCTCAGTGACAGATTACCTGCTTTGCGATGAGGAACTCTCTTTCTTTTACGCATCCGAGCCCTGTTTGGGATCGTATGCGCTTGAACTTAAGGATTTTCTGTACAAATGGGAAAGAGGTCTGGCTATCCCCATTCATTGCGGGCTTTTTTGTAAGGATGTTTTTACTGAATTCAGGTTTGATGAAACCCTGTCTGGCAAGGAAGACTGGGTCTTCTGGTGCCAGCAGGCATATCAGAAAAAACGAATTGCTTATTTAAATACCGTTGGCGCAATCTATCGGCAGCACGAAAAAGCCATGACCAAAGCCGATCCCGAGAAAATGGGGCGGAGCTGGTTAAAAGCTGCCTCACTCATCAACGAGCTGGTCGGCCAGACTGAACCTGACTTTTTAAGTGATGCACAAGCCTGGTTCAATCAATTCTATCGAAAAGGTAATAAATGATTATTTTTGGATTGATGGCGGCTGCCACTATTCCTGATCAAAGCATCTGACCCATTAAAGTTGAGACTACTTGTAACTATTATTCTAAACACATGAACTTGAGATAGACTATGCCTGTTCTAACCATCCTGATACCGGTTTATAACCATTACATCTATTTGGATAAATGCCTGCAATCCATTTTAGGTCAGCGAAATGAAGCTGTTGAAGTTGTCTGTGTGGATGACAATTCGACTGACCCAAGAGTGTTGGAGTATCTTGATGCATTACAGGGCTCACAAGCCAACCTGGTGGTGGCAAGGAACTCAGAAAATCTTGGCATTTCCGCAGTCTTGAATCAAGGGGTGGCATTATCCAACGGGGAATTTATTGGCTTTGTGGATTGTGATGATTTCCTCCCACCTGGGGCAATTGGGCAGGTCCTGCATCACATTCAGAAATATCCTGATGTGGATTACTTTTTCTCAGACCGGTATGATGTTGATGAAGACGATAATACCCTGCGGCGGGCAAATTATGGTGGATATCCAAACATTAAACCAGGCGGAAAGATTAAAAGTGATTTGCTTGATGGAATGGTCGCTTCCCATTTAAAAGTAATTCGAAAGTCTATGATCACTCAGGTGGGCGGGTTTGATCCCAAACTAAACGGGGTCCAGGATTGGGAACTGGCATTGAAGATTGTCGAAAAGGGCCGTTTTTTCTATATACGGGAGCCTTTGTACCATCACCGCATCCATGCCAAATCCGTCACGCAATCTGATAAAGTCAGCCAATTTCGAAAAACGAATATTGTGAGAAGGCGATTTTGCACACGCTGGTTCAAGAATCTAGCTGATCCCCAGACCTCGCTTACCGAAATCAAACAAATTATCACAGAAAAAGGCGGCATTACAGACAATGAATTGAACCAGAGGTATGTGGTTCTATTCACTCCAGGAAATTACTCTCTCCAGCAGCTTAAAATACAGACTGAGAGCGGCAATATTTGCGTCTTTGACGCCCGGGACAAATTTCAATTGAGTTGGATCAACTTCTTACGGGAATTCAACAGTTATTTCGATCTTATTATTGCCGACGATCCCGCTGTGGCGGTTTCAATCATGGGATATATTTGGGATCCGCGAATTATTTGGTTAATTGATCCATCTTGAAGTAATTAATTTGAACTTTACAACTGCATTGGCTCTCTGCTGAACTATCCAGCCCAGAACGACGTTGCTGAGGTAAAGCCTCAATTGATAATTACAACTGGGAATGTCAAACTTTTAAAGGGCAGCTATAATTTCTCATGGACGCTCTTTAAAGCTTAAGCGCATGTTGTACCCGAGTACTATCATATAGGCTTGCAGGCCTATAGCAAGCGAGAAAAGATGAACGCGACAATCAAAGAAAATAGAATCATCAGACACTGGTCCAAGCGCGGTCCAACCATCCTTTTGGTTCTGATGCTGATCATTTTTTTGGCTTATTCCATCTTTATCGCACTCAATCTGAAAACCGGTATCATACCAGATGAACCGGCACATTTTATTTTCTCCAAGCATTTTTCAACCACCGCAGGGATCCCGGCAGACGTACCGGAGACCTATTCCACGGGTTGGTACATCGAGCAAAATCCCTTTCTTTATTATTGGATCAATGGGCGGATTATTGACCTGGTTGAGTTGGTCAGCCCGACTGCCAGCGATCAGACTTTACTGGTGGTCTTGCGTCTGTTCAGTTCACTCTATTCATTGGGAACAATCCTATTCTGTTATTTGCTTTCCAAAGAAATCATAAAAAACAGGTGGTGGCAGCTTCTGCCGGTGTTCCTGCTGACAAATACCCTCATGTTTGTTTTCCTTTCCGGAGGTGTTAATTACGATAACCTGGCAAACATGTTTTGCATGGCGGGGTTGCTTTACCTGGTGCGGGTCTTTAATGGCAGGGATTTCCTATCAAATAGTATGGTTTGGATGATCTTTATCTGTCTGGGCGCACTGATAAAATACACAGTTTTACCCCTAGCTCTGTTCATGTTCCTTGCCTGGCTCTTTTTTGCCCTCAAAAACCGAAAGTCAATATTTCCTTTACCCAACTGGAATTGGAAAAAGGTGGTTTTGGGAATGTTGCTGCTGATGCTATTAATTGGCAATGGAGCTCTCTATGGCTATAACTTGATAGTTTACCAATCCATCCGCCCGCATTGCGCCGATCTGCTCACGGCTTCTCAATGTGCGCTAAGCCCATACGATACGCGCCTGGAGGAATATGCCCTGGATCACAAACTGACCATCAGCGAAAGCATCAGCCAGGGCTATCCCGACCCAATTGCCTACTTTTTGGACACCTGGATCCCGCACATGTTTTATCGGATATTTGGAATATTGGGGCACAAATTTTATTTCCCTTACGTCCTCACAACCTTTTACCGGCTCTTGTTTTATTGGATGATCTTGCTGGCGGTTCGATACGGCAGGCGGACGTCTTATCCGGTTTACAGCCTCTTGGCGATTTTTCTTCTGTACGCGCTGACGCTGTTTATTGATAATTACAACAACGAACTGGTATACGGTTTCCAGCAGATTGCCATGCAAGGGCGCTATATTTTCCCGGTGATTGGCCCGGCTTACGTGTTGTTTGCAAAATTGCTGGAAAAAGTCCCTAATAAGCCAGTACGAATTGTAACTCTGGCGGTGACGCTCGCTTTGTTCTTCATTGGGGGACCAATCAAGCTGCTCTTGCGGTACGATACGTCTTTTCTGGAATGGTTTATCCGCTAGAGCAGGCAAAACTAACGGGTGAGATCCACTAATATCCCAGTATGGCTTGTATTGTTAGCAGATGCCAGCAGGATTCAGGTTTTGAAGAAATTACCTGAGGAGAATCAACCGATTATGAATCAGGGGGAGTGCCAGCGTCCTGAGAGCCATCCGCCCCATTGGCTTTCCGTTTTTTTGATCGGTAAATCCAATAACCAGCCAATCCAATCCCGACTATGGGAATCAGCCACAAGGGGGAAAATCCTCCGCCTGAAATGGTCTGTTCTTCTGTCACCAGCGGGGTGGGGCTGGGCAGAACCGTGGCGGTTGGGGTAGTGGTAGGCAGGCTGGTAACAGTCGGCAGCGCTGTGGCAGTCGGCGGGAGTGCGGTTGGTGTGAGCGTGGCAGGGGGCGTCACCTTGAGCAGCAGCTGATCCCCAACGTACAAAATAGAATTCAGGGATTTGTTATTCCAGCTCATCAGGTCTGCCAGGGGAATGCCGTAATAATTGGCTATCCAGGAAAGGTTCTGCCCCTCCCCGACCGTATGATAATAGTTGCCATCGCTGGCGGGGGTCAGCTTTTCAATCGGAGTCAGCGGGCGGGGGGTTGGGCTGGGAGTTGGCGTGGGGGTTACCACCCCCGGATCGATCAGCAACTTCTGATCAATTTGCAATGGTGTATCAACTGTCAACCCATTCAGAGTCAGGATGCGCTCAACCGTAACGTTGTAAACAGTGCTGATAATGGTGAGATTTTGATAAGCCCCAACGGTGTGGACGATCTTTCCGTTTGCCTCGGGCGGGCTGGGGGTAAAAAAGCCGACCGGGGTGGGCGTTTGATACCCTTCTGAATTTGGTCCGGGGATAACCAGCTTATCCCCGATTTGCAGGGTTGTGCCGTCGGGCAGGTTGTTCCACTGCAGAATATCTTTGATGGTTACCTCGTAAGCCACAGCAATAGCCCAGAAGGATTGTCCGGCTTTGACTTCGTGGATGATTTGCCCATTGGCATCGGGAGTGGCGACCTTTACCGGTGTGATGATACCGGGTACGATTCCTGGGGTCTGCGTACCGGTGCCGTCGCCAGGGGTGGTATAGGTACCACATTCCTTCCCGGAGACATAGGCAGCCTGCAAGATGTAATAAGTGGAGCCGTTGGCGGCTTTGGCGGTGCCGGCTCCGACATTGCAATAATAAGATTTGACCGCCGGCAGCATGTGGGATTCATCCGACCACATATCCATAATTTCATTGATCGAGATACCGTACCCAACCGCAAAATTTTCGGTGGCATAGACCTTGGCGCCCCCGCCATAACCGGCGCTAGAGAGCCGGCCGGGCACATCTCCGATGTGCCATGAAAGTTGGCTATCCGCCATGATTTGCGCTGTGCCCTGGGCGACAGCATCGATAATGGGGTCCTCGATCAGAGCTGGCAGCCCGTAAGACATGCGCAAGCTGTTCATGGCGGCGATCAAGTCATAGGCGGTTACCTCAGAAGCCTGATAAGTGACTGGCGATTCAGGCTCAGCTTCAACAGAGCTTGGGGAAAAGGCAAAACCCAGCATCAGCACGATCAAGCTCAGGCCTGCCAGAAAACGGATTTTCAGGTTCATGGTTGATTAATACCACATTTTTATTAATTCAAAATCCGGTTAGTCCCAATTCCCTTATCCATAAAATGATATAAACGGGTAGAATTGGGAAAAGGCAATTAATTATTCCACGAAAGAACCTCAAGTGAAAAAATTAGTCATCCAGATCCCAGCCTATAATGAAGCCCAGACCCTGCCCGCCGCGCTGGCAGATATCCCGCGGGAATACAACGGGGTGGACGAAGTGCTGGTGCTGGTGATTGACGATGGATCTACCGATGGTACAGCCCAGGTGGCGCTGGATCATGGTGCCGATGTGGTCATCCGTCATCGAAAGAATCGGGGGCTTTCCAAAGCCTTTATTTCCGGGATCCAGATGGCATTGGCGCTCGGGGCGGATATCATCGTCAATACGGATGCGGATAATCAATACCCTGGCAGCGAAATCCAGCGCCTGATTCAACCTCTGATTGATGGAAGAGCTGATTTGGTCGTTGGTGACCGCAAGCCGCTGGAAAACCGCAATTTTTCTCCTTTCAAACGGATGCTGGAATCCTTCGGGAGCTGGATAGTTCGAAAAGTCTCCTCCACCGACGTACCAGACGCAGCCAGCGGATTTCGGGCTTATTCCCGCTTTGCCGCTTTGCCCCTACAGGTCTACAATCCTTATTCTTATACCTTGGAAACTTTGATCCAGGCAGGGAAAAGCCAGATGAAACTGGATCACGTTCCGATCGCGACCAATCCCAGTCAGAGAGAATCAAGGCTTCATAAAGGTATGTTCCATTTTATCTGGAAGCAAAGCGGAGCGATCATACGATCCTATGTGATGTATCAGCCCCTGCGAACGTTTATTTCTGCAGGGCTGGTCTCCCTGACCCCGGGATTGGTTCTACTGATCCGATTTTTGGTACATTATTTTTCTGGTGATACTTATGGTCGCTATATTCAATCAGTATCCATAGGGGGAACCTTGACCATTACAGGCATCATCCTGATTATTATTGGTTTCTTGGGTGATTCGATTCGTGCCAACCGTCAGCTCTCGGAAGAGATACTGGTGTCGCAGCGCGATCACAGCCACATCGATAATCTCGAGACGCTGCAGGAGTTTAATGGTCAGCCAATCTTTACCAAACAGCATCCATTTTCAAGCAGCTGATCGTTTTTTGAATAAGCTGCTTTCCAAAGCACAACAACTCGTGCTTGAATTTTTCTCGTCAAAATGAGGGCTGTGCTATACTTTAATTCCTAACCGTTATCCCAAAAAACGGCTGATCGTCTGACGTTTTTTGGCAGGGCGGTCACCTCAAAACACTCTTGATTGGGCAGACACAAGATTTATGTCATTCGTTCATCTACATGTGCACTCCTCTTATTCCGTCTTGGATGGTTTTGGAAAACCCAGCGATTTGGTCGCCAGGGTCAAGGAATTGGGCATGCCAGCGGTGGCACTCACCGATCATGGCACCATGTTTGGCACAATCGACTTTTACAAAGCTGCCACCGCTGCAGGGATAAAGCCTATCATTGGGCTGGAAGCTTACCTGGCTCCCCGCTCCATGCATGATAAAGAGGTCCAGAAGGATAAAAAAGCCTATCATTTGCTGCTGTTAGCCGAAAACATGCAAGGCTACCAAAACTTGCTCAATATTGCCACTGCCAGCCAATTGGAAGGCTTTTATTATCACCCCCGCGTTGATAAGGAATATCTCGCCAGCCATTCCGAGGGGTTAATAGTCGCATCTGCTTGTATCTCTGGCGAGATTCCCTATGCACTCCGAATGAATGACCGCGAAAAGGCGGAAAGAAGCCTAGCCTGGTACCTGGAAGTATTTGGCAAGGATCACTATTTCCTGGAATTGCAGGATCATAACCTGCCGGAGTTGAACCAGGTTAACCGGGGGCTACTGGAACTTTCCAAGAAATTCGAAGCCCGTCTGGTTGCTACCAATGATGTTCATTACATCAAGAAAGAGGATGCAGAATTGCAGGATATCCTGCTGACCATCCAGACCGGTAAGCTGTTAAATGATAAGACCCGCATGAGCATGAATGATGACTCTTATTACCTGCGCAGCCCGCAGGAAATGCAGATGCTCTTCTCCGGGGTACCGGAAGCTCTCAGCAATACTCTGGAGATTGCCGAAAGATGCGAGGTCAATCTTGTCCGTGAGGGCTATCACCTGCCCAAGTTTGAAGTTCCAGCCGGCAACAATCCCAAGTCTTACCTGCTTGATCTGTGCCTGAGTGGGTTGGCGCGGCGTATGCCGGGTCAAAACGACCTGCCTGAAGTTAAGCAGCGTTTGGATTACGAGTTAAAGGTGATCAATGACATGGGTTTCAACGAATACTTCCTGATCGTGTGGGATTTGTGCCATTATGCACGCGAAAAGAACATCTGGTACAACGCCCGCGGTTCGGCTGCCGGTTCGCTGGTCGCTTATGCGCTTGACATCACCTCAGTGGAACCACTCAAACATAAACTGCTGTTTGAACGCTTTTTGAACCCGGGGCGCGTCACCATGCCCGATATTGACCTGGATTTTCAGGATGACCGCCGGGCCGAGATGATGGAATACTGCAGTAATAAATATGGCGCGGATAAAGTCGCCCAGATCATCACTTTTGGCAGCATGGCTGCCCGCGGAGCTATCCGCGATGTTGGCCGGGTGATGGACATTCCCTTATCTGAAGTGGATCGGGTCGCCAAGATGATCCCGGCACCAGTACAGGGCAAGACTGCCAGCATTGCAGAAACGCTGGAAAAATCACCAGAGCTCAAGGCAGTGCATGACTCTTCCGAGCAGATGGCGAAACTGATCGATACCGCCGGCAGGATGGAAGGCGCCATCCGGAACGTAGGTACCCATGCCGCCGGAGTGATCATCAGTGATAAACCTATCACCGAATACGTACCCTTGCACCGCCCTACCAGCCAGGGTGAAGACCTGCCGATCAAGTCGGTTGCCCAGTACGACATGGATGGCATCAACGAATTGGGCTTGCTTAAGGTGGACTTCTTGGGCTTGGTGACCCTGACCATCATGGCTAAGGCTTGCGACTATATCGAGAAGCGAACCGGCAAGCATTACACACTTGATAATATCCCGGTGGATGACCCGGAGGTGTATCAATACATCAGCGACGGGCATACGGTCGGCCTGTTCCAATTGGAAGGCAACGGGATGACCCGTTACATCATGCAAATGCAGCCCACTGAATTGGGGCATGTGATTGCCATGATTGCCTTGTTCCGCCCTGGTCCGATGAATATCATTCCGGAATACATCGAGCGCATGCACGGCAAAAAAAACGTCACCTACCAACATGAGAAGCTGATCCCCATCCTGCAGGATACCTACGGGCATGCCGTCTACCAGGAGCAGATCATGCAGGCTGCCATTGATCTGGCGGGGTACACCCCAAGCGAGTCAGATGACTTGCGATCTGCGATCGCAAAGAAAAAAGAAAAAGCCGTTGCCAAGCACCATAAGAAGTTTGTCAAAGGTGCGGTTGAGAATGGGATTGACCTTGAGGTGGCTGAGGAAATTTTTAAGCAATGGGAAGAGTTTGCGCATTATGGCTTCAACAAAAGCCATGCCGCCGATTACGGCGTGATTGCTGTCCAGACTGGCTTCCTGAAGCTGCGCTATCCGGTCGAGTACATGACCGCCCTGCTCTCGGCCTGGAAAACGGATAATGACAAATGTGCCAATTATGTGGCAGAGTGCCACAGCATGGGTATCGAGGTGCTTCCCCCGGATGTGAATTTCAGCGGTTATGATTTCGAGATTGAAGACCGGCCAGGCAGCACCTCCGCCATCCGTTTTGGGCTTGGGGCTGTCAAGAACGTCGGGCAGAATCCGGTAGACCTGATCATTGCAGCCCGGCAGAAAGCGCCCTTTACCGATGTGACCGATTTTGTTCGCCGGGTGGACTTACGACAGGTAGGCAAGCGCCCGTTGGAATGTCTGATCAAGGTGGGTGCCTTAGACAGTCTGGGTCCCCGCCACTCCTTGCTGCGGGCAATTGACCAGATGGTTTCGGTCAGCGCCAGCCACTTTCACGCGGTGGAAATGGGGCAGTTGACCCTGTTTGGCGCGGGGGAGGAGGATGGGGTTTCAGTGCAGCTTTCCCCAGCCACGGCAGCCGATCCTCATGAGCAGTTGGAATGGGAAAAAGAGCTGCTCGGTTTGTATGTGACGGATCACCCCCTCAGCCATTACATGAGTCTGATCAGCAACCAGATTACTTACCTTTCCAATGCTCTGGAAGAAACTGAAAACAATACCAAGGTAGTAGTAGGCGGACTGGTGAAGAAGATTCGCCCGCTTTTAACCAAGAATCAGAAGAACATGGCTTTTGTGACCATTGAAGATAATTTCGGCGAGATCGAACTGGTTATGTTCCCGAATGTTTGGGAAAGAAGCCTCCAGATAGTTGATGTGGGAGCCCTGTTGGTGGTCAATGGCAAAGTGGACCATAGGGCAAACGGTTTCAGCATCCTTGTGGACCAGGTCACTCGGGTTGAAACAGAAGGTGTTTCAGAGGAAGTGGATACCCACAACCGAGGTCCCTTTTATGAACAAGTTTTGTCAAAATTTCTGCCTGACCTGGATGCGCTTGCTCCTTATGCTTTTGGCACGGTCGCGCAGGCTTCAACCGGTGAGGCTGCCAGTGATTCCGCCCCTCCACAGGTGGATGATTTTGATGAGCCTGAATGGGGAGATGATGAGTTCCCCCCTTTCCCTGATCTGGATTTACCCATTTCTGAGCCGCCCGCAGAAGAGGAAGCAAGACCATACCTGAAAGAGAATCCCGGGCAGGTATATGAAGTTCCTCAGGCTTTACCACCAAGCCAGCCAGACACAATGGAGAGGAATTACCGAATGGAGGAACAAGCTGACAATATTGGCGTAACACACCCTGTGCCGGCAATCTCTGCCTCATTTATTCAGAGACTGGTGATTACGATCCAATCTTGCGGTGAAGTGGAAAAAGACATGCGCCGCATTAAACATCTCCATGGTTATCTTAGTTCCCATCCGGGTGAGGTGCGTTTTTCTTTTTGTATTTCAGAAGCTGAAAAGACCTATGAAATCGACTTTCCCAATGACTCCACCGAACTGAGCGAAAGCCTCATGAACGAGCTGAGCCGCTTTGTGGGAGGGGACCAGTATAGAATTTTGCAGGATCGGCCCTGATTGCTCCATCGCCAGACCGGCAAGATTTAACCTCAGAGTGAATGGAATGCCATGCCCAACCTTGACCTTGACCTAAACCCCACCATCTCCCTCAAATTAGACGCCATTGGAAAACCCGGGCAGAGGACCTTTTACCTGCAGGGCAGTGACGATCACCAGACGGTAACGCTGCTAATTGAAAAATTTCAAGTGCAGATGCTGGCGCTTGGCATCGAGCAATTTCTAAATGAACTCAAGAAGCGCTTCCCGGATCTCCCCGCGGTGTTATCGGAATACGACGAGAAAGCCATGCGCCTGACTCCTCCGCTGGATCCGCTCTTCCGGGTGGCGGATATGAGTATGGGGTATGATGCCGACACCGACCTTTCGGTGCTGATTTTACAGGAGGGGGAAATTTCAGAGGAGGCTGAGGACAAACCCTCTGTGGTGCGCTTTTGGTGCACCCGCTCTATGGTTTCCGGGCTGGCAGTTTGGGCTCAGGAACTGGTCGGTCGTGGGCGTCCAATCTGGCCTTCCTCCGGAGAGCCCATGTCACCCGGAGATCAGTATTCTCCCAGAAATAATGGCCACAAACACTGACCGGGCAGTTTTTCCCCGCTCGCTCTAAGATTTCATGGAAATAACTGCGGTTTTGCAGGCATTGGAACTAGGACAGGTGACCCTGATTGGGCAGTTCACTTCCAGCTCGAACTATACTTTTTTAGTTTCTTGCGTGTTTGAGGGGCTGGAAGTAAAAGCGGTCTATAAACCGGTCAGAGGTCAGATTCCCTTATGGGATTTTGATTCCGAAAGCTTGCCCAAACGGGAAGTAGCGGCGTATCTGTTAAGCGATCATGCGAATTGGAACATTGTTCCTCCCACTGTCTTTCGCGAGGATAATCTGCCGGTTGGGAAAGGGTCGCTTCAGCTATTTGTTGCAAATAACCCCGATCAGAATTACTTTTCTTTAAGTGAATCTGAGCGTGAGTCGTTAAAAGCGCTGGTAGTTTTTGATCTGGTTGCTAACAATGCTGATCGAAAGGGCGGGCACATTCTTAAGGATGAGTCTGGCAGACTGTGGGCGATTGACCATGCCCTCTGCTTTCACACCGAGCGCAAATACCGCTCAGTCATCTGGGATTTTGCCGGGCAGCCTCTACCAGAAGAGCTGCTGCAAGTCCTCGAAGGGCTTGGGAATGATTTGGCAGAAGGGCAGAGCCTGTTTCTGCGGATGGAACCCTGGCTTGACATTGCAGAGATTGAAGCAACCCAACAAAGGGTGCTTACGCTGGTGCATTCAGGGCGCTTCCCGCCTCCCGATACTAACCGCCGGGTAATTCCCTGGCCACCCCTGTAATCTTTATGACTATAATTGAAACATTAACGTTGTTATTGAGGTGAGATATGACTGGAGAAATCCGCCTGGTTTTGGTCGGGTTTGGGAATGTTGGCAAAGCTTTTGCACGCCTGCTTTTGCAAAAACAAGCGGCGCTTGATCGGGATTACAATCTGCGATGCTTGGTAACCGGGATTTGTACAAGCTCTCATGGCGCCGCCATTGACCCAAATGGGCTGGATTTGGAAAAGGGTCTGACCACCCTGGAAGAGACTGGCAACCTGATCAGCTTGGACAAATCTGACTTCCAGGGAGATTCCCTGGCGTTCATCCGGGCTTGCCCGGGTGATGTATTGGTGGAGACCACTCCGGTCAATCCGCGCAGCGGGCAGCCAGCTCTGGAACACCTGATAGCCGGGCTGCAAAAGGGGATGCACGCTATCACTGCCAATAAGGGACCGGTTGTGTATGGCTACCAGGAACTGACCGAACTGGCGGCCAGACAGGGGAAGCGTTTTTTGTTTGAGTCGGCTGTCATGGACGGAGCCCCGATATTCTCACTTTTCAGGCAGCCCCTGGCTGGAGCACAGCTGCTGGGCTTTAGTGGTGTGCTCAATTCCTGCACCAATTTACTGCTCGAGCGCATGGAGGCTGGTGAAACGTTGGAGCAAGCTATCGTCTACGGGGCCTCGATTGGGATCACCGAAACTGACCCGAGCAACGATGTGGATGGTTGGGATGCTGCTATCAAAGTGGCAGCCTTATCCACTGTGCTGATGCACCATCCGCTGACTCCTTTGGAGGTGCATCCGACCGGCATCCGCGGCATTACACCCGAGATAATTGCAGAAGCCAGGCAGGCAGGCGAGCGCTGGAAGCTGGTCTGCTCAGCGGGTTGGCAGGATGGAAAGTTTTTCAGCCGGGTACATCCCGAAAGGGTTGGGCCGGATTCCCCGCTCTACCAGGTGGGCGGAACTTCCTCATTTGTCCTATTCCACCTGGATGTGCTGCCAGGCTTGGGCATTCTTGAATCCAACCCAAGCCCGCAGACCACCGCCTTTGGCATGCTCTCGGACCTGATCTGCGCTGTGCGGGGGCAGTAACGCCATGCCAATAGTTTTTGTGGGCTTGGGCAGCAATATGGGCGATCGCCTGGCTAATCTTGCCCGTGCCCGGAGTGCCATCCAAGAGAAAATGCGCCTGGTTCACGCCTCCTCAATTTATGAAACCGAACCCTGGGGATACTTGGAACAGCCAGCTTTTCTGAACCAGGCCGTTCAGGTGGAAACTGAATTAAACCCCTTACGCTTGCTGAACTTTTTAAAGAAAAGTGAAACGAACTTGGGGAGAGAAGAATCATTCCGTTATGGACCCAGACTGATTGATCTGGATATTCTGTTTTATGGACAGAAGATTATCCAAACGAAGAGACTCCAGATTCCTCACCCCAGGATTCAGGAGCGCGCTTTTGTTTTGGTTCCCCTGGCGGAGATAGCACCGGATTGGGTGCACCCACTGATGGGAAAAACCATCCGTGAGTTGCTGGCGGAACTTCCGGATCCCTGGGGCGTGCGCAAGTGCTGAAACTGCTGGCAGGGTTGGCGCTCTTGCTGCCGGGGCTGTGCTGGTGGACCTGGTGGGGTGACAGGAAGAAAGACCCGGTTGAAGCCCTGGCTGGCATTCTGGGAGTCAGCATTTCAGTAATCACGCTGCTGAGCTTGTTCTTCTACCTGGTTAAGGTACCGATCACAGCCGGCATTCAGGGTGGCTTGATCGGTTTTTTCCTGGCCGCCACGCTTGCCGGAATCATACACACCAAGGGAAGCGGGTTTAACTGGGGCTGGCTGGCGGCGCTGCTCGCCTTTGGGCTGCTGGTAGCCTGGCGGTTCTGGCAGGCGCGTGAACTGGTTCTGCCTGCTTGGGTGGATTCCCTGCATCACGTCCTGATCGTGCGCAAGATGGTAGAAGCAGGCGGGCTAGTGGGGAGCCTGGAGCCATACCTGCCGGGACCTTTTTATTACCACTATGCCTTTCATGCGGTCAGTGCTGCCTTTTCAGCCCTGAGCGGGCTCGACCCAGCCCAGTCGGTTCTGTTAGTCGGTCAGGTGATCAGTGCCGGGGTCAGTCTTTCGGTTTATGCGCTGGTAAAGACCATTTCTCGGGACTGGCGCACGGCTGCCCTGGCTGGTTTGATGGTAGCTTTTGCCACCAAGATGCCCGGGTATTACCTGAACTGGGGGCGCTATACTATGCTGACGGGCATGCTGATGCTGCCCCTGGCGATGGCGGAGGCTTTGCGGGTACAGCGCAGGCATGAGACTTGGAAACAGACAGTGGGGCTAACTTTGCTTACTGCTGGTACACTCTTGAGCCATTACCTAACTGCTTTCCTGTTGGCAGTCTTTTTGATCATCCTGGGACTGGGCTGGCTGATCAGGAGCATCAAGCGGAAGAACTGGGATTGGAAGGAAATAATGGCGCTGGTGCTACCGGTGCTTTTGGGGCTTGTACTTGTGCTTCCCTGGTATCGGCGTGTCTTTGCTTATTCCTCCAACACTCAGCCTATGTCCGTCCAGGTTCCGCAGACCCTGCAAGGCTTTGGGGGCAACCCGGATCAGTGGCAGTACCTGCGCTATTTGTTAGGGCCAGAGACTGGTTATGTCCTCCTTGCTCTGGCAGGGTTGGGATTGGTCTGGGCACTTGGCAAGCCGGCTTGGCGGTCTTTTGGGGTGTGGAGCCTGGTGCTGGGGCTGCTTTCATTGCCGTCGGGGTTTCAGATCGCCAGTTTTCGGAGTGACCTTTTTGGATTAACTTTGTTTCTTGCCGTGACAGGCTTGAGTGCTGGGGTATTGATCCGGGCTTTCGATTGGCTGGCTTCAAGAAGTCAGCCAAACAATCTTGTCCGGGTGATTGGAGCGGTTTTTTTGGCGGTAATGTTGGAAATGGGGGGTTGGCAGAACCGGGACGTCCTCAACAGCGATACCATTTTAGTTACAGAAAATGACCTGGCAGCCCTGAACTGGATTGAGGAGCATACCACGACCGAGGCTCGCTTCTTTATCAATACTGCCTCCTGGGGATATGACGTCTACCGCGGGGTGGATGGGGGCGCCTGGATTTTGCCTTACACAGGTCGGTTTTCCCTGGTGCCGACCATATTCTATCCGTTTGGCGGCGAAGAGGAAACCGTAACGCTCTGGAAGGATTGGGGCAGGCGGGCTGCCGGCATGACCACTTGTTCAGCAGAATTCTGGCAGTTGGTAGATGAGGCACAGTTGGATTATATCTATTTGCGTGAGGGGGCGGGCAGTGTGAGCGCTGCAGGGCTGCAGGGCTGCGAAGGTGTCAAGCAATTATATTCCGGCAGCGGTGTGAGCATCTGGCTGATCGAACAAGCTGCCGGGGGAGTGGATTCGTGAGGTATCATTTATGCAAGCTTGGAGTGGCTATTCCCACCGGGAATTCTTGCCGAATGATGACTGATTGGCAGCGGTTTTACCGGATGATAAAAAATGACCCTCAGATAACTGTTGATCCTATAATCCGCACCCTTGATGAAGCGGTACAAGGAACGGATAGCACTGCAAACGTGGCATCAGACAGATGAAAATTACACTAATCGGACCAGTTTATCCTTACCGGGGCGGGATTGCACACTTTACCACTTTGCTGGCGCTGAAGCTAAAAGAATCCGGCCATGATGTGCAGGTGATCTCTTTCAGGCGTCAGTATCCCAAGAATCTTTATCCAGGCAAGAGTGAAAAAGATGAAAGTGATGGCAGGGTCAGGGTCTCAGCAGAGTTTATCTTCAGCCCCCTTAACCCTCTGGACTGGAAAAAAACAGCCAGAGCCATCAAAACTTTCCAGCCGGATAAAGTGATTTTTCAGTGGTGGGTTACCTTTTGGGGACCTGCTTACCGCTCCCTGATGAAAGATTTTGGCAAAGCAGGGATCGAGACGGTGGCAGTGGTACACAATACCTTCCCACATGAGACGCGGTTCATGGATAAATACCTGGCAAAATCCACTCTGAAATGGGCCTCCCGATATATTGTAATGAATGACCAGGAGGCTTCCCGGCTGGAGGAGCTCCTTGGAGAGGGCGGGAATATCAGTCTGCGGCCTCATCCCATTTACCGTCTGTTTGCTTCTTCAGGGCTGGATAAGGACCAGGTGCGGCTGGAATTGGGGCTTCCAAAAGATAGTCTTATTGTCCTGTTCTTTGGATTCGTACGCCCTTATAAGGGATTGGAAATCCTGCTGGATTCGCTTTCGATTCTTCAATCCAAAGGCTCACAAGTGCACTTGTTAGTGGCAGGGGAGTTTTGGGATGATCGCGGAAAGTACGACCAGCGCATTCGAGAACTCCAGTTGGAAAAGATTGTCCATATTTACGATCACTATATTCCTGATGCCCAGGCGGGGAAGTTCTTTGAAGCCTCCGATGTGTTTGTGGCACCTTACCTGCAAGGCACCCAAAGCGGTGTGATCAAGCTTGCTCTGGGATATGGCTTACCTATCGTGGTAACAGAGGTGATCTCAGACACGCTGCTTCGAGACCTGCCGGAAATCTGCACCATTGTCCCGGCTAGGGACGCCTCAGCCTTGGCAGAAGGTATTATCAATGCTTCTACTAAGGCCAGGCTTTCGGACGAAGAAACTACTCAATTGTTTGCTTCCTCGTGGGAGTTCTTCATTCAGGGCATCACCGGATGAGGGGTGAGGGAAGACACCTAAAATGCTGTGCATAATTTTGGGCAAATTACTATGAAGAAGATCCTTTTCCTGCTTACACAAGACCTTGCCAGCCCTTCCGGTTTGGGAAGGTACTTTCCGATTGCCAAATACCTGGTGGAGCAGGGTTATCAGGCTGAGATTGGAGCGCTGCATTCTGATTATGAAAATCTGTCTGTGCGGGATGTGGTCGTGGAGGGGGTAAATGTGCATTACGTGAGTCAAATGCATGTCAGAAAGAGCCACAACAAGACCCAATATTTTTCCAGCGGTGCTTTGATAAAAGTTGCCCATCAGGCTGCCTGGCGGTTACTCGGCTTAGTGGTGCGCAGCAAGCCTGATCTGATTTTTATCGGGAAACCCCATCCCATGAACAGCTTTGCCGGACTGGTAGGAGGCTGGTTGATCCGGAAGCCTGTGATCGTGGATTGTGATGACTATGAGGCAGTGTCCAACCGATTTTCCTCCCAATGGCAGTATAAAATTGTGAGGCATTTTGAAAATTCCGTTCCAAAATCCGCCAAGCATGTAACCACCAATACTTACTTTAATCTGGAAAGAATGGCGGCTCTGGGCATTCCACGAACCAAAATCAGCTACCTGCCCAACGGCGTTGATCAGGATCGTTTTGAGAATTTGGATCCTGAAAAGCTTGTCCAGTTACGAGAACACTTGACTCTAGGCGGCTGTAAAGTGGTGGCCTATATTGGCAGCCTCAGCCTGGCTAATCATCCGGTTGATCTGCTTTTGGAAAGTTTTAGGAGGATAGCCGCCAGCAACGGGCAGGTCAAACTGCTGATTGTCGGGGGCGGAGCCGACCTTGACAACTTGAAGGCACAAGCCGTAGCGTTGGGAATCGACGAACGAACTGTGTTCTGCGGGCGGGTGGATTCTGATCAGGTGCCATACTATTACCAATTGGCGGATGTCACAGTGGATCCGGTTAATGAAACGGAGGCTGCCAAAGGTCGCTGCCCGCTGAAGATGTTTGAGAGTTGGATGGCAGGAATACCCTTTGTGACCGCCGATGTGGGGGATCGCAGGATTCTGGCGGGGGAACCGGCGGCAGCCTTGCTGGCAGTACCGGGAGATAGCCAGGATTTGGCAGAAAAAATCAATTCAATACTTAATGATGATCGACTAAAAGCGAAGCTGCAATCAACAGGTCTTGAACAAGTGAAAGAGTACACCTGGAAAGCCATTGTTACCCGGAATCTGGCTGTATTCTCCTGATCTGGGGCGTTGAACTTTCCCCTTGAAATTATCAGGGCTATCTCATAAGATGATAAAATCTTGATACCTATAGCACCCCCCAGCCGGAGATCCAGTCAAGTCATTATGCCAAAATACCAAGAGTAAATTTGACCTCACCACGAATTCTATTTGAAAAAGTAAAAACCGCCGTAAACAGGGGAGATAACCGGAACAGCCTCAGACAGGCTACGTTCTTCAGCGGTGGAAATTTCCTAGCCCAAATAATTATGATGGTCTATGCCATCCTGGTGGCACGCGCACTGGGCCCAGAGCAGTTAGGAATTTACAGCGGTTTATACGCAATCCTGGGAGTCAGCATTACTTTTGTCAACTTCGGCTTGGACTTGTGGTTGCTCAAAGAAGCCCATAATTACGACTCGGTCCGGATAATTACCGGGAAAGTGCTGCAGATAAAGCTGATTCTTGGAGGGGCTTGGGTGTTGTTGGGTTGGCTAATTCTGCCAAGGATCCGCCCAGATATTTATTCCCAAGGTCTGGTACTCCTGGCTGCCGGGGATGTTCTCTTGGATGTGATCTTCAATACGATGGTCAATGCCTGGAACGTTCAAAAAAAAGTGCGCACCATCAACATTTTTTTGTTGATTTCCCGTTTGGGAAAACTGATTTTGTTACTCACCCTTATCAATACTGGGAATGTTTCCCCAACATCAATCGTTACCTCCAGATTTGTTGTCTCTCTATTAGTGGCTTCCTTAAGTTTGTTGCTGGTAAAACCCGTTCTCACCAGGGAACCTTTGCAAAATATCGTTGCTACCGTTAAAGGTTCTGCGGACTATGGATTTTCAGAAATTTTAGCCACGATCTATGCGAATATTGATGTAGCCATTTTATCGTTTTATTCAATTGGCGCAACCGGTTTGTATTCACCAGCGTCAGGGATTATCCACGCCCTCTTTATCATTCCCAACTCCCTGCATGTCTTTCTTTTACCCAAGTTCTCTGCTATGGCGTCCAAAGGGAAACCCAAAGACATTAAGCAGAGTGCCTCGAGAGTAGTCCAAATATTTGCAATTATTGGCTTGGTGCTAAGCCTGGCTCTATTTTTAAGCAGTGATTTTTTGGTTAAGACTTTTCTAGGTAATCAGTATACAAGTTCTGCCAATTTACTGGCTATTCTCAGCCCTATACTGTTTTTCAAATCCATTTCATTTGGGTTTGCTCTGATTATTATTATTACTAACAATCAACGAAAAAGGCTGCTGCCCCAATTGGTTGTCTCATTATTTAATATTGTGGTGAATTTGCTCTTGATTCCTCGTTATGGAGTTACGGCTGTAGCTTGGGTCTATGTGCTAAGCGAAGTTCTGTTAACCCTGGGGTATTATTTAATTGTAAAGAAAATCATCAAAAAGGCTGAAAATGAGACAGATGAAGCCTGATAATCCTGCCAAAATATTAATCGTCAATGTTCATTCTTCGGAAAATGCTGGGGATTATGCCTTGCTGCTGCAGACCATTTCTTACCTTCAGCAAGCTTTTGGAAATGTTGCGATAAAGGTATTAGCCAACTGGCCAAACGAACCTGCCTTAAGGGAATCGGGTTTTGAAGTAATCCCGTCACCATGGTGGACCATCAAGGTATGGGATAAGACCAGGCGGCCCAGACGGCAGGCGCTTTCTTTGTGTGCAGGGCTTTTTTACCTGGTCCTGTTCAAGTTGGATTTTTTGAGGCTGATTCGCAAGATAATTCCAGAGAATTGGCGCAAAATCTTCCAGGCATATTTGGAGACAGATTTGGTCGTAGCGGTTTCAGGTAATCAGCTATTTTCCAGCGGCCGGCATGCCTGGCCCCTGCCAGCCATTGGGCTTTCCATTTATCTGGCTCTCACATTTCGGAAAAAGACTTTGGTGTTTCCCCAATCCATAGGGCCATTCGCCACAAGGTCGGAAGAACGGCTGGTCAGATATCTGTATGATCGTGTTACCAAGTTATATATCCGCGACGCTACCTCGCTGGAGTTGGCGAGAACCCTGAAAATTGAAAAGTCAAAGCCCAGTTTTATGTACGATCTGGCTTTTACATTTCCGCCTGGGTCCCCTTCATCTGCCCGCAGTATCCTGAATGAATTTGGCTACCAAGAGACGGGAAGAAACATTGGCATAACGGTCATTTCCAATATGCCCAGTTATTTATCCCCCCAGAAGATGAACAATTATTATCTCAGTCTGGCTGGGATGATTTCACGCCTGGTGGACACAGGTAATTTTGATGTGACTATGTTTTGCCAGGTTTCAGGTCCGACTGAAGATGAGGATGATAGAAGAGGCATCCAAAAAGTGTTGGATCAACTTTCCTCTGATGTCTGTGAACACGTCCATGTGGTCAATAAATCACTCACTCCTTTTGAATTGAAAGCCTGTTACGGGTTGATGGATTTTTTCATTGCCAGCCGGCTTCATTCCGGCATCTTTTCCATGGCGATGGGCGTACCCACACTCTTTATTGGGTATTTGCATAAGACCGAGGGCATGTTGAAGTTGATGGATATGGAAAAATATTTCATTGATCTGTCGGATGTGACCGAAGAAGCTCTTCTTAAAAAAACGGATCAAATGTGGCAAGACAGAGCCATGATACAGAAACAGATTCAGGCTGAAATGCAGACTATTGAAAAAACGCTTGGGAAATTTCCCCGGGAGGTTGAAGAAATTTTTCATGGGTAGCAAAATAAAAGTACTGCAAATCATCAAAGGATTGGATATCGGTGGAGACAGCGGGGGTGCCGAGCTTTTTGGGATTAAACTCGCGCAAGCTCTAAAACAACGCGGTGACTGCGAGGTGATGATCTGCGCCTTTTATTCAGTTCATACCCGGGTGGAACAGAAATGGTTAGAAGAGCTTAACGACGAAGGAATAAAAACCTTTTTTGTCTCAGAATGGGCTGGATATAACCATCCGCACAGGTACTATAGCGGTCTCCGTAAATTGATATCAATCCTTAAAAAAGAGCAGATAGATGTCGCTCACAGTCACTTCCAACAAGGTTCACTTACCGCAGTGATTTTGAAACGTTTTGGATATTGTCGCAAAGCTTTCCGAACCGCTCACATCTGCCATGAATGGGATAAAGGGAAATGGACCTGGTTATTATCCCCGCTCTTTATGGATCAAATTTTTCCCAATTACCTGGATGGAGAAGTGGGTGTCTCTCAGGCTGTCTGTGATCATCTGACCAGCCGCAGGGGTGGCAAAGTGGAAAAATCCAAAACCCATCTGATCTTTAATGGTATCGATATTGACCAGGTTCTGGAAAAAAGCAAGGCGCCACTGGACCCCGAAACCCAGGCTTTACTGCCCTTGGACCGGTTGATTATCGGCTGTGCCGGGCGCCTGACAGAGCAAAAGGGTTACCCGTTTATACTCCAGGCAATGGCAGCTGTGGTTAAATCCCGACCGGACTGCCTGCTGGCTATCGCCGGCGATGGGGAGCTTAGAACGGAATTAGAAGAACAAGCCCGGGACCTGGGAATCTCTAATCATGTGAAGTTTTTGGGTTTGTGCAGCAATATCCCTGCCTTGATGCGCCAATGGGATATCTTCGTACTTTCCTCACTGTGGGAAGGATTGCCCACAGTGATTTTGGAGGCAATGGCTTGTGATCTTCCAGTTATTGCTACGGACATTCCCGGGACCAATGAATTGGTGGAAGATAAACATACCGGTCTGCTGGTCCCTCAAAAGGATCCGGAGGCGTTAGCAGAAGCGATACTTAGTCTTCTTCGATATCCACAATTGAGGGATGACCTGGTTAAAAATGCCCGCGAACAGCTCGAACAATATGATCTGAAGAGCATCGCAGAGCAATATTGGAATTTATATCAAAATCCTAGGGAGTAGAAGTAACCCGTTTAATCTGCAGTCTCGATCTTTTCAGAATCTGATAATCCCCGATATTTTCACAGTTTGAAATAAACTCGTCTACAGCCAATTTGCAGCCTGACCAATGATAATAATCGTCGATGATGGCTGTTCCGCCGACCTGCAGGTTGGGAATCGTCTGATTTAAGCACAGCTTGACGGATTCATACCAGTCGCAGTCAATGTGGGCGAATGCCACTGGTTGATGGATTGACAGGGTATCTTGAAACAGTCCTTGCATAAAATGAACGTGATGCTCTTCAGGATTGAACCCAAAATCCAGGAAGCTCTGTCTGACTTGCTTGAGGAGATCTTTTTGATAGCCATAATACGTATCTCCCCCCAGACCTTCCGCCTTTCCGCTCTTGATTAACTCATATCTTAGGGTAACCTCCGCGCCATCCTGTTCGGTTGGCGCAGGAATTTGCGAAAAAGTATCATAAAGAAATAGATCTGCTTTTGGTGGTTTACCAGCGGCAATCACGATTGCAGAGCCGCCCAAAGCTGTTCCTGCTTCGACGTAAATGCCTGTCAGATGCTGTTTGGCATATTTTACTTGCTCAGCCAGTTCTATCAGGGCGGGATTGTCCAAGTAGGTCAGATTCTTTTTCTCCACCTGACGGATCAAGCGATAGGTCTTTCTGTCGGCCAGGTGAAACTGGGCGGACAGAAAGACGTCTCTTAAATAATTGCTCATTTGTTCGGATTACTCAAAATTAACAGTAACCGGGTCAATTTCAAGGGTTTCGTCCGCAGCAACCTCGTATACTATTGCTGAGGCGTCCGGATTAGCCACAATCATGAACTCAGTGTTGATGGATCCAATGAAAAGCACATACTCACCTGGAGCGATGTTCAGGAATATGTATTCACCATTCTCATCGGACATGGTTGCGGGACTAAAAGCCTCATCCAGGGCGAAGGCGCCGCTGCCATCTTCACCACGATAAACTTCAGCCAATCGAACAGGAGTATCTTTCAGTGGCTTCCCATTACTTCCCAAAGCTTTTCCGTAGATGATGGATCGGCCTGATTCGGGCGTGGGAATAACCTTGGGCTCAGCCGTTTCGATCGGCGTCTGGGTCCCATTCACGCTGTTACAGGCAACCAATAAGCCCATTAGAATCAAAAGTACAACGAAAAGTCTGGATTTCATGATCACCTCTGCTACTTTATGATGAAATTATTATAACCTGAAGCCTTATGTGGAAAAATAATCCTTAATGATTATTGCGCCCAGGCACAGGCACGGATATGATTAGGGAAAATGAATTAGGAGGATGATATGAAAGCAAGAATAATTTCTGTAGTTGTTGTAGTGCTTTTAGCGACGACCTTGTCAGGCTTAAGCACCCCAGCCCAGGCTGCCGCTTATGGTTCGCCTTTTGTTACCTCAATCACCTACCAGAATGTTGGTGATGCACCTGCCACAGTCAGCCTGAATTTCTATGCCGAGGCAAGTGGCACTCCAATCCCGATTACTCGGCCTGATCTGCCGGCAGGGGCTGGTACGTCCTTATACGTTGGCGGACTGAGCCAGATCACCTCTGGCTTCCTCGGATCTGCTGTGATGTCTTCCAGCCAACCCGTCGTGGCAACTTTGGTTCAGATTGGGTCGGGTACGATCAAAAACCGACCTCTGACCAGTGGCTTTTCTGGCGGCGCCAGCGAAGTGCTGATCCCCACTGTCCTGAAGGACACTTTTGGCTATCACAGTATGTTCTCAATACAGAATGTGGACTCAGTTGGTGCAGATATCACCCTGACTTTCGTTCCTACATCGGGCACCCCAATTACCAGCACGATAAGCAATCTTCCAGCGGGGGCCGCTAAGTTCATCGATATGGCTACCTTGGCAGACATTACGTCAGCAACCTTCAATGGTTCTGTGAAGATCCAAGCTGTCAAGGCTGGAACCTCAACCCCCGGTACAGTCGTGGCTTCGTCCATGGAACTGCAAATTGCCGGCGACTTGGCTTATGCCTTTGAAGGTGCAGCCCAAACCGGCTCGACGATCTATATGCCATCGGCTCTGTGTAAATTTGGTCCTAATGCCGACACGAATTCAGCTTATGCAGTCCAGAACACTTCTTCTGCTGCTGTGGACGTCAGCGTAACCTACAGCAATGGGCAAGTGGACGGTCCCTATGCACTGGAAGCCGGAGCCAAAAGAAGCTTTGATGGTTGTGGTGCCAGCAATCCGACCGGTTTCATTGGGTCTGCAGTCATCAATGCCACGGGTGGTGAGATTGTTGCTGTCGGGAAAATCTACGGCGGCGGTCTCTCAACTGCCTTCCTCGGCTTCCCCAGTGGTGGTGCAAAAGTTTCCCTGCCTTATGTGAGATGGACTGAAGCCCATTGGACTGATGGAACTCGACAGCGCGCTTATATTGCCATTCAGAATGTTGGAGCTGGAGATTTGGCAGCAGGTGCTGTTACTGTCAAGTATTATGACAAAAACGGTGTTCTGGTTGGGACTCACACACTGGATGCCATCCCTGTTGGAGGAAAGGTGAATTCCAATCCGATGAATATCGGTGCGGCTGGCTCTGAATTCGGTGCTTATACGGATGGTTCCTTCGGTGGCGCTGCCATTGTGGAAGGCCCGGCTGGCAGTCAGTTGGCAGTGGTTGTCCGGATCCAGACTTATATTGGCGGTGGAAATTCCGTTGGTGAAGACTACCAAGGTGTTACGATTGACTAAGTAGCCTGACCAGAAGAAACACTGGCCGAATAGATCAAGTTAGTTTATTCATACTACGAAGATGGCGGTGCAATCACCGCCATCTTTTTTTACCTGCACGTAAACGAAGGATTAAGATTACTTGGGAAATATATAAAATGACTTCACTGCAAAAACGACCAGATAGAATTAGTCCAAATTATACCCTCTGCAAACGGCCAAAAGTTTAATATAATGAAGCTATCCCAGTCACAAGGCCAAAATCATGTTCAAAGAAAACCAT
>JBAQLH010000043.1:0-22966 GCA_049301715.1 Anaerolineaceae bacterium
AAGTGGGGCTATTCTGTTGAAAACAATATCAAATAAACACTTTCAACCCTTAAAATATCAAAAAGCGTGATCGAAGTGGGAGAAAATTCAAACGTTTTTTAAAAACGGAGTTTTTGCAGTGGACTCAATAATTCAATATTTCAGAATGGGAGGAGCGGAACCTATTTCGTAGGAGGATAATAATTTTGGAGGGGAGGCATACCCTCCCTGAAAAGCAAAATCAGCCAGAAGTGCTTCATAATCTTGTTTATGCCGTCAATGGGCGGGGAAATAATAAAGCGTGAAGTATTCTGAATCAGTCGAACTGGATTATGATAGGGATTGACATGAATGGTGATTTAACGGACCGCAAGCGCTTGATAATCACAATCCTGGGGGTGTGTCTTATGCTTTTCTTTTTGGTTGGGGCATACGAATTGGATTGGATTAAGGATGGTTCGGAAACCACGCAAGGGACTGAAGCACCGGCAGGATTGATTCAAGAAACAGAACCGCTGGAAGCGCCCGCCCCTAAGGCAAGTATTTCCAAGAATATCCCCGCAATAACGGAGCCGACCCGGGCGGCGCAAGCTCTGGCGCCCACCCAGACGGCAACAGCCACCACCAGCACAAAAACCAACGAGTATCCTGAGTCTTTTTACATTACCGGCGTTACCGGCCACAGCCAGGTTTATGCTCTGGGATGCGAAGCCAGCGCCGCGGTGGATTGGGCGAATTACTTTGGCGTGTTTTTTTACGAATTTGATTTTCAGGTCGGACTGCCGCTTTCAGATAACCCCGACTATGGCTATGTGGGGAATGTCAACAGCGTTTGGGGGCAGATTCCCCCTTATGCATACGGTGTGCATTCCGACCCGCTGGCAGAGCTTTTGGTTGAATATGGGCTGCCGGCACAGAGCGTAAAGAACTATTCGCTGGACCAGTTAAAAAGCAAACTTTCCGAGTCAAAGCCAGTAATTGCCTGGGTGATAGGAAATATGGAATACAGCCAGCCGGTTGAGTACATTGATTCCCAAGGGCGCTCAGTCATGGTTGCCCCTTATGAACATGTGGTCATTCTGACGGGGTATGATGAAACCTCGATCCGATATATGACCAATGGTAAGTTTTATGATGTACCGACGGAGGTTTTTATGACCTCCTGGGGGGTGTTGGGGAATATGGCGGTCATCCACGAGTAAAAGCGGGCTACTCCACAATTGCCGCCGGATAGAGAGTGTTGCTCAGGCAATTGGTGTTTGGTGACTTTCTGGAACGGGGGATTAGAGCGGGTCTTGGCCGTGGGTCTCCATTTTTATATTAGGTCTCGTTGGAGGCAATATTTGGTCATCTTGTCTGCCAAACCCGCTCAACACTGATCCAACTCCTGTTCGAGCCCATATCTCTCCTACTCGACTGAATGCCTGAGATTGAGGGCAGAACAAATCAAATATTAATTGTTAATAATCTCAAAAAGGTATTGACATCCACTTTAATGTCTGTATAATATAAACATACTGGGAGCGCTCCCATTAATCTCACCTCAATTGAGCGACCCAGTCCCGGAGTTTTTGCATGTCGGAATTGACGTTAGAAGACATTGCCAGAAAAGCAGGCGTCTCACGCTCGACTGTTTCAAGAGTCATAAACGGGCAGATGCACGTAAGCGAAGCCACCCGCAAGCAAGTCCTTGAGGTGATTAAATCGACCGGATTTTCCCCTAATGCTGCCGCGCGAACCCTGGTTTCTCAACATTCCAACACCATCGGGCTGGTGCTGCCTCACAGCGTCAGCCTTTTCTTTACCGATCCATACTACCCGCATCTGATCAAAGGGGTTGCCCAGGCTTGTAACGACCACAACTATACTCTGGCGTTATTCCTGGCTGGGAATAGAGAAGACCAGGAAAAACTCTACCCGCGGGTCTCCCGCAAAGGACTGCTGGATGGGGTGATCGTCCAGTCTGGCCACCACGGTGACCAGTCTTTGATCAGCGACTTGGCGAAGACAAACCTGCCTGTGGTTATTGCCGGGCGGCCATTGTTTGAACATCACGTCAGTTTTATTGATATCGATAATGTGGGGGCTGCCAGACAGGCTGTTGCGCACCTGATTTCGTGTGGACGCAAGAGAATTGCCACCATCACAGGGCCCATGGAAAGCGCAGTGGGGGTGGACCGGCTGATGGGCTACCAGAAAGCTCTGGCAGAAGCCGGCATCTCAGTGGATGAAAATCTGGTGGTAGAGGCGGATTTTACCGAGAGCGGCGGCTACCAAGCCATGCAAAAGATTCTGCCCGCCAAACCGGATGGTGTTTTCGCTGCATCAGATATGATGGCTATCGGTGCCATCCGAGCGGTGCGTGATGCGCGGATGCGCGTCCCAGAGGATATAGCATTTGTTGGCTTTGACGATCTGCCAGTCCCTCAAGTCATTGATTTTCAGTTGACCACCATCCGTCAGCCGGTGGTTCAGTTTGGCTATAAGGCGGTAGAAACCTTGATCGACATCATTGATCAGGAGGATCACTCTGTGCATCAAGTAAACATGGAGACAGAACTGATCATTCGGAATACCTGTGGAGCCCAAAAGGGATGAGAAAGCCTGATGAAGAACCATTGCAAGCCACTGTTAATTATTTCTCGACCTATGGGAGCGCTCTCATTCAAAGAATTTCGCAGGGGGGTCGAAAGGAGGAGACCATTTGAGCAAGACAATTATCGCCATTGATCAAAAAAAGTCCAACACATTCTAATCAAAAGGAGAAATGAGATGAAAAAGTATAGATGGTTAATTTCTATAATAATTGTGGCAAGCATGGTTTTATCTGCTTGTGCACAAGCCACAGAAACTCCTGTGGTAGAAGAACCAACGGAGGAGCCGGCTGCGAACGAACCGACAGAAGCTCCAACCGCGGAACCCACTGAAGTACCAACTGAAGCACCGGCTGAGGAACCCGAAGCGTTGGTTTACGAACGAAACGAAACCCTGTATGTCAGTGGGGCAGCCTGGGGCCCGCCTTCCACCTGGAACCCATTCCAGTCCGGCAGCCTTGCTAATACGACTGGAACTTTGGGTTTCGTATATGAAACCTTATTCGCTTATGATCCCCTCTCCGGCGTGATGGAAGGCTGGCTGGCGGATAGCGGAGAATGGACCGATGACAATACTTATGAAGTCAAACTGCGCGATGGGCTAACCTGGTCCGACGGGGAAGTCTTGGACGCTGATGATGTGGTCTTCACCTTTAAACTGGGTGAGCAGTATGCCGGGATCTGGTTCTCGAATATGTGGCGTTACCTGACGGATGTTGTCAAAGTGGATGATCTGACCGTTAAGATGACCTTTGATAATCCGCTGTACCAAGAGTTTGAAAACAACCTGTATAACATCCCGATCGTGCCGGAACATATCTGGGGAATCCGCACGGAAGAGGAAATCACCGTTGGAGCCAATGAGAACCCGATTGGTTCGGGCGCTTATTTGTATGAAACTCACAGCGAAGACCGCAATGTTTGGAAGCGCAATGATGCCTGGTGGGGTATTGATGTATTTGGTACCCCCGCCCCAAAATATATTGTGGACATGCGCACCTCCAGCAACAATATTGCCCTGGGCATGGTCATCAAGGGCGAGATGGACCTGAGCAACAACTTCTTGCCTGGTGTGGCTGAGCTTGCCAAGAAGGGTTATGTCAGCACCTACTATGCCGAAGCTCCTTACATGCTTTCTGCCAATACTGCTGTGTTGTTCCTTAATACCACCAAGCAGCCTATGGATGATCCCGCTTTCCGCAAGGCGCTGGCTTATGCCATCAACACCGATGAGATTGTCAACGTAGCTTATGCCAGCCTGGTCAAGGCTGCCAGCCCCACCGGGCTGCTGCCTACCCTGAATGATTATGTAGATCAGGAATTGGTTGACAGCATCGGCTGGAAGTATGATCCCACCGAGGCTCAAGCCATTCTGGATGAAGCTGGCTATCTTAAGGGCACTGATGGTTTCTACACTATGCCCGATGGTACGCCCATCTCTTTGGAAGTGACCTGCCCGTCTGGCTGGACGGACTGGATGGAAGCCATTAACGTCATCGCCAAGAGCGCCCAAGCTGCCGGCATCAATGTTCAGGCTGCGACGCCCGATTATGGCGCCTGGAATGATGGTTTGCAGATGGGTACTTTTGATATGACCCTAAATAATTGGGCAAGCCTGAGCAATACCCCATGGACACTGTACAACCTGCTCTTCCGCCATCCAACTACCGAAGTTGGCACACCAGAACAAAGCGGCAACTTTGGCCGTTATGAAAACCAGGAAATTTTTGATCTGGTCGACAACCTGGCAAAGATTCCTTCATCGGATAAGGAAGCCATGCAGACAGCCTGCTCCGATATTCAGGAAATCATGCTCACCGATGTTCCCATGATCCCGCTGTGGTACAACGGTATGTGGGCTCAATTCAGCAGTTCCGTCTGGACTAACTGGCCAACAGAAACTTCTGAAAATCAAACACTACCAACTACCTGGTCTGGCTACTGGCAATTAGGCGGTCTGAAGACCCTCATCAACCTAAAGCCTGCCGGCGAATAACCTGCGTCTCAACTGAGACACTTCATTGGTTGCCTGCCTCTCTCTTCCTTAGGGAGAGGCAGGCCCTCCTGACAGACGATCAAAGGGATGGTGCATGAAAAAATATCTTACAAGAAAATTTCTGATCTACCTGCTGACTTTTTTTGTGGCGGTCACTATTGACTGGCTAATTCCGCGCTTCATGCCTGGTGACCCGGTCAGGAACATGTTGGCACGCTCCACCGTCACACCGCAGTCCGCCCAAGCCATGTATGACTATTACAGCCGTATATTTGGTTTAGACGTGCCCATAATCCAGCAGTATTTCAACTTTTGGAAAGAACTCTTCCGGGGCAACCTGGGCATCAGCGTATACCTGTTCCCCCAACCGGTGACTGAGGTGATCAAGCGGGCGCTTCCATACGATATTGCCCTGCTGCTGCCTTCCATTCTGACCAGCTGGATAGCAGGGAATCGTTTTGGTGCAGTTGCTGCACGTTCCAAGTGGCTGGATAACACAGTCTCCCCGATCGGATACATTCTGACAGCGACTCCCTACATGTGGCTGGGCATCTTGCTGGCTTGGTTCTTTGGGATTGTGCTGGATATCTTTCCAATTGCCGGGGCTTACAGTTTTACCATGCGCCCGCACCTTTCCTGGGAGTTCATCGGCAGCTTGTTAAGCCATTGGTTTTTACCTTTCCTTTCCCTGTTTCTGGTCCAATTTGGTGGTTGGGCGATTGGTATGCGTAACATGATCATTTATGAACTGGATTCAGATTATTCCCATTACCTGGAAGCCCTGGGTATGCCCCGCAAACTGGTACGCAGTTATGCCTTTGACAATGCAGTCCTGCCGCAACTGAGCGGACTGGCATTGCAGTTAGGGGCGATCGTGGCTGGCTCCCTGGTCACAGAAGTGGTTTTTTCATACCCGGGCATCGGGTATTTGATTCTGGCTGCCATTCAAAACCAGGATTATTTCCTGATCCAGGGCTGTTTCCTCTTCATCATTATTGGTGTTCTGCTGGCGAATTTTATTATTGACATTGTCTATGTCCTTGTGGATCCCAGAACCCGGAGAGGCATGATGGGTGAGACAGCATGAGTGAGAAGAAAAAGAAGAGCGAGTTTATTTATTTCGCGTCCAGAAACCCGAAAATGATTGTCGGAACTGTCATCATTGTCTTGTTTTTATTACTGACGATTATCGGTCCTTTTTTTGTCCGCAGTGATCCCTTTGAATACGTCAATCCTATGGGACCTGAAAAACCCTCCAAGGAATACCTTTTTGGCACAACCATGTTTGGACAGGATGTCTTTGCCCAATTTGTGCATGGTCTGCGGGCGACTTTCCTGGTCGGCCTGCTTGGAGGGAGTATTGGCACGCTGATAGGGATTGTCCTTGGGTTTACTGCCGGGTACCGGGGCGGCTGGGTGGATGAGATTATTAATGTTCTGACCAATATTGTCCTGGTCATTCCCACCTTTGCAGTGTTATTGATTATCTCTGCCTATCTTGAAGTACGTTCAATCTTTACCCAGAGTTTGCTGATCGGTCTGACAGCCTGGCCGTGGGCAGCCAGAGCTATCCGCGCCCAGACCTTCAGCTTGCGCACGCGGGATTTTGTAGACCTGGCAAAGATGAGCGGCATGCGCCAATCCAAGATCATCTTTTCGGAGATTGCCCCGAATATGATGTCTTACCTGATGATGACCTTTATCCTGCAATTTGGCGGTGCCATCCTGAATGCTGCCACGCTGGACTTTATCGGGCTGGGACCGACCAACACCATGTCTTTAGGTTTAATGATGCAGTACGCGGTAAACTGGGGAGCTTTGCAGTTAGGTATGTGGTGGTGGTTTATCCCGCCGGGCTTGGGCATCACCCTGATTGTTGGAGCGCTGTATATTATGAATGCCGGACTCGATGAAGTATTTAATCCAAAACTGAGAGAGTTGTAACCATGAGCCTGAAAATAGACGATCTTTCCGTTTACTATCAAACTCTCAAAGGAGATGTGCACGCTCTGGAGTCTGCCACTTTTACGATTAAAGATGGTGAGATCATGGGGCTGGCAGGCGAGTCGGGCTGCGGCAAGACCACCCTGGCACACAGTCTTATTATGCTGACTCCGCCCATGAAGTACATTTCAGGGCAGGTGAAACTGGATGACCAGATCCTTCCGATCACCGATATGCAAGCGATGGACGAGTACCGCTTCAAAAAGATTTCGATCGTTCCCCAATACGCCATGAATGCCCTCAACCCGATCCGCAAGATCGGCAAAATGATCCAGGAGATGCTCGAAGCGCGTCAAGTGGACTATCAGGAAAAGCTGCCGGAACTCAGGCGCCGCCTAGACATTGTGAAGCTGCCCCAAGAAGTATTGAAAATGTATCCGATTGAGCTTTCCGGCGGAATGAAGCAGCGCCTGGTCATGGTGATCTCAACCATTCTTGACCCCTCACTGCTATTGGCTGATGAAATTACCTCTGCTCTGGACGTTTCGACCCAGAAAGCGGTGGTGGAGATGCTGGTGGACTTTCGCAACCGGGAATTTACCAAAAGCATGATCGTAATCACCCATGATGTCTCGATCCTGTACCAGATGGCGGATACCATTCTGATTATGTACGCCGGTCAGTTGGCAGAAAAAGCCTCAACCGAGACTATTATTCAGGCTCCGCGCCACCCTTACACCAAGATGTTGATTTCCTCTCTGCCTAAAGTGGGGGTTAGATACAGCGAAAAGAAGCTCTCCGGGATTCCGGGCAAGCCGCCGCTGCTGCTGCAGCCGCCTGAAGGATGCCGCTTCAGGGAGCGCTGCCCGCTGACATTTGAAAAGTGTCTTGAAATACCACCTTTCCAGCAGGTTGATGAGGATCATTACGTAGCTTGTTGGAAGGAGGGTGCTGACCATGCTTAAGCTCGAGAACGTTTCCAAAGCATATAAAACCGGCACTTTTGGCGGCAAGTCCCTGCAGGCGGTAAAGGATATCAGTTTCACCATCAAAGATGGAGAGGTTCTTTCGCTGATTGGCGAAAGCGGCAGCGGTAAGAGCACCATAGGCAAAATGATCTTACGTCTGATATCCGCCACCAATGGCAAAATCAGTCTGGATGAGAAAGACATCCAGGAGTACCCCGATAAAGATTACTATCGCAAAGTCCAGGGAATCTTCCAGGACCCCTTTAGCTGCTTCAACCCCATTTTCAAGGCGGATAAGGTCTTTAGAACCGTGCATGAAGAGTTCTACCCGCAGATACCCGAACAGGAGTGGCAAGAAAAAACCCTTCAGACCCTCAGGTCGGTAGGCTTGAATCCCGAGCATGTGATGGACAAGTACCCGCACCAACTAAGCGGCGGGCAGCTTCAGCGCTTTTTAATTGCACGGGCACTGCTTCTGGACATCCAATTTCTGGTAGCGGATGAGATCATCAGTATGCTGGATGCGTCCACCCGGATTGATGTGTTGAACTTGCTGGCAGAACTCAAAGCCAGAGGGCTGTCGATTCTTTTCATTACCCATGACCTTTCGCTGGCTAACTATATCAGCGAGAGAGCCATCATCCTGTACCGCGGCTGCGCAGCGGAGATCGGCGACATTGAGAACGTGTTCAACCATCCCTGTCATCCTTATACTCAGATGCTGATCGCTTCTGTGCCCCGCCTGGATATGGAATGGGACCATGAAATCATGTCGGTTGAAGTGTCTGTGAATGGCGGAGCACCTGCAAGCGGCTGTGTTTATAAGGGGCGCTGTCCGTGTGTATTTGAGCTCTGCAAAGAAACGCCGCCCATGTTTGAAGTAGCGCCAGGGCATCTGGTAAGTTGTTGGCAGTATAAAAAATAGTCTGATCTGACCAGAGAAATTGAGTATCATTGAGGATGACGAGAACCTCCCATCCCAGTAATTTTGTACTCACAAGGAGCCCCCATGCAATACGGATACTTTGATGACTTAAAGCGCGAGTATGTGATCACACGCCCGGATACACCCCTGCCCTGGATTAACTATCTGGGCAACCAGGATTATTACGGGCTGATTTCTAACACTGCCGGCGGATATACTTTCTATAAAGATGCCCGTTTGCGCCGGCTGACTCGCTACCGCTACAACAATGCTCCGCTGGATATGGGTGGGCGCTACCTGTACCTGCGCGATGATCAGAGCGGAGCTTTCTGGTCCGCCACCTGGATGCCGACCCGGACGGATTTGGACGGATATGAATGTCGGCATGGGCTGGGTTACACCACCATCCAGTCCCAAAAAGAGGGCATTCAAGCCTGGATACGCTATTTTGTACCTCTCTCGGCTGCGGTGGAAGTTTGGCAGGTGACCTTGACCAACCAGCGTGAGACGGCGGCAGAAATCAGCGTGTTTTCAGCAGTGGAATTCGCCCTATGGGATGCCTTGGACGATTCCACCAACTTCCAGCGCAACTATAACATCGGTGAGGTGGAAGTACCCGTCTTAGGGGGCGGAGAGTTCAGATTGGAAGGCAGCACGATCTTCCACAAGACCGAATATCGCGAGAGGCGCAACCATTTTTCTTATTTTTCTTGCTCTCATGCCCTAACCGGCTATGATACCCAGCGGGAGGCTTTTTTGGGGGCTTATCGTGGCTGGGACGCGCCTCTGGCAGTTGAACAAGGGCGGTCTGGTGATTCTGTGGCGCATGGCTGGCAGCCGATTGGATCGCACCACCTGAAGCTGCACTTGGAAGCTGGCGAAGAGAAAAAGATCATCTTCCTGTTGGGCTATCACGAGAACGACCCGGCAGATAAGTTTGAGAAACCTGGAACCCAAGTGATCAATAAAAGCACGGTCTGGCCAGTAATCAGCAAGTATCTTGATCCACAGCAGGTAGAGCAAAGCTTCCGGGGGTTGGCGGCTTACTGGGAGGGGCTGTTAGGCAAATTCCAGATCCACACCCCCGACAAACATACCAATCGGATGGTCAATATCTGGAACGCTTATCAGTGTATGGTGACCTTCAACATGGGCCGCTCAGCTTCGTATTTTGAGAGCGGCATTGGCAGAGGTATGGGCTTCCGGGACTCCAATCAAGACCTTTTGGGTTTTGTGCACCTGGTGCCCGAGCGTTCGCGTGAGAGAATCTTGGAACTGGCCGCCACACAGCTTTTGAATGGCGGCGCCTATCACCAATACCAGCCGCTCACCAAGCGTGGCAACAATGACATCGGGTCAGGCTTCAATGATGATCCCCTCTGGTTGGTTTTGGGAGTATCGGCTTATATCAAAGAAAGCGGAGACTTTTCGGTCTTGGAGGAACAAGTGCCTTATGAAAACCTGGAAGGCACCGAAACCCCCTTGTATGAACACCTGCAGCGCTGCATGCAATACACGCTTAACCTACTTGGACCTCATGGATTGCCACTGATTGGTCGGGCAGACTGGAATGACTGTCTGAACCTGAACTGCTTCTCAGATACTCCCGGGCAGTCTTTTCAAACCACCGTCAATCAGGAAGGTAAGGTAGCGGAGAGCGTTTTTATTGCAGGATTGTTTGTGCTTGCCTGCCAGGAGATGAGTCAACTTGCGAATCTGCACCGGGTGGAAAACGGGGGACCAGATTTCTATCAGCAGCCGGCTGACTTTTATGGTAAAAAAGCGGCTGAAATGGAGCAGGCGATCTGGTCGGCTGGCTGGGACGGAGCCTGGTTCCGCCGGGCTTATGATGCCTTTGGTGAACCGGTGGGTTCGTCTGTCAATGCCGAAGGGCAGATTTTTATCGAGCCGCAGGGTATGTGCGTGATGGCAGGCTTGGGAGTGGCGGACGGCAGGGCTGAAAAGGCGCTTGATTCGGTGGCGGAGCGCCTGGCAACCGAACACGGGATTGTACTTTTGAACCCGGCTTTTACCCATTACTACCTTAACCTGGGTGAGATTTCCAGCTATCCGCCGGGATACAAGGAAAATGCTGGCATCTTCTGCCATAATAATCCCTGGATCATGATTGCCGAGACCAAGATCGGGCGCGGGGATCGGGCGTATGAGTACTACCGCTGCATCAATCCTTCCGCCCGGGAGAACCAGAGTGAGGTGCACCGCTGCGAACCGTATGTGTATGCCCAGATGATCGCAGGCAAGGACGCCCCCACCCATGGTGAGGCAAAAAACTCCTGGCTGACCGGCACAGCCTCTTGGAATTTTGTTGCCATCACCCAATACATCCTGGGCATCCGGCCCACCTTTACAGGGCTGGTAATTCAGCCGGTATTTCCTACCTCTTGGGCAGGTTTTCAGGCAGTGCGCGAGTTCCGCGGGGTGCGCTATCTGATTAATGTCTTGCGGGTGGGGCAGGGCAACCAAGTGAATCTGAAAGTGAACGGCAGTTCGGTTGAGGGGTGCGTTGTGCCGATCCTGCAGGATGGACAGGCAGAAGTGTACGTGGAAGTGAAGGTTGGCTGAAATGGCGCAGGAAATTACCCTGAAAGCCGGGATCAACCTGGGGTGGCTGGCTTTCGTAGTACCGCGCTTTTGACGAGGAGCATTTTGAAACCTTCATCCAACAGGAGGACCTGGAGCGAATTGCCGATTGAGGGATGGATCATGTATGCCTGCTGGTGGATTTGGATGGAAACCTGGTGAACGAAGAACTCGTCCGCCTGATAACGCAATAGGAGAGAAACGGATGCAGGAAGAATTACTGGAAATTTCCACGTACACTGGGGAGGGCTACCAGCCCTTGATCGATTTTAACTGCTGGAGGGTGGCTTTTTTGCGCTATCTGGATGACTTGGAACCGGCCAAGATCAATTTGGTTGAAAAACATCTGGAAACTGATGAGGTGTTTGTTCTGCTGGCAGGGCAGGGTGTGCTTTTCTTGGGCGCCGGCGATGAAGAAGTGATCGAACTGATTCCGGAGATCATGCAGCCCTGCCAGCTTTACAACGTCAAGAAGAATGTCTGGCACACGATCCTGCTCAGCCGGGACGCTACGGTGCTGCTGGTGGAAAACCGGGATACCAGCGTGGAGAATTCCGATTATTGCGATTTGAGAGCGGAACACAGGCAGTATATCCAGACGGCTGCCCGCGAACTCATGCCGGATTGGTGGGGTGGGTAGTCGGGTGGTCGGAATGGTCAGCAGGGTAGGAGCAGGTGCAGAAGGTTTCTGGTTTGTGTTCAACCCTCCCTATTTCAGACACTATAGGTTGGTGTTGAGCGGGTAAGGAAGACAAAAATGACCTATGAGGAATCTCAACGAAACCCAATGATGCAGTCTGTCTGCTGAACGTAGTGAAGCATCTTGCCTTGGTGGTATTTGAATTAATAAATTAGGAAAGACCCTTCGTTCCTCAGGGTGACAACCCTTGCTGTTTTCACTCCACAGGAGAACAACGTCGATATTGCGAAACCCAACGCTAAAGAGAGATTGCCGCATAAAAGAGTATTGCAAAGACAAAAGGTGCAGATATGCAGTATGGATATTTTGACGACGATGCCAAAGAATACGTGATTACCCGTCCGGATACGCCGCGCTCCTGGAGCAATTATTTGGGCTCAACCGAGTACGGCGCTATCATCACCAATAATGCCGGAGGGTATGGCTTCTATAAATCTGGGGCCAGAGGCCGCTTTTTGCGGCTGCGCTTCAACAGCGTTCCGATGGACCAACCCGGGCGTTATTTTTATCTTCGGGATCGGGAAAACGGGGACTTCTGGTCTGCCTCCTGGCAGCCGGTCGGGAAACCGCTTGAGCAATACCAGTCCACCTGCCGGCACGGTACTGCCTACACCATCATCACCTCACAATACCGCGGAATTGAATGCGAAAGCACTTATTTCGTGCCACTGGGGCAGCGTTTTGAATATTGGCGGCTGAAAGTGAGCAACACCAGCAACCGTCAACGAAATTTATCCGTCTTCAGTTTCTGCGAATTTACTAATCAATGGGATACCAACCAGGACCAGGTTAATCTGCAGTATTCGCTCTTTATTATTAAGGGAGAACTGACTGGGGATAATTTATTGCGCATAGCCTATCACGATAACTTAAACCAGGCGCAAGAAGTGGAAAACCCGGGTGATCAATCCGGACGCATGTGGATGGGGCTGGTAGGAGGTAATCTGGATGGCTTTGATACCAGCCGGGAAGCCTTTTTGGGTGCTTACGGCAGTTATCAACGTCCGCAAGCGGTAGCGCAGGGGGAATGCGGGGGCAGCTTGGCATACGGGGATAATGCCTGCGGGAGTCTGCAGAGCAATTTGACCTTAGAGCCAGGCGAGAACCGGGAGCTGCTGGTCCTGCTCGGGATTGGGGAAGCCGGGACGATTGGCAGAATCGCTATGCAGGAATTTGGCACCCTGGCACGGGCTGAACTGGAACTGGAAAAATTGAAAAGGGCCTGGCACGCCCGGTTAGGAACTTTGCACGTGCAGACACCAGATGAGGACTTCAACCATACGGTCAACGTGTGGGGTCCTTATAATGCCTTGGTGGCGTATGCTTGGTCCCGCTCTGCCAGTTTGGTTTACAATGGCGAACGCGACGGATTGGGATTTCGTGATTCCGTTCAGGATGTCTTGGGGGTGGTTTCCGCCATCCCGCGGGAAGCCGGTCAGCGCCTGGAACTGATGCTGACCGGGCAACTTTCCAACGGGGGAGCGCTGCCGATCGTCCAGCCATTCAGCCACCAACCCGGGCATGAAGCTCCGATTGCAGAGAGTGAACTGCGCTCGGATGACTGTTTGTGGTTCTTCAATGCTGTACCAGCGTACGTGAGCGAGGTAGGCGACCTGGATTTTTACCGCAAGGTGCTCCCTTATGCTGACAAAGGAGAGGATACCGTTTTTGGCCATTTGCGGCGGGCTTTGCAGTTCAACTTGGAGCGAGTGGGGGCGCACGGTCTACCTTGTGGACTGCTGGCAGATTGGAATGACTGCCTGCGCCTGGGTTTTCATGGCGAGAGCTTGTTTGTGGCTTTCCAGGTGCGCTTCGGGCTGGGCGTGTATGCCGGAATTGCTGAAAAACTGGGTTTGTTGGACGAAAAAGACTGGGCGCTCAAAGAAAGAGAATTAATGGATGCCCGTATCCAGGCAGTTACCTGGGATGGGGAATGGTTTATCTGGGCGATCACCGAGGACGGGGTGGTTTACGGAACAAAAAATTACCTGGAAGGACAGGTGTATCTGAATACCCAGGTTTGGTCGGTCATCAGCGGGGCAGCCACGCCCTGGCAGGCGGAACGCTGTTTGCAATCTGTGAAGGAACACCTGGCGACGCCTTACGGACTGATGCTTTCAGCACCAGCTTTCGTTCAAACCCCGGTGAACGTGATGCGGGCAGTGGTTTTCAACCCTGGAATCAAAGAAAATGCCGGCATTTTTAATCATACCCAGGGATGGGGGGTGATGGCGGAGTGCCTGTTGGGGCATGGGGACAGGGCTTTTGAGTATTATCGGGCTTTCATGCCGGCGGCTTATAACGACCGGGCGGAAATCCGCCAGTGTGAACCGTACGTGCAGGGGCAGACTACCTATTCCTCCTATTCGCCCAGGGCGGGCAATACCCGCACCACCTGGCTAACTGGGGCGGCAGCCTGGTCGTATTTCAGCGCTACCCAGTCCATTTTAGGATTGCAGCCAGAACTGGAAGGTTTGCGGGTAAATCCCTGCATTCCAGCAGGCTGGGATGGTTTCAACGTGGAGCGACGATTCCGGGGCAAGACGTATCAGATTGAGGTCCGGAACCCGGACCATGTCTGCCGGGGTGTGGTGAGGATGGCAGTTGATGGCGAGCAGGTGCAGGGCAACCTCGTTCCGGCAGACCTGGACGGTGAAGCGCACCTGGTGCAGGTCTGGTTGGGTTAGCGGAACAAACTTCCTTGCATGACAGCGTGGGAAAATACCCAAGGGGAGTAGGGGGCTGCCGGCAGACAAACGCTGGATCAGCCGGTGATCAGATTCCAGGGAACGGCCAGGATATTTGCGCCGAATCTGCGTACCTCCTGCCCGCAAGTGATGAGCAGGGCGCTTGTAGCTTCAGGATGCTTGTCCAGAAAGCTGCGCAAACCCTTTGCGTCGTCATAGCCTGGTTTTTGGGTCAGCTTGACTTCAATTGCCAGGCATTTTCTGCCACATTCAAACTGGAAGCGGGTTTTGATGGATTTCTCCCAGTGTCAGGGGGGTCCAGTTCAAAATAGATGGCTCTGCCTGCCAGACTCCGGTTAATACCAGAACAGGGGCTTCTTTCAAAGCGTTTATCAGCAGGGGTGTGATCCACCTGTTGTAATATAATTCGTGGGCTGATGGATAATCCTTCATAGCGTGAATAAGAACACATAAATGCAAGCAAAATCGCCAGAACAAGCAAACTTCTGGCGATTTTTCGGTTTGGTAAAGTATCTAAAAGTTTGTGTGGATTTTAACAGTCGTAATACTCTTCAATCTCAAATGGGGTGGGGCGTTGATTGACGCGCTCAACCTCCTTGCGCCTGGCTTGAACCCAGGTCTGGATGAGGGTCTGATCGAAGATCTGCCCTTCCAGCAGGAAGTCCGGATCGGCTTCAAGCGCTGCCATGGCGGATTCAACCGAGGTTGGCAGGGATTTGATGCTAGCACGGCGTTCTTCCGGCCAATCGAAGATGTTTTCATTGATGGGACCAAAACCTTTTAGGGTGGGGTCAACCTGGCGGCTGATGCCGTCCAGACCGGCCTGAAGCATGGCTGCCAGAGAAAGGTAGGGGTTACCGGTGGCATCCGGCGGCCGGAATTCCATGCGCACTTCTTGAGGCAGGGTGGCGTACTTGGGGATGCGGATGGCGGCACTGCGGTTACCGGCTGAAAAGATAGCTTTAATGGGTGCTTCAAAGCCTGGCACGAGGCGGCGGTAGGAATTGATGCTGGGGTTGGTGAAAGCCATCACTGCGGGTGCGTGCTCTAAAAGTCCGCCGATGTACTGCAGGGCGGTCTGGCTCAAGAGAGATGGTCCCTGTGGGTCGTAAAAAAGATTGGTACCGCCTTTGTGGAGCATCTGGTGGTAATGGGTGCTGCTGCCTGCCAGTCCGTAGATGGGCTTGGGCAGGAAAGTGGCGGTCTTGCCAGCGCGCATAGTCACCATTTTGACGACGTATTTGACCAGCATGGCAGCATCGCCAGCTTGGGTGATGCCGAGCATGGGGGTTTCAATCTCGGATTGTCCTGGTCCGCCAACCTCATGGTGGTGATACTTGACCGGGATGCCCATTTTTTCGAGCGTGACCACGATTTGGTCGCGGATTTCGAAGTAATTGTCACAGGGCGGTGCGGCGTGGTAGCCCTGGTTATCCGGCAGGGAATAACCGTTGGCATTGACGAGGCTGCCCCAATTGGCTTCGCCAGATTCAATCTGGCAGATGGACAGGTTGGTGGTATTCTTCAAGGTAACCTGGTCGAAGATATAGAACTCAAATTCCGGTCCCCACAAGGACTTGTCCGCAATCCCGGAGGTAATCATGCGGTTTTCGACACGCCGCACGATTTCCCGAGGATCAAAAGGATAACGTTCCTTGGTATCCGCCTCAAAGATGTTGCAGAGGAAAGCCAGGGTGGGGGATTGATGGAAGGGATCCAGGAACCCGGTGGCGAGATCCGGTTTGAGGACCATATCGCCGGCCTGGACATGCTTAAAGCCAACGCTGGAGCCGTCAAAGCCGACACCTTCGGTCATGGTTTTGGAAGAGAATTCCCGGGCGGTGAGGGTGAGGTGGTGCAGGTGCCCCCATAAGTCACAGTAAAGCAGGTCAACGAGATCTATCTGCTGAGCTTCAATGTAATCAAGAGCTTCTTGAATTGTTGAAAACATTTTTCTCCCTTGGCAAGCGATTTTATTTGATGAGAATGCATCGCGAAAGGTATTATATCAAGAAGTGGCAGATTGCATTACGAGAGCACGGATGGCTTAAGACGGCTGGATGGCATGTGTAGAGAGGTTGCCATTCTAAACGAAGTGAAGAATCTTGCTTTATTATCAGACAGAAGATGCTTTGCTGCTCAGAGATCGACTCCCGCTCAATGTAACTCAACTGATTTTTTTAGTGCGATCAAGGCGGACAGCCCCCTGCTACAGCCCACGCTCCCCCCGGATATAAGGAACACCTAACGCTCCAGGTGCACCCAAGCGCTTGCGTTTGGCGGAAGCTGATCCCCAAACCAGGGCAATAATGGTCAAGATGAAGGGGGTCATTTGCAGGAAGAACACCAGGTTATGGTCGTAAAAGAAGGGGTTCTTCAAACCAAACAGCAGCATTGGTCCTTGCAGGTCAAGCATAAAGCGCCGCAGCATGCCAAACAGATAGCCGCCCAAGGCTGCCCTCAGAGGGTTCCATTGGGCGAAAATCACCAGCGCCACAGCAATCCAACCCTGCCCGGAGGTGGTCAGATTGGAATACCAGCCGGGGGAAACAGCAATGCTAATGGTGGCGCCAGCTAGCCCAGCCAGACATCCCCCAATAAACACATATAAATAGCGCACACCGTAGACATTGATCCCCAGTGTATCGGCGGCAGAAGGTTTTTCACCAACTGCCCGCAAGTGCATCCCCGGGCGGGTCTTGTTGACGAACCACCACGCCAGGGGAATGAAGAGATACCCGATATACACCAGCAGGTTCATATCCTCGAAAAAGATCGGTCCAATGTAGGGGATTTTCGAGAGCAGAGGAATGGTGGCATTTGGAATGAGCGGTGCATTCTGCCCGGTCAGACCTTCCCCCAATACCAATGCCAGCCCAGTGCCCAGGAAGGTGAGCGAAAGGCCGCTGACCACCTGGTCGGCTTGAAAATGGATGGTTACCAGAGCATGGGCCAGGCTGAGGATGCCACCGGCAGCAATGCCGGCCAGCAACCCCAACCAGGGGTTGCCTGTTGCCAGGGAGGTTTTGAAGGCTGCCATCGCACCAAGCAGCATCATGCCTTCTACCCCAAGATTCATAACACCCGACAATTCCGCCAGGATCTCACCAACAGCGGCGAAGATCAAGATGGTGCCGGTAGAGAGTCCCGATCGAAGAATGACATCAAAATTCATGCTGACTCCTCAGATGTGCGAATAAAGCGGATATTGTAACGCAGCAGAACATCACTGCTGATCACCAGGAAAAGGATGGTACCCTGAATGAAGAAGGACAGGCCGGAAGGCTGAATTTCGCGCCCCGCCACAATCAGGGCACCAAACAGGAATGAGACCAGGATGGTGGCAAAGGGATTCAATTTTGCCAGCCATGCCACGATGACGCCGGAAAAACCGTAATTAGTGGAAATGCGCTCTTGCAGGCGGTGCACCACGCCGGTGACTTCGGACATACCTGCCAGCCCTGCCAATGCCCCAGAAACCATCATCACCAGAACAATATTTCTGCTGATATTGATTCCGGCATACTTGGCGGCTTTGGGGTTGTCACCAATCAAACTGATTTCGTAGCCCCAACGGCTGCGGTTGACAATCAGCCAGATAATCACGGCTGCCACCAGCCCAAACACCACGCCAAGGTGCAAGGTGATGCCGGAGAAAGCCGGGTATTTTTTAGCCAGGTCTGCCAGACGGGGCAGCCAAGCCACTTTATCGAACATCGGGGTCATCTGGAAGCCGGATTCGCTGTATTTGCCAAAGATCCAATAGTTGTTCCAGTAGACCGCCACATAGTTGAGCATCAGGGTGGAGATAATCTCGCTGACGTTGTACTTGGCTTTGAGTATGCCGGGGATAAAGCCGTACAGGGCGCCCCCTAACATGCCCATCAGTGCCATTAGAAGCAAGACGACGAACTTTGGGGTTGTATCCAGCGGTACCAGGGGTACCAGAACTACCAGGCTGGAACAAAAGGCACCAATATAGAACTGTCCTTCCGCGCCGATATTCCATAGTTTTGCCCTAAAAGCCAGCCCGCAGCCCAGTCCGATCAGCAAGAGCGGAGTGGCTTTAACGATTACATCGGAGATGGCACCCCAACTGCCAAAAGCGGCATTAAAGAAGTAACGGAAAGTATTGATCGGGTCACCACCAATGATTGCCAGGACGATGCCGCTGATCAGGAATGCCACGACTACAGCACCCAGTGAGGTCGCCAGTGGCATCCACTTGGGGGCATCTTCGGTGCGTTTTTCTACTTGCAGACGAAAAGGCAATTTCATGCTTGCCTCCTCAGGACGCCAGTCATCATTAGACCGAGGGCATTTAAATCTGCCTGGGCTGATTCGAACTCACCTGCTACTTCGCCCTCGTAGATTATAGCAATACGGTCACTGAGTTCCAGCAGTTCGTCCAATTCCTCTGAGATAAGTAGGATGGCGGCATTATTGTCGCGCTGGTCCAGCAGCAGCTTCTGAATGCCTTCAATTGCGCCTACATCCAGCCCGCGCGTGGGCTGCATGGCAATGATCAGGCTAGGTCCGCTCGAGATTTCCCGTGCCAGGATGACCTTTTGCAGGTTGCCACCAGAAAGTTTACTGACAGATGTGGCAATGCTGGGTGCCTGGATGTCGTATTTTTCTTTCAGATTGCTGGCAAAGTCACGCGCAGCGGTGTAACTGATACGCCAATGGTCGCTGATTGGGGAATGATCGTAGGATTTCATGATCAAGTTGCCTGTGATGGCCATGTTTGGCGCTGTCCCAACGCCAGTGCGGTCTTCCGGGATGTGGGCAGTGCCCTGATCAATGGCGCACTTGGGGGACTGATTGGCAACATCGCTTCCGTTGATGATGATCTTGCCCTGGCACTCCCGCAGTCCGGTGATCACTTCTGCCAATTCACTTTGACCATTTCCGGCGATGCCGGCGATGCCCAATATCTCCCCTTGGCGAACTTGCAGAGAAATGTTTTTCAGGGCAGGCAAGCCGCGGTTATTGAGCGCGGAGACATTCTGCACGTCCAGAACCACCTCACCGGGAGTATGAAATTTTTTCTCAACCTGGAAGATCACCTTGCGGCCGACCATCAGTTCAGCCAGCATTTCCTTGGTCACTCCAGCCAGATCGATCCCGTCTGCAGTGACCCTGCCCTTGCGCAAAACGGTTACGCGGTCAGCTACCTGGGTAACCTCGTTAAGTTTGTGGCTGATGAAGACGATTGACTTGCCCTGGTCCACCATGATCTTCATGGTACTCATCAGCTCCTGAATCTCTTGCGGAGCCAGCACAGCGGTGGGTTCATCCAGGATTAGGATTTGTGCGCCGCGGTAGAGCGATTTGAGGATTTCAACACGCTGCTGCTCGCCCACCGAAAGCTGCCAGATTTTGGCGGTAGGCTCCACTTTAAGGCTGTAGGTCTCTGCCAAATTTTCAACTTTCCTGTCGTATTTGGGTAAACGCATCAGGAACCGGGGTTCATTGAGCCCAAGCAGGATATTCTCGGTTACAGTCTGGGTTGGCACCAGCATGAAGTGCTGATGCACCATGCCGATGCCCCTGGCAATGGCATCCTTGGGGGAGTTGAGGACCGCCTGTTGACCATTAATGGTAATGGTGCCAGACTCGGGCTTGTAAAGCCCTGCCAGAATGTTCATCAGAGTGCTTTTGCCGGCGCCATTTTCCCCCAATAAAGCGTGAATTTCTCCCCGTTTGAGGGTGAAATTGACATGATCGTTGGCAAGCACCCCCGGAAAGCGCAGGACGATATCGTGCATTTCCACTACATTAGTATTCTCTTTGGGAGTTGGATTCATTTAATTTTCTCTATAACTGGCTTGCACCCTACAGATGGCTGGGTCCAAGCCTTTCTGCGGAAAAAGACAATATAAAAACCAGGAGACGATTTTTAGGTCATCTCCTGGGGTTACTGTGATTAGTCTAATGCGGGTAGTTTTGCGGTGATATTTTCATTCCACCAATACATGCAGGTCTTGCATTGAGCTTCAGCTCCTGGGAAACCGTCCAGGTCAAGTTGTTCCAGACTTTCACCCTCTGCCAGAATGATGTTACCTTGGTTGTCGGTAATGGGGCCCTTGAAAACGTCAAAGCGGGTAAATTCGCCCTTGAGCATCTTATCGAGCGTGTCGCGAACCAGTTGTAGGTCTTCTGCGGGCAGATCCTTCAAACCGGGCATTAATTCTTCGCCTTCCATAAAGCCGTACAGACCCAAGCCGCCGGAATCGGCATCAAAGTACTCCCAGCCGCCTGTCCATGTGCCAGCCTCGGATTTCGACACGATATCGGCGTAGATGACGCCCCAATTCCAGTACATGGAGGTCAGGCAGGTATCCAAGGTGCAGTTTCCGGAATAATCATAAGTGATGCCCCATTTGCCTTCGGGAGCAACCAGGGCGGGAGCGGGGGTATCCGCACCGGTCATCACGACCTGAGCGCCAGCATCAAACAGGGAGCCGGCACCTTCCTGCTCCAGGATGGGATCGTGCCAGGTATTGATGAAACGTACATCAATAGTGCATTCGGGGCAGGTTTTCTGAACACCCAAGGCAAAGGCGTTACCCAGGCGAAGTTCCTCAGGGATGGGGAAGGTGGCCATGTAACCCAATTTGGGGTTGCCATCGAGTTTTGCGCGGGAGCCAGCCAGCATACCAGCGAGGTACTTGATATCTTCCATGGCACCCATCAGGTTGCCAAAATTTTCGCCGTTGGCTTTATAGCCGCTGATGTGGATAATATCTACATCCGGGAACTCACCAGCTACGACCTCGGAAGCGTCCATGAAGCCGAAAGAGGTGGTGAAGATGACATCAAAGCCCTTGCGAGCCAGGGAGCGGGTCACCTGCTCGGCATCGGTGCCTTCCGCCACGTTCTCGACGTAAGCGGTGTGAACACCTTCCAGGGTGTTTTCAACATATTGACGGCCAACATCGTGGGACTGCGACCAGCCGCCGTCATCATGCGGTCCAACGTACACAAAGGCGACGTTGTAGCAGCCTTCGATGGGGGCAGGCACCTGGTAGTTGCCTACGGATTCAGCCGTGGTTTGTGCGCGGCAATCGACAACTGTTTCAGTTGGTGTTTTGGCACAAGCTGAAAGAGCCATAGTGAGGATTAATAAGACACTTAATAACCAAATAATTCGTTTATTCATCTTTTCTCCTGTTTAATGTGTGACGTATGATAAAAAACTTGGCGGGAATTAGGTCTTTCTTCTTTCCTTCGTACTCCTTTCGACGAAAAAGTGGCACAGAACGACCTGTTAATTTTACTGCAAAGAAAGGTGTACGTGTTGGTTTTAGTCTTAAAATATGCCAGATTGGCAGATTTTGATTGCGTCCGGTTTTGGGATTGCACACAGAGACCTGGCGATAGTTTTCCTCCCATTTTCGCACTAAGAAATAAGAGGGAATAAATGGGGGCATTCTAAGTGAAACGAAAAGTCCGGCGTTCTATCATCGCGCTGAATGCAATGAAGCATCTTGCCTTGGTTGGTAATTATGTTTCACAATAGGAAAGATCTTTCGCCTCTCGGGGGAGCACTGACAATCACCCCAGGGTACAAACCGGCCCGTCGTGGCAGACCAAAAAACCACCCGGGAGCCCGAGCATCCGGCAGAGATCCTCTGGCAGTTCACACGAACCGCATAAGCCCACCCCGCAGCGAATCAAAGCCTCGAATGAGAGTTCTGCCGGCACAAATCGGCGCCTGCTGTACTTTGCCACCGCCATGAGCATACCCGTTGGGCCGCAGGCATAGAGCACCCTGGGCTGCAGTTCCCAGAAGGCTGTTTCCAATGCGGCCGTTACCAATCCTTTCACCCCGGCACTGCCGTCTTCGGTGGCAAGATAGACCGGGCAGCCCATTTGTTCGAAAGCCTCAACCATGATCAGGTCTTCCTTAGTTTTGGCGCCCAGGCAGATCCCGACTTTATGACCCTGTTGGAGCGCCATTCTAGCCAAAAAATGTAAGGGTGCTGCGCCATATCCACCGCCCACCAGCAAGTGAAAGCGGTCGATCAGTTCAAAACCGTGCCCGAGCGGTCCTCTTATCCAGACCTGGTCGCTTCTGCCAAGCTGGCTGAGGGCATGGCTGACCGGGCCGACATCCGCCACAGTCAGCGCCAGCGGGTCCGCATTACTGATGCTGAAAGGTTTTTCGCCCACTCCTGGCAGCCAAGCCATGACGTACTGCCCGGGTTGTGCCCCTTCCAGCGGGTTGGCAAAGAGCAAGGTCTTGGTGCGAGCGTTCTCCTGGCACACTTCCGCCACGCTATAGACAGTGAAAAGACCATTTGGGTTCATCGCAGTGCCCTTCCGCGCAGTTCAGCGAGGGTGCTTGTTTCTGTCTGCTTCATAAAATCCCGCATTTCATCAGCAACGCGTTGAAACACGCAAGGTCCATCTTTCCAAACTGCCGAACCGATCCCAACCAGAGCAGCCCCTGCCATGAGCATTTCGACGGCGTCTATCCCGCTGCTTATCCCGCCGGTACCGATGACCGGCACGGAAACGGAGGCTGCGATTTCCGCTACACAGC